>NZ_JBNOZM010000001.1:0-917041 GCF_050311655.1 Isoptericola variabilis
CGGCCACGCGCCGCGACACCCCCGCGCGCCCCGGGCGCCCCGCCGGCGACGCCGCCGCACCCGGCACCGCCCGCCCCGGCCGCGGAGCCGCTGGCGCCCGCACCGGCTGCGCCCGGCGCCCCGCTCCCGGACGACCTGGAGGACCTGGAGGCCACCCGGTTCAGCGTGTCCTCCCGCCGCAGCCCGGGAGACGGCAGCGTGCCGCCGCGGATCGTCGTCGAGATCGACCCCGAGCGCCGGGTGCACGTCGCGACGCGGACGCTCGTCGGTCGTCAGCCGCAGCAGGACGGCGGCGCGCCCGCGACGTTGCTGCGCGTCGAGGACCCGACCCGCTCGGTGTCGAAGACCCACCTCGAGCTCGTGCCGACCGCGCAGGGGCTGCAGGTCATGGACCTGGGCAGCACCAACGGCAGTGCCGTCATCGCGCCGGGCGGCGCGGTGCAGGAGCTCGTCGTGGGGCGGCCGGTGACGGTCGCCGCGGGATGGGTCGTGCAGGCCGGCGCGCGCCGCCTCACCGTGGTCGGCCAGGACGCCGGAGCATGACGGCACCCGTGAGCCTCGGCCTGCTCTGGGGCGCGGCGACGCACCAGGGCGCCCGCCGCAGGCTCAACGAGGACTCCTACCTCGCGCGCGGGTCGGTCTTCTTCGTCGCCGACGGGATGGGCGGGCACGACGCCGGGGAGGTCGCGAGCGCGGCCGCGGTGGCCGCGCTCTCGCCCCTGGGCGATTCGGAGGTCGTCGGGGTCGACGAGGTGCGCTGCCGCGTGCGCGCGGCGCACGACGCCGTGCGCGCCATCGAGACCGCACCCGGCCGGGGTGCCGGCACGACGCTCTCGGGTGTCGTCCTCACCGACCAGGGCGGTGAGCCGTACTGGCTCGTGGTCAACGTGGGCGACTCTCGCACCTACCGGTCGGCGGACGGCGTGCTCGAGCAGGTGAGCGTGGACCACTCGGAGGTCCAGGAGCTGGTCGACGCCGGGCGGATCACCGCGCACCAGGCACTCACGCACCCCCGCCGGCACGTCGTGACGCGCGCGCTGGGGGCCCCGGACGACCCGGAGCCCGACTTCTGGTTCCTGCCCGTGCACGCGGGCGACCGGATGCTCGTGTGCTCGGACGGTCTGACGGCCGAGCTGACCGACCGTCGGGTGGCCGAGGTGCTGCTCGTCGAGGCCGATCCCCAGGTGGCCGCCGAGCGGCTGGTCGGCGAGGCCCTGGCCGCGGGAGGCCGGGATAACATCACGGTCATCGTGGTGGACGCCACAGGGCTGACCGACGCCCTGGAGCGCACGGCGCCCCGGGGGGACGGGCGCGCCGGCCAGGAGGACGACGAGGACACGGTGCCCCGGCGGTCGCCGTGGGAGGGGGCGCTGACGTGACGGTGCGCTACGTGATCGGCCCGGCGTACGCCGTGGTGCGCGGCGGGGCCGTGGTCGTGCTGCCGGAGAAGGTGACCCCCGAGCTCGTGGACGAGCTGTGGACCACCCTCGGCGAGCGGCCCGGCGTCGTGCCGGTCCTCGAGGTGCTCACGGGGTCCTTCGGCTCGAGCCTGGCGTCCCTGCCCCCGTTCGCGATCGCGGTCGCCGACGGGCGGCGCGTGCAGGTCGCGAGCCGTGGCGCCACGTCCGTGACGGTCGCGCGGGCTGACGGCCGGGACCACGTGTCCGGCGAGGGCGTCACGACCTGGGCGGAACGGACCTTCGACGAGGTGGTCGACCTCGCCGTGCAGGTCGGAGTCACCGAGCCCGAGGACCTCGTCGACGCGCGTGCCCTGCCGCTCGACGCGGGCGTGGTCCTCGTGCGCTCCGTCGGCACCCGGCTCACCGGGGAGCCGCTGCCCGCGGTCGCGGTCCGCCGGTCAGAGCCCGTCCGCGAGCCGTGGGAGGACTCGGGTCCCGAGCCGGCCGGCGCGCCGACGCCGGTCGTGGCCGCCCCAGCGCTCGCCGCGCCGGTCGCGCCCGAGGCGACCATCGCCCCCGAGGCCACCATGGTGCCCGGCCTGACCGTGACGTCCGACGACGTCCCGCGCCCCGCGGCCGCGGAGCCGGCCCCCGGCCCAACCGGTGCAGAGGTCCGTGCCGACGACCTCGCCGGGGACCGCGCCGACGACGGGGGCGCGACCGCCGGCGGTGCTGCCGGCGCGGGCGAGCCCCCGGTCGAGGAGAGCACGGGCTACGACCACCTCTGGGGGTCGACGGTCCACCGCGCGGTGGAGGCCGCGGCCGTGCGGCCGCAGGGCGAGGACGACGCGGAGGACGACGCGGAGGACGACGCGGAGGACGACGGCACGCCCTCCGCGGACGCCTCCCCGGCGGGAGAGGCGGTCCAGGCCGGCGACGCCGACGCCTCCGCGGCGGGTGCGCCGGGGGCCGGGCCGCCACCGGTCGAGGCGCCGGCAGCACCGCCGGGGGAGGACGACGCCGGGCCCTCGCCCGAGACGCTGGCTCCCGCCTTCACCGCTCCCTCCGGTCCGGTACCGTCCGTCCCCGCCGCGGCAGGGTCCCCCCCGTCCGCGACAGGGTTCACGGGCGCGCCGGCCGCGGGAGCCGACGAGATCGACGGCAGCACCGTGCTGTCGTCCGCGATCGCAGACCTGCGTGCCGCAGCGAGCACCCCGGCGGCGGCCGCGCCGGTCCCGGACGTCCCGGTCACGCTTCCGCCCGGCCCGTCGTTCGCGGCTGCCCCGCAGCCGGGGCGGCCGATGATCCTGGCGCGCTCGTGCACGGCCGGGCACCCCAACCCCCCGCAGCGGGACGACTGCGCGACGTGCGGGCAGTCGCTCGTGGGGGAGGCGCGGCAGGTGCCCCGGCCGGCGCTCGGCGTGATGAGCGTCTCGGGCGGGCCGCGCGTCACGCTGGACCGACCCGTCGTCGTCGGGCGCCGCCCGCGCTCGCCCCGGGCGACCGGGGACGACCTGCCCCGCCTGGTGACCGTCCCGAGCCCGCAGCAGGACATCTCCCGGTCCCACGTCGAGGTGCGGCTGGAGGGCTGGCACGTGCTCGTCAGCGACATGAGCACGACCAACGGCACCACCCTGCTGCGGTCGGGGCAGCCGCCGCTGCGCCTGCACCCGGGAGAGCCTGTGCTCGTCGTCTCGCGGGACGTCGTCGACCTGGGCGACGGCGTGACGCTGACCTTCGAAGGGATCCTCTGAGTGAGCCGCAAGCGCCCGCCGTCACCGCCGCCCGAGATCGAGGGGTACGAGTACGTCTCCCTCATCGGCTCGGGCGGCTTCTCGGACGTCTTCCTCTACCAGCAGCGGCGCCCGCGTCGGCGCGTCGCGGTCAAGGTGCTGCTGCACGAGTGGACGAACGAGGGGCAGCGGGAGGCCTTCGAGGCCGAGGCCGACCTCATGGCCACCCTGTCCACCCACCCGTCCATCGTCACGATGTACGAGGCGGACGTCGCCGCGGACGGCCGCCCGTACCTCGCGATGGAGTTCTGCTCCCGGCCCAACCTGGGCGCGCGGTACCGCGCCGAGCGGCTCAGCGTGCCGGACGTGCTGCGCATCGCCGTGCAGGTCGCCGGCGCGGTCGAGACGTCCCACCGCGCGGGCATCCTGCACCGGGACATCAAGCCCGCCAACATCCTGGTCACCGAGTACGGGCACCCCGCCCTGACCGACTTCGGCATCTCGTCCACGCTGGACGACGCCGGGCTCGCGGAGGGCATGTCGATCCCGTGGTCGCCGCCCGAGTCGTTCGCGGAGCCACCGCGCACCTCCGTCGCGACCGACGTCTGGGGCCTGGCCGCCACGACCTACTCGCTGCTCGCGTCGCGGACGCCGTTCGAGGTGCCGGGTGGGTCGAACTCCAGCGCGGACCTCGTGTCGCGGATCGAGTCGTCGCCGCTGCAGCCCACCGGCCGGAACGACGTGCCGGCCTCGCTGGAGCGGGTGCTCGCCACGGCGATGGCGAAGAACCCGGAGGCGCGGTACCCGACGGCGCTCGCGTTCGCGCGCGCGCTCCAGGCCGTGCAGACGGACCTCTCGTTCGCCGTCACGCCGATCGACCTCCTGGACGACCGCGGTCAGGTGCTCGACGACGACGGGAGCGCGTCCGGGCCGGACGACGACGAGGTCGGCACCCGCCTGCGCGAGGTCGTCTCGGTCGACCCGCGCGGCCCGGCGACGGCTGCGGGCGGGCTCGCGGCGCCGGCTCCCGCCGCCCCGCCCCGGCCCTCCTGGTCCTCGTCGGTCCCGGCTGCCACGACCGGCACGCCCCAGGGCGTCCTGGCCGACGACCTCGGGGACACGGTGCACCGGTCGATGGCCCCGTCCATGCCGATGGCTCCGGCCGGGACGACGGCGCCTCCGGCGCCCGCCCCGGCCCCGGAGGAGCCGCGTCGCGGCCGGGCCACGACCGGCCTCGTGGTCGGGCTCGTCGCGGTCGTGGCCGCCCTGGTGGTGACCCTCGCGGTCGTGCTGTGGCCCGACGGCGCGCAGGACCCCGACGTCGCCCCCACGCCGGTGGCCACGGGTGCCGGCGACGACCCCGCGCCCCCGGCCGACAACCTGGGCGGTCTGGTGCCCGCGGTGACGGAGCTCGAGGGCACGGTCGAGGGCGACAAGGTGGTGTTCACCTGGGCGAACCCCGACCCCGTGGACGGCGACACGTACGGCTGGCGCGAGCCGAAGGCGCTGGAGGAGGCCCACTACCAGCAGGTGGAGGAGCCCACTGTCACCGTCGACAAGGCGGGCTCCGGTGAGACCTGCGTCGAGGTCGTCATCGTGCGCCGGGGGGCGTTCTCTGTCGAGCCGCAGGGGGTGTGCGTCCCATGAGCGACCTCGCGGTGGAGTTCGCGGGCGAGTGGTTCCGGCCCGACCCGGCGGCGGTGTTCGAGATCGGCCGCGAGGGCGACCTGGCGCTGGACGACAACCCGTACCTGCACCGGCGGTTCCTGCACCTGACGTACGCCTCCGGCCTGTGGTGGCTGGGCAACGTGGGCGCGCGCCTGTCGGCCACCGTGTGCGACGCGGCGGGCGGGGTGCAGTCCTGGCTCTCGCCGGGCACGTCGCTGCCGATCGTCTTCCCCTCGACGTCCATCGTCTTCACCGCCGGCCCGACCACGTACGAGCTGCTCGCACGGCTCAGCCCCTCCCCGTACGCGGAGATCCGCTCGGAGGAGCCGGAGGGCGGCGCCACCACCATCGGGATGATCCCGTTCACCGTGAGCCAGCGGCAGCTCGTGGTCGCCCTGTGCGAGCCGATGCTGCGCCGCGACGGCACGGGGCTGTCCGAGATCCCGTCCTCCGCCGAGGCGGCGGCACGCCTCGGGTGGACGACGACCCGGTTCAACCGCAAGCTCGACAACGTGTGCGAGAAGCTCGACCGCGTGGGGGTCAAGGGGCTGCGCGGCGGTTCCGGCGGCCTCGCCACCAACCGGCGCGCGAGGCTCGTGGAGTACGCCGTCGCGTCGCGGCTCGTGACCTCGGATGACCTGCCCCTGCTGGACCTGGCCGACGACGAGGGAAAGGACGGCGAGTGAACCGCCCCACGCGCCCGGAGCTCTGGCAGCTCGTGGTCGTGGTCGCCGGGGGAGCCGCCGCCATCGCGTTCGTGATCCTCGTGGCTGCCGGCGTCGTCACCGACGGTGCCGGTACCGGCGACCCGCTGGACTACTGGCGGTCGATCGGCCGTGAGCTCACCGACGGCGGCAACTGGCGCATCATCGGCCTCAGCGCGCTGGCCGGGGCGGCCGTCACCGCCGTCGTCGGCGCGATCGCCCGCCGGGGTTCCTGACCCGGACCGGCCGACGCGGCCGGTCCCCACCGACACCGACAGAACGACCCGAGGAGAGCGATGCGCGTCAAGGTGACGCTCCGGCGCCCCGACACCACGCACGACGACGTCGTCATCACCGCCGACGCGGGGGCGACGATCGGCGAGGTGGCGTCCACGCTGGCCCGCGTGGACCCCGGGGCCACGGGGGCGGTCGGCGCCGGCCGCAAGACGATCGAGGCGCGCCTGCCCGGCCAGGACCGGCCCACCCGCCTGCCGGCCGACGCCGCACTGGGTGAGGCGTGGATCGGGTCGGGCGCCGAGGTCGCCGTCGTGGACCTGGACCGGCCGGGCTTCGACTACCAGACCTCGCGCGAGGTGCGCGCGACCCTGCGGTTCGCGGACGGCGGCGCGATCGACCTCCCCGAGGGCAGCTGGACGCTCGGCCGGGCGCCGGGGTGCGACGTCGTGCTCAGCGACCCCCTCGTGTCCAAGCAGCACCTGCGGCTCGACGTCTCGGACGTGGTGGACGTCGTCGACCTGGGCTCCGCGAACGGCCTGCTGGTGGACGGCGACCACGTGCAGCGGCTGCGCGTCGAGGGCGGCCAGCGGGTCACCGTCGGCGACACGGTGATGACCATCGAGCGACGCAAGCCGCAGACGCTGACGGGCGTGGCGCCCAAGGCGGGGCCCGTGCCGTTCACGCGGTCGCCGCGGGTCGAGGCGCGGTACAAGGGCGAGGAGTTCGAGTCGCCCGAGGTGCCGACCGAGACCGAGCCGCAGCCGTTCCCGCTGCTGGCCATGCTGGCGCCGGTCCTCATGGGCGGCTTCATGGTCGCCATGGGCCGCGGAGTCATGGGCCTGGTGTTCATCGCGATGTCCCCGATCATGCTGCTCGGCAACTACCTGACGCGGAACCGGCAGATCAAGAAGCGCAAGGAGCGCGACATCGCACGGTTCGAGGAGCGACTGGACGCGCTGCGCGACGCGCTCGGGGGCGAGGAGGAGACGGAGCGCTCGGTGCGGCTGCGCGAGGCACCCGCCACGCAGCACGTGTTCGCCGAGGCGATGCGGCACGGGCCGATGCTGTGGACGCGCCGTCCTGAGCACTGGAGCTTCCTCAACGTGCGCTTCGGCATCGGCACGATGCCGTCGCGCAACACCGTGAAGGACGCGGCCAAGGGCGCGCTCATCAAGGAGTACCAGGAACGCCTGGACGCGGTCGTGGACCGGTACGAGAACGTGTCGGGCGTGCCGGTGGTCGAGAACCTGTACGACGCCGGCGCGCTCGGCTTCGCGGGCCCGCCCGCGCAGGTGGCGGGCAGCCTGAACGCCGTGCTGCTGCAGCTCACGGGTCTGCACTCGCCGTCGGAGCTGGTGGTCACCGGCATGGTCAGCCCGGTGTGGACCCGGCACCTGCAGTGGCTGACGTGGATCCCGCACACGTCGTCGCCGCAGAGCCCCGTGGAGGGACACCACCTCGCCGACTCGGCGAGCGGGGCCGCCCGGCTCGTCGCCGAGCTCGAGGAACTGGTCACGACGCGGCTGAAGGCGCAGCGTGGCGGTGCCCAGCGGCGGGGCGCGATCGACGAGGACGACGCCGCGCTCGAGCGGGGCGCCGAGGTCGGCACCACGAAGGCGGAGGCCGGGACCCGGTCGCCTGTGCCGGCCGTCGTGGTGGTCATCTCCGACGACATCGACGTCGAGCGCGCCCGCCTCGTGCAGCTCGCCGAGCAGGGGCCGGACGCTGGCGTCTTCCCGCTGTGGATCTCGGCCGACACGGCGTACCTGCCGGCTGCGTGCCGCACCTTCGTCGACCTGGGCGAGCACGGCCCGCGCGTGGGCATGGTGCGCCTCGGTCGCTGGGTGGACGACGTCGAGCTGGAGGAGGTGGACGCCACCACCGCCCTGGACTACGGCCGTCGGCTCGCCCCCGTGTTCGACGCGGGCGCGATCGTCGCGGACTCCTCCGACCTGCCCCGGTCGGTGACGATGCCGACGCTGCTGGGTCACGAGCTGTTCGAGGACCCGCACGCCGTGCTGGAACGCTGGCGGCAGAACCTGTCCGTCTACGACCGCACGCAGGCCGTGCCGCGCAAGCGCGCAGGGACGCTCCGCGCCATCGTCGGCTCGGCCGGCCTCGACGCGCAGCACCTCGACCTGCGCACGCAGGGCCCCCACGCCCTGGTGGGCGGCACCACCGGTGCCGGCAAGTCGGAGTTCCTGCAGGCCTGGGTGCTCGCGATGGCGGCGGAGTACAGCCCGGACCGCGTGACGTTCCTGTTCGTGGACTACAAGGGCGGGTCGGCGTTCGCCGACTGCGTCCAGCTGCCGCACTGCGTCGGTCTGGTCACCGACCTCTCCCAGCACCTGGTGCTGCGGGCCCTGACCTCGCTGCGCGCCGAGCTGCACCACCGCGAGCACCTGTTCAACCGCAAGAAGGTCAAGGACCTGCTCGAGCTGGAGAAGCGCGGTGACCCGGAGACGCCGCCCGCGCTCGTCATCGTCATCGACGAGTTCGCGGCGCTGGTGGGGGACGTACCCGAGTTCGTCGACGGCGTCGTGGACGTCGCGCAGCGCGGACGCTCGCTGGGCATCCACCTCATCATGGCCACGCAGCGGCCGGCCGGTGTCATCAAGGACAACCTGCGCGCGAACACCAACCTGCGTGTGGCGCTGCGCATGGCCGACGAGTCGGACTCCAGCGACGTCGTCGACATCAAGGACGCCGCGCACATCGACCCGGCCATTCCCGGCCGCGGCGTGGTGAAGACCGGTCCGGGTCGCCTGCAGGCCTTTCAGTCCGGCTACGCGGGCGCCTGGAGCACCCGGGAGCCGGAGCGGGCAGCGATCGAGGTCGCGGGGCTGCACTTCGGTCGCGAGGAGAAGTGGGAGGAGCCGGTCGACCCGGCCGCGGTGGACGACGACATGGATCTCGGCCCCAACGACCAGCAGCGGCTCGTGGCCCGGGTCAGCGAGGCGTTCGAGCTGGGACGGCTGCCCGTGCCGCGCCGCCCGTGGCTGGACTCCATGGCGGACGCCTACGACCTGACCCGCCTGCACCAGCGCACCGACACCGAGCTGCTCGTCGGCGTCGCGGACATCCCGGAGCAGCAGGCCCAGCGGCCCGTGTACTTCGTGCCGGACGTCGACGGTCACCTGGGCGTGTACGGTACGGGCGGCGCGGGCAAGAGCACGGCTCTGCGCACGCTGGCGGCGGCGGCGGGCATCACCCCCCGCGGCGGCCCGGTGCACGTGTACGGCCTGGACTTCGCGGCCGGCGCGCTGCGGATGCTGTCCGCCCTGCCGCACGTGGGCACGGTCGCCCGCGGGGACGACGTCGAGCGGGTCGTCGGCCTCATGCGGATGCTGCGCGACGAGCTGCAGCGCCGCGGAGAGGCGTTCGCCGCCGTGTCGGCGTCGAGCGTCACCGAGTATCGCCAGCTCATCGGCCGTGCCGACGTGCCGCGCATCCTGCTGCTCGTCGACGGCTTCCCCGGGTTCCGTGACGACTTCGAGGTCGGCGCCGGCCGCGCCGAGTGGTTCGACGTGTTCCGCGACATCCTCAACGACGGCCGCGCGCTGGGTATGCATGTCGTGTTCACCGCTGACCGCTCGGGCGCGGTGCCCACGTACGTGCGCTCGATGGTGCAGCGCAACCTCCTGCTCCGGATGACCGACGACGGGTACCTGGCCTTCAACGCGCCGCGCGACGTCATCACGGCGGACTCGCCCAACGGCCGCGCGCTGCTCGACGGGCTCGAGGTCCAGGTCGCCGTGATCGGCGGCACGACGTCCGTGTCCGCGCAGGCGGCCGCGACCGAGAAGCTGGGCCAGTCGATGCTCCAGGCGGGAGTCCGCCCGGCGCCCGGGGTGCGCGTGCTGCCGACCGAGTACGACGCCGGAGAGCTGCCGGACCAGGTGGACGGTCAGCCGGTGCTCGGTCTGGACGGCATCACCCTGGGCCCGGTGCCATTCGAACCCACGGGCACCATGGTCGTCGCCGGCCCGCCGGGGTCGGGTCGCAGCAACGCGCTGGTCGCGATCGGCCGGGCGGTGCTGCGGGCCAACCCCGACGCGCGTCTGTACCTGTTCGCGCAGGGCCGGTCGGCGATCGCGGACAAGCTGCCCTGGACCGAGGTGGCCACCGGGGTGGAGAAGGTCAAGGCGCTCGCCGCGGACCTGCTCGCCGCCGTGCAGGACGAGGACGTCGACCCCGGTGTCGTCGTCCTGATCGAGGGCATCAACGAGTACCTGCAGTCCCCGGCGGACAAGCCCATCCAGGACCTCACGAAGGCGATCCGCAACAGCGACCACCTGCTGGTGGCCGAGGCGGAGACCGCCGGTTGGGCCGCGACCTGGCCCCTCCTGGGCGAGGTGAAGAACGGCCGCCGAGGCCTCATCCTGCAGCCGGAGAACCTTGACGGCGACACCATCCTCAAGACGTCCCTGCCGCGCGCCGGCAAGGGTGAGTTCCCCGTCGGCCGCGGGGCCTGGATCGCGCGCGGCAAGCACACGCGCGTGCAGTTGCCGCTGGTGCTGGACGCGTGAGGACGCGCCGCGCGGATGGGGAGTCCTCCCCATCGACCGGCGCCGTCGCCCTCGGCTACGGTGCTGCCCGGCGACGAGACGACGAGCCGCGGTGCGACGACGAGGGGGAGCTGTGGCCGGGTACGACCTGTCCATCGACATGGAACAGCTGAGGACGCTGAAGGACGACCTGAAGTCCATCAGCAGCGAGCTCGAGAACGCCGACTCCCACGCCCAGGACGCGGCGGAGGCGACGGGACACGACGAGCTCCGCGACCGGGTGAACGACTTCGCCGACAAGTGGGAGATCAAGCGCGGCGAGATGCTCGAGAACGTCAAGAAGCTGTCTGACATCATCGCCCAGATCGCTGACACGTTCACGGAGATCGACAGCGAGCTGGCCAAGTCCCTCGAAGACGCGGCGAAGAAGTAGGAGAAGGTCGGCATGAGCGACACGCAGTGGGACGAGCTCGACGGGACCCCGGGCACCGTCGAGGCCAAGGGGCGCCGGTACACCGAGCTCGCAGAGGCGATCAGCCGCTCGATCGGCACGCTCCAGCAGATCGTCGACGACACGAGCACGACGGCGAAGTCCATGGAGGCGACCCGCAAGCTCGCGAGCGAGGTCCGCGAGGACATCGAGAAGGCGAAGGACCGGTACTCGTTCACGGGCGAGGCGCTGACCACCTACGGTGCGGCCCTGCGCGCGGCGAAGAACGAGGCCGACCCCGCGGCGGTGCGGCTGCGCACCCTGCGGGACCAGCTGGACCACGCCCAGGCGACGCAACGGAGCGCCGAGAGCTCGGTGGACGACCTCCCCGACGACGCGTCGCCGGCAGAGACGAGCGAGGCGCAGCGCGCCGCGACGAGCGCGGGCGACGCCGTGAGCGACCTCGAGGGCCAGATCGCGGTCCAGGAGGGATACTGGAACGGCGGCCACGACGACAAGAACCGGGCCGCGAGCGCCGCGATCTCCAAGATCGACGAGGTCGTGTCCGGCGAGAAGGTCCACGGCCTCGAGGACAGCACCTGGGACAAGGTGATGAACGTCGTCAAGGGCGTCTACAAGGTCTTCAAGGTGATCTGCGACATCGCGGGGATCCTGGCGATCTTCCTGTCGTGGGTGCCCGTCCTCGGCCAGATCCTGCTGGTGCTCGCTGCGATCGGCGCGATCATCTCCATCGTCGAGAGCATCGTGAAGTTTGCCCGCGGAGAGATCGGCTTCGGGGCGATGCTGCTGGGCGTCGGGCTCGGCGTCATGGGCCTCTTCGGCGGCAAGGCCATCAGCTCGGTCGCCAAGTACGCGAAGGCCCGCTCCGTGGTGCAGACGGCCGCCACCATGAGCAACGGGGCGGCGAAGGCGAAGTTCGGCGCCGCGCTGCTCAAGAGCTCGCGCAAGACGTTCGCCATGACCAGGGGGCAGCGGGTCACCGAGGTGCTCAAGTCGCCCTTCGTGCGCTCCGCCGGCGACAAGGCCGTGGCGGGCATGGTGAAGAACGGCCTGTACAAGAACGCGTTCAAGTCCTGGCAGGGCTCGCAGTTCCCCCTGCCCTACAAGGACGGCGCGGCCCGGTTCACCCTGGGCAACGACGATGTCGTCGACATGATCTCGCACTTCAACCAGACGGGTCTGCGGATCGACAACGTGACCAGCAACGCGCAGGCCATCGCGTCCGTCGGGGCGGTCTTCCACCAGACGGCCAGCCTGGCGAACAACGCGGGCAAGCTCGGTATGGGCATCAGCGGCGGCGACGGCTGGGGCATCTACGGCGAGGGCAACTCGTTGGTCACCAGCGGCGCCGGCGGGGCGTGGGGCAAGATCACCGGGTCGCCCGGCAACGTCAACAACGCGGTGACGGGCATCGACGACGTGTTCGGGCACGGCGGGTACGTGGCGGGCTCCTGGTGAGCCGACGCATCGCGGGCTTCGAGCTGCGGCTCCCCGAGGCCTGGTACACCGTCCCGACCGAGACGCCCGGCCTCGTGGGGGAGTGGGCGCGGTCGACCGCTGCGCAGCTGGTGGCCGAGGCAGCGGCGGCTCGCGACCTCGAGGTGCCCGGACAGGACCTGGCGCTCGAGCTGGCGAGCCAGCTCGAGGCCGTGGGGCACGCGGTCGCCGACACGGGGCTGCCCGGCCTGGTGACCGGGGCCCTGGTCCGCAGGCCGGAGCTCGGGGTGGTCGACGCGATGGTGACGGTGACGGCGCAGCCGGGCCTCGGAGCCCAGGAGTTCGCCGCGCAGCTCACGTCCGTCGTGGAGACGTCGGAGGAGCACGACTACGCGTTCGCGAGCCGCTTCGACGGCACGTCGGCCGCCGGAGACGTGACGGGACTGCACGCCATGATCACGCACTTCGGCGAGTTCGGCGACGAGGGCTCCGGGGTCCTCGAGGAGCGCGTGGTGCTGGGGGTCTTCCCCCCGGGCAGCCCGGACATGGTCGAGGTGACGGCCGTGGCACGCAGCGTCGGGACCTTCGACGACATGCCCCAGGAGATGCTCGACCTGCTCGTCGGGCTGACGGTCGAGACGGAGGAGGCATGACGCAGGAGGCGACCCCCGAGCTCAAGGTGCTCGGCGGTGAGGTGCGGATCATCGTGCCGGGCACCTGGGTGAGCATCCCGCTGGAGAGCCCGGAGAAGGCCACGGCGTTCATCAAGCGTCTCGTGCGCCGTCAGGTCGGCACCGCGGACAGACTGGCGCGCATGCGCCGCCAGGCGGTGGACGAGCTGCTGGCCACCGCGCGCGAGGCCGCCTCGATCGGCGTGCACACCTACCTCATGTCGCTCGAGATCGCGCCCGGCGTCCCCTTCCCGGCGGCGATCCTCATGGTCGACGACGAGTGGCCGGCCGCGGCGGGCCCGCTCGTGGCGGAGGGCGACTACGAGGGGGCGCTGCGGGCCGCCTACCCCGAAGGCGAGGTCGCCGTCCAGCGCAACGGCCGGCCGGCAGCCCGCGTCGTCGAGATGACCCAGGGTCAGGCCGGCGACGGCGACGACGCGGTCGACGTCCTGACGATGCGGCTCGAATATCACATGCCGCACCCGAAGGACCCGTCGAGGATGCTGCTCGTCCGCGCGAACGCCTCGGACATCCCGTCGGCGGAACCCTTCGCGATCCTCTTCGACGAGATCGTGGACTCGGTCGCGTTTATCGACGACGCCGAGGAGTCCGCGGCCTTCTGAGGGCGCAGGGCGGTCAGCGGCCCGAGTCGTCGTCCTGCATCCGGGCGACGTTGCGGTTGGTCCGGCGGACCATGTCCAGGCCGGCCCAGACGGCGACGACGAGGAAGACCACCACGACCGTCACCCAGCCGCCCAGGGTCGCGAACAGGTGGGGTGCGGCGACGTTGAGAACCACCCCGAGCACGCAGATCACGACGGCCGCGCCGAGCGCGTAGCCGGCCGGTCGCATCGCCTGGTTGGCGGCGGTGTCGCGCGCCGCGTCCTTCTTGCCGGTCATCTCGTCCGCTCCTGTCGTCGGGACCGTGCTGGTCCGCCCTGCTGTCGTCACGCGCCCGTGGCGGTCGGCGATCCGGCCGCCGTCGTCGGGGCGCGCGGCCCGGCGGCTAGTCTGACACCCCGACGCAGCACCGACAGGGAGGGACGATGACCGGGACGAGGGCCGAGGCGCCGGAGGCCTCGACACCGGCGCCACCGCCGCCCGCACGATGGAGCCTCGTGCTGCGGCCGCTCGGGTACCTGTTCGTGGGGCTGGTGTGGACAGGGATCTGGCTGGTCGCGCTGCTGCTGCTCGTGGGTTCGGTGCCCTACCTGGCTTTCGTGGACTCGGAGGCGCTGGTGGCCGGCGTCGGCGAGCGCCTGTCGAACCCGCTGGAGGCGCTCGGCGTCGTGGTGATCGTGCTGCCGGTGCTCGCCCTCGCGATCGGCTCCGGCGGGTGGTACGTGCTGACCGCGTCGTGGCCGCTCGCGGTCCTGTCCTTCGTCTATGCGGGGCGCGCGCTGGACCGCCGCTACCGCGGCGAGAAGCTCTCGTTCACGACGCGCGGCGCCCGGGGCAGCACGTTCGGGCCCCCGACGACGACGAGCGTCGCCCTGTCGCTCCAGCCGGTGCGGTCGACGGCGTTCACGGACCGGGTGATGCGGTTCTACGCCGCCGGCTGGAGCGTGGACGGGCGGACGGTGGTCGCGATGCTGCCGGCCGGCCTTGCCTGGCCGTGCGCGATCGCGGCGCTCGCCCCCGACGTGCCGGACCCGGTGCGCGCCGTGTCGGCCGTCGCCGTGGTGGTGCTGCTCCTAGCGTCGCTCGTGCTCGGGGTCCGGGCCTTCCGCCGGCGTCTCGCCGACCCGTCGGCGCCGGACCACGACCGGCCGTTGACGGATCTCAGCGCCGCCGAGCGCCGCGACCGGCTGGCCCGGGTGCGCGAGCAGCGGCGGGCGCGGCTGTCCCGCGGCGACCCCTCGGGCACGTGACCGGCGCGTCGACGGCTCGGGGACGAGACCGGCACGTGTTCCCGGATGGGGAGGAGTCCCCATCGACGGTGCTTGGGGGCGGCGGCTAGGGTCGTCCCCGGACGACGGATCGGCCGCAAGGGGGCCGGCCGAACCACTGATGAGCTGAGGAGCTTCTCATGGCGAACATGAACGTCACGTACGACGAGCTGCGGTCGCAGGCGGGGCAGCTGCGCAACGGTCAGCAGCAGATGACGGACATCCTGCACAACCTGCAGACCCAGGTGAACAACCTGGTGTCGTCGGGCTTCGTGACCGACCAGGCGTCGGGCGCGTTCCAGACGTCCTACGAGGAGTTCACGACCGGTACCACGCAGGCCATCGAGGGCCTCGAGGGTATGGCGTCGTTCCTGGAGCAGGCCGCGCAGACGCTGTCCGACGCGGACTCGCAGCTGGCGCAGGGCATCCGCGGCTGATCTCAGCCTTCTCCCGGCCGGTGGTCGGGACGTCGAGGGGCGGTCCGGTTCACCGGGCCGCCCCTCGACGCGTCCACGGACCAGGGACGGGGCCGGGCCATGCTGGCGGCACGGGTTCCCGGATGGGGAGGAGTCCCCATCGACGGTGCTTGGGGGCGGCGGCTAGGGTCGTCCCCGGACGACGGATCGGCCGCAAGGGGGCCGGCCGAACCACTGATGAGCTGAGGAGCTTCTCATGGCGAACATGAACGTCACGTACGACGAGCTGCGGTCGCAGGCGGGGCAGCTGCGCAACGGTCAGCAGCAGATGACGGACATCCTGCACAACCTGCAGACCCAGGTGAACAACCTGGTGTCGTCGGGCTTCGTGACCGACCAGGCGTCGGGCGCGTTCCAGACGTCCTACGAGGAGTTCACGACCGGTACCACGCAGGCCATCGAGGGCCTCGAGGGTATGGCGTCGTTCCTGGAGCAGGCCGCGCAGACGCTGTCCGACGCGGACGCGCAGCTGGCGCAGGGCATCCGCGGCTGACACCAGCCGAGGTCGAGGGGCGGTCCGGGTTCCGGACCGCCCCTCGTCGTCTGCGGTACCGACGTCGCCGGCGCACCGCGTGGTGCGCGGCCCCGACCCGACACGTCCCTGGAGGCAGGGTGGACTCCCGTTCCCGACGCAGGTGGTTCGTCACCGCGCTCGTGCTGTTCCTCGCGATCTCGGTGCTGCGCCTCGCGATCACCGTCTCGCGCGACGGCATCGAGGGCGCCACGATCTGGATCGCGCTCCTCGTGGTGGTCGTCATCGTGGGGGTGACGCTGGCGGTGGTCGTGCGCCGGGCCGGCGCGGTCCGGGACCACGTCACACGCCTGCGCCCGGGCGCGGTCGTGGTCCCGGCGTTCACGACCGCGGACACGCTCGACGAGGCGCGCGCGGCCGGGGCCCGCACCCAGGGCATCTCGGGGATGGGCGGCAACCCGGTCGCCCTCGCGGTGGGCGACGGCGCCGTCGAGGTCTGGGTGGGTCGCGAGGAGGCGCCCCGCTGGGTGGTGCGCCGGGTGCCGGACGGCGTGGCGCAGGCGCGCGCCGTGTACGGGTCGCGCGAGTCGGGCGCCGTGAGGGTGTCGGACCGGGCGACGTCGGTCACCGTGGTGCCGGCGTACCGGCCGCTGCGCGCGGCGGGCGGCGCGGCCGGCGCGGACCTCGCCCGGGCGGTCCAGGAGCTCACGACGGCGCCGTGACGCGGTGCGTGCCCCCGGCACCAGTGCCCGACGAGCGAGACAACCTGTTCACCGGATGAGACGGTTGTGGCACCCTGGGTAAGGCTGGACCCTGAAGGTGAGGTAACCCTCACCAGTTCGCAGGAGAATCCTCCTAGAATCGAACGCCACGCATCACCGATCCGGAAGGCGTACCCCGCAGTGAGCAGCATCCGACCTCTGCGCGTCGCGATCGTCGGCGCAGGCCCCGCCGGCATCTACGCCGCGGACATCCTGTCGAAGACCGACCTCGACGTGAGCATCGACCTCTTCGAACGCCTGCCCGCGCCGTTCGGCCTCGTGCGCTACGGCGTCGCCCCGGACCACCCGCGCATCAAGCAGATCATCACCGCGCTGCACCGCGTGCTCGGCCGCGGCGACGTGCGCCTGCTGGGCAACGTGGACTACGGCGTCGACCTCAAGCTCGACGACCTGCGCCAGTTCTACGACGCCGTGATCTTCTCCACGGGCGCGATCAAGGACCACGAGCTGCCGATCCCCGGCATCGACCTCGACGGCTCGTACGGCGCGGCCGACTTCGTGTCCTGGTACGACGGGCACCCGGACGTGCCGCGCACCTGGCCGCTCGAGGCCAAGGAGGTCGCCGTGCTCGGCGCCGGCAACGTCGCCCTCGACGTCGCGCGCATCCTCGCCAAGCACGCGGACGACCTGCTGCCCACCGAGATCCCGGCCAACGTCTACGACATCCTCAAGTCGTCGCCGGTGACCGACGTGCACGTCTTCGCCCGGCGCGGCCCGGCGCAGGTGAAGTTCTCGCCGCTGGAGCTGCGCGAGCTCGGCCACGTGCCGGACGTCGACATCGTCGTCTACCCCGAGGACTACGACTTCGACGAGGGCTCGATGGCCGCCGTCGAGTCGTCCAACCAGACGAAGCAGGTCGTCAAGACGCTCACGGACTGGACGCTCGTCGACCCGTCGACGCAGAAGGCCTCCCGTCGCCTGCACCTGCACTTCCTGCACGCCCCGGCCGAGATCCTCGGCTCCGGCGGCAAGGTCGTCGGGCTGCGCACCGAGCGCACCGCCCTGCAGGGCGACGGCACGGTCAAGGGCACGGGCGAGCACCACGACTGGCCGGTCCAGGCCGTCTACCGCGCGGTCGGCTACTTCGGCTCGCCGCTGCCGGAGATTCCCTTCGACGAGCTCAAGGGCGTCATCTCCAACCGCGAGGGCCGCGTCGTCGACCTCGACGGCGAGCACCTGCCCGGCGTGTACGCCACCGGCTGGATCAAGCGCGGGCCGGTCGGCCTCATCGGCCACACCAAGTCCGACGCGTCGGAGACGATCCGCCACCTCGTGGAGGACGTCACGGGCGTGGGCGACGGCGGCGACGTCGCGACCGGGGACCTGACCGCCGGCCGCACCGCCACGCAGGCGGACCCGCAGGCCGTGCTGGACTTCCTCGCCGACCGCGGCGTCGACGTCGTCGAGTGGGACGACTTCGTGCTGCTCGACGAGCACGAGAAGGCTCTCGGCGAGCCGCACGGCCGCGAGCGCATCAAGGTCGTGCCGCGCGAGGAGATGCTGGACATCGCGAAGGGCCGCGCCTGACGGCGCGCCGCTGACGCGTCGGTACTGACGGATCGGCACGAGGGCCCGGGCGGGAACCGCCCGGGCCCTCGGCGCGTTCACCTCGTGGGATCCTGCCGGCGCGCCGGCGCGGGCGGGACGCACGGAAGGAGACAGCAGGACACATGGGCCACCAGCACTTCAACGGTCTCAAAACGGCGGCGCTCTTCGGCGTCATGTGGGCCGTGGTCCTCGGCCTGTGGGCCCTGTTCTTCCGCGGCAGCGCGGGCATGCTCGTCGTCTTCGTGGGGATCGGCCTCGTCACGACGTTCGTCGGCTACTGGAACTCCGACAAGATCGCGATCCGGGCGATGCACGCCTACCCGGTGACGGAGCTCGAGGCGCCGGAGATGTACCGCATCGTGCGGGAGCTCTCGACCCAGGCCCGCCAGCCCATGCCGCGCCTGTTCATCTCGCCCACGCAGGCGCCGAACGCGTTCGCGACGGGGCGCAACCCCAAGAACGCGGCGGTGTGCTGCACCGAGGGCATCCTGCGCCTGCTCGACGAGCGGGAGCTGCGCGGCGTGCTCGGGCACGAGCTGATGCACGTGTACAACCGCGACATCCTCACGTCGTCGGTGGCGTCCGCGATGGCGGGCGTCATCACCTCGCTGGCGCAGTTCCTGCTGATCTTCGGTGGCGGCGACCGGCGCGAGGGCGGCAACCCGCTGGCCGCGCTGGCGATGGCGATCCTCGCGCCGTTCGCGGCGATGATGATCCAGATGGCGATCTCCCGGACGCGCGAGTACGACGCGGACGAGGACGGCGCCAAGCTCACCGGCGACCCGATGGCGCTCGCGTCGGCGCTGCGCAAGCTGGAGTCCGGCACCGCGAAGGCGCCGCTGCCGCAGACCCGCGAGCTGCAGAACGTCTCGCACCTCATGCTCGCCAACCCGTTCCGCGGTGCCGGCATGGCGAAGATGTTCTCCACGCACCCGCCGATGGCGGACCGCATCGCCCGCCTGGAGAAGATGGCCGGCGGCACGGGCTTCGGCCCCGGGGGAATCACCCGCTACTGACGCCGCGTGGGGCGGCGCTCGGGGAGCGTGGCCGGCGCCGGTCTGCCAGGCTGACCTGCGATGACCTCAGCCCTACCGGGCGGCCGGGACGACACCCCTGACACGGCCGCGCCCGGTCCGCGGGAGCGCCCGCCGTCGTCGCACGCGGACGCGGGTCACGCGCGCCTGCGGCGCTGGCAGGCCGCCACCGAGTGGCCGCTGACCGCGATCTCGCTGCTGTTCCTCGTCGCGTACGCGATCCCGATCGCGCGGCCCGACGTCCCTCCGGAGGTCCGGGCCGCCTGCTCGTTCGTCCTCGCGGTGACGTGGCTGCTCTTCGTCCTCGACTATCTCGTGCGCGCCCGGCTGGCCCCTCACCCGTGGCGGTACGTCCGCCGGCACCCGCTCGAGCTCGCGGTGGTCGTGCTGCCCGTGCTGCGCCCGCTGCTGCTCGTGTCCGTGGTGGTGCGCCTCAACCGGGTGAACGCCGTGCGGCTGCGGGGCCGGGTGGTGCGGTTCGCCGCGGCGGGCACCGCCCTCCTGGTGATCGTCGGCGCGCTCACCGTGACCCAGGCCGAGCGGGGCGTGCCCGGGGCGGACATCGTCAACCTCGGCGACGGCTTCTGGTGGGCCATGGTGACCATCACGACCGTCGGCTACGGCGACCTCGCCCCCGTCTCGCCCGTCGGCCGCGTCATCGCGGTCTGCCTCATGCTCGGCGGCATCGCGCTGCTGGGCGTCGTGACGGCGACGCTGTCGTCGTGGCTGGTGGAGCGGGTCACCGACACCTCGTCGCCGGACGACCGCCTGGGCGGGGCGGCTCGCGGGCCGGCCGGCCCGGCGGGGGAGGCGCCCGTCGGCATGGTCAGCCAGGCGCAGGTCGCCCTCCTCGTCGCGGAGGTGCAGGAGCTGCGCGCCCAGCTCGTCGCCGACCGGCAGCGCGCTCAGGGGGAGGGCGGCCCCGCGGGCGAGTGAGCCCCGGCGGGCGGGGCCGGGTCGAGCGCCGCCTCCAGCGCGGCGGCGACGCCGTCGTCGTCGTTGCCGGGCACGACGGCGTCCGCGCACGCGAGCACGTCGGGGTGCGCGTTCGCGACGGCGTGGCCGCGACCGGCCCAGCGCAGCATCGGCAGGTCGTTGGGCATGTCGCCGAAGGCCCACACGTCGCGGGCGTCGACGCCGAGGCGGCGGCACCACCGGGCAAGCGCGACGTCCTTCGTCACCCCGGGCGGGAGCAGCTCGGCGAGCCCGGCCGCGCCCGAGTAGTGCAGCTCGGCCCGCCCGCCGACGACGTCCCGCACCCGCTCGAAGAAGGCCTCCTGCGCGTCGTCCCGCACGTCGCCGCGCTGCACGACGCCGAAGCCCTGCGTCGGCGTGCCGGGCCGGACCGCGAGGAGCTTGGCGACGGCGTCGTCCCCGCCGCGGAGCGCGTCCTCGACGGGCACGGCGCGCAGACCGCGGTCGAGGCCCGGCTCGCCGTCGGGGAACCAGGGGTCGAAGGCGGGGCCGCGGACGGTCTCGACGGCGAGGCCCACGCCGGGCACGGCCTCCCGCAGCCCGGCGACGAGGTCGCGCACGACGCCGTCGCCGAAGCCGCAGGCGTCCAGCGCGCGGCCGGACCCCAGGTCCCAGACCGCGGCGCCGCCCAGGGCGATGACGCGGCCGTGGCCGCCGACGAGGTCGGCCAGGTCGGCCAGCCAGCGCGGCGGGCGGGCGGTGACGAAGACGACCTCGGTGCCGGCCTCCTCCACGGCCCGGAGCGCGTCGCGCGTGCGCGCGGAGACGGTGCCGTCCGAGCGCAGCAGCGTGCCGTCGAGGTCCGTCGCGACGACGCGCGGCAGCCCGCGGCGTGCGCCGCCGTCCGCGTCCCCCGTCATGCCGGGGTCACCGGTAGTTGACGAACTGGACCGCGAAGTCGAGGTCCGCGCCCTTGAGGAGCGCGATCACGGCCTGGAGGTCGTCGCGGGACTTGCTCGTCACCCGCACCTCGTCGCCGGTGATCTGCGTCTTGACGCCCTTGGGGCCCTCGTCGCGGATGATCTTGGTGACCTTCTTGGCGTTCTCGCCCGCGAGGCCCTCCTTGAGGGAGCCGGCGAGCCGGTACGCCTTCCCGGACGCCTGGGGCTCGTTCTCGCCCGTGTCGAAGGCCTTGAGCGAGACCCCGCGCTTGATGAGCTTGGTCTGGAAGACGTCGAGGGCGGCGAGCACGCGCTCGGCCGAGTTCGCCTCGAAGACCACGGTGTCCTGGCCGCTCCACGCGATGGACGCCCCCACGCCCTTGAAGTCGTACCGCTGCGAGATCTCCTTGGCGGCCTGGTTGAGGGCGTTGTCCACCTCCTGGCGGTCCACCTTGCTGACGATGTCGAACGACGAGTCGGCCATGACGGCTCCTTCGGGTCGGGGGTCAGGGTTCGGTGACCACCGTAGTGCGTGCGCGCGCCGCCAGACGGGCGGCGCGGGCCTGGCGGGTGCCGTCGACGCTGAGGATCACGAGCGCCACCCACACGAGCACGAAGCCGGCCCAGCGCGTGGGCGGCATGTGCTCGCCGAAGACCAGCAGGCCCAGCAGGAACTGCAGCACCGGGGTGAGGTACTGGAGCATCCCCACGACGGACAGCGGCAGCCGTCGCGCGGCGGCCGAGAAGAGCAGCAGGGGAAGCCCCGTGATGACGCCGCACGCGGCGAGCAGGAGCGCGTGCCCCACCCCCTGGGTGGTGAACGTGCCGACGCCGGTGGCGCCCAGCACCACCAAGTACGCCAGGGCGAACGGCGTGGCCACGGCCGTCTCGGCGGCGAGCCCCGGCAGCGCGCCGACGTCGCGCCCCACCCGGTTCTTCACCAGGGAGTAGAGCCCGAACGCGCCCGCGAGGACGAGGGCGATCCACGGCAGGCCGCCCACCCCGGTGGAGATCACCACGACCGCGGCGGCACCGGACCCGAGCGCCACCCACTGGGCCACGCGCAGGCGCTCGCGCAGCACGAGCACGCCGAGCAGCACCGTGAGGAGCGGGTTGATGAAGTACCCGAGGGCGGCGTCGAGCACGTGGCCGGAGAGCACCGCGTACACGTAGGTGGTCCAGTTCGCGATGATCAGCACGGACGCGACGGCGAGCACGCCCATGACGCGACCGTTGCGGAGGACGGCGACGAACGAGGAGAAGGTGCGCGTGACGAGCAGGAGCACCACGCAGAACACGAGGCTCCACACCACGCGGTGGGCGATGATCTCGACCGGGCCGGCGGGCTCGAGCAGCGGGAAGAACAGGGGCATCGCGCCCCACAGGACGAACGCCGAGAGGCCGAGCGGCAGCCCCCAGCGGTCGGGGGAGGAGGGGGACGTCACCGCCTCAATGTAGGGCCCCGCCGCACGGAGCGGGCGGTGGTGACGGGGGCCACCGCGGGACGATTTCCGCCGGGGCCCTCCGGGGCGTTATGGTTCTACCCGCGAGCTCGTCCGCGAGCCCGCACGGCAGGTTGCCCGAGCGGCCAAAGGGATCTGACTGTAAATCAGACGGCTCAGCCTTCGGGGGTTCGAATCCCTCACCTGCCACCGCGACGGACGGGGCGCCACCCTCGGGAGGCGCCTCGTCCGACGTCTGGAGGGACCGCGCGGTCCCGGCGCACGGTGTGATCCAGCGGGCATCCCGCGGATTTCATCAGGTGCCGCGAGCCGTGTAGAGTCTTCTCCGCTGCCCCGATAGCTCAGTCGGCAGAGCGTCTCCATGGTAAGGAGAAGGTCAAGGGTTCGATTCCCTTTCGGGGCTCTGTGACACGGCGCGGGGCCGCCCACCGGAAACGGGCGGCGGTCTCGCGTTCAGTCACGCGCGGCGGGGTAGCTCAGCTGGTCAGAGCGCACGACTCATAATCGTGAGGTCGCGGGTTCGAGCCCCGCCCTCGCTACCGACATCATCACGGTTCGACGGCCGGCGTCGGACCGGCCTGTTCCTTGATTCACGTGGCGCCTTCCGGGGGCGCGAGAGGTGACACACCATGGCTGCCAAGAGCGCGGACGTCCGCCCGAAGATCACGCTGGCCTGCGTGGACTGCAAGGAGCGGAACTACATCACGAAGAAGAACCGCCGCAACGACCCCGACCGTCTCGAGCTGGCGAAGTTCTGCCCGCGCTGCGGCAAGCACACGTCGCACCGCGAGACCCGCTGACCCAGCCCTCGACGGCTCACCGCACCGACGTGGCGAACACGCTGCCCGATCGAGGCTTCGCCGGCCGGGAGTACCCGGCCACCGCCCCCTACTTCGTGGGGCGCGAGAAGCTCCGCGAGTTCGCCTCCGCCGTCGGTGCCGCCCACCCCGCGCACCACGACCTCGTGGCGGCGCGGGGTCTCGGCTATCCGGACCTTGTCGCGCCCCCCACGTTCGCCGTCGTCGTCGCGCAGCGGGCCGAGGCGCAGTACGTGCAGGACCCGGCCGCCGGGATCGACTTCTCGCGCGTCGTGCACGCCGACGAGAAGTTCACGCACCACCGGCCGATCGTCGCGGGCGACGAGCTGGTCACCGTGCTCCACGTGGACTCCGTGACCGAGCGCGCCGGCATCGCGATGGTGACCACGCGCTGCGAGATCTTCGCGGTCACGGAGGGTGGCGGTGCCGACGACGCCCGCGAGCCCGTCGCGACCGTCTCCTCCAGCCTCGTGATCCGCGGGGAGGACTCCTGATGACCCGCCCCGTCCTCGCGGACCTGACCGTCGGCGACGTCGTCGCCACCGGGACGGTCGAGCTCGACCGCGCCCGCCTCGTGCGCTACGCCGGGGCCAGCGGCGACTTCAACCCGATCCACTGGGACGAGTCCTTCGCCACCGGCGTCGGGCTCCCCGACGTCATCGCCCACGGGATGCTCACGATGGGCTCCGTGGTCGGCGTCGTCGCCGACTGGGCGGGCGACCCGGGCGCCGTCGTCGCCTACCAGACGCGCTTCACGAAGCCCGTCCCGGTGCCCCGCGAGGGCGGCGCCGTCGTCGAGGTCTCGGCAGCGGTCGGCGCGATCGACGCCGACGCCGGCACGGTGCGCGTCGACCTCACGGTGACCCACGAGGGCGCCAAGGTCCTGGGCCGCTCGCAGGCCACCGTCCGCCTCTCCTGACGCCTCGTCCTCGGCCGCGCGCGGCCGACCCGATCTCGTCGCGCCTCCCGCGCGACGAGATTTTTTACATCTACGACTTCCCATGAAACGGGATTTCACGGTTCGATGACGAGGTGCGCCCTGAGCGCACTCCGTCCTCGAGAGGAGCACTCCCCGTGAGATCCGTACGACGACGCACCACCGGGCTGGCAGCCGCCGGCCTGCTCATCCCCCTGGTCACGATCCCCGCGGTCGCCGCGGGGGCGGGGCCGGGCACCGCACCCACGTCCGACGCGACCTGCGACGCCGTCGTCGCGGCGCCGGACCGGGAGTCGGCCTTCGCCGCCGCGAGCGAGGCGACCGGCGTCCCGGCCGACCTGCTCAAGGCCGTCTCCTACATGGAGTCCCGGTGGGACCAGCACGCCGGCTCCCCGAGCGCGGACGGCGGCTACGGCCTGTTCAACCTGCTCGACCACGCGCCCGAGGCGCCCGACGGGGCCGGCAAGGACGCCGACCGACGCGCCGCCGTGAGCGAGCTCGACCGTGCCGCCGCGCTCACCGGCCTGTCCGTCGCGGAGCTGAAGTCCGACGCCGCCGCGAACACCTGCGGTGGCGCCGCGCTGCTGGCCTCCTACCAGGCGGACGCGGGCGAGGGCCTCGGCGAGGGCAAGGAGGACCTGGCGTCGTGGGACACCGCCGTCGCGCGGCTGGGCGGCTCGGCGTCCTTCGCCGACCGGGTGTACACGACCCTCCGGAAGGGCGCGTCGCGCACCACCGACGACGGGGGGCGGGTCACCCTGGCCGCCCGGCCGGACGCCGTCCTGCCGGAGACGACCACGGCCGCGGCCAGCGACCCGGCGGCGGACTGCCCGCCCGACCTGGGCTGCGAGTGGCTGCCCGCGCCGTACGAGAAGGGCAGCCCCGACCTGCCCGACGACACGGGCAACTACGGCAACCACGACCAGGCCGACCGCACGGGCGAGGGCGGCCCGTCGATCGACTACATCGTCATCCACGACACGGAGACGGCGTACGAGCCGAGCGTGCGGCTGGTCACCGACCCCACGTACCTGGCGTGGAACTACACGCTGCGGTCCTCCGACGGGCACGTGGCGAACCACCTCGAGCCCGGCGACGTCGGCTGGCACGCCGGCAACTGGTACATGAACATGCACTCGATCGGCCTGGAGCACGAGGGCTGGGCCGGCACGTCGGGCTGGTTCACGGAGGCGATGTACCAGTCGTCGGCGGAGCTCGTGCGCTACCTCGGCGAGAGGTACGACGTCCCGCTCGACCGCGCGCACGTCATCGGGCACGACCAGATCCCCGGCATCCTGCCCGGGTACACCAAGAGCGTGCACTGGGACCCGGGCCCGTACTGGGACTGGGAGCACTACTTCGAGCTGCTCGGCGCGCCGATCGGCGGCGGCCTGGACACGACGACGGACGTCGCGCCCGGCGACGTCGTCGAGGTGGTCGCCGGCTACGACGACAACGCCAACCCGATCACCGGCTGCCAGCAGGCGTCGCCGGGCTCGGGCGACTGCGTCGCCGGCGCGGGGACGAACTTCGCCCTCGCGTACCAGGAGCCGTCGCTCGACGCCGCATACGCCCGCGACCCGGGCTGGAAGCCGGACGGCGCGGCCGGCACGACCTACGCCAGCGACATCAGCGCCCGCGTGAGCTCGGGCCACAAGCTCGTCGTCGCACAGGTGCAGGGCGACTGGCTGGGCGTGTGGTGGGCCGGCTCGCTCGCGTGGATCCACAACCCGGCCGACCGGCCCGTCGTCGTGCCGAGCACCGGGCAGACGGTGACCGTGAGCGGGGACGAGGCGGCCGCCATCTACGGCCGCGCGTACCCGGAGGAGGCCGCGTACGCGCCGTACCCGGGCATCACCCCGCAGTCCGTCATGCCGATCGAGTACACGATCGGCACGGACCAGAGCTACGTGGTCTCCGACGACACGGTGTCGACGGACTACTACTACGCCACGTCGTTCGACGGCTCCGTGCCCGACGACCGCACGGACGTGCGCGGCGAGGACGCGTACTACCAGCTCTGGTACGCGCACCGGCAGGTGTTCACCCGCGCGGCGGACGTGACGCTGCACGACCCGGTCGTCACCGACGTCGAGGGGCCGAGCGTCGAGGGCCGGCCCGAGATCGGCAAGGTGCTCACCGTCGACCCGGGGGAGTACCTGCCCGCGGACGGCGCCGACCTCGAGGTGCAGTGGCTGCGCGACGGCGAACCCGTGGCCGGCGGTGAGCGGTACCACCTCACCGGCCGCGACCGCGGCGCGGACATCTCCGTCGAGGTGACCGTCTCCGCCCCGGGCTACACGGCGGCGACGTTCACGTCCGACGCCGTCGGCCCGGTGCGCCCGCACTGAGTCCGGACGACGAACCCCCGGCCGTTGTGCGCGGCCGGGGGTTCGTCGTGCCAGGGGTGCCTGCCGGGGTCACCAGTTCGGCGTGGCCCCCGGGACGTTGTCGGGCAGCTTCACGTCGTGCGGGTGGATGACGTACGCGATGCCGTCGGTGGACGTCTGCCACACGCGCTCGAAGTTCTCGCGGGTGTAGACGTTGCGGACGTCGGCGTCGGTCGCCTTGTTGGGGTCGTTGATGACCGGGTCGCCGTCGGCGGTGAAGCCCACGATGGTCACCAGGTGGCCGTCGGTGCCGTAGCCGGCCTCGGGCATCTCCTCCTTCGCGAAGTTGATCGACACGACGAGCGGGATGCCCGCCGCGACGAACCGCTCCGCCTCGGCCAGCGACCGCAGGCGGGTCACGAACGACTCGAGCCCGAACCGGTGCGCGTAGGCCGTGTTGAACGGCCAGTTGCCCGAGCCCTCGTACGTGTAGTCCCACGTGTTGATGGCGGCGTAGGCGACCTCCGGGTCGCCGTTCGGCGCCACGATGTCCGCCAGCTCCGACGCCGGCACCCGGTACTTCGCGCCGTAGGAGTACTGGATCATCGTCGTCGACGTCGGGGAGCACCACACCTGTCCGCCGCCCCCGAACTCCGGGTACTCGCCGATGTGGACGAGCTGCGAGTAGCCGGGCACGTCGAGCTCCACCGCGCGCCCGAGCGTGAAGTCGCTCGTGCCCTGGTAGGCGCCGTCGGGCAGGTACTCGTTGGTCATCGTCGTCACGCCCGACAGCCGGGGGGTGGCCGTCGACCCGGCCGGGCGGTAGAGCGTGACGCGGGTCTGGAACGCCTCGGGCTCGTGGCCGGACTTGGCGACGTACGTGTCGGTGAACAGGTACGCGTCGGCGTCGTTCTGGCCGTCCACCGAGGTGCGGTGGATGTCGCCCACGCCGCCGTCGGCGGGCTCGACGTCGTCGCCCGACGCCCAGCGCCCCATGACGAACCACTTGGTCCACGCGCCGTCGGCCTTGCGGCCGCGGAACTCGACCTCCACCCAGGTGCCGGTCGGCGTGGTGGCGTTCCACGACGTGAGCGACTCGTCGACGGCGTACCCGGTCTCGACGACCGGGGACGTCCACGTCCCCGTCTCGTACTCGACCGCGGTGCCGTCGCCGAACGGGTCGGTGTACGCGGTGGTGGGTCCTCCGGCGTCGCGGATCCCCAGGGTGCCGTGCGCCCCGGGGCGCAGGTTCTCCCACTCGCCCTGCCGCAGGTCGTCGATGCCCTGCCAGTGGGTGGTGGTGATCTTGCTGCCGGTCGGCTCCGGGTCGTCCGCGGCGCCGGCCGCGCCCGCCGTGGGCGCGATCACCGCCCCCGCCACCAGTGCCGCCGTCGTCGCTCGCATCCAGCTCCTTCGTGCCGTGCCTCGCGCCATGGTTCTCATGGATCCTCCCGCAGGCGGGGGCGGTGGACGGTCCCCACCGCCCTGATGGCGAAGACTTTCCCAGATCCTGAGGTCCGTGTCACGGGTTTGCGCGTCACCACGTCGTCGCGGCCCGGCGGTGTGATCTGCGTCGCTCCGGTTGGCAGGGGCCGGGCGCCCCTCTAGGTTAGGCGAGGCTCGCCTAACCCAAACTTCGAAGGAGCTCCGTGACGATGCCCTCCGCCCTGCTCGGAGCCGCGACCGCGGCCGACTACGCCGGCGCGCTGCACGCGGTCGTGGACGACGTGGCCACCCGCGTCGAGACCGCACGGCAGCCGTTCTGCGGCGCCGGCCGTCGCGAGCTCCAGGCCCTTGTCGACGCGGTCGATCTCGACGGCCCGCCGGTCGGGACGCCCGACGCGCTGCGCGAGACGGCCGACCTCTACGCCTCCCACGCCGTCTGGTTCCACCACCCCGCGTACGCGGCGCACCTCAACTGCCCGGTGGCTCTCCCCGCCGTCGGGGCGGAGGCGATGCTCGCCGCGATCAACACGTCGGTCGACACGTACGACCAGTCGACGGTCGCGACGCTCATGGAGCAGCGCCTCGTCGGGTGGACGGCCGGCCGCATCGGCTTCCCTGCCGGGAGCGACGGCGTGTTCACCTCGGGCGGCACGCAGTCGAACCTCCAGGCCCTGCACCTGGCGCGCGAGGCCGCGCTCACCGGGCCCGACGGCGCCCGGCTCGGCGGCGCGGCGCGGCGCGAGCGCCTCGGGCGGCTGCGCGTGCTGGCCACCGCCGCCGGGCACTTCAGCGTGGCGCGGTCCGCGCTGCTGCTCGGGCTCGACGACGACGCCGTGATCGGCGTCGGCACCGACGCCGACGGCCGCCTCGACCCCGGCGCGCTGGCCCGGGCGCTGGTCGACGTCGAGCGGGCGGGCGACGTCATCATGGCCGTCGTCGTCACCGCGGGGACCACCGACCGCGGCTGCGTCGACCCGATCGGCCCGGTCGCGGACCTGTGCGACGCCGTCGGGGCCTGGCTGCACGTCGACGCCGCGTACGGCGGCGGGCTGCTGGTCTCACCGCGTCGCCGCCACCTGCTGGACGGCATCGAGCGGGCCCGCAGTGTCACGGTCGACTTCCACAAGACGTTCTTCCAGCCGGTCTCCTCCAGCGCCCTCCTGGTCCGCGACGCCGCCGACCTGGCGCGCGCCGCGTGGCACGCGGACTACCTCAACCCCGCCGAGGAGTCGGGGGAGCCGAACCCCGACCTCAACCTCGTCGACCGGTCCCTGCAGACCACGCGCCGCTTCGACGCCCTCAAGCTCTGGGCCACCCTGCGGGCCGTCGGCGCCGACGGGATCGGCGCGATGGTCGACGCCGTCTGCGACCTCGCCGCCGCCGTGCACGCCGACCTGGCCGGCGACCCCGAGCTGCGACTCCTGGCACGGACGGACCTCTCCACCGTGCTGTTCCGCTACCAGCCCGACGGCGTCGACGACGCGCAGGCGGACGCGCTCGTGCCGCGCGTGCGGCGCGTGCTGTTCGACTCCGGCCGCGCGCTCGTCGCGAAGACGGTGGTCGACGGGCGTCCCTGCCTCAAGCTCACGCTCCTCAACCCGGACGCGACCTTCGACGACGTCCGCGGCGTGCTCGACCTGGTGCGCTCCACGGCGCACGGGCTGCTCGCCGGCCAGGAGCTGCTCGAGCTCGACGCCCCGCCGTGCCGCGGGGTGCACCCGCGGCTCGAGCGCACCGCCACCACCGACGCCACCCTCGAGGGAGCAGCCCGATGACCCGCACCTACGACCTGCTCGGCGTCGGCGTCGGCCCGTTCAACCTGGGCCTCGCGGCGCTCGCCGACCCGCTCGACGACGTCGACGCCGTGT
Source organism: Isoptericola variabilis (assembly GCF_050311655.1). GTDB lineage: Bacteria > Actinomycetota > Actinomycetes > Actinomycetales > Cellulomonadaceae > Isoptericola > Isoptericola variabilis. The sequence continues at coordinate 29,729 of NZ_JBNOZM010000001.1, forward strand.
TCCTCGACCGCCGCGACGGGTTCTCCTGGCACCCGGGCATGATGCTCGAGGGGGCCACGATCCAGGTGCCGTTCCTGGCCGACCTGGTGACGATGGCCGACCCGACGTCGCCGTTCTCGTTCCTGGCGTTCCTCAAGGAGACGGGCCGTCTCTACCCCTTCTACATCCGCGAGTCGTTCTACCCGCTGCGCGCCGAGTACGACGCGTACTGCCGCTGGGCGGCCGACCGGCTCGACACCCTGCGCTGGGGCCGCGACGTCGTCGCGGTCGACCGGGACGAGTCGTCCGGCGACCTGGTGGTGACCGCGCGCCTCGCGGACGGGACGTCGGAGACGTACCGGGCGCGCCACGTCGTCCTCGGCGTCGGCACGACGCCGCAGCTCCCCGGGCCGCTCGCGGACCTGGCCGCGGAGGCCGCCCGGCACCCGGGTGCCGGTCCGGTCGTGCACAGCGCCGACTACCTGCCGCACCGCGACGCGCTCGCCGCGACGGGCGCGGTGACCGTCGTCGGGTCGGGCCAGTCGGCCGCCGAGGTGTACCGCGACCTGCTGGAGGACGCCGCGCCGGGCGCCCACCGCGTGGACTGGGTGACCCGCTCGCCGCGGTTCTTCCCGATGGAGTACACCAAGCTCACGCTCGAGATGACCTCGCCGGAGTACACCGACCACCACCGCGCGCTGCCCACCGAGCTGCGCGAGATCCTCGGCCGCGAGCAGCGCGCGCTGCACAAGGGGATCAGCGGCGACCTCGTCGACGACATCTACGACGCGCTGTACCGCAAGTCCGCGCTCGGGCGGGAGGTGCCGACGACGCTCCTGTCCGACACGGAGGTGGTCGCGGCGCGGTTCGACGCCGACGGCGCGGGCGGGGCGGGGGAGTACGTGCTCACGCTGCGGCACGGCCAGCTGGGCACGACGGCGGAGCACCGCACGCGCGCCGTGGTCGCGGCGACCGGGTATGCCCCGGGGTACGGCCCGGGCGTGCCCGAGTTCGTGGCGCCAGGCCTGGTGGACCTCGACGAGCTGGGTCGCGTGGACGTGGCCCGCGACTACACCGCCGGTGCGGGCGGGCGCCTGCACGTGGGCGGCACGGAGGTGCACACCCACGGCGTCACGGCCCCCGACCTGGGCTTCGCCGCCTGGCGGAACTCGGTGATCCTCGCGCAGGTCACGGGGCGCGAGCCCTACGCGATCGAGCGGCGCATCGCGTTCCAGACGTTCGGCCTGCCCGGCGGCGTGCCCGCGGACCGGGCCGCCGCGCCCGCGCAGGAGGTGGCGCGATGACCGCCGAGGCCGCTCCCCGCCCCGCCCTGGCCCCGGCGCCGCGGACGTCCCCCGACGCCGTCACCCTCGAGCCGGTCGACCCGGCGCGCGACGCCGCGACCGTGCACGGCTGGCTGACCCACCCGGCGTCCGCGTTCTGGCAGCTGGGGCACCTGGGCCTCGCCGAGGTGCGCGACTACCTCGCCGCCGTCACCGGCGACCCGGACCAGGACGGCTGGCTCGGCCGGGTCGACGGCGTGCCCGCGTTCTACGCCGAGACCTACGACCCGGCCCGCGTGCTGCTCGTCGGCGTGCACGACGCCGCGCCCGGCGACGTCGGCATGCACCTGCTCGTGGCGCCCGCGCCCGAGGACCCGGCCGCCCGCGCGCCGGGGCTCACCGACGCCGTGATGGCCGCCGTCGTGCGATTCTGCCTGACGCGCGAGGGGCTGGACGCCGCGCGCGTCGTCGTCGAGCCGGACGTGCGCAACCGCGCGATCGCCGCGAAGAACGCGGCGGCGGGGTTCCGCGTGCTGCGGGAGGTCGACGTCGCCGAGGGCGACGGGCGCACCAAGCGCGCCGCGCTGAGCGTGTGTACCCGGGCGGACTTCGCGGCGTCGCCCCTCGGAGCGCTCGCCGGGGTCGAGGACGGCGCCGCCGCCCAGGCTCCGCACCTGCGCCCGGACCTCGCCGAGCACGCCCACCGGCACCTGGCCGCCAAGGCCCTCGCGGAGCTCGCGCACGAGCGCCTCTTCCGCCCGGAGCCCGACGTGGGGGACGGAGGACGGGGCCGGTACGTGCTCGCGCTCGACGGCGTCACCTACCGGTTCGCGGCGCGCACGTTCGCGCTGGAGCACTGGGTGGTGGACCCGGCGTCGATCACGCGCACGGCGGCGTCGGGCGGTACCGAGGTCGCGCTCCCCGTGGACGCGCTGGAGCTGGTGGCCGAGCTGCAGCCGCTGCTGCGGATCCCCGACGACCTGGTGGCGACGTACCTCGAAGAGCTCTCCTCGACGCTCGCCGCGGCGTGCGCCAAGCGGGAGCGGGAGCTGGACGGCGCGTCGCCGCAGGTCCCGGCGCTCACCTCGCTCCTCGCCCCCGCGGGCGGACACCTGGACGAGGGCGGCGACGACCGCCGTCGCGCCGACGCGTTCCAGGCCGCCGAGGCCGCGATGACGGAGGGCCACCCCGGCTTCCTGGCGAACAACGGCCGCATCGGGTTCTCGCTCGACGACTACCGTGCGTACGCGCCCGAGCGGGGCGAGCGGCTGCGCCTGATGTGGCTGGCGGCCCGCCGCGAGCACACCCACCTCGCCGTCGGAGACGGCCTGGACGAGCAGCAGCTGTACGGGACCGAGCTCTCCGGGGCCGAGCGCGCCGCGTTCGCCGGGCGGCTGGCCGCCCGCGGCCTCGACCCGGCCGGGTACCTCTACCTGCCCGTGCACCCGTGGCAGTGGCAGCATCGCGTGCCGGTCACGTTCGCCGCGGACGTCGCGCGCGGCGACCTCGTGCCCCTCGGCCCGGGTGCGGACGAGTACCAGCCGCAGCAGTCGATCCGCACGATGTTCAACCGGACGTGGCCGGAGCGCCACTACGTCAAGGTGGCGCTCGCGATCCAGAACATGGGCTTCCTGCGCGGCCTCTCGCCCGCGTACATGCGCGCGACGCCGGAGATCAACGACTGGGTGGCGGGCGTCGTCGAGGGCGACCCCGCGCTGCGCGCGGCCGGCTTCGGCGTCCTGCGCGAGCGGGCGTCGATCGGGTACACGGGCGACGTCTACCACCGCACCGCCCGGCCCAGCGCGCACCGCAAGATGCTCGCCGCCCTGTGGCGCGAGTCGCCCGTGCCGCGCACCGCGCCGGGGGAGCGGCTGGCCACCATGGCGAGCCTGCTGCACCGCGACGTCTCCGGTCGGGCGCTCGCCACCTCGCTCGTCCGCGCGTCGGGCATCGCGCCCGAGGCCTGGCTGCGCGCCTACCTCGACGCCTACCTGTACCCGCTGGTGCACTGCCTGCGCGCCCACGACCTGGCGTTCATGCCCCACGGCGAGAACCTCGTGCTCGTGCTGCGCGACGGCGTCGTGCGGCGCGTGTTCATGAAGGACATCGGGGAGGAGGTCGCGGTGCTCGGCGAGCGGGCCCTGCCGCCCGGCGTCGAGCGGGTCCGGTCCGTGGTGGACGACGAGGAGAAGGCGCTCGCGATCTTCACCGACGTGTTCGACGGCGTGCTGCGCCACCTCGCCGGCATCCTCGCGGTGGACGGCGTGCTCGCGGAGGACCGGTTCTGGGCCGTCGTGGCGGACGTCGTGGACCGGCACTCTGCCGAGCACCCCGACCTCGCCCCGCGCGGGGGCCGGGGCGTCGACCTGCGGGCGCCGCGGTTCGCGCACTCGTGCCTCAACCGGCTGCAGCTGCGCAACACGCTGCAGATGGTCGACCTCACCGACCAGTCCGCCTCCCTGCTGTACGCAGGGACGATGGCCAACCCCGTCGCCCGCACCGAGACCGGCGCGGGCGCCCCGTGAGCGCACGCTTCGAGCTGTTCCGCGACGACCTGGGCGTGCCGCACGTGCGGGCCGGCTCCGAGGCAGACCTGGCGTACGGGCAGGGGTACGTCACGGCGCTGGACCGCGGCTGGCAGCTCGAGGTCGACCGCTGGTACGGCGAGGGCCGGCTCGCCGCGCGGATCGGGCCGGCGGGGCTCGAGTGGGACCGGTTCGCCGTCCGGGTGCGCCTCGCGGACACCACCCGCCGGGTCTGGGACGCGCTCGACGAGCCCGAGCGGGCGTGGCTCGCGGCCTACGCCGACGGCGTGCGCGCCGGGCTCGACGCCGGCGGCCGGGACACCCCCGAGCGGGCCGAGCTCGCCCGCGCCCTCGCAGGCGCCCCGCTACCCGACGACGAGCCCTGGCGCCCGTGGACGCCGGTCGGCACCTTCCTGGTGCACCACGTGCTGTTCAGCGGGTTCCCCCACCTGCTGTGGCGCGAGCACGTGGCGCGCACGCTCGGCCCGACCCTGGGCGACGCGGCCGTCGGCTGGTGGGGCGAGCGGGCCGGCGGGGCGGGCGGCCCGTCGTCGGGGTCCAACGCGTGGGCGCTGCACGGGTCACGGACGGCGTCCGGCGCGCCGCTGCTCGCCGGCGACCCGCACCGGCTGCTCGAGCTGCCCGGCGTCTACCAGCAGGTCCGGCTCGCGCGTCCCGGTCATGACCTTGTCGGGCTGGCGTTCCCCGGCGTGCCCGGCGTGCTGCACTTCGGGCACGCCGAGACCCCGCAGGGCTCGGTCGCCTGGGGCATCACCAACGCGATGGCGCACCACGCCGAGCTGTTCGTGGAGGGCCGCGACGCCGCGGCGGCGGGCGCGCGGGTGGTCGCGCAGGGGGCCGAGACCGTGCCCGTGCGCGGCGGCGACGCCGTCGTCGTGCGCTGGGCCGAGACGCCGCGCGGCCCGCTCGTCACCGACCGGCACAGCCTGCGCTGGCCCGTGCGCGTCACCGCGGACGCCGGTGTGGCGGCCTGGCGCGCGCTCCAGCACGCGCGGACGGCGCGCGACGTCGCCGCCGCGTTCGCGGGCTGGGTCGACCCGGTGGACCGGGTGCTCACCGCCGACTCCGGCGGCGAGGTGCTGCGCCTCACCGCCGGACGGGTCCCGGTCGTCGAGCCGGCCGACCGCGTCCTCCCGGCGCCGGGTGACGCGGCCGCGCCGCGGGGTGGCGCGCCCCGGGCGCCGTCGGACGTGACCTGGCGCGTGCTGCCGGGACCCCGGGGCGTCACCGACGTCGCGGTGGACGCGAACCACCGCCCGAGCCGGCCGGAGCACGACCTCGGCCACGCCTATGCGCCGCACCGTGCGGCGCGGATCCGCGCGCTGCTGGCCGACCCGCCACCGGGCGGCGAGACGGCGGCCGCGCAGCAGCGCGTGCTCGCGGACACGCACGACGGCGGCGCGGCGGAGCTCGTCACCTGGCTGGCCGCGCCGGGGCTCGGCGAGCCGGCCGACGCGAACGACCGTCGTCGTGCGCGCGCCGACCGGCTGCTCGCGTGGGCGTCGTCCGGCGCCCGCATGGACGCCGACGACGTCGACGCCGCGCTGTTCGCCCGCTGGCGGCACGCGCTGGCGCGCCGCGTCGCGGCGGACCGCGCCCTCGCCCCGCTGCACCAGCCGCACGGCCTGCCCGAGGTCTTCGCACCGTGGCTCGACGTCGTCGCGCGGGTGGGCGACGCGCTCGCGGTGGTCCTGGCCTCGGGTGTCGTCGACGCCCGCGCCGCGGCCGCGGCGGCGCTCGCGGACCTCGACGAGGACGACGACGGCGAACGCGACGACGGCGGCCGCGGCGCCCGTCGCCCCGAGACGTGGGGCGACCTGCACCGCCTGGCGCCGCTGCACGCGCTGGGTCTGGTCCCGGGCGCGGCGGTGCCCGCGGTCCCGGTGGAGCACGCCCGGCCGCTGGGCGGGTCGGTCGACGCCGTCCGCTGCACGGCGGGCGCGCTCGGCGTGACGCACGCCGTCCTGCACGGCTCCGTCGCCCGCTGGGTGTGGGACCTGGGCGACCGGCGCCGCAGCCGCTGGGGTGTGCCGTTCGGCGCGTCCGGCGACCCGCGCTCGCCGCACTTCGCCGACCAGCACCCGGCGTGGGCCGACGCCCGCACCGTGCCTGTCGAGACCGACTGGGCGCGGCTGCGCCCGGAACCCCTGCCGACCCGACCGACCACCGCGACGACCACGGAGGACCGATGACCAGCGAGCCCACGACCGACCACCCGACCGACGCCACGCCGTCCGACCGCCTGCTGTCCGGCGCGCGCGGCGCGGAGGTGTGGCGCGCGGACGTCCCGGGCGCGGGCACGGTCACGGCGCACGTGCTCGACCCGGTGGCGGACCTCGACGTGCTGCACGAGTGGGTCAACCGCCCGCACGCCGGGTTCTGGGGGCTGGCGGGCCTGAGCCGCGAGGACCTGAGCGACACGTACGCGTTCGTCGACTCGCTGCCGACGCACGACGCCTACCTGGTGCGCTGGGACGGTGAGCCGGTCGTCCTGGTGCAGCTGTACCACCCGGAGGACGACCCGGTCTCGACCGCCTACGACGTGCAGCCGGGCGACCTGGGCCTGCACTTCTTCAAGGGCGGCGACGGGCCGGCCGAGCGCCACGGCGTCGCGCCCTGGGCCGTGATCGGGCCGGCGGTGCTCGCCTTCGCGTTCGCCCGACCGGCCACGCGGCGGCTGGTCGGGGAGCCGGACACCCGCAACCGGTCCGCGGTCACGCGCATGGCGGCGTTCGGCTTCGAGGCCGCCGGCACGGTGCGCTTCGAGTCGCCGCAGGGGCCGAAGGAGGCGGTGCTGGCCTTCTGCGCGCGCGAGCGTGCCGAGGAGCTCGTCGCCGCGGCCCTCGGGACGGGCGGGTTCGCGGCGGAGGGGTGAGCCCGGCGTCAGGCCTGCGGGTCGGCGGGCCGGACGACGTCGGGCACGGGCCCGGTGGTGGTGCCGGGCACGAGCTCGACGGGCAGGGTGGTGCAGGTGGGCTCGTCGCCGGCCAGCACGCCCAGGACGGCGCGCCCGAGCGCGGCGCCCTTCGCCTGCAGCGGCTGGTGCACGCTGGTGAGCACGTCGGGGGAGAGCCACGGCAGGTCGATGCCGTCGAAGCCCGCGACCGAGACGTCCTCGGGCACGCGCAGGCCGAGCTCGCGGGCGGCGATGACGGCGCCCGCGGCGAGCAGGTCGGAGTGCGCGACGATCGCCGTCGGGCGCTCCGTCTCGGGCACCCAGGCCCCGAGGATCTCCGTGGCGGCGTCACGACCGTGCTCGACGAGCGACGCGGGCGTCTCCCACGAGATCACCGGCTCCACCGCGTCGCGCACGCCCGCGAGACGGTGCCGCGTCGACGTGCGGTCGGCCTGCGCGAGGCGGGCCGCGTCGATCGGGCCGGACCGCTCCGCGGCGTCGAGGGGCAGCGTGATCTCGGCGATGCGGGTGTGCCCCAGCTCCTGCAGGTGGCGCACGGCCAGGGCCGTGCCCGCCCGGTCGTCCAGGGCGACGAGCGGCGCGCCCTCGACCCGGCCGCCCTCGCCGACGACCACGGGCACGTCGCGGCGGCGCAGGGCCGCGAGCGTGGCGTCGTCGGTGAGCACGCCCCACACGAGCACCGCCACGTCCATGGCGGCGGACTCCAGCAGGGGGTCGACGGCGGTCACGGGCGGGGCGTCGTCCCCCTCCGCGCGCGGGCTCGCGACGGCACGGACGCCGGGGATGAGCAGCACGCCCAGGCCCTCCGTGCCGAGCACGTCCACGAGGCCGTCGAGCACCTTGACCGCGACGGGGTCGCGGAAGGCGCGGCCGGGCTGGTCGCCGAGGACGACGCCCACGATGCCGGACCGGCCCGAGCGGAGCTGCCGCCCGAGCGGGTTGGGCCCGGAGTAGCCCAGCTCGGCGGCTGCGGCGAGCACCTTGTCGCGGGTCTCGGCGGTGATCGGTCCGGCGCCGGAGAACGCCAGGGACGCGGTCGAGACCGAGACACCCGCGAGCTCGGCCACCCGTGCGAGGGTCGGTCGGGCGTTGCTGCGGCCCATGGGGCTCCTTCCGGCGAGGTCCGGGGCGAAGCCTACCCGCGGCGGCCACGCAGCGCTCGAATCGATTTGACCCGCGTGGCGGAATCGGGAAGCGTCGGACCGTGAGCACCGAGATCCCCACGCGCGCGCCCGCGCACGCCGTCCGCGCGGCCTGGGCCGTCTTCGCCGTCTTCGTCGTCGCGGGGATCGGCATGGCCACGTGGGCGTCCCGCATCCCCGCGGTGCGCGACGGCCTCGGTTTCTCCGAGGCGGAGATGGGCGTGCTGCTGCTCACCGGTGCCATCGGGTCGCTCGTCGCGCTGCCGCTGTCCGGCATGATCGCCTCGCGCATCGGCGCCGGCCGCACCTGCGTGTCCTTCGCCGCGCTGGCGGCCGCCGGCTTCGCCGTCGCCACCCTCGCGGTCGAGGGCGACCACCCGCTGCTGGTGCGCGTCGGGCTCTTCCTCGGCGGCATGGGCGTGGGCATCTGGGACGCGGCGATGAACCTCGAGGGCGCCGTGGTCGAGCAGCGCCTCGGGAAGTCCGTCATGCCGCGCTTCCACGCCGGCTTCTCGCTCGGCACCGTCGCGGGCGCGGGCATCGGCGCCCTCGCGGCGCACGCCGGCGCCTCGCTGCCCGGGCACGTCATCACGGTGATGGTGGTCGACCTGGTGGTGGTCGTGGCCTGCGTGCGCTTCTTCGAGCCGACGGCGGAGGCCGCCGCGGCGGAGGGCATGGCCGCGACGGACGGGCAGGCCGACCCGGCCACCGCCGTCGACACGGGCACCGGCCACACGCTCCGGGACACCCTGGCGACCTGGCGCGAGTCGCGCACGCTGCTGGTCGGGCTGGTCGTGCTCGCGGCCGCGCTCACCGAGGGCGCCGCCAACGACTGGGTGAGCCTCGCCGTCGTGGACGGCTTCGGCACCGACGACTCCGTCGGCGCGATCGGCCTGGCCGTCTTCCTGTGCGCGATGACGCTCGCCCGGTTGGCCGGCACGTCGCTGATCGACCGCTACGGCCGCGTGACCATGCTGCGCGCGTGCGGCGCCGCGGCCCTGGTGGGCGTCGTCGTGTTCGCGCTCGTGCCGACGCTGTGGGTGGCCCTGGTGGGCGTCGCGGTCTGGGGCGCGGGGGCCTCGCTCGGTTTCCCGCTGGGCATGTCCGCCGCCTCGGACGACCCGAAGCGGGCCGCGCTGCGCGTCTCCGTCGTGTCGACCGTCGGGTACTCGGCGTTCTTCGTCGGCCCCGCGCTCATCGGGTTCCTCGCCGAGCACGTCGGCTACCGCGACGCCCTGCTGGTGCTGGCCGTGCCGGTCGCGGTGGGCCTGCTGGTCGCGGGCGCCGCGAAGCCCTTGCCGGCCGCTCCGGACCCGGCGCGTACGCTGGGCGAGTGAGCCTGTCGACCCTGAACACGCCGTCCGCCGACGAGCCCGCCCGTGAGCGCGACGGGCGCGACACGGCCGCTCCGGCCCTCTCCGAGCTCACGACGCTGCGCGTCGGCGGGCCCGTCGACGAGTACGTCGAGGCGGAGTCGGAGGCTGAGCTGATCGACGCGGTGCGTGCGGCGGACGACGCCGGGCGGCCGCTGCTCGTGATCGGCGGGGGCTCCAACCTGCTGGTCGCGGACGAGGGGTTCGCCGGCGTCGTCGTGCGCGACGTGCGCCAGGGCCTCGACGCGGACCTCGAGGACTCGTGCGGCACGGACGGCGCGTGCGGGGGCGCGAGCCTGCGCCTGCCCGCCGGCCAGGACTGGGACTCCTTCGTGGCCGAGGCCGTGGCCAACGAGTGGGTGGGCGTCGAGGCGCTGTCCGGCGTCCCCGGCACCGTGGGCGCCGCGCCCGTGCAGAACATCGGCGCGTACGGCCAGGAGGTGTCCGGCGTCGTCGCGTCCGTGGTCACGTGGGACCGCGCCACCGGCAGCCGCCGGACCTTCACGCTCAGCGAGCTGGGCTTCGGCTACCGCACGTCGCTGCTCAAGCGCACGATGCGCGCCGACGGCGGCGAGGGCGCGCCCTGGTACCCCACGCCGCGGTACGTCGTGCTCGAGGTGAACCTCCAGATGCGGCTCGGCAGCCTGTCCGCGCCCGTCGGCTACGGCGAGCTCGCCCGGCGGCTCGGCGTCGAGGTGGGGCAGCGGGCGCCGTCGGCCGAGGTGCGCCAGGCCGTGCTCGAGCTGCGCGGCGGCAAGGGCATGCTGCTCGACGGCGTGGGCGGGGTGCCGCTCGGCGACCACGACCGCTGGTCGGCCGGGTCGTTCTTCACCAACCCGGTGCTGCCGGCCGCCGCTGCGGACGAGCTGCCCGAGGACGCCCCGCGCTTCGCCGTCCGCTCCGCGACGCCGGAGTCGACCGTGAGCCCGAGCCTCGGCGTCGTCGACCCGACGCTCGTCAAGACGAGCGCCGCCTGGCTCATCGAGCACGCCGGGTTCACCAAGGGCTTCGGCCTCGCCGGCGAGCACAGCCCGGCGCGCCTGTCGACGCGGCACACCCTCGCGCTGACCAACCGCGGCGGGGCGACGGCGGCCGACCTCGTGGCCCTCGCCCGCACCGTGCGCGACGGCGTCCGCGACGCCTTCGGCATCGAGCTCGAGCCCGAGCCGGTCCTGGTCGGCACCGCCCTGTAGCGCCCACAGCGCGGGGTCGCGGTCAGTAGAGGATGACCGGCGTGCCCTTCGGCATGCCCCACGAGTCCCAGAGCCAGTTCATCGCGGCGTTGGAGACGCGCACGCAGCCGTGCGACGCGGGGAACGGCGGGATGGACCCCGAGCCGTGCACGGCGTACCCGCCGGAGAAGTACTTCGGCCGGTACATCGACCCCAGCTCGAGCGTGGACTCGTGCATGCCGTTGCGCTCCATGTACACGGCGTAGGAGCCCCGCGGGGTCGTCGCGTGGTAGCTGCGGCCCTTCGCCTCGTACGTCTCCCCGTTGCCCGACGACGCGTTGATGATCCGCGTGACCTTGCCGCCCTCGACGGTCATGAGCAGCTGTCGGTCGAGGTCGATCTCGATCGCCTTGCCGGACGACGAGTGGGCCTGCGGCCGGACGCCGTCGTCCAGCGCGGCCTGCGTCTTGGGGCCGACGACGCCGTCGCGGTACTGCCCGGCGGCCTTCTGCAGCGCCCACACGGCCTGCTGCGTGGCGGGGCCGAAGCTGCCGTCGGCGTCCTGGAGGAAGTAGCCCAGCTCCTGCAGCCGCTGCTGCAGCGCGAGGACCCGCTCGCCCGAGTCGCCGTACTCGAGCATCTTGTCCCGCTCCTCGGCGGCCTTCTTCTCCGCCGCCTCCTGCTCGGCCTTCTCCTTCGCGGCCTTCTCCTCCGCCTTCTTCTCGGCGGCCGCCTTCTCCTCGGCCTTCTTCGCCTTCTCCGCGGCCTTCTTCTCGGCCGCCTCCTGCTCGGCCTGCTCCTTCGCGGCGGCCTCGTCGGCGGCCTTCTTCTCGGCCGCCTCCTTCTCGGCGGCGTCGCGGTCGGCCTGCTCCTGGGCTTCCTGGTCGGCACGGCCCTGGGCGTCCGAGCCGGCGTCGGACGAGGGAGCGGAGGCCGTCGGGGCGGAGCCCGGCTCGGGCTCGGTCTCGCCGGTCAGCGGGGCGCACCCGGCCAGGGTCAGGGCGAGCACCACGGGCACGCCGACGAGCGCCGCCGTCAGGCGTCGCCTCAGGTTGGGAACCGTACGCATGGAGCCCCTTCCGCGCCGTCGGCGCACCAGGCGCGCCGCGGGGTACTACCGTGCCCCGCGGGTGCCCGGAACGCGACCGCAGCGCTCCGGTCGTGTCGTGATCGTCACCGTGTCGTGACCTGTCGTCTGCCGTTCACCTGCTCAGACGCACGACGGGGCGGAAACGTTGTGGCGGTGGCCACGACGACCGATGCCTTCCAGCACGCGATCTCTCGGGCCATCGGACCCGATGGCGCGAGAGATCGCGTGCTGAAAGGCCGGGCAGGGTCAGCGGCGGTCCTCCTTGAGGACCGAGAGCCGCTGCCGGTACTCGGCCTCGTCGATCTCGCCGCGGGCGTAGCGCTCGCCCAGGACGTCGACGCCGCCGGCGCCCCCGCGGGCCCACGGCGGGCCGTACCGCCGCGCGCGGCGGGCGATGAGGACGACGACGGTGGCGAACAGCAGGAACCACAGGATCGGGAAGACGATCCACCAGCCCGGCCCGCCCCCTGCGGCGTACGGGTGCCCCATCTCGGCTGCGGAGGCGACCGCAGGGGCGGCGATCGCGGTGGCGGTGGTGAGCATCGGGAACTCCTCGTGACGGTGGGCCCGCCCGGTGCGAACCCTTCGTCACCACCGTCGCCCGGGAGGGTGGGTCGCGTCGTCAGCCCCTCGTACCGACCTGGGTCGTCCCGTCGTGCCGTCCCGTCGAGCCGCCTGTTCGGCACTCCTGGTCAGCCGGTCCAGCCCGGTCGCACGACGCCGCCCTCGTACGCGGCGACGACGAGCTGCGCGCGGTCGCGGGCGCCCAGCTTGGCCATGACCCGCGAGACGTGCGTCTTGACGGTCGACTCCGACAGGTACAGGGCGTGCGCGATCTCGTCGTTGGAGAGCCCGCCGGCCACCTCGACGAGCACCTCGCGCTCGCGGGCGGTGAGGTCGTCGAGGCCGGGCGGGGGCGGCACGTCGCGGGTGGCGTCGGCGACCCGGGCGAGCAGTCGGCGGGTGACGCCGGGGGAGAGGAGGGCGTCGCCCGCCGCCGCCACGCGCACCGCACGCACCAGGTCGGCGGGCTCCGTGTCCTTGACGAGGAAGCCGCTCGCGCCGCCGCGGATGGCCTCGGCCACGTAGTCGTCGAGCTCGAACGTCGTCACGACCACGACGTGCACCCCGCCCGCGCCCGGGTCCGCGACGATGCGCCGGGTCGCCTCCAGCCCGTCCGCGCCGGGCATCCGCACGTCCATGAGCACGACGTCGGGCCGCAGCTGCAGCGCGAGGCGCACGGCCTCGTCGCCGGTGGCCGCCTCACCCACCACGCTCATGTCGTCCTCGGCGTCCAGCAGGGCGCGGAAGCCGCCGCGCACCAGCGCCTGGTCGTCGGCCAGCAGCACCCGGATCATGCGTTCCTCCGCGAGTTGTCAGGGCCAGGTTCACGTATACCCGTGCGTGGCCCTGACAACTCTGAGCGCTCCGAGTTGTCAGGGGCAGGATCAGGTTGTGGTGCCCCTGGCCCTGACAGGTCGAGGGGGATGGCCGCGGCGACGGCGAACCCGCGCGCCCCGGGCGCGGCGTGGAGCGTGCCGCCCGCGCCCTCGACGCGCTCGCGCATCCCGCGCAGGCCGTAGCCGACCGCGTCCGCGTCGTGCGTGCCGACGGGTCCGCCGTCGTCGTCCACCGTGACCTGCAGCACGTCGCCGTCGCGGGCGACGCGCACGACGACGCGCCGGGCCCGCGACGCGTGCCGACCCACGTTGGTGAGCGCCTCCTGCACCACGCGGTACGCGACGCCGGCGAGGTGCGCGGGCACGGCACCCGGGGGCAGGAGCGCGGGGTCGACGTCGAAGTGCACGGTCACGCCGCGGGCCCGCAGCGGCTCTGCCAGGCGGGGCAGGGCGGCGAGGTCCCAGGTGGGGGTGCGCGGCTCGGGGGCGTCGGACGACGCCACGGGCACGCCGTCGCCGGTGCCCTCGACGGCGTCGCCCTCGCCACGGACGACGCCGAGCACGGCGCGCACCTCGTCGAGCGCGTCGCGGCTCGTGGTCTTGATGGACGCGAGCGCGGAGCGCGCCTGCTCGACGTCGCGGTCCAGCAGGTGCAGCCCCACGCCCGCCTGCACGTTGATCGCGGACAGGGAGTGCGCGAGGACGTCGTGCAGCTCGCGCGCGATGCGGAGGCGCTCGGTGGCGACGGCCGTGCGTTCCCGGTCGGCGCGGGCGGCCCGCCAGGCGGCGGCCCGCGCGAGCCGTTCGCGGATGCCGGTCGCGACGAGCAGCGCGACGGCGGTCCAGGCGGCACCGCCGAGCAGACCGCCGACGCGGGTCCCCTCGTCGCGCAGGGCGGCCGCGCCCACCACGACGCCCCACATGAGCACGGCCCCCGACCAGGCGACGACCCGCGCCCGGGCGGCGGGCCCGGTGAGGAGCACCATGACCAGGACGCCGACCGTGCCGCCCAGCACCGGCCCCCACGCGTAGCCGAGCGCGAGGTACGTGCCGACCGCGCCGACGGCGAGCAGCACGGCGAGGACCGGCCGCCGGGGCAGCGCGAGCAGCACGACCGGCCCGACGAGCGCGAGCCCCAGCCCCAGCGCGTCGATGTCGCGCGCGCCCGGCTGCCAGTGCGACGCCCCGAGCGTCCCGAACGTCGCGACGACGGCCAGCGCCACCGCGAGGAACAGCCGGGGGCGCCACCGGTCGAGCGGGCCGCGGTCCATGCCGGGCACGCTACGCCGCGGCGCCGTCCTGCGCGTCCGACCGGGGTGCCGTGCCGGGTGGTCCCGGGGGACGACCCGGCGACCCGGCACGGCCCGTGCGCGAGGTCGGTACGGGACCGGCCCTCGATGAGAGACCTCTCATCGACGTCTCACCGTGCGCACGCCCGCGACCCGTCGGATGGTGCCGTGCCGCCCACGAGCCCCGTCCTGACCGGTCCCGTCGCGACCGGCGCCGCCCCGACCTCGCCGGCGGACCACCGCGCCTGGCTCGACGTGCTCACCGGCGACGCCGCAGCGGACCTGCTGGAGGCGGCGCTCGCGGCCGACGGCGCCGCGCTCGAGTCGTGGTCGGTGCGGCAGGTGCACGCGCGCCCCGGCGCGGAGCTGACGGTGGCGTACGAGGTCGTCGCGCGGCGCGAGGCCGACGGGCGCACGCTCCGCGCGCCCGAGCACCTGTTCGCGACGAGCGCCCGCGCGTCCGCGTTCCGCCGGGCCCGGGGAGACCGCGACCCCGGCCGTGACGTCGCCGCCGGCCCCGGGGTCGTGCGCCTCGACGACGGCGAGCGCACGGTGCACGTGTGGCGGCACCCGTACGACCCCGCGCTGCCCGGGCTCGCGGCGGGCAGCACGCCCGACCGGGTCGCCGAGCGGCTGCGCGCCGCGGGGGTCGACGCCCCGCTGCTGTCCCTGGAGACCGTCACCTACCGGCCCCTGCGTCGTGCCGTGCTGCGGGCGCGGACCACCGCCGGGGCCGCCTACGTCAAGGTCGTGCGCCCCACCCGCGTCGAGGCCCTCGTGCGGCGGCACGCGCTCTTCGCCGCCCGCCCGGGCGGGACGAGCGGGGTGGCCGCCCCACGCGTCCGGTCCTGGTCCGCCGACGGCGTCGTGCTGCTCGACGAGGTGCCGGGGGAGTCGGTCGCCGGGCTGCTCGCCCGCACCTCGGCGCGCGACCAGCCCGCCTGCATCGACCCCGCCGAGCTGCTCCGGGTCGCGACGGCGCTGCCGCGCGCGGGCCTCGCCCTGCCGCGCCGGCCCGCCTGGGCCGACCGGTCGGCCCACTACCTCGGCGCGCTCGCCACCGTGCACGGCGTCGACGCCGCCCGGCTCGCCGCGCTGCACGAGGCGATCGACGCCGTCGTCGCGGAGGGCGACCCCGGACCGCTGGTGGTGACGCACGGCGACCTGCACGCCGCCAACCTGCTGCTGGAGCCCGCCGCCCGGGCCGGGGACCGCCCGCGCGTGGGCGCCGTGCTCGACGTCGACACCCTGGGGCCCGGGCACCTGGTGGACGACCTGGCGTGCGCCGTCGCGCACCTCGCCGTGCTGCCGGCGCTCGACCCGGGCGCGTACGCGGGCGTCGACGGGCTGGTGGAGCGGTGCCTCGACGTGTTCGGGCGGGCGGTGGAGCCGGCCCTGCTGCGCGCCCGCGCCGCGGCCGTCGTCGTCTCGCTCGCCGCGGGGGCGGAGGACGCGGCGACCGTGGGGGAGTTCCTCGCCGTCGCGGAGCGACTCGCCGACCGGCATGCCGCGCAGGCGGCCGGAGTCTGAGAACCCTCTCATCCACGCCTCCCGGCCCTCTCACGGTGGCCACGGAGGCTGGGAACCAGTCGGCGGGAGAGGCCCGCCGGGAACCGTCACACGAATCACGAACCACGAGCGAAGGAGCAGCACGATGAAGGCACGCAGCGCATGGATCGTCACGGGCGCGCTGGGCGCCGTCGGCCTGGGTGCCGGCGTCGCCGCGGCCCAGGGTACGTTCGACCGCACGCCGTCGGACGCGGTGGTCGCCGACGCCGTCCAGGTGGGCGACGACGGCGCCTCGTCGACCGCGGCGTCGGCAGCGACGTCGACCGCGAGCCCGTCGCCAGCGGCAGTGCAGAACGGCACGTCCATCACCACCGTGACGGCGGGTTCGGTCGCCACGCCGGGCACCGCGCCGACGACGCAGACCGCGAACACGGCGCCGTCCGCCCAGACGGCCCAGACCGCCCAGACGGCCCCGACCGCCCAGACCGCGGCGTCCCCGGTCAGCCCGGTGACCCCGCAGTCGGCGACGACCACCCCGACGGCGGCCTCCACGGACTGACCGTCCCCCTCGCACCCCGCCGCCGGCCGCCCTCCTCGAGAGGCACGGCCGGCGGCGTCGTCATGCCAGGCGGTACCCCATGCCCCGCACGGTGACGAACCGCTCGGCGCCGAGCTTGTTGCGCAGGTAGCGCACGTAGACGTCCACGACGTTGGAGCCGGGGTCGAAGTCGTACCCCCACACGCGCGAGAGCAGCTGCTCGCGGCTGAGCACCTGCCCGGCGTTGCGCAGGAAGGCCTCGGCGAGCGCGAACTCCCGCGCGGAGAGGTCCACCTCGACGCCGGCGGCGGTGGCCCGGCGGGTGCGCAGGTCGAGGCTGAGGTCGCCGTGGCTGAGCACCGTGACCTCGCCCGCCGGCTCGGCCCGCAGGCGCAGCCGGATGCGCGCCAGCAGCTCCTCGAAGCGGAAGGGTTTCGGCATGTAGTCGTCGGCGCCGCCCTCGAGGCCGGCCACCGTGTCCGCCACGGAGGTGCGGGCGGTGAGGATGATGACCGGCAGGGTGACCTTGGCCTCGCGCAGCCGGCGCAGCACGGTGAAGCCGTCCTGGTCGGGGAGCCCGAGGTCGAGCACCATGAGGTCGAAGTCGCCCGACGACGCGAGGTCGAACGCCTCGCGCGCGGTCGCGACCGTCGTGCTCGCGTAGCCGGCGGCGCGCAGCCCCTTCGCGACGAACGACGCGATGCGGGTCTCGTCCTCGGCGATGAGGATCTGGCTCACGTGGCGGGTCCTTCCCGGTCGGGGGCGGTGCGCGGGGGCAGCTCGGGGGTGGGGGCGGAGCGGGCGGTCGGCGCGGTCCGGCCGGCCGGGGGCACGGAGCGGCCGGGGGCCGGGTCGGGGCCGGCGTCGGGCACGGGCAGCACGGGCACCACGACGGCGAACGTGGACCCCCGTCCCGGCGCGGACTCGACCGTCACCTCGCCGCCGTGGCCCTCGGCGATGGCGGCGACGATCGCGAGGCCGAGCCCGGAGCCCTCGCGCCGCTCGCCCTCGTGGTCGCCGCGCGCGAACCGGTCGAAGATGCGCTCGAGGTCGTCCGGCGCGATGCCGACGCCCTCGTCCCGCACCCACAGGCGCACCCGCGCCCCGTCCGGCGTCGTGCGCGACCCGATCGCCACCACGCTGCCCGGTGCGGAGAACTTCACGGCGTTCGCGGCGAGCTGCAGCCACGCCTGCGTGAGGCGCTGCGCGTCCGCCATGGTCCGGGCGTCGGTCCGGGAGTCGACCAGCCAGGTGCGCTCGCCGAGCGTGCGGGCCTTGTCGAGCACGTCGTCGGTGAGCCGGCCCAGCTCCACGGGTGCGGGGCGCACGAAGTCGGGCTGCCCGACGGTGGCGAGGGTGACCAGGTCGTCGACGAGGCGGTGCATCCGGTCGAGCTCGTCGAGCGCCAGCACGCGGGTCTCGGCCGCGTCGGCCGGGTCGGCGGTGTCCATGAGCTCGAGGTGGCCGCGCACGATCGTCAGCGGGGTGCGCAGCTCGTGGCCGACGTCGTCGAGCAGGCGGCGCTGGGACTCGAACGAGCCCTCGAGCCGGTCGAGCATCCCGTTGAAGGCGCGGGTGAGGTGCGTGAGGTCGTCGTTCCCGGTCTCCGGGATCCGGGCCGACAGGTCCGACTCGCCGATCTGCTGGGCGGTGCGCGCGAGCGTCCGGATCGGGCGCAGCAGGCGCCCGGCGAGCAGCCAGCCGACGACGCCCGTGACCACGAGCGCGGCGAGCGCGACGAGGAGGTACCCGCGGAAGACGGCCTGCGTCTCGGCGTGCTCGGCGTCCCGGTCGTACGCGAGGACGAGGGCCGCGGGGTCGCCCGACGGCGTCACCGGCGCGACGGGCGCGACGAGCACCCGGTAGTCGGTCGTCGACGTGCCGATCGTGCGCAGCACGGCCCTCTCGGACGTGAGCAGCGGGGTCACCGCCGCGACGAGCTCGGGGTCGTCCTGCAGGTGCACCTCCACCGCCTGCTGGGAGACGAGCGGCCGCTTGCCGGTGCGCAGGCCCAGGACGCCCTCGTGCCGGGCGGGCACGTCGAGCTGGATCGCGGCGATCACCACCTCCTCCGCCGTCGCGAACGGGTCGCCGGTCACCGGGTCGACGCCCGAGGCGCCCAGGGTCTGCAGCTCCTGCGCGCTCTCGGCGAGGTCGGCGTCGATGCGGTCGTCCACGTGGTCGTACGTGAGGAGGTACGCCGTGGCCCCGGCCAGCGCGAGGGCGAGAGCGGTGAGGGCGAGGAGGACGGCCAGGATGCGCGTGCGGACGGTGGGCCCGCCCTGGGGCCGCGGGGCTCGCGCCATCAGTCGTCCTTGTCCGTGTCGGGGGCGTCGTCATCGTCGTCCGGGCCGTCGTCGTCGGGCCCGTCGTCGTCGTCATCGTCGTCGTCCGTGGGCGGGACGGGCGCGACGCCGCCGTCGTCGGACGTCCGCGTCGGGGAGGGGCTCCCGGACGGCGTCGGCTCCCCGGACGGGGCGGGCGTCGGCGACGCGGGGTCGCGCGTGCGGTCGGGCGTGGGGTCGGGCGTGGGGGAGACAACCACGACGCCGCCCACGTCCCGGTCCTCGGGCTCGGACGACAGGGCGGCGGCGAGGACCCCGCCGATCAGCGCGACCAGCGCCACCCCGAGCACCCAGGGCACGGCGGCGCGCCACCGACGTCCCGACCGTCCAGCCGCCCCGTGCACCATGGCCGGATCATCCCGCGGGCGGATGAGACGCAGATGAGAGCGCCGCGGCCCCGGAGCTCGTGCCCGGGTCCGGGGCCGCGAGCCAGGCGTCGACGTCCGCCAGCATCCGACGCCTCGTCGCGTCCGAGGCCCGGCTCGCCCGCACCGACGACCGGGCCAGGTCCGCCAGCTCGGCGTCGGTGAACCCGTGGACCTCGCGGGCGGCGACGTACTGGTCGAGCAGCCGGGAGGAGAACAGCAGCGGGTCGTCCGCGCCGAGCGCCACCCGCGCCCCGGCGTCGACCAGCGGCCGCAGCGGCACCTGCGACGTGTCGGCGTACACGCCGAGGCCGACGTTCGAGGCGGGGCACACCTCGAGGGCGACCTCGCGCTCCACGAGCTCGGCGAGCAGCGCCGGGTCCTCGCCGGCGCGCACGCCGTGCCCCAGCCGGTCGGGGTGCAGGGCGTCGACGACGTCGCGCACGTGCGCCGGCCCGAGCAGCTCGCCGCCGTGCGGCACCGACGCCAGGCCCGCGCGGCGCGCGATCCGGAACGCGGCGGCGAACTCGGCGGTGTCCCCGCGCCGCTCGTCGTTGCTCAGCCCGAAACCCACCACCTCGCCGGCGCCCTCGCCCGCGTACCGGGCCGCGAGCCGGGCGAGCGTGCGCGCGTCGAGCGGGTGCCGCATCCGCGACGCGGCCACGACCACCGCCACCTCGACCCCGTGCGCGGCGCTCGCGGCCTTCGCGGCGTCCAGCACGATCTCGACCGCCGGCGTGATGCCGCCGACGAACGGCGCGTACGACGTCGGGTCCACCTGGATCTCCAGCCGGCCCGACCCCTCGGCGGCGTCGTCCGCCGCGGCCTCGTCGACCAGGCGGCGCATGTCCGCCTCCGAGCGCACGCACGCGCGGGCCGCGTCGTAGAGGCGCTGGAACCGGAACCAGCCGCGCTCGTCGGCCGGCACCCGCAACGGGTCGCCGTCCAGCAGGGCGCCGGGCAGCCGCACGCCGTGGCCGGCCGACAGGTCGCGCAGGGTGTCCACCCGCATCGACCCCGTGAAGTGCAGGTGCAGGTGGGCCTTGGGGAGCTTCGCCAGATCGCGCACGGCGCCAGTCTGCCCCGAGCCCGCGGGTGCGGGCCCGGTCAGGGCAGCCAGCCGCGCTCGCGGGCCACGGTCACGGCGGCCGTGCGGTCGTCCACCCCGAGCTTCGCGAACGCCCGCAGCAGGTGCGTCTTCACCGTGGCCTCCGCGATGAACAGCTCCCGCCCGACGGCGGCGTTGGACAGGCCGCGCGCCACGAGCCCGAGCACCTCCGCCTCGCGCGCCGTGAGCCGCTCGGCCGCGGTGCGCACGCTCGTCACCAGGCGCGTCGCGACGCCCGGCGCCAGCACCGTCTCGCCGCGCGCGGCGGCGCGCACGCCCGCGACGAGCTGGTCGCGCGGGGTGTCCTTGAGCAGGTAGCCGGTCGCCCCCGCCTCGACGGCGCGCAGGATGTCGGCGTCCGTGTCGTACGTCGTGAGGACGACGACGCTCGGCCCGGCGTCGCGCGACGCGCCGACGATGCGCGCCGTCGCGCCCACGCCGTCCAGGCGAGGCATGCGCAGGTCCATGAGCACGACGTCGGGCGCCAGCTCCGCGGCCAGCGCCACGGCCGCCTCGCCGTCCGGGGCCTCGCCCACGACCTCGACGTCCGGCTCGCCGTCGAGCATCCCGATGATCCCCGAGCGCACCACCGGGTGGTCGTCGGCGACCAGCACGCGCACCGTCCCCACCGGTGCCTCCCCGGGACCCGGCCCCGTCACGGCGAACCGCCCGCGGCCGGCACCTGCACCTCGACGCGGGTGCCGCCGCCCTCGCCCGGCCCGACGGCGAGCCTGCCGCCCACCGCCGACACCCGCTCGCGCATGCCGGCCAGCCCCAGGCCGTCCGCGTGGCCGGGCGGCAGGCCGCGGCCGTCGTCGGACACCTCGAGCCGGACGTCGCCCGCACCGCCGCCCTCGCGCTCGCCGTCGCGCGTCAGCCGGACCGTCACCGCGTGCGCCCCCGCGTGCCGTCGGACGTTCGCCAGGGCCTCCTGCGCCGCGCGCAGCAGCACCACGTCGGCGGCCGCGTGGCCGGTGGCGCCGCCGCCCGACCCGTCGGCCGCCCCGGCGACGTCCAGCACCACAGGCGTGCCCGTCTCGGCGGTGAACCGTTCGGCGAGCCGGCGCAGCGCCTCGGCGAGCGTCGAGCCCTGCAGGGGCACGGGCGCGAACGCGGCCACCAGCGCGCGCGCCTCCGCGAGGTTGTCCCGCGCGGTCTGCTCCACCACCACGAGCCGCTCGCGGGCACGGTCCTGCTCGCCCCGGTCGAGCGCTGCCGTCGCCGCCTGCGCCTGCGTCACGACGCTCGTGAACCCCTGCGCCAGCGTGTCGTGGATCTCCCGGGCGATGCGCTCGCGCTCCGCCGTCACGCCCGCCGCGTGGTGCGACTCCGCGAGCTCCGCCTGCGCCTCGCGCAGGTCGTGCAGGAGCCGCGCGCGCTCGTCGGACCGGCGCATCGTCGTGGCCACCCAGAGCCCCAGCATGATCGCGAACGCCAGCGCGATCGCCATCTGGGGCGCCGCCTCCAGCAGGGTGGGCAGGTCGAAGCCCTCCTGGTACGCGATGCCCACCGTGGTCGCGGCGGCGAGCACCACCGACGCGACGACCGCTCGCCGCTCCGGCTCGAGGAGCATCCACAGCTGCGTGAACGCGCCGAACAGGAGCAGCGTCGCGATGCCGTTCTGCGCCACCGTGACCGACGTGCCCGCGATCAGCACGACGACGTACGCCGTCGCCAGGCGCTGGTCGCGGGACCGCGCCGCCCGCGCGCCCCACGCCGCGTACGCCGCGAGGATCACCGCCATCGCGCCGTACGCGACCCACAGCGACGTGCCGCGCTGGCCCGTCAGGGGGAGCGCGACGGCGGTCAGCAGGACGATGGCGACGAACGTGCGGTCCCACCACACGACCTGCCGGTCCCAGGCGGCGAGGTCCAGCGCGTCGTACGGCTCGCCGGGCCGGGCGGCGTGGTCCTCAGCCGTCGTCACGGCGCCGCCACCGGAAGGTGCGCACCGCGACGACCAGCCCCACGATCAGCCATGCGACCAGTACAGCAGCGGTCGCGGGGTGCTGCCAGGACCCGCTCGTCTCCAGCGCCGCCATCTCGTCGGGCAGGAAGACGGACCGCATGCCCTGCGCGATCCACTTGAGGGGGAACACCGAGGCCAGGGTCTGCATCCACCCCGGCAGGGCGAAGAACGCGAAGAACACGCCCGAGACGAACTGGAGCACCAGCACGACCGGCGTCACGACGGCGCTCGCGGACCGGCCCGACCGCGGCAGGGACGAGAACCCGACGCCGCAGATCGTGCCGGTCGCCGACCCCAGCACGAACACCCAGGCGAACGTGGCCCAGCGGCCGGCGTCGGTGGGCAGCGGCACGTCGAAGGCGAGGGCCGCCACCGCCAGCAGCAGCGCCGTCTGGACCACCGACGTGGCGAGCGTCAGCAGCACCTTCCCGCCGACGTACGCGGCGGCGGGCAGCGGCGTCGCCCGCAGGCGGCGCAGCGTGCCGTCGTCCCGCTCCACCGCGATGGACACGGCCAGGGACTGGAAGCTCGTGAGCACGATGCCGGTCGCGACCATGCCCGGCAGGAAGTACTGGGCGAAGCCGATCTGGGCGACGTCGGTGCCCTGGTCCTCGCTCCCGAAGACGCTGGAGAAGATCGCGAGCATGACGATCGGGTAGGCGAACACGAAGATCACGGCGTCCCGCTCGCGCCAGAACTGCCGCAGCTCGAGCCCCGCGCGCACCAGCGCGAGAGGTGCGAGGCCGGGCAGGCGCCCGGCCCGGCCGGGGGCGACCCGGGTGTCGACGGCGGCGCTCATGCGTGGTCCTCCTTCGCGAGCAGCCCGAGGTAGACGTCCTCGAGGCTGGGGCGGGTGATGCACAGGTCGGCGACCTCGCCGTCGGCGCCGGCGGCGGTCGCCATGAGGTGCGCGGCGAGCGCGGTGGGGGCGTCGGTGCGCTCCGCGTGCCGGACGCCGTCGGCGGTCCAGGTCACCAGGGGGGTGCGGGCGTCGGGACCGCCGAGGGACTCGGGCGCCCCCTCGGCCACGACCCGCCCGTCGCGCACGACGGCGACGCGGTCGGCCAGGTGGGCGGCCTCGGCGAGGTCGTGGGTGGTGAGCAGGATCGTCGTGCCGGCGTCGCGAAGCCGCAGCACGAGGTCCCAGAACGTGCGCCGTGCCTGCGGGTCGAAGCCGGTCGTCGGCTCGTCGAGGAACAACAGCTCGGGATGGCCGACGACACCCAGCGCGACGTCGAGCCGACGCCGCTGCCCGCCCGACAGGGAGCGCACGCGCGCGCCCGCCTTGGGGGCGAGGCCCACGGCCTCGACCACCTCGTCGGGGTCGCGCGGCGCCGGGTAGTAGCGGGCCGTTGAGCGCACGGACTCCGCGACGGTGAGCTCCGCCTGGTCGCGCGAGTCCTGCGCGACGACGCCGAGCCGCGCCCGCCAGGCCCGCCCGGCACGGGCGGGGTCCTCGCCGAGCACGCGGACGTCGCCGCCGTCGCGGTCCCGGAACCCCTCGAGGATCTCGATCGTCGTCGTCTTGCCCGCGCCGTTGGGGCCGAGGACGGCGACGATCTCCCCCGTCGCGAGGTCGAGGTCGAGGCCGTCGACCGCCTGCTTGGTGCCGTAGCGCTTGGCCAGGCCGCGGACGCGGACGGCCTCGCCGGAGGAGCGGCGCGGCCCGGCGCCGGCGGGGGTGCCGCGCCGTCCGCGGGGGGCGGCCGGCGGGGGAGCCGGAGAGGGTGTCGTCGTCGAGGTCATGCGTCGAGCCTCGCGCCGGGGACGGGGCCTGCGGGAGCCTCGGACGACGGGCCCCGGGGTCCACCGATCGGTGGACGGCGGGGGTCCGCGCGGGCGGTCGAGAGGGTGTGCCGGCGGTGGTTCGACCCACGCCCCCGCGTCGCGTACAGTTGTCCCTCGGTGGTTGATGCCCGCCAAGATCGAACGCGCCCTTCCGGGGTGGTTCGAGCGTGGCGACAGGGGCGTCGAGCACGAAGGGTAGTGGCGCAATTGGTAGCGCAGCGGTCTCCAAAACCGCAGGTTGCAGGTTCGAGTCCTGTCTACCCTGCCAGCGTGATCCCCCGCGGGGCCGCGCGCAGCGGGGCCATCCGCATGACCCCGGAACGCCAGGAGTCAGTGCCGTGGGTGCGTCGCCGGCAGGTGGCGCGGCCGCGGCGGGAACGCGAAACGGGGTAGAGCGAGTGAGCGAGTCACCGGCTGAGGCCGTGGGGACGCCCGGCGGGGGCAAGTCGGCCACCGGCAAGCGCCCGAACCTGTTCGCGCGCATCGCGCTCTTCGTGCGCCAGGTCGTGGCGGAGCTCCGCAAGGTCGTGACCCCGACCCGTTCGGAGCTCATCAACTACACGATCGTGGTGCTGGTGTTCGTCACCGTGGTCATGCTGTTCGTGGTGGCGCTCGACTGGGTCATCGGACTGGGCGTCCTCGCCCTCTTCGGCGACTGACCTCGGCAGGCCGCCGGCGCCCGCCCCTGAAGCAAGCAGATTCCAGAAAGCAGGTTCGTTCGTGTCCCAGGATCCGCTGGACCAGACGGAGAACGTCGACCCCACCCAGCCCGACGCCGACGGCGCCGAGGCTGACCTCGACGTGCCCACGGACACCGCCGACGCCGAGCCCGAGGCGGGCGTCGAGGACGCTGCTGAGGAGAGCGACGCCGTCGACGCGGGCACCGCGGCCGACGACGGCGCCGACGACGAGGACGAGCGCCCGGCGGACGCCGACGGCGACGTCGTCGAGGACCCGGCCGAGGAGTTCCGCCGCACGCTGCGCTCGCAGCTCGGCGACTGGTACGTCATCCACTCGTACGCCGGGTACGAGAACCGTGTGAAGGCCAACCTGGAGAACCGCATCCAGAGCCTGAACATGGAGGACTACATCTTCCAGATCGAGGTCCCCATGGAGGAGGTGACCGAGATCAAGAACGCGCAGAAGAAGACCGTCCGCCGCGTCCGCATCCCCGGTTACGTCCTCGTGCGCATGGACCTCACGGACGAGTCGTGGGGCGCCGTGCGCCACACGCCGGGCGTCACCGGCTTCGTCGGCCACACGCACCAGCCCGTCCCGCTGACGCTCGACGAGGTCTACTCGATGCTGGCGCCGGTGTTCGTCGAGGCCGCCCCCGAGGCCGGCAAGGCCGCCGCGGCGTCGTCGGGCGCGACGGCGAAGGCCCCGGTCGAGGTCGACTTCGAGGTCGGCGAGTCGGTCACCGTCACCGACGGCCCGTTCGACACGCTGCCCGCCACGATCTCCGAGATCAACGCCGAGGCCCAGAAGCTCCAGGTCCTCGTCTCCATCTTCGGCCGGGAGACCCCGGTCGAGCTGTCGTTCAACCAGGTCGCCAAGATCTGACGGACGCAGTACTGCAACCGGGTCATCGCCCACGGCGTCGGCCCACAACTCAGAAAGTCAGGGAAGAGTCATGCCTCCCAAGAAGAAGGTCGCCGGCCTCATCAAGCTCCAGATCAACGCCGGTGCGGCCACGCCCGCCCCGCCGATCGGCCCCGCGCTCGGTCAGCACGGCGTGAACATCATGGAGTTCTGCAAGGCCTACAACGCGGCCACCGAGTCGCAGCGCGGCAACGTCGTCCCCGTCGAGATCACCGTGTACGAGGACCGCTCGTTCACGTTCATCACGAAGACGCCGCCGGCCGCCGAGCTCATCAAGAAGGCCGCAGGTGTGGCCAAGGGCTCCGCGACGCCGCACACCGTCAAGGTCGCGCAGCTCAGCCAGGACCAGGTCCGCGAGATCGCGCAGACCAAGCTCCAGGACCTCAACGCGAACGACATCGACGCCGCGATGAAGATCGTCGCCGGCACCGCTCGTTCGATGGGCATCACCGTCGCGGAGTGACCCGCGAGAACCGTCGCGGAGTGATCCGCGACCGGGTCGCCCGGCCGTGACCGGATTCTTCCGGCGCGGTCCGGGCGTCCCGGACCAAGTCCCGGCGATCGACGCCGGGCACGTGGCAGGGTCCGCGCGGACCCGCTCACCACGACTGCAGAAGGAGAAGCAGATGGCAACGCGCAGCAAGGCGTACCGCGCCGCGGCCGAGAAGATCGACCGCGAGAACCTGTACAGCCCCCTCGAGGCGGTCCGCCTCGCCAAGGAGACCGCGACGGTCAAGTACGACGCGACCGTCGAGGTCGTGTTCCGCCTGGGCGTCGACCCCCGCAAGGCCGACCAGATGGTCCGCGGCACGGTCAACCTCCCGCACGGCACCGGCAAGACGGCCCGCGTGATCGTCTTCGCGAACGCCGCCAAGGCGGAGGAGGCCCGTGCGGCCGGCGCCGACGAGGTCGGCGGCGACGACCTGATCGAGAAGGTCGCCGGCGGCTACACCGACTTCGACGCCGCCGTGGCGACGCCGGACCTCATGGGCAAGGTCGGTCGTCTGGGCAAGGTGCTGGGCCCCCGTGGTCTCATGCCGAACCCGAAGACCGGCACCGTGACGATGGACGTGACCAAGGCCGTGTCCGACATCAAGGGCGGCAAGATCGAGTTCCGCGTCGACAAGCACGCGAACCTGCACTTCATCATCGGCAAGGCGTCCTTCGACGAGAAGGCGCTGGTGGAGAACTACGCCGCCGCGCTCGACGAGGTGCTGCGTCTCAAGCCGACGTCGTCCAAGGGCCGGTACATCACCAAGGCCACGATGACGACGACGATGGGCCCGGGCATCCCGCTCGACCAGTCGCGCACCTCGAAGCTGCTCGAGGAGGCGTGATCCCGGCAGGGACCCGCTGAACCACCGCCGACGGCCCGGCACCCGCGAGGGTGCCGGGCCGTCGTCGTACGCGAACTCCCTGACCCCGCGGCCGCAGGTGCCGGGGAATCCCTCATCCCGCGGCCCTGCCCTCCCCGCCTACCGTCGAAGCACCCGGATCCCCGGGCCCGCGACGACGAGGGAGCATGCCGTGAGAGCAACGACGAAGAGGGTCGTGACGGGACTGGTCGGCGCCGCGTGCGCCGCCGTCGTCGCGCTGACCGGGGGAGCCGCGGCGTCGGCCTCGCCGGGGCAGGAGCCCGCCGCTGCGCCCGTCGCCGCCGCGGCCGACGGCCCGTGGCTCACCGGCTACTGGCAGAACTTCGACAACGGCGCGACGGTGCTGCGGCTGTCGCAGGTGCCGGCCGCCTACAACCTGGTCGCGGTCGCCTTCGCCGAGAACCTCACCGGCACGCCGGGCGGCATCACCTTCGAGGTGGCGAGCGCGGAGCTCGACGGGTACACCGAGGCGCAGTTCAAGGCCGACGTCGCCGCCATGCACGCGCAGGGCCGCAAGGTCGTGCTGTCGGTCGGCGGGGAGAAGGGCAACGTCGTCGTCTCGAACCCGACGGAGGCGAAGAACTTCGCGGACAGCGCCTACGCCCTCATGCAGGAGTACGGCTTCGACGGCGTCGACATCGACCTGGAGCACGGCATCAACGCCACCGCGATGGCGGACGCCCTGCACCAGCTCTCGGCGAAGGCCGGGTCCGACCTGATCCTCACGATGGCGCCGCAGACGATCGACTACCAGGCGACGACCATGGGCTACTACCAGCTCACGCTGGCGATCAAGGACATCCTCACGATCGTCAACACGCAGTACTACAACTCCGGGTCGATGCTCGGCTGCGACCAGAAGGTCTACTCGCAGGGCACGGTCGACTTCCTCACCGCGCTGTCGTGCATCCAGCTCGAGATGGGGCTGCGGCCCGACCAGGTGGGCATCGGCGTCCCGGCCACGTCGCGCGCGGCGGGCGGCGGGTACCAGCCGGCGGGGAACGTCGTGAAGGCGCTCGACTGCCTCGAGGCGGGCACCGACTGCGGGGCGTTCACCCCCGCGGAGCCGTACGGGCCGATCGGCGGCGCCATGACCTGGTCGATCAACTGGGACGCGACGAACGGCTACGCGTTCGCGGACGTCGTCGGCGCGCGGCTCGCCACCGGCGCGGGCACGCCGACCGACCCGCCGACGGAGCCCACGGACCCGCCGACGGAGCCCACGGACCCGCCGACGGACCCGGGTGACTGCACGGCGCCGGCCTGGGCGTCGTCGGCCGTGTACGTGGGCGGGAACCAGGTCTCCTCCGACGGCCGCACGTACGAGGCCAGGTGGTGGACCACGAACGAGAACCCCGCCCAGAGCGGCCAGTGGGGTGTCTGGCGCGACCTCGGCGCCTGCTGACGGGGCCGCCCGGACGAGCTCGGAGATTCGACCCGCGCCGCGTGTATCACGCGGCGCGGGTCGTCCTCTCTCCGGGCGATGACGAGTACGCAGCACCGCACGAGCGCTGCGGGAGGAGGTCCTTGCATGTCGATGCAACTTCCTCCTGCCGCGTCGTCCGGGCGCGCCGTAGGCTCGGAGGTTCCGGGGCGCGGCCGCCCCGGCCTCTCGACGAGCCCCCACGAGGTGCGAACAGCCATGACACGAGCCACTGAGGAACCGCTCGGTGGGACGCCCGACGCCGACGAGAGCCTGGGCGACCGGGCCGCGCGGGCGATCCTGGAGTTCCGGGCGGGGCGCACCGACGCCCTGACGGACCTGGTCCGTGAGGCGACGCCGCTGCTGTGGCACACCGTGCGCGCCCAGGGTGTCGACCGGGACGTCGCCGACGACGTGGTGCAGTCCACGTGGGCGGCACTCGTGCGGCACGCGGACACGATCGCCGAGCCGAAGGCCGTGCTGAAGTGGCTCCTCGTGACGGCCCGCCGGGCCGCCTGGGAGACGGTGCGCAAGGGGCGTGCGGACCTGCGCCGCCGCACCGAGCTGCCGGACGACGTGACCGAGGGTGCCGCGGCGCTGCCGGACGCCCGCCCGGGCCCGGAGGCCGAGGTGCTGACCGACGAGCGCGACCGGATCCTCTGGTCGTCGCTCCGCCGGCTCCCGGAGCGCTGCCAGGAGCTGCTGCGGCTCGTCTCGCTCGCCGACCGCCCGGACTACAAGGCGATCTCGGCGTCGATCGGCATGCCGGTGGGAAGCATCGGCGCCACACGGGGACGGTGCCTGGCGAAGCTGCGCGCCGTCCTCACGGAGCATGGGGAGGCCTCGTGGACATGAGCCAGAAGCACGAGAACGCGTGGGGCGAGCCCGTGCCCGGCGAGGACGAGGCCCTGGACGCGCGCGACGTCGCGGTCCTGGGGCGTCTGGGACGCGCCGTCGAGGCGGTGGACCCCGTGCCCGACGGGCTGGTCGAGCGGTCGCTGTTCGCCATGACGCTCGCGCGCCTCGAGGCCGAGGTGATGGAGCTGCAGCAGATCGAGGCCCCCGTCGGGTCCGTGCGGGGTGACGCCCCGCCGCTCGAGGCGCGCACCATCACGTTCACGCACGAGCGCCTCACCGTGATGATCGCGCTGTCCACCGACGACGACGGCACCCACGTGCGCCTCGACGGCTGGGTCGCGCCCGCCGCCACGCTCGTCGTCGAGCTGCGCCAGCCGGACGGCGAGCGCACCACCACCGCCGACGACGACGGCCGCTTCGCCTTCACCGGCGTCGACCGCGGCCCCACCAGCCTGCTCGTGCGCCTGCCCGACGGCGGCGACGTCACCGTCGCCACGCCGCTCATCGAGCTCTGAGACGCCGGGCGCGACCGCGCCCACCTGAGAACGTGCGCCGATCCGGCGCGCCCGTGACGAGGAGGACACGTGACCGAGAGCCCCGTGGGACCGACGCCGAGCCGGCCCGAGCCGACGATCCGGTTCCTGGACCCCAGCACCGCCCGGCGGAGTCCCGGGCAGCGCCAGGTCGGGTCGACCTGGTACGTGGCTGATCGGCTGCTGGTCCGCGGAGGCCTCCCGGACTCGGTGCGCGGGCGCCTGCGCACGCCTGAGGGTGTCACCGGGCTGCCGCCGGTCCTGGCACTGGAGCCGAGCGAGGACGAGGAGGCCGCCGCGGGGTTCGAGCGGGCAGCGAGGCGCCAGGGGTGCCGCGTCGGTGTCGAGGTCAGGTACCGGCACGGGATCCAGCCCGCGGCGGACGCGAGACCGCTCGATCTGGTGGACGAGGACCAGGGCTTCGTGCTCCGGCTGATCGCGGATCGACCGGACGTTCAGCCCGACGCCTGGGAGGTCCTCGAGGCCGACGCTCGTGACGAGTCGACGCCGTGGACCCTCAGCCTCGATCACGTCCTCACTGCGCTCCCGTTCACGACGCATCCGTTCACGACGCATCCGTTCACGACGCATCCCTTCACGACGCATCCCTTCACGACACATCCGTTCACCACGCACCCGTTCACCACCCACCCCATGGCGGCGCAGCCGTTCACGACGCACCCGTTCACGACCCACGGGATGGCTGAATACGGCGTGCCGGGCAGTGGCGGCAGGTCGCCGGTGGCGTGGCTCGGCGCGCCGCCGGCGCGCCGGGTCCGGGACGACGGCGACGAGTCGCGCACACCCGACGGGGCGATCCGCCCGGTGGTCGCCATCGTCGACACCGGGATCGGGACCCACCCGTGGTTCGGTACCTACGGGCTGGGGTCGGAACCGGACGACGGCAACGGCGTCGTGATCCGCGGCGCGCGCCTGCCCGACGGTCCCATCGGCACATATCCGGTGCCGCAGCTGCCGGAGGAGGACGCCGAGATCGGGGGCGCGAGCACCGCACCCCTGACCGGGCCCCTGGACCCGGTCGCCGGCCACGGGACCTTCATCGCAGGGATCGTGCACCAGACGTGCCCGGACGCTCGGCTCCTGCCCGTCCGGGTGGTCGGTGGAGCCGGTGCCGCCATCGAGTCCGAGGTGATCGAATCCCTGCGGCGTCTGCTGAGGTTCCACCGCCGCGGGCTCGCGGGCGAGGAAGGCTTTGTCGCGGTCGATGTGGTGGTGCTCCCGATGGGCTACTACCACGAGCAGCCCGAGGACCTGCAGTGGGATCACCCGCTCGCCGACGTGCTGGCGCGGCTCCGCGACTCAGGCGTCGCCGTCGTCGTGGCCGCGGGCAACGACGGCGAGACCCGCCCTGAGTTCCCCGCTGCGTTCGCGCCCGAGGTGGACCGGCGCGCGACGCCACCGCGTATCACCAGCCCGCGGGACACGACCACGGAGCGCCCCCCGATCCTCGCGGTGGGTGCTGCCAACCCCGACGGCTCCACGGCGCTGTTCAGCAACGACGGCCCCTGGGTGACGTGCGTCCGTCCGGGCGCTGCGGTGGTGAGCACCGTGCCGCGGACCCTTGACGGGCCCAGCACGCCCTCGCTGCGCACGCGGGAGCGGTTCGCCGACGCGGTGCGCTCGACGATCGACCCGGAGGGATTCCAGGGCGGGTTCGCGACCTGGAGCGGGACGTCGTTCGCCGCGCCGGTCCTCGCGGGCGAGATCGCTCGTGAGCTGCTCGCCGACCGGAGCCAGCGTGCCCGGGCGGCGGACGCTACGCTCACGGGGTCGGTCGCTCGGACCGATCAGGACGACGAGGCGCGGGTGGCGGCGATCTGGCGCGCCATCTCCGGGGCGACGGGAGGCCTGTCGCTCGACGACGCGTCCACCCCGGGGTGATCCACGAGGGGTGAGGCATGAGCGATGCGTTGGCGACGGTCCGCGCCGAGGTCGACGAGATCCGTTCGCACGCGCGCGCTCATCGCCAGTTCTCCAGCACGCTCAGCCGCTACGAGGGCGTTCTCGTGCGGCTCGACGCGCTCGAGGACGAGGCGACGGCGCGGGACGTCGCCGCTGTCAGGGCCCGTGTACTGGTGGGGATCGCCGCGTGCGAAGGCGAGCTCGGGGCGGACCGCGAGGTGGTGCTCGCGAAGCTGGCGGCAGCCGCGGCGATGGCGCTCCGGGCAGGCAGCGCGGAGATGGTCGCGCTCGTCCATGCCAACCTGGGTCTCCAGCTCCTGCGGTCGGGGGATCACGACGGCGCGAGGGTCGAGCTCGGCGCCGCCCTGGACGGCCTCGTCGACGAGGCCGAGATGCTCCCGGTCCTCATCAACCGGAGCTCCCTCCTGCTCGAGATCGGTGCGATCGACGAGGCGGTCGCCGATCTCCGGCGCTGCCTGGAGATCGCCCGAGGGCTGGGGGACGAGCAGGTGATCCCGATGGCGGAGCACAACCTCGGGTACGCGCAGTTCCTCCAGGGTGACCTTCCCGCGGCGCTGCGGGCCATGGACGCCGCTGCAGCGGCGGCGCCGCCCGAGCACGCCGGCGTGGGCCTGATGGACAAGGCCGCGGTGCTCTATGAAGCGGGGCTGCTCACGGACGCGGAGACCGCGCTCCGCACCGCGGCCGGCATCCTCGCCGCGACGGGGGGCGCGCGCGATCTGCTCGACGCCGAGCTCCAGCAGGCTCGATGCCTCGTGGGCCTGGCGAGGTTCTCGGAGGCGGAGGAGCTCGCCGAGCAGGTCCGTGACCGCGCGCAGCGTGCGGGGCACGGAGTCATGGCGCTCCGTGCGGAAGTCGTCGGCCTCGACTCGCGGTTCGGGCTCGTCGTCGCGGGCGACACGGACGAAGGCCTCCTGCCGCTGGCGCGTGCCGCCGACCTGCTCTGCGCTCGGGCGGGCGACCAGCCCGGTGCCGAGCGCGTGCTCATCGACGCCCGGCTGCTCGCTGCGGAAGCATGGGCTCGCGCGGGACGGTTCGCTGAGTCGCGGGACCGACTCCGTGCCCTTCCGTCGCGGTCGAGCCTGGCCCTCGGCGCGCGCGTGCGCTGTGAGGTCGTCTCCGCCTTGTGCGGCTTCGGCACAGGGTCCCGGCGCACGGGGCTGGCGGCCGTCCGGCGTGGCTATCGGTTGCTTGCCGTGCAGCGGCAACAGCTCGGTGCCGTCGAAGCCGTCACGGCCGCCGCGGTGCACGGCATCCGGCTCCAGGGCGTCGACATCGACGCCGCGCTGCGGTCTGTGTCGCCGGACCCGCTCTTCGACGCCCTGGAACGCGGGCGCGCGACCTTCGCAGGGTCGGGCCGTGTGCGCCCGCCGGACGACGAGCATGCCGCCGAGCTGATCGTGTCGGCTCGACGGCTGATGGAGCGCGCGCGCCTCCTCCGGTCGGACGGGGCGACCACGGACGCAGAGCTGGTGCGCGGCGTCGAGCTGCATCGCGACGCGCGCCGGCTCCAGGACCGTGCGCGGCAACGGACCTGGCACGCGGGCGGGTCCGGAGGCGTCCCGGCTCCGGTGACGGCGCGTGGTCTGCGGACGGACCTTCGCGCCGCGGGGTCGGATCGGGTGGTCCTCAACCTGGCCATGAGCGGCGACCGCCTCCGCGCCATCCGGGTGGACGGTACGGGGGCGCGCCTCGTCGAGCTCGGACCGCTGCCGCCTGTCCTCGAGCTTGCGAGGCGGGTGCGCGCGGACCAGCAGGCCCTGGCCAACCCGCTCCTGCCCACGCCCCTGCGCGACGTGGTCCACGCGTCCGTGACGGCGACGTTGCAGCGTCTCGACGTGCTCCTCCTCGGTGCTCTCGACGTCGCGGAGCGAGACGTCTTCGTCGCGGCTCGCGACAGGCTGGTGTCGCTCCCGTGGGCGTCGCTGCCCTCCCGGCGGGGACTGTCGACGGTGGTCAACTCCTGGGTCGCGCGCGGGAACGCGGAGTGGACCCCGGGGCCCGGTCTCTCGGTCGCAGGGTCCGATCTCGTCCACGGCGTTGCCGAGGCGCAGCAGGTGGCGGCGGTCTGGGGGAGCGGTGCGCGTCTGCTCACCGGTGACGACGCCTCGTGTGCGGCGGTGGCGGAGGCGGTCGAAGGCGTTCCGGTGGTCCATGTCGCCGCGCACGGGACGCACGAGCCCGAGAACCCCATGTTCTCGAGCCTTCAGCTGGCCGACGGCCCGTTGTTCGCGCACGAGCTGGACGGGCGGGACCTGTCGCGTTCGGTCGTGGTCCTGTCGGCCTGCGACGTCGGCTCGGCGAGCATCCGGCACGGCGGCGAGCCGCTCGGCCTGACGAGCGTGCTGCTGCGGATGGGGGCTCGCGCCGTGATCGCCGCGGTCGCGCCGCTGCGGGACGACGTCGCCGTGCGGGTCATGCCAGCGCTGCACGAGGGGCTGCGCGACGGCTTGCGCCCGGGCGCGGCGCTCGCCCGCGCCGTCGCGGACGAGCCGGAGCCGGTGCCGCTGGTGTGCTTCGGCCCGCTGGTGCTCTGACAGTCGGAGTGGCGCGTGCCACAGGCGTCGCGTGCTGAGCGCGGCCGTCGTCGTGTAGAGTTCTCGGGTAACCCAAGACCGCCGGTCGTCCGACGCTGCCCGGGCTCGCCCCAGCAAGCCGAAGACCGAAGTCCCGTGAGAGTGCGGGGGCCTGCGTAGGTGACACGACGACGATCACACAGCCCGGCTGTGAGCTCCGAGCCCCGTGCGCACCTGCGCCGGGGCTCTTTTCTTTCGCAGGTACCGGTGGCACCACCACCGGAAGGATTGCCATGGCGAGGCCGGACAAGGCAGCCGCTGTCGCGGAGGTCGCGGACAAGTTCCGTGACTCGAACGCGGCCGTGCTGACCGAGTACCGCGGGCTCACCGTCGCGCAGCTCAAGGAGCTGCGTCGGTCGCTCAGCGGCAACGCAACCTACGCCGTGGTGAAGAACACGCTGACGTCCATCGCGGCCAAGGAGGCCGGGATCGACGCGTTCGAGGCCGACCTCAAGGGTCCGTCCGCGATCGCGTTCGTGACCGGCGACCCGGTCGAGGCCGCCAAGGGTCTGCGTGACTTCGCCAAGGCGAACCCTGCACTGGTCATCAAGGGCGGTGTCCTTGACGGGAAGCCGCTGACCGCTGCAGAGGTCACCAAGCTCGCGGACCTCGAGTCCCGCGAGGTCCTGCTGGCCAAGACGGCCGGCGCGATGAAGGCCAAGCTCTTCCAGGCTGCCTACGCCTTCAGCGCGAAGCCGGCCCAGGCCGCTCGCGTCATCGATGCCCTGCGTCAGAAGCAGGAATCGGAGGCCGCTGCCGCCTGACGGCGGTGCGGCAAGCACTACCCCCTCCCTTGCTTCTGCGGGGCCCCGGCCCCAGGACGCACCAACCGAAAGGAACGCCATCATGGCGAAGCTCAGCACCGACGAGCTCCTGGCCGCCTTCGAGGAGCTCACCCTCATCGAGCTCAACGAGTTCGTGAAGGCCTTCGAGGAGAAGTTCGAGGTCACCGCCGCCGCTCCCGCCGCCGTCGCGGTTGCCGCCCCCGCCGCTGGCGGTGCCGGTGGCGCCGAGGCCGCCGAGGAGAAGGACGAGTTCGACGTCATCCTCGAGGCCGCCGGCGACAAGAAGATCCAGGTCATCAAGGAGGTGCGCGCGCTCACGTCCCTCGGCCTGAAGGAGGCCAAGGACCTCGTGGACGGCGCCCCGAAGCCGGTCCTGGAGGCCGCGAACAAGGAGACGGCCGAGAAGGCCAAGGCTGCCCTCGAGGGCGCCGGCGCCACCGTCACCCTCAAGTGATCGTTGCGGCCTAGCCGCGCATCGCTTCCGCGAGGCCCGCATCCCTTCGGGGGGTGCGGGCCTCGCCGCGTTCTACGCCGGTGTCCCATGCCGGTGTCCGATGCCGGTGTCCGACGTCGTCGGCGCGGCACTTCCGGCTCGGCGCGGCAGTTCGAACTGCCGCCGCGAGCGCGAACTGCCGCGGCGAGCGACCGGCGGACGGCGCGGCGTCGCGGGGAGCCGGGCCGGTTGTGGAGGTGTCGTGTCGTGACCGACGTCGCGCGCGGGCCCCTGGCCGGGGCCGCCTACCACGGGTTAGGCTGGTCCGACAACCGTTTCTTGGGCGGCATATGGCGGCCACCGAGACAACGTCCTCACGACCCAGAACCGAGGGCGTCCACTCGTGTGCCCGCGCGAGTGGACAAACGACGAAGTTCTGGCTACGCTAGCGCTTTGCGCTCGCTTGTGCCCCGACGCCTCCCCGCCGACGAAGTCCCGCCCCCTGTGATCACGTCTTCGTGACCCCTGGGCCGGTTCCTCCCGCCGCGGTCCGGCGCCTGCAGCCTCGCTGAGCGTACAGCGTGCCATCGAACTGCAGGGAAGGACCCCTCTTGGCTGCCTCGCGCACCCCTTCTGTTCCGTCCGCCGACGCTATCGCGAACCGCACCGCTTCCCGCCGCGTCTCCTTCGCCAAGATCTACGAGCCGCTCGAGGTCCCCGACCTCCTCGGGCTGCAGACCGAGAGCTTCGACTGGCTCCTCGGCAGCCCCGCCTGGCAGGCCCGGGTCGAGGCGGCCACCGCCGCCGGCCGTTCCGACGTCCCCGCGACGTCGGGCCTCGAGGAGATCTTCGAGGAGATCTCGCCGATCGAGGACTTCGGCCAGTCGATGTCCCTCTCCTTCTCGAACCACCGTTTCGAGCCGCCGAAGTACACGGCGGAGGAGTGCAAGGAGAAGGACTTCACCTTCGCCGCCCCGCTGTTCGTGACGGCCGAGTTCGTGAACTACACGACCGGTGAGATCAAGAGCCAGACCGTGTTCATGGGCGACTTCCCGCTCATGACCGAGCGTGGCACGTTCATCATCAACGGCACCGAGCGCGTCGTCGTCTCCCAGCTGGTGCGTTCTCCGGGCGTGTACTTCGAGCGTCAGCCGGACAAGACGAGCGACAAGGACGTCTTCTCCGCGAAGGTCATCCCGTCGCGCGGCGCCTGGCTCGAGTTCGAGATCGACAAGCGCGACGCCGTCGGCGTGCGCGTCGACCGCAAGCGCAAGCAGCCCGTCACCGTCCTGCTGAAGGCCCTCGGCCTCACCGAGGCGGAGATCCGCGAGGAGTTCGCCGACTTCCCGTCCGTGCTCGACACGCTCGAGAAGGACCACGTCCACACCCAGGACGAGGCCCTCGTCGACCTGTACCGCAAGATCCGCCCGGGCGAGCCGCCGACGGTCGAGGCCGGTCGCGCGCTGCTCGAGAACTTCTACTTCAACCCGAAGCGCTACGACCTGGCGAAGGTCGGCCGCTACAAGGTGGGCAAGAAGCTCGGCGTCGAGGCGCCGCTGGCGGACTCCACGCTGTCCGTGACCGACGTCGTCGCCACGATCAAGTACCTGGCCGCGCTGCACGCCGACCAGGCGACGATCCCTGGCACCCGCGACGGCCAGCCGATCGAGGTCCGCGTCGAGACGGACGACATCGACCACTTCGGCAACCGCCGCATCCGCGCCGTCGGCGAGCTCATCCAGAACCAGGTGCGCACGGGCCTGTCCCGCATGGAGCGCGTGGTCCGTGAGCGCATGACGACGCAGGACGTCGAGGCGATCACGCCGCAGACGCTGATCAACATCCGTCCCGTGGTGGCGTCGATCCGCGAGTTCTTCGGCACCTCGCAGCTGTCGCAGTTCATGGACCAGAACAACCCGCTGGCGGGCCTGACGCACAAGCGTCGTCTGAACGCCCTCGGCCCGGGTGGTCTGTCCCGCGACCGCGCCGGCATGGAGGTCCGTGACGTCCACCCGTCGCACTACGGCCGCATGTGCCCGATCGAGACCCCTGAGGGGCCGAACATCGGCCTCATCGGCTCGCTCGCGTCGTTCGGTCGCATCAACCCGTTCGGCTTCATCGAGACGCCGTACCGCAAGGTCACGGACGGCAAGGTCACCGACGAGATCGTCTACCTGACGGCGGACGACGAGGACCGGCACATCATCGCCCAGGCGAACACCGAGCTCGCCGCGGACGGCACGTTCCTCAACGACCGCGTCCTGGTGCGCACCAAGGGCGGCGAGACCGACGACCTGCCGCCGGCCGAGGTCGACTACATGGACGTCTCGCCGCGCCAGATGGTGTCCGTCGCGACGGCGCTCATCCCGTTCCTCGAGCACGACGACGCGAACCGCGCGCTCATGGGCGCGAACATGCAGCGTCAGGCCGTGCCGCTGGTGCGCTCCGAGGCGCCGCTGGTCGGCACCGGCATGGAGCGTCGTGCGGCGGTCGACGCCGGCGACGTCATCGTGGCGACCAAGCCCGGCGTGGTCACCGAGGTGTCCGCCGACCTGGTCCTCGTCGCGAACGACGACGGCACCACGGGCTCGTACCGTGCGGCCAAGTTCCGCCGCTCGAACCAGGGCACCAGCTACAACCAGCGCGTGCTCGTGGACGAGGGCCAGCGGGTCGAGGTCGGCTCCGTGCTGGCCGACGGCCCGGCGACCGACGAGGGTGACCTCGCCCTCGGCCGCAACCTGCTCGTGGCGTTCATGTCGTGGGAGGGCCACAACTACGAGGACGCGATCATCCTGTCGCAGCGCCTCGTGGAGGACGACGTCCTGTCCTCGATCCACATCGAGGAGCACGAGGTCGACGCCCGCGACACCAAGCTCGGGCCCGAGGAGATCACGCGGGACATCCCGAACGTCTCCGAGGACGTGCTGGCGGACCTGGACGAGCGCGGCATCATCCGCATCGGTGCCGAGGTCGGCGCGGGCGACGTGCTGGTCGGCAAGGTCACCCCGAAGGGCGAGACCGAGCTGACCCCGGAGGAGCGCCTGCTGCGCGCCATCTTCGGCGAGAAGGCCCGCGAGGTCCGCGACACGTCCCTCAAGGTGCCTCACGGCGAGCAGGGCACGGTCATCGGCGTCCGCGAGTTCAACCGCGAGGACGGCGACGAGCTGCCCGCCGGCGTGAACCAGCTGGTCCGCGTCTACATCGCCCAGCGCCGCAAGATCACCGTCGGCGACAAGCTCGCCGGCCGGCACGGCAACAAGGGCGTCATCTCGAAGATCCTGCCGCAGGAGGACATGCCGTTCCTCCCCGACGGCACGCCGGTCGACGTCATCCTCAACCCGCTGGGCGTGCCCGGCCGCATGAACGTCGGCCAGGTCCTCGAGACGCACCTGGGGTGGGTCGCGAGCCGCGGCTGGGACATCGAGCTGGCCGAGGGCGAGGACCTCTCCTGGAAGGAGACCCTGCCCGAGGTCGCGTCGAAGTCCGCGCCGGGGACGCCGGTGGCGACGCCGGTGTTCGACGGCCTCGAGGAGTCGGGCCTGCGCGGTCTGCTCTCCACGACGCTGCCGAACCGCGACGGTGACCGCATGGTCGCGACGGACGGCAAGGCCCGGCTCTTCGACGGCCGCTCCGGCGAGCCGTTCCCGGACCCGGTGTCGGTGGGCTACATGTACATCCTCAAGCTCCACCACCTGGTCGACGACAAGATCCACGCGCGCTCGACCGGCCCGTACTCGATGATCACGCAGCAGCCGCTGGGTGGTAAGGCGCAGTTCGGCGGCCAGCGCTTCGGCGAGATGGAGGTGTGGGCCCTCGAGGCGTACGGCGCGGCCTACACGCTGCAGGAGCTGCTCACCATCAAGTCCGACGACGTCCCGGGCCGCGTGAAGGTCTACGAGGCGATCGTCAAGGGCGAGAACATCCCCGACTCGGGCATCCCGGAGTCCTTCAAGGTGCTCCTCAAGGAGATGCAGTCGCTGTGCCTGAACGTCGAGGTGCTCTCGAGCGACGGGACCTCCATCGAGATGAAGGAGTCCGACGACGAGGTGTACCGCGCCGCGGAGGAGCTGGGCATCGATCTGTCCCGACGCCCCAACTCGGCCGCCACGGTCGACGAGATCTGATCCAGCGACCAGCTGAACTCCACGGACATTCGAAAGCTTTGAGGAAGTAGGACATCTTGCTCGACGTCAACGTCTTCGACGAGCTGCGTATCGGCCTGGCCACGGCCGACGACATCCGTGCCTGGTCGCACGGAGAGGTCAAGAAGCCCGAGACCATCAACTACCGCACCCTGAAGCCGGAGAAGGACGGGCTCTTCTGCGAGAAGATCTTCGGCCCCACCCGGGACTGGGAGTGCTACTGCGGCAAGTACAAGCGCGTGCGCTTCAAGGGCATCATCTGCGAGCGCTGCGGCGTCGAGGTGACGCGCTCGAAGGTGCGCCGTGAGCGCATGGGCCACATCGAGCTCGCCGCCCCGGTCACGCACATCTGGTTCTTCAAGGGTGTGCCGTCGCGCCTCGGCTACCTGCTGGACCTGGCCCCGAAGGACCTGGAGAAGGTCATCTACTTCGCGGCCTACATGGTCACGTGGGTCGACGACGAGGCCCGGCACGAGGACCTCCCGAACCTCCAGAACGAGATCGACCTGGAGAAGAAGGAGATCTCGGACCGCCGCGACAACGACATCAACACCCGCGCCGCCAAGCTCGAGGCCGACCTGGCCGAGCTGGAGGCCGAGGGCGCCAAGGCCGACGCGCGCCGCAAGGTGCGCGACTCCGCCGAGCGCGAGATGGCGCAGCTGCGCAAGCGTGCCGACCAGGAGCTGGACCGCCTCGAGCAGGTCTGGGACCGGTTCAAGAACCTCAAGGTCGCGGACCTCGAGGGCGACGAGATGCTGTACCGCCAGCTCGTCGACCGCTACGGCACGTACTTCGAGGGCTCGATGGGCGCCGCGGCGATCCAGAAGCGCCTCGAGAGCTTCGACCTGGAGGCCGAGGCCGAGTCGCTGCGCGAGACCATCCGCACCGGCAAGGGCCAGCGCAAGACGCGCGCGCTCAAGCGACTGAAGGTCGTCAACGCGTTCCTCACGACGACCAACTCGCCCACGGCGATGGTGCTCGACGCCGTCCCGGTCATCCCGCCGGACCTGCGCCCGATGGTGCAGCTCGACGGTGGCCGCTTCGCGACGTCGGACCTCAACGACCTGTACCGCCGCGTGATCAACCGCAACAACCGGCTCAAGCGCCTGCTCGACCTGGGTGCGCCGGAGATCATCGTCAACAACGAGAAGCGGATGCTCCAGGAGGCCGTGGACTCGCTGTTCGACAACGGTCGCCGCGGCCGTCCGGTCACGGGCCCGGGCAACCGCCCGCTGAAGTCGATCTCCGACATGCTCAAGGGCAAGCAGGGCCGGTTCCGCCAGAACCTGCTCGGCAAGCGCGTCGACTACTCGGGCCGTTCGGTCATCGTGGTCGGCCCGCAGCTCAAGCTGCACCAGTGCGGCCTGCCCAAGCAGATGGCGCTCGAGCTGTTCAAGCCGTTCGTCATGAAGCGGCTGGTCGAGCTCAACCACGCGCAGAACATCAAGAGCGCCAAGCGCATGGTCGAGCGCACCCGCGCCGAGGTGTGGGACGTGCTGGAGGAGGTCATCCAGGAGCACCCGGTGCTGCTGAACCGTGCCCCCACCCTGCACCGTCTGGGCATCCAGGCGTTCGAGCCGCAGCTCGTCGAGGGCAAGGCCATCCACCTGCACCCGCTCGTGTGCGCCGCGTTCAACGCGGACTTCGACGGCGACCAGATGGCGGTCCACCTGCCCCTGAGCGCGGAGGCGCAGGCCGAGGCCCGCATCCTCATGCTCTCGAGCAACAACATCCTCAAGCCGTCGGACGGCCGTCCGGTGACCATGCCCTCGCAGGACATGATCATCGGTCTGCACCACCTCACCTCGGACCGCCCCGGCGCGACGGGGGAGGGGCGCGTGTTCTCCTCGCAGGCCGAGGCGATCATGGCCCTCGACCGCGGCGAGCTGGACCTCAACGCCACGATCAAGCTGCGGATGTCGGACCTCGTGCCCCCGACCAAGGGCTTCGAGGCTCCCGAGGGGTGGGAGCCCGGGCAGCCGCTGCTGTTCGAGACCACCCTGGGCCGCACGATCTTCAACGAGGCGCTCCCGATCGACTACCCGTTCCAGAACGGCGTCGTCGGCAAGAAGGAGCTCTCGACGATCGTCAACGACCTGGCGGAGCGCTACCCGAAGGTCGACGTCGCGACGTCGCTCGACGCGCTGA
Source organism: Isoptericola variabilis (assembly GCF_050311655.1). Classification (GTDB taxonomy): domain Bacteria; phylum Actinomycetota; class Actinomycetes; order Actinomycetales; family Cellulomonadaceae; genus Isoptericola; species Isoptericola variabilis. Next base: position 71,362 of record NZ_JBNOZM010000001.1, read on the forward strand.
AGGACGCCGGCTACCGGTGGGCCACGCGCTCGGGCGTCACGATCGCGATCTCCGACGTCGCGATGCCGGAGGTCAAGAACGACATCCTGGACGAGCACGAGCAGCGTGCGCTGAAGGTCCAGGACCAGTTCGACAAGGGTCTGATCACCGACGACGAGCGCCGTCAGGAGCTCATCGAGATCTGGACCCAGGCCACCGACAAGATCGCGTCGGTCATGCGCGAGAACCTCGAGAACAACTCGCGGAACACGCTGTACCGCATGGTGTCCTCGGGCGCCCGTGGTAACTGGATGCAGGTCCGTCAGATCGCCGGTATGCGCGGTCTCGTGGCGAACCCGAAGGGCGAGATCATCCCGCGCCCGATCAAGTCCAACTACCGCGAGGGCCTGTCCGTCCTCGAGTACTTCATCGCCTCGCACGGTGCCCGCAAGGGTCTGGCCGACACGGCGCTGCGTACCGCGGACTCCGGCTACCTGACCCGTCGTCTGGTCGACGTGTCGCAGGACGTCATCATCCGCGAGGAGGACTGCGGCACCGAGCGCGGCCTCACGCTGCCCGTCGCCGAGCGCATCGGCGACGTGCTGGTGCCGCACCCGCGCGTCGAGACGAGCATCTACTCGCGCACGTTCGCGACGGACGTCGTGGACGCGGACGGCAACGTCGTGGCCGAGGCGGGCTCGGACGCGGGCGACGTGATCATCGACAAGGTGATCGCCGCCGGCATCGAGAACGTCAAGGTCCGCTCCGTGCTGACCTGCGAGTCGCGCGTCGGCACCTGCGCCAAGTGCTACGGCCGCTCCCTGGCCACCGGCAAGCTGGTGGACATCGGCGAGGCCGTCGGCATCATCGCGGCGCAGTCCATCGGTGAGCCGGGCACGCAGCTGACGATGCGTACCTTCCACACCGGTGGTGTCGCCTCCGCGGAGGACATCACGCAGGGTCTGCCGCGTGTCACCGAGCTGTTCGAGGCCCGCACCCCCAAGGGTGAGGCCCCGATCGCGGAGTACACCGGCACGGTGACGATCGAGGACACGGAGCGCACGCGCCACCTGGTCCTCACGCCGGCCGACGGCGGCGAGGAGATCCGCTACCCGGTGACCAAGCGCGCCCGCCTCCTGATCGCCGACGGCGAGCAGGTCCAGGTCGGCACGCAGCTGGTCCAGGGCGCCGTCGACCCGAAGAAGGTGCTGCGCATCCTCGGCCCGCGTGCCACGCAGAAGCACCTGGTGGACGAGGTCCAGGAGACCTACCGCTCGCAGGGTGTGGACATCCACGACAAGCACATCGAGGTCATCGTGCGGCAGATGCTGCGTCGCGTGACCGTGCTCGACTCGGGTGACTCGCACCTGCTGCCGGGTGAGCTCGCGGAGCGCGTCCGCTTCGAGGACGCGAACCGTCGCGCCGTGGCGGAGGGTGGCCAGCCGGCCTCCGGCCGTCCGGAGCTCATGGGCATCACGAAGGCGTCGCTCGCCACCGACTCGTGGCTCTCGGCCGCCTCCTTCCAGGAGACGACCCGCGTGCTCACCGAGGCGGCGATGAGCGGTCGTCGTGACCCGCTGCTGGGCCTCAAGGAGAACGTCATCCTCGGTAAGCTCATCCCCGCCGGTACGGGCCTGCCCCGCTACCGGAACATCGAGGTCGAGCCGACCGAGCAGGCCAAGGCCGAGCTCTACCCGAGCTTCGGCTACGACGAGATCGACTTCCCGACGCTCGGCATGGGCTCGGGCGAGGCGATCCCGCTGGAGGACCTGGACTTCGGCGACTTCCGCTAGGTCTGATACCACGAGGTAGTCCGGGAGGGGCGCACGTCACAGCGTGCGCCCCTCCCGTTCCTTTGACCCCGCTTGCTTCCGCGGGTAATCTTGGAAGCCGTGCCCGTGCCGTCGCGCGCGCATCCCGCTGTCAGCCCAGAACGTTCTCGCTCGGGCCGGCTGCCGGAGGCGTCGCCGACCTGAGCGCACAGGTACCCCGGGAAGATCGCTCGGACCGTCCGTGAGGGCGGGGGAGCTGAGCTGACCCGGGCCATCGAGCCGGTGGTAAGTGGCGTTGCGGTCCGTGAGGGCCGCGGGTGCCGCATGCGATCGGCACGCACAAGCCAGACAGACCACCGTCGAGGGCCGGCCGGCCCTCGTGAGCTCGAGAAGACGACGGAGACGTAGTGCCTACGATCCAGCAGCTCGTCCGCAAGGGCCGGTCCACGAAGGCCGTGGCGTCGAAGACGCCGGCCCTCAAGGACTCGCCCCAGCGGCGCGGCGTGTGCACCCGTGTGTACACCACCACCCCCAAGAAGCCGAACTCCGCGCTCCGCAAGGTCGCGCGCGTCAAGCTGTCCTCGGGCACCGAGGTCACGGCGTACATCCCCGGTGTCGGCCACAACCTGCAGGAGCACTCGATCGTGCTCGTCCGCGGCGGCCGTGTGAAGGACCTCCCGGGTGTCCGCTACAAGATCGTGCGCGGCGCGCTCGACACGCAGGGCGTGAAGAACCGCAAGCAGGCCCGCAGCAAGTACGGCGCGAAGAAGGAGAAGGCCTGATGCCTCGCAAGGGTCCGGCCCCCAAGCGGCCGCTCATCGTCGACCCCGTCTACGGGTCGCCCGTCGTGACGCAGCTGATCAACAAGGTCCTGCTCGACGGCAAGAAGTCCACCGCCGAGGCGATCGTCTACGGCGCCCTCGAGGGCGTCCGTGCCAAGACGGACCAGGACCCGGTCGTCGTGCTCAAGCGCGCGCTGGAGAACGTCCGCCCGGCTCTCGAGGTCCGCTCCCGCCGTGTCGGTGGCGCCACCTACCAGGTGCCCGTCGAGGTCCGCCCCGCGCGCTCCACGACGCTCGCGCTGCGCTGGCTCACCGACTTCTCGCGCGCCCGTCGCGAGAAGACGATGACCGAGCGCCTGATGAACGAGATCCTCGACGCCTCCAACGGCCTCGGTGCCGCGGTGAAGCGCCGCGAGGACATGCACAAGATGGCCGACTCGAACAAGGCGTTCGCGCACTACCGCTGGTGATGCGCTCAGGACGGCTCCGGGTGACCCCCGGGGCCGTCCGCGGATCCGGAGCCGGCCGGGGGCCGGCCCTCCGGCCCGGCTTCCGACCTTCCACCGACCAAGGGGAAAGACACCGTGGCACTCGACGTGCTGACCGACCTGAAGAAGGTCCGCAACATCGGCATCATGGCCCACATCGATGCCGGCAAGACGACCACCACCGAGCGCATCCTGTACTACACGGGTGTGAACTACAAGATCGGTGAGACGCACGACGGTGCGTCGACGATGGACTGGATGGAGCAGGAGCAGGAGCGCGGCATCACGATCACGTCCGCCGCGACGACCTGCTACTGGAAGAACAACCAGATCAACATCATCGACACCCCCGGTCACGTGGACTTCACCGTCGAGGTCGAGCGCTCGCTGCGCGTGCTCGACGGCGCGGTCGCCGTCTTCGACGGCAAGGAGGGCGTGGAGCCCCAGTCCGAGACCGTGTGGCGTCAGGCCGACAAGTACGACGTCCCGCGCATCTGCTTCGTCAACAAGATGGACAAGCTGGGCGCCGACTTCTACTTCACGGTCGAGACGATCATCAACCGCCTCAAGGCGAAGCCGCTGGTCATCCAGCTGCCGATCGGTGCCGAGAACGACTTCATCGGCGTCGTCGACCTGCTCGAGATGAAGGCGCTCGTCTGGCGCGGCGAGACCGCCCTCGGCGAGAGCTACGAGACCGAGGAGATCCCCGCGGACCTCCAGGAGAAGGCCGAGCAGTACCGCAACGAGCTCATCGAGGCGGTCGCCGAGGCCGACGACGAGCTGCTCGAGAAGTTCCTCGGTGGCGAGGAGCTCACGGTCGCCGAGATCAAGTCCGGCATCCGCAAGCTCGTGGTCAAGTCCGAGGCGTTCCCGGTCCTGTGCGGTTCGGCGTACAAGAACAAGGGCGTGCAGCCCATGCTCGACGCCGTCATCGACTACCTGCCGTCGCCGCTCGACGTCCCCTCGATCGAGGGTCACGACGTCAAGGACGTGGAGAAGGTCGTCGAGCGTCACGCCGACGCGTCGGAGCCCTTCTCGGGCCTCGCGTTCAAGGTCGCGACGCACCCGTTCTTCGGCAAGCTCACCTACGTGCGCGTGTACTCCGGCAAGGTCGAGCAGGGCGCCCAGGTGCTCAACACGACCAAGGGCAAGCGCGAGCGCATCGGCAAGCTCTTCCAGATGCACTCCAACAAGGAGAACCCGGTCGAGGAGGCGCAGGCCGGGCACATCTACGCGTTCATCGGTCTCAAGGACGTCACCACCGGTGACACCCTGAGCGACCCGGCGAACCCGGTCATCCTCGAGGCGATGACCTTCCCCGAGCCGGTCATCGACGTGGCCATCGAGCCGAAGACGAAGGCCGACCAGGAGAAGATGTCGACCGCGATCCAGAAGCTTCTGGCCGAGGACCCGACGTACCGCGTCAAGCTGGACGAGGAGACCGGCCAGACCGTCATCGGCGGCATGGGCGAGCTCCACCTCGACATCCTCGTCGACCGCATGCGTCGCGAGTTCAAGGTCGAGGCGAACGTCGGCAAGCCGCAGGTCGCCTACCGCGAGACGATCCGCCGCACCGCGGAGAAGATCGACTACACGCACAAGAAGCAGACCGGTGGCTCGGGCCAGTTCGCGAAGGTCCAGGTGACCTTCGAGCCGCTCGACACGGCCGAGGGGGAGCTCTACGAGTTCGCCAACGCCGTGACCGGTGGCCGCATCCCCCGCGAGTACATCCCCTCCGTCGACGCCGGTATCCAGTCGGCGATGGAGCAGGGCGTGCTGGCCGGGTTCCCCGTCGTGGGCGTCAAGGCCACGCTGCTCGACGGTGCCTACCACGACGTCGACTCCTCGGAGATGGCGTTCAAGATCGCCGGCTCGATGGTCTTCAAGGAGGGCATCAAGCGCGCCGACCCGGTGCTGCTCGAGCCCGTCATGGCCGTCGAGGTCCGGACGCCCGAGGAGTACATGGGTGAGGTGATCGGCGACATCAACTCGCGTCGTGGGATGATCCAGTCCATGGAGGACGCGACCGGTGTCAAGGTCGTGCGCGCCCAGGTACCGTTGAGCGAGATGTTCGGGTACATCGGTGACCTGCGTTCCAAGACGCAGGGCCGCGCCGTGTACTCGATGCAGTTCGACAGCTACGCCGAGGTTCCTCGCAACGTTGCTGACGAGATCATCAAGAAGACCCGGGGCGAGTGAGTCCCCACAGGTCGACGACCAGCACAACCATCAACCTGTAGGAAACCCCCGTCGCCCCGCGGGATGTAGGCTCTCTCGCCGAGTCTCGCAACGTTCGGGAACATCTACCCAAGTCCCAGGAGGACCCCAGTGGCTAAGGCCAAGTTCGAGCGGACCAAGCCGCACGTCAACATCGGCACGATCGGGCACGTCGACCACGGCAAGACGACGCTGACCGCCGCGATCTCGAAGACGCTTGCGGACACGTACCCCGACCTGCCGGCGAACACGCAGCGCAACTTCGACGAGATCGACGCCGCGCCGGAGGAGAAGCAGCGCGGTATCACGATCAACATCGCGCACATCGAGTACGAGACGCCCAAGCGTCACTACGCGCACGTCGATGCTCCGGGTCACGCCGACTACATCAAGAACATGATCACCGGTGCCGCCCAGATGGACGGCGCGATCCTGGTGGTCGCCGCGACCGACGGTCCGATGGCCCAGACGCGCGAGCACGTGCTGCTGGCCCGCCAGGTGGGCGTCCCCTACCTGCTGGTCGCGCTGAACAAGGCCGACATGGTCGACGACGAGGAGATCCTCGAGCTCGTCGAGATGGAGGTCCGCGAGCTGCTGTCGTCGCAGGAGTTCGACGGCGACAACGCGCCCGTCGTCCGCGTCTCCGGCCTCAAGGCCCTCGAGGGTGACCCCGAGTGGACCAAGAAGGTCCTGGAGCTCATGGAGGCCGTGGACGAGAACGTCCCCGACCCGGTCCGCGAGCTCGACAAGCCGTTCCTCATGCCGATCGAGGACGTCTTCACCATCACCGGCCGCGGCACCGTCGTGACCGGCAAGGTGGAGCGCGGTGCGCTCGACGTCAACTCCGAGGTCGAGATCGTCGGTATCCGTGCGCCCCAGAAGACCACGGTCACCGGTATCGAGACGTTCCACAAGCAGATGGACCAGGCCCAGGCCGGTGACAACACCGGTCTGCTCCTGCGCGGCATCAAGCGCGAGGACGTCGAGCGTGGCCAGGTCGTCGTGAAGCCGGGTTCGATCACCCCGCACACGAACTTCGAGGCGCAGGTCTACATCCTGGGCAAGGACGAGGGCGGCCGTCACAACCCGTTCTACTCGAACTACCGTCCGCAGTTCTACTTCCGGACCACGGACGTCACCGGCGTCATCACGCTGCCCGAGGGCACCGAGATGGTCATGCCCGGCGACAACACCGAGATGTCGGTGGAGCTGATCCAGCCCATCGCCATGGAGGAGGGCCTCGGCTTCGCCATCCGTGAGGGTGGCCGCACGGTCGGTTCCGGCCGTGTCACCAAGATCATCAAGTGACCATCGCTTGATCTTGGTCGGCTGAAGCCCGGCTGATCGTCCGGAGGCCCGGGCCCGCGAGGGTCCGGGCCTCCGGCGTGCGCGGACGCGTCGTGCCCTGAGTGGAGGTGCGTCCGGTGTCACAGCGGCAGTACCCCGTTCCGGCTTGGAATCACGGGGTTCCCTGTGGCAAGATGTTCAGGTTGCCTGTCACGGGCGCGTTCTTTCTCGTGTCGAACAGTGTGTAGCACCACGGTGCGTGCACCGGTCCGGTCTGCCGGAGCGGTCCACCCGCCTGGAGCGGTTCTCCTCCCGGAGGAGTCGCGGGGTTGCCGGCTGTCGACGCGCGTGAGCGCCCCGCGGGACACATGTTTCGACAGGCCAGACAGACGTCGTGGTCCGCCTCGCGCGGACCACAATCAACGGCCCCACGCCGATTCGGTGTGCGCCCGGGTACGTCGCCTAGCGCGACACGCCCGAGCGCGGGGGTCGGACAGTAGCGGTTCGAGAGAGAGAGTCAGACGACGCCATGGCGGGACAGAAGATCCGCATCCGGCTCAAGTCCTACGACCACGAGGTCATCGACAGCTCGGCGCGCAAGATCGTCGACACGGTGACGCGCGCTGGTGCGACGGTCGTGGGTCCGGTGCCGCTGCCGACGGAGAAGAACGTCTTCACCGTCATCCGGTCGCCTCACAAGTACAAGGACAGCCGCGAGCACTTCGAGATGCGCACGCACAAGCGGCTCATCGACATCATCGACCCCACGCCGAAGGCCGTCGACTCGCTCATGCGGATCGACCTGCCTGCCGACGTGAACATCGAGATCAAGCTCTGAGGCTGGGATAGACATGACCAACCAGCAGAAGAACGTGACCGCGGTGCTCGGCACCAAGCTCGGTATGACGCAGCTGTGGGACGACGCCGGTCGTCTGGTCCCCGTGACCGTCGTGGCCGTCCCGACCAACGTCGTGACGCAGGTCCGCTCCGCGGACGCCGACGGCTACGCGGCCGTGCAGCTCGCCGCCGGCCAGATCGACCCGCGCAAGGTCACCAAGCCGCTCAAGGGCCACTTCGAGAAGGCCGGCGTCACGCCGCGCCGTCACGTCGCCGAGGTCCGCACCGAGGACGCCGCCGAGTACACGCTCGGCCAGGAGATCACCGCCGAGGCCTTCGAGGCCGGTGCCGTGGTCGACGTCGTCGGCACCACCAAGGGCAAGGGCACCGCCGGTGTCATGAAGCGCCACGGCTTCGCCGGCGTCGGCGCCTCGCACGGTGCCCACCGCAACCACCGCAAGCCGGGCTCGATCGGCGGCGCCTCGACGCCGTCGCGCGTCTTCAAGGGCCTGCGGATGGCCGGTCGCATGGGCCACGCCCGCATGACCGTCCAGAACCTGACCGTTCACGCGGTCGACGCCGAGAAGGGTCTGCTGCTCGTCAAGGGCGCGGTTCCCGGCCCCAAGGGTGGCGTCGTCGTCGTGCGTACCGCCGCGAAGGGTGCGTGACCTCCATGGCCAACCAGACCGTCGACGTGCTCGACGCCCAGGGCAAGAAGGCCGGCTCCGCCGAGCTCCCCGCTGAGGTGTTCGACGTCGCGACCAACGTCCCGCTGATCCACCAGGTGGTCGTGGCGCAGCGCGCCGCCGCCCGCCAGGGGACGCACGCCACCAAGACCCGCGGCGACGTCCGCGGTGGTGGCAAGAAGCCGTACAAGCAGAAGGGCACCGGCCGCGCCCGCCAGGGTTCGACCCGCGCCCCGCAGTTCGCCGGCGGTGGCACCGTCCACGGCCCGCAGCCGCGCAAGTACGACCAGCGCACCCCGAAGAAGATGAAGGCCGCCGCGCTCCGTGGCGCCCTCTCCGACCGGGCTCGCGCCGGCCGCGTCCACGTGGTCTCCGGCTTCGGCCTCGACGGTGCGCCGTCGACCCGGACCGCCGTCAAGACGATCGCGGCGCTGACCGAGCGTGAGCACGTCCTCGTGGTCACCGAGCGTTCGGACGAGCTGACGATCCTGTCGCTCCGCAACGTCGAGCAGGTCCACCTGCTGACCGCGGACCAGCTCAACACCTACGACGTGCTCGTCTCCGACGACGTCGTCTTCACCGAGGGCGCGCTCGCCGCGTTCCTCGCGGGCCCGGCCACGGGCAAGAGCGTGAAGGCCGTCGCCACGGAGTCCGAGGCGGCCGAGACCGAGGAGGCCACGAAGTGACCGCCGTGACGAAGGACCCGCGCGACATCCTGATCGCGCCGGTCGTCTCCGAGAAGTCCTACAACCTCCTCGACGAGGGCAAGTACACCTTCGTCGTGGACCCGCGGGCCAACAAGACCGAGATCAAGATCGCGGTCGAGCAGGTCTTCGGCGTCAAGGTCGACTCGGTGAACACGATCAACCGCAAGGGCAAGGCGCGTCGCACGCGCTTCGGCCTGGGCAAGCGCAAGGACACGAAGCGCGCGATCGTGACCCTCCGTGAGGGCACGATCGACATCTTCGGCGGTCCGGCTTCCTGAGGCGCAGAGAGCAGATCGAGGACTAACCCATGGGAATCCGTAAGTACAAGCCGACGACGCCCGGCCGCCGCGGCGCCAGCGTCGCCGACTTCGTCGAGATCACGCGCTCCGAGCCGGAGAAGTCTCTGGTCCGTCCGCTGTCCAAGACGGGTGGGCGCAACAACTCCGGTCGCATCACGACCCGTCACAAGGGCGGTGGCCACAAGCGTGCCTACCGCGTGATCGACTTCCGTCGCCACGACAAGGACGGCGTGCCCGCCAAGGTCGCGCACATCGAGTACGACCCGAACCGCACGGCTCGGATCGCGCTCCTGCACTACGCGGACGGCACGAAGCGCTACATCGTCGCGCCGAACAAGCTGTCGCAGGGCGACGTCGTCGAGGCCGGTGCCGGCGCCGACATCAAGCCCGGCAACAACCTGCCGCTGCGCAACATCCCGACCGGTACGGTCATCCACGCCGTCGAGCTCCGCCCCGGTGGCGGCGCGAAGATCGCCCGCTCCGCGGGTGCCTCCGTGCAGCTCGTCGCGAAGGACGGCCCGTACGCGCAGCTGCGCATGCCGTCCGGCGAGATCCGCAACGTCGACCTGCGCTGCCGCGCCACGGTCGGCGAGGTGGGCAACGCCGAGCAGTCGAACATCAACTGGGGCAAGGCCGGCCGCAAGCGGTGGAAGGGCGTCCGCCCGACCGTCCGAGGCGTCGTCATGAACCCGGTCGACCACCCGCACGGTGGTGGTGAGGGCAAGACCTCCGGTGGTCGCCACCCGGTCAGCCCGTGGGGCCAGCCCGAGGGCCGGACCCGCCGCCCGAACAAGCCGAGCGACAAGCTGATCGTCCGCCGTCGCCGCACCGGCAAGAAGCGCTGATAGGAGCCTGACAGATGCCTCGTAGCCTGAAGAAGGGCCCCTTCGTCGACGACCACCTGCAGAAGAAGGTGGACGCTCAGAACGAGAAGGGGACCAAGAACGTCATCAAGACCTGGTCCCGTCGGTCGGTCATCACGCCCGACTTCCTCGGTCACACCTTCGCCGTGCACGACGGCCGGAAGCACACCCCGGTCTTCGTCACCGAGGCGATGGTCGGCCACAAGCTCGGCGAGTTCGCTCCCACGCGAACCTTCCGCGGCCACGTGAAGGACGACAAGAAGGGCCGTCGCCGCTGACCCCCCGGGTCAGCCGGACGACAGGCCCCGACGGTCTGAGAAAAGGAAGCAGGACAGCAATGGAAGCCAAGGCGCAGGCGCGGTTCGTCCGTGTCACGCCCCAGAAGGCCCGGCGCGTCGTGGACCTCATCCGTGGCAAGCAGGCCGCCGAGGCCGTCGCGGTGCTGAAGTTCGCGCCGCAGGCGGCGAGCGAGCCGATCCGCAAGGTCGTGGAGAGCGCCGTCGCGAACGCCCGGGTGAAGGCCGACCGCGCGAGCGAGCGCTTCGACGAGACGGAGCTCTTCGTCTCGGAGGCGTTCGTGGACGAGGGCCCGACCCTCAAGCGGTTCCGTCCGCGGGCCCAGGGGCGTGCGAGCCGGATCCTCAAGCGCACCAGCCACATCACCGTGGTCGTCGCACCGCGTGAGCAGAAGGAAGGGGCCCGATAGTGGGGCAGAAGGTTCACCCGCACGGGTACCGCCTCGGCATCACCACCGACCACCGGTCGCGCTGGTTCGCCGACAGCACCAAGCCTGGTCAGCGGTACCGCGACTACGTCCGTGAGGACGTGGCGATCCGCAAGCTCATGAGCACCGGTCTCGAGCGGGCCGGCATCTCCAAGGTCGAGGTCGAGCGCACCCGCGACCGCGTCCGCGTGGACATCCACACGGCGCGTCCGGGCATCGTCATCGGTCGCCGGGGTGCCGAGGCCGACCGCATCCGCGGCGAGCTCGAGAAGCTCACGGGCAAGCAGGTCCAGCTCAACATCCTCGAGGTCAAGAACGCGGAGATCGACGCGCAGCTGGTCGCGCAGGGCATCGCCGAGCAGCTCGCGAGCCGCGTCTCGTTCCGTCGCGCCATGCGCAAGGGCATCCAGTCCGCGCAGCGCGCCGGTGCCAAGGGCATCCGCGTGCAGGTCTCCGGCCGCCTCGGCGGCGCCGAGATGAGCCGGTCGGAGTTCTACCGCGAGGGTCGTGTGCCGCTGCACACGCTGCGCGCGAACATCGACTACGGCTTCTTCGAGGCCCGCACCACCTTCGGCCGCATCGGCGTGAAGGTGTGGATCTACAAGGGCGACATCACCGAGAAGGAGTTCGCCGCGCAGCAGGCCGCTGCCGCGCCCCGTCAGGGTCGTGGCCGTGGTGGCGAGCGTGGGGAGCGCCGCGGTGGCGGTCGTCGCCCCGAGCGTCAGGCCCAGCCGGCCGCCGAGAGCGCCCCCGCGTCCGACGCGGCCCCGGCGCCGGAGCAGGCTGCGGCCCCCGAGTCCGGAACGGAGGCCTGAGTCATGCTGATCCCCCGCAGGCTCAAGCACCGCAAGCAGCACCACCCGAAGCGCTCCGGCGCGGCCAAGGGTGGCACCACGATCGCGTTCGGCGACTACGGCATCCAGGCTCTCGAGCCGGCCTACGTCACCAACCGCCAGATCGAGGCTGCTCGTATCGCGATGACCCGCCACATCAAGCGTGGCGGCAAGGTCTGGATCAACATCTACCCGGACCGTCCCCTGACCAAGAAGCCCGCCGAGACCCGCATGGGTTCCGGTAAGGGCTCGCCCGAGTGGTGGGTCGCCAACGTCAAGCCCGGCCGCATCGTCTTCGAGCTGGCCGGTGTCGACGAGGAGCTGGCCCGTGAGGCCATGCGCCGCGCGATCCACAAGCTCCCGATGAAGTGCCGTTTCGTGGTGCGCGAGGGTGGTGCGAACTGATGGCAGTCGGAACCAAGGGCCTGGCCCCCGCTGACCTCGACGGGTTCGACGACGAGAAGCTGGTCGCCGAGCTGAAGAAGGCCAAGGAGGAGCTCTTCAACCTCCGTTTCCAGTCGGCCACCGGCCAGCTGGAGTCCCACGGTCGGATCAAGGCCGTCAAGCGCGACATCGCGCGGATCTACACGGTCCTGCACGAGCGCGAGCTCGGTATCCGCACGGCCCCGAGCGTGAGTGAGTGAGGCATCGATGAGCGAGAACACCAACGCGGTGGCCGCTGAGACGACCGCGCGCAGCACGCGCAAGGTCCGTCGCGGCTACGTCGTCAGCGACAAGATGGAGAAGACCATCGTCGTCGAGGTCGAGGACCGCAAGAAGCACCCCCTCTACGGCAAGGTCATGCGCACCACCACCAAGGTGAAGGCGCACGACGAGCAGAACTCCGCCGGTATCGGCGACCTGGTCGAGATCATGGAGACCCGTCCGCTGTCCGCGACCAAGCGGTGGCGCCTGACGGAGATCCTCGAGAAGGCCAAGTGATCCAGAAGGTCGTCTAGACCTTCGGCCGGGGCAGGCCGTGACACACGTATGCGGCCCGCCCCGGCCACCTCAGCAACTATCCGTTCGGCAAGGCTCGCCCGGGGGACCCCGGGACGAGAACCAGCTCGACGACAGGAGATCAATCGATGATCCAGCAGGAGTCGCGACTGCGGGTCGCCGACAACACGGGTGCCAAGGAGATCCTCTGCATCCGTGTTCTCGGTGGATCCGGCCGTCGCTACGCCGGTATCGGCGACACGATCGTCGCCACCGTCAAGGACGCGATCCCCGGCGGCAACGTGAAGAAGGGCGACGTGGTCAAGGCCGTCGTCGTCCGGACCGCCAAGGAGCGCCGTCGTCCGGACGGTTCCTACATCAAGTTCGACGAGAACGCCGCCGTGATCCTCAAGAACGACGGTGAGCCCCGTGGCACCCGCATCTTCGGCCCGGTCGGGCGCGAGCTGCGCGACAAGCGGTTCATGAAGATCATCTCGCTGGCGCCGGAGGTGCTCTGACCATGGCGAAGATCAAGAAGGGCGACCAGGTGATCGTCATCGCCGGTCGCGACAAGGGCAAGACGGGCCGCGTGCTCGAGGTCCTCAAGGACTCCGACCGCGTCGTGGTCGAGGGCGTGCAGCGCGTCACCAAGCACGTCAAGGCCGGCCAGACGGCTCGTGGCACCCGCACGGGTGGCATCGAGACCGTCGAGGCGCCGATCCACGTCTCGAACGTGATGGTCGTCGACCCGGAGACCAAGAAGGGCACGCGCGTCGGGTTCCGCACCGAGCAGGTCGAGCGCGACGGCCGTACCCGCACCGTCCGTGTGCGCTACGCCAAGCGTTCCGGGAAGGACATCTGATGACCGAGACCACTCTCGAGGCCCCGGCCACCCCGCGCCTCAAGCAGAAGTACCGCGAGGAGATCATCGCGGCGCTGCGCGAGGAGTTCGGCCACCAGAACATCCAGCAGGTCGCCGGTCTGACCAAGATCGTCGTCAACATGGGTGTCGGTGACGCCGCCAAGGACTCCAAGCTCATCGAGGGCGCGATCCGCGACCTCACGGCGATCACCGGGCAGAAGCCCCAGGTGACCCGGGCCAAGAAGTCCATCGCGCAGTTCAAGCTGCGCGAGGGCATGCCGATCGGTGCGCACGTCACGCTGCGCGGCGACCGGATGTGGGAGTTCCTCGACCGGCTGCTGTCGATCGCGCTGCCCCGTATCCGCGACTTCCGCGGGCTGAGCCCGAAGCAGTTCGACGGGCACGGCAACTACACCTTCGGTCTCACGGAGCAGTCGATGTTCCACGAGATCGACCAGGACAAGATCGACCGCGTCCGCGGCATGGACATCACGGTCGTGACCACGGCGACGACCGATGACGAGGGCCGCTCCCTGCTGCGCCGTCTCGGCTTCCCCTTCAAGGAGAACTGACATGGCGAAGAAGGCCCTGATCAACAAGGCGAACGCCAAGCCGAAGTTCGCCGTCCGCGCCTACACCCGGTGCCAGCGCTGCGGCCGTCCGCACTCGGTCTACCGCAAGTTCGGCCTGTGCCGGATCTGCCTGCGGGAGATGGCCCACCGCGGCGAGCTCCCCGGCGTCACCAAGAGCAGCTGGTAAAACCACTACGCCGCAGGTCCGGGCGGTACCTCGTACCGCCCGGATACCCCGGCGAGGAAGGGCTGGAGCCCAATGACCATGACAGACCCCATCGCAGACATGCTCACGCGTCTGCGTAACGCGAACTCGGCGCACCACGAGACGGTCACCATGCCGCACTCGAAGCTGAAGTCGAACATCGCGGAGATCCTGCAGGCGCAGGGGTACATCTCCGGCTGGACCGTCGAGGACGCGAAGGTCGGCAAGACCCTCACGCTCACCCTCAAGTACGGCCCGAGCCGCGAGCGCGCCCTCACCGGCGTCCGCCGCGTCTCGAAGCCCGGCCTCCGCGTCTACGCGAAGTCCACCAACCTGCCCCAGGTCCTCGGCGGCCTCGGCGTGGCGATCCTGTCCACGTCCTCCGGCCTGCTGACGGACCGTCAGGCCCAGGCCAAGGGCGTGGGCGGCGAAGTCCTCGCCTACGTCTGGTAATCCGGAAAGGAGATATCGCCATGTCTCGAATCGGCAAGCTCCCCGTTCCGGTCCCGGCCGGCGTGGACGTCACCATCAGCGGTGCGCTCGTGACCATCAAGGGCCCGAAGGGGACCCTGGAGCACACGGTGCCCGCCCCCATCACGGTCGCTCAGGACGACGGCTCCCTCGTGGTGTCGCGCCCGGACGACGAGCGTGAGTCCCGTGCGCTGCACGGCCTCACCCGCACCCTCCTGGCCAACATCGTCACCGGTGTGACCCAGGGCTACGAGAAGAAGCTCGAGATCGTCGGCACGGGTTACCGCGTCGCGGCCAAGGGGCAGAGCCTGGAGTTCGCTCTCGGCTTCTCGCACCCGGTCACCGTGACCGCTCCCGAGGGCATCACCTTCGCGGTGGAGAGCCCGACCAAGTTCTCGGTCGCGGGCATCGACAAGCAGCAGGTCGGCGAGGTCGCAGCGAACATCCGCAAGATCCGCAAGCCCGAGCCCTACAAGGGCAAGGGTGTGCGCTACGCCGGCGAGGTCGTCCGCCGCAAGGTCGGAAAGGCTGGTAAGTGATGGCTCTCAAGGTTCTGGGCAAGGGCAAGGCCGTCGCTCGTCAGCGCCGTCACCTGCGCCTGCGCAAGAAGATCAAGGGCACCGCGGCGCGTCCGCGCCTCGTCGTGACCCGCTCCTCGCGCCACATGGTGGCGCAGGTCGTCGACGACACGGTCGGCAAGACCGTCGCCTCCGCCTCGACCCTCGAGGCCGACCTGCGCGCCCTCGACGGCGACAAGACGGCGAAGGCCCGCAAGGTCGGCGAGCTCGTCGCCGCGCGTGCCAAGGCCGCCGGCGTCGAGACCGTGGTCTTCGACCGCGGTGGCAACAAGTACCACGGTCGGGTGGCTGCGGTCGCCGACGGCGCCCGGGAAGCGGGGCTGGAGCTGTGATGGCCGACGTCCGCGATTTCGCACGGAAGATGAGGATCCTCTGATGGCTGCAGGGCAGCGCACCGGCGCCCCCCAGGGCGCCAACGAGTCCAACAAGAACGACGGCCGCCGCGGCGGCGGTCGCCGCGACGACCGCCGTGGCGGTGGCCGCGACGCCGCCGACAAGAACGCCTTCGTCGAGCGCGTGGTGACGATCAACCGCGTCTCGAAGGTCGTCAAGGGTGGTCGCCGCTTCAGCTTCACCGCGCTGGTCGTGGTGGGCGACGGCGACGGCACCGTCGGTGTCGGCTACGGCAAGGCCAAGGAGGTGCCCGCGGCGATCGCCAAGGGTGTCGAGGAGGCGAAGAAGAACTTCTTCCGCGTCCCGCGCATCCAGGGCACCATCCCGCACCCCGTCCAGGGTGAGGAGGCCGCCGGCGTCGTGTTCCTGCGTCCGGCCTCGCCGGGTACCGGTGTGATCGCCGGTGGTCCGGTGCGCGCCGTGCTGGAGTGCGCCGGCATCCACGACGTGCTGAGCAAGTCGCTCGGCTCGTCCAACTCGATCAACATCGTGCACGCCACCGTCGCGGCCCTCAAGGGCCTCGAGGAGCCGGCTGCCGTGGCCGCCCGCCGTGGTCTGCCGCTGGAGGACGTGGCCCCGGCCGCGCTCCTGCGTGCGCAGGCCGCCGGGCTCGCCGACAAGGCGGCCAAGGCCGACGAGAAGGTGGGTGCGTGATGCCTCGACTGAAGGTCACCCAGGTCAAGTCCGCCATCGGCGGCAAGCAGAACCAGCGTGACACGCTGCGGACCCTCGGCCTCAAGCGGATCGGCGACACCGCCGTGAAGGAGGACCGTCCGGAGATCCGTGGCATGGTCACCACGGTGGCGCACCTCGTCACCGTCGAGGAGGTCGAGTGATCGTGGCTGAGAACAAGGCCGACAACACCGAGAAGGCGGGTCAGCCGCTCAAGGTCCACCACCTGCGTCCGGCCCCCGGCGCCAAGACCGCCAAGACCCGTGTGGGTCGTGGTGAGGCGTCGAAGGGTAAGACGGCGGGTCGCGGTACCAAGGGCACGAAGGCTCGCTACCAGGTTCCCGCCGGCTTCGAGGGTGGGCAGATGCCTCTGCACATGCGCCTCCCGAAGCTCCGCGGGTTCAAGAACCCGTTCCGCGTCGAGTACCAGGTCGTCAACCTGGACAAGCTCGCCGCGCTGTACCCCGAGGGTGGCTCCGTCACCGTCGAGGGCCTCGTCGCCAAGGGCGCGGTCCGCAAGGGTCAGCCGGTGAAGGTGCTCGGCAACGGCGAGATCACCGTCAAGCTGGACGTCACGGTCGACCGCGTCTCCGGCTCCGCCAAGGACAAGATCCTGGCGGCCGGCGGCACGGTCTCCGAGGACTGACATCCGCATCAGGGCCGGCGGCGCACATGCGCTGCCGGCCCTGTGTGCTCCCGGGGTGATCCGCCGGTCGGGCTCACGTGACGGCGTGTGGTCTGGATCACTGGTCCGGGGCACGTAGAATCCGTCACGGTCCGCGCCGCGCACCTCATCCGGGTGGCGGCGAGGCCGGGGGTCTCCCCGGCCGGACCTTGACCGAGTCGGCGTGACGGCGGCGTGGCCCACGGGCCGCGGCGTCGGCAGCTCGCGCCACACCTCGCCGGTCCCCGGCGACACGACAACCCGCCGCGGCGGGCCAGGAGGATAGGTGCTCAGCGCATTCGGCCGGGCTTTCCGGACACCGGACCTGCGGCGCAAGCTGCTGTTCACGATCGCGATCATGGCGCTCTTCCGGGTGGGGTCGCTCGTACCCACGCCCGGCGTCGACTACGGCAACGTGCAGCAGTGCGTCGCGGCCCTCGAGGGCAGCACCTCTCTGCTCGGCCTCGTCAACGTCTTCAGCGGTGGCGCGCTGCTGCAGCTGTCGATCTTCGCGCTCGGCATCATGCCGTACATCACCGCGAGCATCATCGTGCAGCTGCTGCGCGTGGTGATCCCGCGGTTCGAGGCCCTGCACAAGGAGGGCCAGTCGGGTCAGGCGAAGCTCACGCAGTACACGCGCTACCTGACGATCGCCCTCGCGATCCTGCAGTCGACGACGATCATCACGACCGCCCGCACCGGGATGCTCTTCCAGGGCTGCCCGGTCGACGTGATCGCGGACGACAGCTTCGTGACGGCCACGCTGATGGTCATCACGATGACGGCCGGTACCGGTCTGGTGATGTGGCTCGGCGAGATGATCACCGAGCGCGGCGTCGGCAACGGCATGTCGCTGCTGATCTTCACGTCGATCGCGGCCAGCTTCCCGTCGGCCCTCTGGTCGATCGCGGGCGGCTCGAACGGCCCCCTGAACTTCATCGTGATGATCCTGGTCATCGTGCTCGTCGTCGGCCTGGTCGTCTTCGTCGAGCAGTCCCAGCGCCGCATCCCGGTGCAGTACGCGAAGCGCATGGTGGGTCGCCGCATGTACGGCGGCACCAGCACCTACATCCCGATCAAGATCAACATGGCCGGCGTCATCCCGGTCATCTTCGCCGCGTCGATCCTCGCGATCCCCGGCCTGATCGCCCAGTTCGGCGAGCCGACGGCGGACTGGGTCGTGTGGATCTCCGACAACCTGGTCCAGCAGTCCGACCCGCTGTACATCGTGCTGTACGTGCTGATGGTCATCTTCTTCGCGTTCTTCTACACGTCGATCACGTTCAACCCGGACGAGGTCGCGGACAACATGAAGAAGTACGGCGGCTTCATCCCGGGCATCCGCGCGGGCCGGCCCACGGCCGAGTACCTCGACTACGTGATCACCCGCATCACGTCCGCGGGCTCGATCTACCTGGCGATCGTGGCGCTCATCCCCACGATCGTGCTCGTGGTGCTGGGAGTCACCACGAACATCCCGTTCGGCGGCACGTCGATCCTCATCATCGTGGGCGTCGGGCTCGAGACCGTGAAGCAGATCGACTCCCAGCTCCAGCAGCGTCATTACGAAGGGTTCCTCCGTTGACCGAGACGACCGAAGGCGGCAGCACTGCTGCCACCCCGACCACCCGCCGCGAGCTCCACGGCGCCCCCAGCGCCGAGGCGCGGGTGACGCGCCTGGTGATCATGGGTCCGCAGGGTGCGGGCAAGGGCACGCAGGCCGCGCGCCTCGCCGAGCTCTTCGGCATCCCCGCCATCTCGACGGGTGACATCTTCCGCGCCAACATCAAGGGCGGCACGGAGCTCGGCAAGCTCGCGCAGGAGTACAGCGCCAAGGGCGAGCTCGTCCCGGACGAGGTCACCGACCAGATGGTGCGCTCGCGCCTCGGCGAGGACGACGTCAAGGCGGGCTTCCTGCTCGACGGCTACCCGCGCAACGCGCACCAGGTCGAGGCGCTGGACGGCATCCTGGCCGACCTCGGCTGGGAGCTGGACGGCGTCATCGAGCTCACCGCCGCGCGCGAGGAGCTCCTGTCGCGGATCGCGAAGCGCGCCGAGATCGAGGGCCGGGAGGACGACACCCCGGACGCGATCGCGCGCCGGCTCGACATCTACGACGAGCAGACCGCGCCGCTCACTGCCGCCTACTCGGAGCGGGGCCTCCTCGCGAAGGTCGACGGCATCGGCGACGTCTCCGAGGTCACCGAGCGCATCGTCCAGGCGCTGGCCGCCGAGCTCGGCTGAGGCCCGCGACCCCATGATCTTCGGTTCGCGCGAGCGCATCGAGCTCAAGACGCCGGACCAGGTGCGCGTCATGCGGCGCGCCGGCCTGGTCGTCGCGTCGGCGCTCGACGCGGTGCGCGCGGCGGCCCGCCCGGGCCTGACGACGGCGGACCTCGACGCGGTCGCCGCCCGGGTCATCGCGGAGGCGGGGGCGACCCCGTCGTTCCTCGGCTACGAGGGCTACCCCGCGACGATCTGCGTCTCCGTGTCGGAGGAGGTCATCCACGGTATCCCCGGCGGTCGCGTGCTCGAGGTCGGCGACGTCGTGTCGATCGACTGCGGCGCGATCGTGGACGGCTGGCACGGCGACTCCGCGATCAGCGTCGTGCTGGGCCCGGACGGCGCGCTGGACGTCGACGACCCGGGCGCCGCCGACGGCGTCGAGGGTGTCGACGCGGCCGACCTCGACCTCGTGCGCGCCACGCGGACGGCCATGTGGGCCGGGATCGCCGCGCTGGCGGGCGGCAAGCGCCTGGGCGACGTCGGCACGGCGGTCGAGGCGGCCGTGGAGCTGGCGGGCGGCATGGCCGGTGTCGAGTACGGGATCGTCGAGGACTACGTCGGGCACGGCATCGGCACGGCGATGCACCAGCCGCCCGACGTCGTGAACTTCCGGACCTCGGACCGCGGACCGCGGCTGCGGCCGGGCATGTGCCTCGCCGTCGAACCGATGGTCACGCGGGGGAGCGGGGCGACCCGGGTGCTCGCCGACGACTGGACGGTCGTGACGCAGGACGGGTCCCGCGCCGCGCACTGGGAGCACAGCGTGGCTCTCCTCGAGGACGGCATCAGCGTGCTGACGGCCGCGGACGGCGGCCGCGCCGGGCTCGCCCCGTTCGAGGTCGTGCCCGTGGCCCTCGACGTGTGACCGACGCCCGCCTGCCGCACGGTCGCACCCCCTGGTGCGATGGAGTAGGATGGTCTGTCGGGTGTAGTCCGTTCGGCAGTTCCTCGAGATGCAGGCGCGAGTTGGTGGCGCTGCAGACCAGCACCGGTCCGACGTCACGTCGGCCGGCCGGGACGAGGGTGAGCAGGCGGCACGCACGACATCCGGACCTCCGTCACATCGCTGACGGGCGCCCGGGGACAGACGAGAGTTAGCGGAGGACATGGCAAAGAAGGACGGCGTCATCGAGATCGAGGGCAGCGTGGTCGAGGCCCTGCCGAACGCGATGTTCCGTGTGGAGCTGGCGAACGGCCACAAGGTCCTCGCGCACATCTCGGGCAAGATGCGTCAGCACTACATCCGGATCCTCCCGGAGGACCGTGTCGTGGTCGAGCTCAGCCCGTACGACCTGTCCCGCGGTCGGATCGTCTACCGCTACAAGTAACCACCACCCCATCGAGCGCCGTCGTGGCGCCGGCACCCGCCGGCGTGCGTACGGCGGCGGAGGAACACTGATGAAGGTCAAGCCGAGCGTCAAGAAGATCTGCGACAAGTGCAAGGTGATCCGCCGGCACGGTCGCGTCATGGTGATCTGCGACAACCTGCGCCACAAGCAGCGCCAGGGCTGATCGCAGCCACCGCCTGACGGCACGCGCTCGCCGTCGGACACAGCGCACCACCACGAACCTCGACCCCGCTCTTCCGAGAGCGGAGCCCCTCGCGGGGCAGGTCGGGAGGAACCTCCGGTCCAGGGGCCGGGGCCCGCGGTCTTCGCGGGAGGGCGGTGCGGTAGACCTCTGGACGAAGTACAGGAGCCGGAAGGCACATGGCACGTCTGATCGGCGTCGACCTCCCCCGCGAGAAGCGGCTCGAGGTTGCGCTCACCTACATCTACGGCGTCGGCCGTACCCGCGCCCAGCAGACGCTGGCCGCGACCGGGATCTCCCCGGACGTGCGGGTCAAGGACCTCGGCGACGACCAGCTCGTCGCTCTCCGCGACTACCTGGAGGGCAACTTCCAGCTCGAGGGCGACCTGCGCCGCGAGGTCGCCGCCGACATCCGCCGCAAGGTCGAGATCGGCACCTACCAGGGCCTGCGTCACCGCCGCGGCCTCCCGGTGCGCGGTCAGCGCACCAAGACCAACGCGCGCACCCGCAAGGGCCCGAAGCGCACCGTGGCGGGCAAGAAGAAGGCCCGCTGAGAGCAGTCCGTGGCGTGGTCGGCTCCCCGAGCTGAACCGCCCCGGTCCGATCAGACCAGGAGATCAGAGAACACATGCCTCCCAAGACTCGTGCCACGGCCGCGCGCAAGCCGCGTCGCAAGGACAAGAAGAACGTCCCGCTCGGCCAGGCTCACATCAAGAGCACCTTCAACAACACGATCGTCTCGATCACCGACCCGTCGGGCGCCGTGATCTCGTGGGCGTCCGCCGGCCACGTCGGCTTCAAGGGCTCCCGCAAGTCCACGCCGTACGCCGCGCAGCTCGCCGCCGAGTCGGCCGCCCGCCGCGCCCAGGAGCACGGTGTCAAGAAGGTCGACGTCTTCGTCAAGGGCCCGGGTTCCGGTCGTGAGACCGCGATCCGCTCCCTGCAGGCGACCGGCCTCGAGGTCGGCTCGATCCAGGACGTGACGCCCCAGGCGCACAACGGCTGCCGTCCCCCGAAGCGCCGCCGCGTCTGACCCTCCCGACGTCGTCGGGCCCCGGGGCCGAGGGATCGGCCCCGGGCCCGTACGACGCCGCAGCCTGCCCGGGCGGGTGGACCGAGTCCCACCCGGGGCCGCGAGTACTCGCGGATCCGTGATGCGTCATATGGCGGACGCACACTGAAAGGACCTGACCGTGCTGATCGCACAGCGCCCCTCCCTGACCGAAGAGGTCATCTCGGAGTACCGTTCGCGCTTCTCCATCGAGCCGCTCGAGCCTGGCTTCGGCTACACGCTCGGCAACTCCCTGCGCCGGACCCTCCTGTCGTCCATCCCGGGCGCGGCCGTCACCTCCATCCGCATCGACGGAGTGCTCCACGAGTTCTCCACCGTGCCGGGTGTGAAGGAGGACGTCACCGAGATCATCCTCAACATCAAGAACCTCGTCGTCTCCTCGGAGAACGACGAGCCCGTCGTGATGTACCTGCGCAAGACGGGTGCGGGCGTGGTCACCGCCGCGGACATCGTGCCGCCGGCGGGCGTCGAGGTGCACAACCCGGACCTGCACGTCGCCACGCTCAACGACAAGGGCAAGCTCGAGATCGAGCTCACCGTCGAGCGCGGTCGTGGCTACGTGTCCGCGGCGCAGAACAAGAACGACGAGGCCGAGATCGGTCGGATCCCCGTCGACTCGATCTACTCGCCGGTCCTCAAGGTCACCTACAAGGTCGAGGCCACCCGTGTCGAGCAGCGCACGGACTTCGACAAGCTGATCGTCGACGTCGAGACGAAGGCCGCGATCGCCCCGCGCGACGCGCTCGCCTCGGCCGGCAAGACGCTCGTCGAGCTGTTCGGTCTCGCCCGTGAGCTGAACGTCGAGGCCGAGGGCATCGAGATCGGCCCGTCGCCGACGGACTCCGCGCTGGCCGCGGACCTGGCGCTGCCGATCGAGGAGCTCAACCTCACGATCCGCTCGTACAACTGCCTCAAGCGCGAGGGCATCCACCAGGTGGGTGAGCTCGTGGCTCGCAGCGAGGCCGACCTGCTCGACATCCGCAACTTCGGTGCGAAGTCCATCAACGAGGTCAAGGAGAAGCTCGCCGAGCTGGGCCTCTCGCTGAAGGACTCGCCCCTCGACTTCGACCCGTCCAGCTCCGCGTACTTCAGCGGTGGGGACGACGAGGCCACGTACTCGGACGAGCAGTCGTACTGACGTCTCCGCGCCCGCAGCAGCCCGCTCGACCTGACCGGGCCGCGCGGTGCGGAACCACCCTCAAGGAGAACCAGAAATGCCTACCCCCACCAAGGGTCCGCGGCTCGGTGGCAGCCCGGCTCACGAGCGACTGATCCTCGCGAACCTGTCGACGTCGCTCTTCGAGCACGGCCGCATCACCACCACGGAGACCAAGGCGAAGCGCCTGCGCCCCCTGGCCGAGCGCCTCATCACCTTCGCGAAGCGCGGCGACCTGCACGCCCGTCGCCGGGTGCTGACCGTCGTCCGCGACAAGTCCGTGGTGCACACGCTGTTCACCGAGATCGCCCCGGCCATGGCCGAGCGCAACGGTGGCTACACGCGCATCACCAAGATCGGCAACCGCAAGGGTGACAACGCGCCCATGGCGGTCATCGAGCTCGTCACCGAGCCGGTGAGCCCGAAGCAGGCCGTCGTCAAGGAGGCCACGAAGGCCACTGAGAAGGCGTCGACGAAGGCCGCCAAGGCCGAGGACGAGAAGCCCGCCAAGGACGAGGCCGCGGTCGAGGCGGCCGAGGAGGCCACCGAGGCTCCGGCCGAGGCGCCCGCCGAGGACGCCGCTGAGGACAAGGCCGAGGAGACCAAGGAGGCCTGACCTCCCGCGTCCCCGCGACCAGGACGAGCCCTGCGCCACCTCCCGAGGTGGCGCAGGGCTTCGTCGTCCCTAGGGTGGGCCGCATGGTCGCGCGCCCCGGGCCCGTCCCCGTCCCCGTCGTCCTCGTGCACGGGTCGCGCACGTCCGCGACGATGTGGCGCCGTCAGCTCGAGACGCTCGGGCGCGCCGGGGTCCCCGCCGTGGCGACCGACCTGCCGGGCCACGGCTCGCGCCGGGGCGAGCCGTTCACCCTCGACGGCGCGGTGGCGGCGGTGCGACGCGACGTCGACGCGCTGGGCGGGCGCGCGTTGGTGGTCGGGCTGTCGCTCGGGGGCTACGTCGCGATCGAGCACCGGGCGCGGCACCCCGAGCAGAGCGCCGGCCTCGTCGCCGCGGCGTGCTGCACAGTGACCTCGTCGGTGCTGCGGCCGGCGTGGCTGTCGCTCGCCCGGTGGATCGAGGGGTGGCCCGACCACGGCGCCCGCCTGAACGACACGTTCGTCCGGCTGGCCCTCGACGCGGAGGGTGCGGGGGACCTCGCGGCGGGCGGCTTCGCGCTCACCGCCATGGCCCAGGTGCTGCGGGAGCTCGGACCCACGGACACGCTCCGCGCCCTCGCAGAGGCGAGCAGCCCCGTGTGGCTCGTCAACGGCCGCTACGACCACTTCCGCACCCAGGAGCGCGCGTTCGTCGCGGCGGCCCGGGCCGGCGGCGCGGACGCCCGGCTCGTCGTCGTGCCGCACGCCCGGCACCTCGTCAGCCTCGACGCCCCGGTCGCCTTCTCGAGGGTCCTTCTCGAGGCGGGCGACGTGGTGGCCTCCACCGTCAGGGCAGGGTGAGGTCCCAGGCCCGCGCACCGCCGACGAGCGCGGCCGAGTTGGGCACGACGACGACGTCGTCGCCCAGGCGGTCCAGGGCGGCCCGGGTGATGCGGCGCGAGTTGCCGCCGCCCAGGTACAGGCGGTCCCAGAGGAACACCGGGCGCAGCCCGTCGACCATCGCGACGACCCGCCGCGACCAGAGGCCGTCGCCCAGGCGGCGCCGTTCCGGCTCGCCGATGTATTGGTCGTACGTCGCGCCCCGCCGTACGGGGGCGTGCGACCACTCCAGGTGGGGCGCCAGCAGGCCGCCGTCGAACAGTGCGGACCCCAGCCCTGTGCCGAGGGTGAGCACGAGCTCGGCACCCGAGCCCGCGACGACGCCGGCGCCGTGCACCTCGGCGTCGTTGAGCACGAGCGCGGGCACGCCCAGCCGGCGGGCGAGCGCGCCGCGCACGTCGAAGCTGGCCCACGCCTCCACGAGCTCGGGCAGCACCCGCGAGCGGGGCCCCGAGCGGGTGATGTAGTGCGGCGTGTGGACGACGACGCCGTGGCGGATCATGCCGGGCATGCCGAGCGTCACCCGGTGCGCCGGCGGCAGCCGGTCCGCGATGTCGGCCACGGTGTCCAGCAGCAGCGTCGGGGGCAGGGGATAGGGCGTGGGGACCCGCACCGGCGTCGCGTGCGCGGTGCCGGCGGAGTCGAGCACGGCCGCCTTGATGCCCCCGCCGCCGCAGTCGACGGCGAGGGTGAGCACGTCGGCGGGCGCGGGGGCGCGGGAGCCGCCGCCGGGACCGGGTTCGGGGGTGCGCGCCGTGGCGCCTGGGTCGACCATCACGGGACATCATCCGGCCACAATGGGTCGGTGAGCACGCCGACACCTCCCGCCGACACCCTCCGCGTGCGGCTCGACCTCGCCTACGACGGCACCCACTTCGCGGGCTGGGCCGCCCAGCCGCGGCTGCGCACCGTGCAGGGGGTGCTCGAGGACGCCCTCGCGACGGTGCTGCGGACCGGCCCCCTCGGGCTGCCCCGTCCGCGGCTCACCGTGGCGGGCCGGACGGACGCGGGCGTGCACGCCCGCGGCCAGGTGGCGCACGTCGACGTGCCGCGCGAGCGCTGGGCGGAGATGCCCGGCCGGTCCGACCGGGAGCCGGGCGTCGCCCTCGCCGACCGGCTCGCCGGGGTGCTGCCCCCCGACGTCGTCGTGCACCGGGCCACGGAGGCCCCCGACGGCTTCGACGCGCGGTTCTCCGCGCTGCACCGCCGCTACGCCTACCGGGTGGCCGACCGCCCGGACCTGCGCGACCCGCTGCGCCGCGACTGGGTGCTGTGGCACCGCCGCCCGCTCGACGTCGAGGCCATGCACCGGGCGATGCAGCCGCTGGTCGGGCTGCACGACTTCGCGGCCTTCTGCAAGCCTCGCGAGGGCGCCACGACCATCCGCGAGCTCACGCACCTGTCGTGGGACCGCCCCGCGGACGGGCCGGATGCCGGGCTCGCCGTCGCGACCGTGCAGGCCGACGCCTTCTGCCACTCGATGGTCCGCGCCCTGGTCGGCACGGCGCTGGCCGTGGGGGAGGGGCGGCGCGGTATCGACGACCCCGCCGCGGTGCTGGCGGGCCGGTCCCGCTCGGCGGCGGCCGGCGTCGTCGCCGCGCGCGGGCTGACCCTCGAGCACGTCGCCTACCCGGACGCCGACGAGCTCGCCGCGCGCGCCGAGCGGGTCCGGGCCAAGCGGGACCCCGGCGAGGTCGACGCCGGGTGACCCCGCCGGGCGCGGCCACGGCTCGTCGGCCTTACGGCTCGTCCACCCAGTGGACGGCTGCCTCCTCGGCGCTGGCGCCCGCGCCGTCGATCCCCGCGTCCTCGCCGTAGACGTCGTTCTCGCGGTCGCCGTCCTCGCCGGGGTCGGCGAACGGGTCCTCCGCGAGCCGGCCGGCGCGGGTCGTGTCCGGGCGCTCGAGCGGGTCGCGCTCCCACACGTCGGGCTGCTCCTCGGCGAGACGCCGGTCCATCGGCTCGCCGGCGGACTCCTCCCACGCCGTCTCGCCCCAGTGGTTCGACCGCGACCGCTCCAGGGGGGAGTAGCCCTCGTCGAGGACGTCGTCGAGCTCGGGGTCGAGGAGCGTGTCCTCCTGGGGGAGCTGGTCCTCGTCGCCCTCGGCGCCGGTCTCGGGGTCCGGGGTGGTGCCCGGTGTCTCCTGGGTCATGTCACCACGGTGCACCCGTGGGCGTGCCGCTGCAACGAGGGCGCGAGACCCGGGCCGAGCGGTTGCGAGGCCCCCCGTGATCGTGAGCGCGCCCGGCAGGTGCGCCTGCCGGGCGCGGCACGACGGGGAGCCCATCATGTCCGCTGCATCGTCCGCTGCATCGCCGGCTGCGTCGTCCCGCCCGAGCATCGACGACCTGCTCGCCGAGCTGCCGATCGACCAGGTCGCGGGACAGCTCGGCGACGACGCCGAGCAGGCCCGGCGCGCCGTGGGCGGGGCGCTCCCCGCGCTCTTCGGCGGGCTCAAGGCCAACGCCAACGACCCCGCAGACGCGGCCTCCCTCGCGGGCGCGCTGTCCCAGCACGACCCCGGCCTGGTGGAGGCGGTGCCGCGGCGGGCGGGGGGATCGGAGACCTGCTGGGCGGGCTGCTCGGGGGCGGTGGCTCGTCGTCGGGCGGCCTCGACGTCGGGGGAGTGCTCGGCGGCCTGGGCGGCCTGCTGGGCGGCGGCCAGCGCTGACCCGGGTGCCCGGTCGCGGGCACGGGGCCGCGTGACCAGCGTCGCTTTGACCCTCGTGCCCGGCCGCCGCTAAACTGTCTCCTCGTTGTGCTATGCCTCCGGCGTCCCGCGTCGTCAGCGCGCCCACTCGCACCCGACGATGCCTCGGCCAGGACGCCACCCGGAGCACCCGCGCACAACACCTGACTCATCGGGCGCCGCTTCCGCCCGACGACACCGAACACGAAAAGGTGACGCAACCGTGCGTACTTACACCCCCAAGCCCGGCGACGTCCAGCGCGACTGGTACGTCGTCGACGCGACCGACGTCGTCCTCGGCCGCCTGGCGAGCCAGGTCGCCACCCTCCTGCGCGGGAAGCACAAGCCGACCTTCGCCCCGCACGTCGACGGCGGTGACTTCGTCATCGTCATCAACGCGGACAAGGTCGCCCTGAGCGGCAACAAGCGGGAGACCAAGCTGGCCTACCGCCACTCCGGCTACCCGGGCGGCCTCCGCTCGGTCAACTACGGCGAGCTTCTCGAGAAGAACCCCGAGCGGGCCGTGGAGAAGGCCGTGCGCGGCATGCTCCCCAAGACGTCCCTCGGTCGTGACCAGCTGGGCAAGCTGAAGGTCTACCGCGGCGCGGAGCACCCGCACGCGGCGCAGCAGCCCAAGCCGTTCGAGATCACCCAGGTTTCGCAGCAGGCCTGAGCCGCTGCCGGATGCAAAGCGAAGGATTCACTGTGGCCGAGACCACCGTCGACACCGAGCTGGACGAGAACACGCCCAGCACCTACACCTCTGAGTCCGCCGCGCCCGTCGCGGACGGCGGCCAGTCCATCACCGCTCCCGGCGCGGCCGTCGGCCGCCGCAAGGAGGCCGTGGCGCGCGTGCGCCTCGTCCCCGGCACCGGGACGTGGAAGATCAACGGTCGCACCCTCGAGGACTACTTCCCGAACAAGGTGCACCAGCAGCTCGTGAACTCGCCGCTGAAGCTGGTCGAGGTCGAGGGCCGCTTCGACGTCATCGTCCGCATCACCGGCGGCGGCCCCTCGGGCCAGGCCGGCGCGGTGCGCCTGGGCATCGCCCGCGCGCTCAACGCGATCGACGCCGAGGCGAACCGCCCCGCGCTGAAGAAGGCCGGCTACCTCACGCGTGACCCGCGTGCGGTCGAGTCCAAGAAGGCCGGTCTCAAGAAGGCGCGCAAGGCGCCGCAGTACTCGAAGCGCTGATCCAGCGCTCCTGCGCCGGTCGACCTGTCGACGGGCGTCGACAGGAGCGTCAGCGTCACGGACGGCCCCGTCGGAACTCTTCCGGCGGGGCCGTCCGCGTGTCCGGCTACGATCGGTGCGGCGTCCGCGGGGACGTCGTGGGGTGTGCGTGCGGATCCACCGCCGCGCCCGGAGGAGGAGACATCGTGCGACTGTTCGGCACGGACGGGGTCCGTGGGCTGGCCAACCGGGACGTCACCGCGGAGCTGGCCCTGGGGCTCGGCAGCGCGGCGGCCCACGTGCTCGGCACGTCGGGCGAGTTCGCCGGGCACCGCCCGCGTGCCGTCGTCGGGCGCGACCCGCGTGCGTCCGGGGAGTTCCTGGCCGCCGCGGTCGGCGCCGGTCTCGCCAGCTCCGGGGTGGACGTCGTCAACCTCGGGGTGCTGCCGACGCCCGCGCTCGCCCACCTCGTGGGGGCGATGGACATGGACCTCGGCGTCATGATCTCCGCGTCCCACAACGCGATGCCGGACAACGGCATCAAGTTCTTCGCGCGCGGCGGGCTCAAGCTGGCCGACCACGTCGAGGACGAGATCGAGGCCCGGCTCGGCCAGGACTGGGAGCGGCCGATCGGCGCCGACGTCGGGCGCATGCGCTCCGACACCGGCATCGCCGCCCAGCAGTACGTGGAGCACCTCGTGGCGAGCATCGGCACGACGCCGGACGTGCGCCCCCTGGAGGGCCTGCGCATCGCCGTGGACGCCGCGAACGGTGCCGCGAGCCAGGTCGGTCCGGAGGCCCTCCGGGAGGCGGGGGCCGACGTCGTCGTCATCAACGCGAGCCCCGACGGTCGCAACATCAACGAGAAGGCCGGCTCCACGCACCCGGAGCAGCTGCAGGCCGTCGTCGTGGCCGCGGAGGCCGACTTCGGCGTCGCGTTCGACGGTGACGCGGACCGCTGCCTCGCCGTCGACCACGGGGGCGTGCTGGTGGACGGCGACCAGATCCTCGGGATCCTCGCCCGCGCGCTCAAGGACGAGGGCCGGCTGCCGTCGGACACGCTGGTCGTCACCGTGATGAGCAACCTCGGCCTCCTGCTCGCGATGCGCGAGTCGGGCATCACCACGATCCAGACCGGCGTGGGCGACCGGTACGTGCTCGAGGAGATGCGCGCGCACGGGTACGGCCTCGGGGGCGAGCAGTCGGGCCACATCATCCTCGCCGACCACGCCACGACCGGCGACGGCGTCCTCACCGCGCTGCACCTCGCCGCGCGCGTGAAGGCGAGCGGGCGGCGCCTGGCCGACCTCGCCGCCGACGTCCCGCGCCTCCCGCAGACGCTCGTCAACGTCAAGGGCGTCGACAAGGCCCGCGCGGCCGACGACGAGGGGGTGCGCGCCGCGATCGAGAGCGCGGAGGCGCTGCTGGGGGAGACGGGCCGCGTGCTGCTGCGCCCGTCCGGCACGGAGCCGCTCGTGCGCGTCATGGTCGAGGCCGCCACCCAGACGCAGGCCGACGGCGTGGCGGACACGCTCGCCGCCGTCGTGCGCGACCGGCTGGCCCTGTGACCGACGGCCCGGCCGACGCCGTGGACGAGGCCCTGCGGGCCGCCGTCGTCGACCTGCTGGACCGGGCGGACGCGGCGGCGGACGGGCCGGGCACCGGCCTGCTGCCGATCGTGCAGGCCGGGGCGCCGGTGCTGCGCACCCGAGCGGCGTCGTACACCGGGCAGCTGGGCGACGTGCTGCCGCGGCTGCTCGAGGCGATGCGGCGCACCATGCACGCCGCGCCCGGCGTGGGGCTCGCGGCGCCGCAGGTCGGGATCGGGCTGGCGGTCGCCGTCGTCGAGGACGCCGGCGCCTCGCCCGGCTCCGGGGCGGACGACCCCCGCGAACGGACGCCGCTGCCGTACCGGGTGCTGCTCGACCCCGCGTACGAACCGCTGACCGGCCCGGACGGGGAGCCGGAGCGAGCGGCCTTCCACGAGGGCTGCCTGTCCGTGCACGGCTGGCAGGCCGTCGTCGCGCGGCACCGGCGGGTGCGCCTCACCGGCCGCGACGAGACCGGCGCGCCGATCGACGAGGTCCTCACGGGCTGGCCCGCCCGCATCGTGCAGCACGAGACGGACCACCTGGCGGGCGAGCTCTACCTGGACCACGCGCGGCTGCGGACGCTCACCTCGAACGAGAACCTGCTGCGGTACGGCCAGGTCACCGACCCGGCGTCCGCGGACAGCGGGTTCGTGGACCTCGGGTGAACATTCGGCGCTCAGGGTGGAACCGGGGGAAATCCCCATGCAGCCGGTGCCCTGGTACTGCCTAGGCTGGTGCCGTGACGCCGCCCGGCGTCGTGCGACCGCCGGAGGCCCACCTCCCGGCCGACGAACCGAGGGACCGACCTGGTGAACCTGTCGACGATGCTGGCACAGCTGGAGGGCTGGGTCCTCGACCTGGGCGCGTCCCTGTGGATCTACCCGGCCATGTACGTCTTCGCCACGATCGACGGGTTCTTCCCCCCGATTCCCAGCGAGTCCGTGGTCATCACGCTCACCGTGCTCGCGCACTCCGAGGGCGAGCCGTGGCTGCCCGGCGTCCTCGCCCTCGCCATCGCCGGCGCGTGGACGGGCGACCAGATCGCCTACCAGATCGGCCGCTCCGTCGGCACCGAACGGTTCGCCTTCCTGCGGTCCGCCCGCGGACGCAAGGCCGTCGACTGGGCGCGGCACGCGCTGGACCACCGCGGGGCGTCGTTCATCCTCGCCGCGCGGTACGTGCCGATCGGGCGGGTCGCGGTCAACATGACCGCGGGCGCCGTGGGCTACCCGCGCCACCGGTTCATGCTCTACTCGGGCATCGCGGCCGTGACGTGGGGCATCTACTCGATGCTCATCGGGCTCGCCGCGGCCTCGTGGCTCGGGCACAACACGCTGCTCGCCATGGCCGTCGGCGTGGTCGCGGGCATCCTGCTCGGCGTCCTCGTGGACCAGGTGGTGCAGCGCGTCGCCGGTCCGCCGAAGACGCAGCCGGTGCCCGCCGACGACGAGCGCGACGACGAGGCCGACGCCGAGCCCACGAGCCGGGCGGCCTGACGCCGGTCGCCGTCAGAGCTTGCGCAGCCGCACCCGCTGGACGGAGTGGTCCGACCCCTTGGTGAGCACCAGGGTGGCGCGGCCCCGGGTGGGGAGCACGTTGTGCTCGAGGTTCGGCGCGTTGATCGACTCCCAGATGGACAGCGCCCGCTCCGTCGCCTCCGCGTCGGACAGGTCCGCGTAGCGCCGGAAGTACGACTCCGGCCGGCTGAACGCCGTCCGGCGCAGCTGGAGGAACCGCTCCACGTACCACTGGCGGATGTTGCGCGTGCGGGCGTCGACGTAGATCGAGAAGTCGAAGAAGTCGCTCACCGCCACCGTCGACTCGTCGATCGCCGACGGGCGCGCCGGCTGCAGCACGTTGAGGCCCTCGACGATCAGCACGTCCGGCTTGCGCACCACGACCTCCTCGCCGGGCACGATGTCGTACACGACGTGCGAGTACACGGGGGCGCGTACCTCGGCCTGCCCCGCCTTCACGCGGGACAGGAAGCGGATGAGGGCGCGACGGTCGTAGGACTCGGGGAAGCCCTTGCGGTCCATGATGCCGCGGCGCTGCAGCTCGGCGTTCGGGTACAGGAAGCCGTCGGTCGTGATCAGCTCGACGTGCGGGGTGTCCGGCCAGCGCGCCATCATCTCGCGCAGGATGCGCGCCGTCGTCGACTTGCCGACCGCGACCGAGCCCGCGACGCCGATGACGTACGGGGTGCGCGGCGGCTCCTCGTGCAGGAACGTCGACGTGGCGCGGTGCAGCCCGGCGCTCGCGGCCACGTACAGGTTGAGCAGCCGCGACAGGGGGCGGAAGACGGCGTCCACCTCGGCCAGGTCGATCGGGTCGCCCAGGCCGCGCAGCCGCTCCACGTCGGCGTCGGTCAGCGGCAGGGGCGTCGACGCGGACAGGCGGCTCCACGCCGCGCGGTCGAGGTCGACGTACGGGGACGCCGGCGCCAGCCGGGTGAGGTGCTCGCCGAGGGGCTGGGGTGCCGTGCCGGGGGCTGTGCCCGGTGCGTTGTCGGGGGACTGCGGTGCCACCTGCACGATTCTGCCCGAGGCCGGCCGGGGAACGACAACCGCGGACGCTCTCGTCTCCGGGCGAGTCACGGCGGCCACGGGTCGACGACGTCGCCGAGCCGCTCCACGAGCCGCCGCGCGTCCCGCGGGGCGTGGGCGTGGCCGTCGTTGTCGAAGTACACGACGACGTCCTGCCCGGCGTCCGCCCGCCGTCGCACCCAGTCCGCCCACCCGTCCAGGCGCGCGTCGTCGTAGCGGCTCGAGTACAGCGACGTCGGGCCGTGCAGCCGGAGATACGCGAGGCCGGCCGTGGGGTGGTCGAGGAGCGGCCAGTGCCCGGCGCCGTCCGACAGGACGAGCGCGACGTCGTGGTCGCGCAGCATCCGGAGGGCCTCGCGAGTCTCGAACGACGCGTGCCGCGGCTCCAGGGCGTGGCGCAGGGGGCGGTCCACGCCGGCCTCGGTCCAGGCCTCCGCACGAAGACGGTCGTCGTGGTGGGTGGCGAGGCGCGCGGCCTCGGCGGTGGTGCGCGGCAGCGTGTCGAGGAACGTCGCGAGCACCTCGGCGTCGAACGTGGCGCGCTCCGGCAGCTGCCAGAGCACGGGACCGAGCCGGTCCCCGAGGGCGAGGAGGCCGCTCGCCACGAAGTTCGCGAGCGCGGTGCGCGGCTCGCGCAGGCGCTTGAGGTGCGTGACGTACCGGCTGCCCTTGACCGCGAACGTGAAGCCCTCCGGCACCGTGTCCCGCCAGCGCAGGAAGGAGGCGGGCCGCTGGAGGCCGTAGAACGTGCCGTTGAGCTCGAGCGTCGAGAACCGCCCCGCGGCGTGGGCCAGCTCGTCGGCACGCCGGGTGCCGTCGGGATAGAAGCGGCCGTGCCAGTGCCGGTACTGCCAGCCCGACAGGCCCACGCGGACGCTGGGCACGGTGGCGAGCCTACGAGCCGTCCGCTCTGGTCGCCGCACGGCGCCCCGCCCTGGAGGTGGCCGGCGGCCGCGGGTGGGCAGGGTGCATGATCGGCGCATGGACCTGGGCGAGCTGTCGGACGAGCTGGAGATCATCTCGCGGGTGTACGAGCGGCGCTTCGGCGTGGCGCGCACCGACGACTGGTTGGTGCTCAAGCTGCACGAGGAGGTCGGGGAGCTCACCCAGGCCTACCTCGCCCGGTCGGGACGTTCCCGGGACCGGGGCGAGGGGGAGCAGGCGGTGGACGCCGCGTTCCGGGCCGAGCTCGCCGACGTGCTCGCCCAGGTGCTGCTCGTGGCGCGCCGGTTCGACGTCGACCTCGAGGCGGAGCTCGAGCGGAAGTGGTTCCGCTGGCGGCACCTCGTGGAGCCGGCGGACGAGGCCGGGGTGCGCGCCGGGGACGGTCCGGCGCCGACCTAGAGTGGGGCGCATGATCATCGGCGTGGGCATCGACGTGGTGGACGTCGCCCGGTTCATGGCGACGGTGGAGCGGGTGCCGCGCCTGCGCGAGAAGCTCTTCACCGAGGCCGAGCGCGACCTGCCGGCGTCGTCCCTGGCGGCGCGCTTCGCGGCCAAGGAGGCCATCGCGAAGGCGCTCGGTGCCCCGGGGAACCTGCACTGGCACGACGCGACGGTGCACCGCACGGTCGGCGGGCCGCCCGAGGTCGAGCTGCGGGGCACCGTGCAGGCCCGCGCCGACGAGCTGGGCGTCAAGGCCTGGCACCTGTCCATCTCGCACGACGCCGGCATCGCGTCGGCCATGGTGGTGGCGGAGGGCTGAGCGCGCCCGCCGGACGGGCCCTCAGGCGAGGGCCCGCCACCAGTCGAGCGCGACCGGCAGCGCGGCGAGCACGCTGACGTGGCCGTCCCGTGGGCGCAGCCACAGCTCCGCGGCGGGGAGGGCGTCGAGCAGCAGGTCGGCGTGGTGGCACGGCACGACCCGGTCGGCGCCGCCCTGCACGACCAGGGCGGGGGCCGTCACGTCGCCCAGCTCGACGCCCCAGGGCCGCACGAACGCGAGGTCGTCGTCGACCTGCCCGCCCGGCCACGCCTGGCCGGACCGCGAGGCGTCGTCCCCGAGCGAGGCCCAGGTCCCCGCCAGCGCCGCGTAGTCGTCGGCCGTGAAGCTGGACTCGTCGAACTCCGCCGTCTCGGCGTGTCGCTCCCGCGCCTCCCGACCGTCGAGCGCCGAGCGCAGGCCGCCGTCGTCGGCCATCCCGGCGAACCACGGCTCGTCGCGCTCGGGCCCGGGGTACGGCGCGACGCCGGCGAGGGTCACCGCGCCGGACACCAGGTCGGGCCGGAGCGCGGCGAGGGCCAGGGCGTGCGGACCGCCGCCGGAGGCGCCGACGGCGACGCACCGGGCCACGCCGAGGGCGTCGAGGGCGTGCGCCACGTCCGACGCGGCGTCCGCCACGGTGCGCCCGGGGTGGGCAGCGGAGCCGCCGTACCCGGCGCGGGCCGCGGAGACCACCCGCAGCCCGCGCGCCCGGGCGGCCCCGACGACCGGGGGCAGCAGCTCGCCGGACTGCGGCGACCCGTGGTGCCAGACGACGGCGTCGGCAGACGGCGGGCCGTCGTCGTGCACGACGAGCCGCCGACCGTCCGGCAGGTCGATCTCGTGGCGCGGCACCCCGTCAGTCCTGCAGCGCGGGGATGACCTGGCGCTGGAACAGCTCGATCTGGTCGCGGTCGGCCGCGGCGTTCGGGAAGTATGTGATGGCGTACGTCATGCCGAGGTCGCGCAGCCCCGAGAGCTTCTCCACGATCTGCTCCGGCGTGCCGACGAGCGGCCCGTTGCGCCAGTTCGCGATCTCCTGCTCGCCCTTCTCGCCGGGCGCGTGCTTGCGGAAGTGCGACTCGATCCAGGCGAAGCGGTCGTCCACCTCGGCCTGGTTCTCGCCGATCACCACGTTGTAGTCCGAGGACCGGGTGATCTCGCCGAAGTCGCGGCCCAGGTCGCGGCAGTGCTGCTCGAGGATGGACGACTTGTGGGCGAACGTCTCCGGGTCGCCCGCGAAGTTCGTGTACTGCGCGAACCGCGCGGCGATGCGCAGCGTCTTCTTCTCGCCGCCGCCTGCCACCCACAGCGGGATGCTCGGCACCTCGGCGCCGCCGTCGCCCACCGGGAGCTGCTGGAGCGGCTGGGGGTAGCAGAGGGCGCCGTCCACCTGGTACGTCTCGCCGTCGAACTTCCCGGACGACCCGGTGCGCCACATCTGCGTGATGATCTGCAGGCCCTCGTCGAGCGCACGCAGACGCTCGCCCGCGCGGGGGAAGCCGTAGCCGTAGGCACGCCACTCGTGCTCGTACCAGCCCGCCCCGATGCCGAGCTGGGCGCGGCCGCCGGAGATCGCGTCCACCGTGGAGGCGACCTTCGCCAGGTAGGCGGGGTTGCGGTACGACATGCACGTGCACATCTGGCCCAGCTTCACGCGCTGGGACGCGGCCGCGAACGCCGCCATGAGCGTCCACGCCTCGTGCGTCGCCTCGGTGCTGGGGACCGGAACGGTATGAAAATGGTCATACACCCAGACCGAGTCCCAGGCCCAGGGGCCACCGGGGATCGGCTCGCCGGCCGCGGCGTTGTCGGCGTAGTGGAGCAGGGACAGCATCGTCTCCCAGTGCTGCTCCGGGGGGATGTCGGTGAGCGAGTGGCGCCAGCCCTGCGGGATGAAGAGTCCGAATCGCATGGGCCAGAGCCTATGCCTCGACCTGGGGCGACGCTGCGGGGCGCGGCGGGGCGCGGCAGGATGCGTCCCATGATCTCCGCCTGGACCGCCGCCGACGTCCGCGCCGCCGAGGAGCCGCTGCTCGAGGCCGGGGTCCCCCTGATGGAGCGGGCGTCGTTCGCGCTCGCCGTGCACGTGCTGCGCGAAGTCGCCGCGCGCCGGGGGCCGGTGCGCGGCGCGCGGGTCGTGGTGCTCGCGGGGGCGGGCAACAACGGTGGCGACGCGCTGCACGCGGGCGCCGTGCTCGCGCGGCGTGGGCTCGCGGTGACGGCGGTGCTGGTCGCCGAGCGGTTCCACGCCGGCGGTCGGGCGGCGCTGGAGCTCGCCGGCGGCCGCGTCGTCGAGCTCTTCGCCGCGCCCGAGCGACTGGACGCGGTGGCCGACGACGCCGCCCGCGCCGACGTCGTGCTCGACGGCCTGGTCGGCATCGGGGCGCGGGGGCCGCTGCGCGGACTCGCCCAGGATGCTGCGAGCGGGCTCGTGGCCCGCATCGACCGGCGTGCCGGGGCCGACGGCCCGCTCACTGCGACGGCGGACGGCCGGCCGTGGGTGGTGGCGGTGGACGTGCCGTCGGGCATCGGAGTCGACGACGGCGCGGTGGCCGGTCCGGTGCTGCCGGCGGACCGCACGGTGACGTTCGGCGCGGTCAAGCCGGGCCTGCTGCTGCCGCCGGCGGCAAGGCTCGCGGGCGAGGTGAGCGTCGTGGACATCGGCCTGGACCTCCGGCCGGACGGCGCCGGCCCGTCGGCCGTGCGGCGGCTGGAGCCGGCCGACGTCGGCGCGTCGTGGCCCGTGCCCGGCGCCGCGGACCACAAGTACACGCGCGGCGTGGTCGGCGTCGTGGCGGGAACGGCGACGTACCCCGGCGCGGCGGTGCTCACGACGACCGCCGCCGTACGGACCGGGGCCGGGATGGTGCGCTACCGGGGCTCGGCCGAGGTGGGCGGCCGGGTGCTCGACGCCCGGCCCGAGGTCGTCACCGCGCCCGGCCGCGTGCAGTCGTGGGTCGTGGGGCCGGGCATCCCCGGCGACCCGGAGACCGCGCACGAGGGGGAGGCCGACGGCCTGGACGACGGTCAGCATGAGCGCGGGCGGGCGTGCCTCGCCGCGGCGGCCGGCCGGCTCGCCGGGACGGCGGGCGGGCCCGTGCCCGCGGTGGTCGACGCCGGCGGGCTGGGCCTGCTCGACGAGCGCGTCCCGGCGTGGTTCGTGCTCACCCCGCACGCGGGCGAGCTGACGGCGCTGCTGCGCTCGCGCGGCGAGGACGTGCGCAGGCCGGACGTCGAGGCCGAGCCGCTGCGCTGGGCACGCCGCGCGCATGAGCTCACGGGCGCGACGGTGCTGCTCAAGGGCGGTGTGACCGTCGTCGCGGGACCGGGCGTCGCCTGGGCGCAGGCCGACGGGCCCGGGTGGCTGGCCACGGCGGGCGCCGGCGACGTCCTCGCCGGGGTGCTCGGCGCGATGCTCGCGGCCCGGTCGCGCGACGTCGTCGAGGACCCGGCGCTCGCGGCCGAGGTCGCCGCCGCCGCGGCGCTGGTGCACGGTCGTGCCGCCCAGCGCGCGAACCCCGGCGGGCCCGTGGCCGCCCTCGACGTCGCGCACGCCGTGCCCGGCGAGATCGGGGACCTCCTGGCCGCTGTCTGACGCAGACCCGAGGTCGACTGCACGCGCGGCCAGAAAGGGCATGACCGGTGCCGCTCAGCGCGGGTACGGTGCGCCGGTGACGACGAACCTCCCGGCCGTGCGAGTGCTGCGCTCCGACGACCCGGAGGCCGCCCGCCTCCTCGACGCCGGGGCCCGTGTCGTCTCCGAGTCGTGGGGCGCCCGGCTCACCGTCACGCCCGAGGTGCTGGCCACGTGCCGTGCCGCCGTCGACGCCGGGCAGAGAGCGGGGTGGACGGTCCGGGCGCTCGCGCCTGACGACGCGGCCGCGCTCGCCGCGCTCGACGCCGGGGCCGCCGCCGACTACCCGGTGACCGTCGCGACGTCGCACGACGTGCCCGACGCCGCTGCGCTCGCGGCACAGCTGGGCGCGGGGGAGCGATGGGCGTTCGGTGCGTTCGCCGCGGGCGGCCGTCTGGACGCCGCGACGGTGCTGTACCCGGCGGCGGACCGCGTCGAGATCGACTTCACCGTGACGCGCGCCGCGGCCCGACGGCGAGGGCTGGCGACCGCCGTCAAGGGGGCCGCGGTCATGGCGCTCGCCGACGCCGGGCACGCCGTCTTCGGCACCGGTGGCGCCGGGGACAACGTGGCATCACGGCGTGCGAACGAGGCGCTCGGCTACGTCGTCACCGAGCGCTGGCTGCACCTGGGGAGGCCCGTGCCCACAGGGGCGGTCGGCACCGCGCCACGACCGTGACCGCTCACCGCGTGGTGAACGCGCCCCCGTTCACGTGCAGGGTCTGGCCGGTCACGTGCCGTGCGCCGGGCGACGCGAGGTAGGCCACGAGGGCGGCGACGTCGTCCGGGCGGCCGGGACGCCGGTCGTGCGTCGCGGCCACGAGCGACTCCCGCCGCTCGGGGGCGAGGCGTCCCTTGAAGTAGCCGGTGCCCTCGACGTATCCGGGGGACACGCAGTTCACGGTGATCCCTCGGGGGCCCACCTCGGCGGACAGGCCCGCGGTCCACGCCTGGACCGCGGCCTTCGCGACGCCGTAGGAGGTGCCGGCGTATTCCGCGCCGATCGAGCCCACGGTGACGACCGACCCGCCGGGCGGCATCTCGCGCAGCGCGGCGGTCGAGACGAGGACGGTCGACAGCAGGTTGGCGTCGAGGTTCGCCCGCCACGCCTCCGCCACCGCGTCGAGCGACCGGGTCCCCTCGGCCGGGGAGTCGAAGTCGGTGTTGCCGCCGGAGAGGGCGACGAGCACGTCGACGGGCCGGCCGACCTCCGCCACCAGGCGCTCGACGTCCGCGGGGTCGGCGGGGTCGCAGCGCACGCCGCGCGCGCCGGTGTCGGCGGCGGCGTCCGCGAGCGGCCCGGGCCGGCGGCCAGACAGGACGACGTCGTCGCCCGCCGCGGCGAACGTGCGCGCCACGGCGCGGCCGATGCCGCCGGTGCCGCCGGTCACGAGAACGGTGCGGGTCATGGGGGCCCCCGGTATGTTTAGACCTAAACGTCGTCGCCAGCGTACAGGAGCCCGCATGTCCGAACCCGTCGTGGGGCCGCCCGGCCCCGGACCCCTGGACGGGGTGGCCGCGCTCCCGTCCGCGCGGATCGCCGAGGCCTGGGAGCGTGAGCTGCCCGGTGTCCCGACGTCGTCGATCGGGGTCATCACGCCGCTGTGGAGGGTGGCGAAGTTGCTCGCCGACGAGCGTCGACGCACCCTCGCACGGCTCGGGGTCGACACGGCGGCCCTGGACCTGCTGAGCACGCTGCGCCGGGCGGGCGATCCCTGGACGCTCACGACGCGGGAGCTCGCGGCCCGGTGCCTTGTCACCGCGGGGGCGATCTCGCAGCGGGTGGCCCGGGCCGAGGCCGCCGGGCTGGTGGCACGGTCGTCGTCGTCCACCGGGCCGCGCGCGGTCGCCGTCACGCTGACGGACGCCGGTCACGCGACGGTGGAGCGGGTCGTGCGCGAGCTGCTCGAGCACGAGGAACGGCTGCTCGACGTGCTGAGCGACGCGGACCAGGCCCGCGTGGCCGACGCGCTCGAGACCCTGCTCGCGTCGCTGCCGAGGGCGGACGCGGAAGGCCCAGGAGGCGTCTAGCGGGGCAGCGCCTTCTCGATCAGGCCGACGATGTCGGGGGAGTCGGGGACGGTCTGCGGGGAGAACCGGTGCACGTCGCCGCCGGGCAGCACGACGAACTTCTCGAAGTTCCACCGGATGCGGCCGTCGTGCCCGCCGGCGTCGGAGGTCTTCTTCAGCTCGACGTACAGCGGGTGGGTGTGCCGGCCGTTCACGCGGATTTTCGAGACCACGGGGAACGTGACGCCGTAGGTGGTGGAGCAGAACTCGGCGATCTTCTCGTCGGTGGACAGCTCCTGGAGGAACTGGTTGGACGGGAAGCCGATCACGGTGAACCCGCGGTCGGCGTACGACTTCTGCAGCTGCTCCAGCGCCTCGTACTGCGGGGTGAGCCCGCACCGCGAGGCGACGTTGACCACCAGCACGACGTCGTCCCGGTGCTCCGCGAGCGTGGTCGCCGTGCCGTCCATGCGCTCGAACGGGATGTCGTAGAGGCTCATACGGCCCATCATGCCGCGCGCGACAATGGTCCGGTGCCACCAGGATCGCGCGAGCACCGCCCGCGCAAGCACGTCCCGCCCCTGCCCGTGCGCGCCGGCCTCAACCCCACGCGCCTCGTGCTGCCCCACGACGCGGCCAGCGTCGCCCGGTACGCGACGGCGGCGCAGTACCTGCTGGAGCGGTTCGGCCGCGACGCGGGCGACGTCGCGCGCTTGCGGGAGAAGCTCGCCGCGGGCGAGGTGGTGACGGGCGGGGGCGCCGTCGTCGACGACGCGACGCCGTACGAGCCGCGCGGGTTCCTCTATCTCTACCGCGACCCGCCCGCCGACGAGCCGGAGGTGCCCGCCCTCGCGGAGCTGGAGGTGCTGCACCGCGACGACGACCTGCTCGTCGTGGACAAGCCGCACCTCGTCGCCACGATGCCGCGCGGGCGGTGGGTGACCCGCACGGTGCTCGTGCGCCTGCGCGCCACGCTCGACCTGCCCGAGCTGGTGCCCGCGCACCGGCTCGACCGGCCCACCGCGGGCGTCCTGGTGCTCACGGTGCGGCCCGAGGTGCGCGGTGCGTACCAGACGGCGTTCCAGGACCGTGCCGTGCGGAAGGTCTACGAGGCGGTCGCGCCGCTTCCGGCGCCGGGCTCGGCGATCGACCGGGACGGGACGACGACGGTCCGTTCGCGCATCGTCAAGCACCGGGGCGTGGTGCGCGCCCAGGAGGAGCCGGGGGAGCCGAACGCCGAGTCGCGGGTGACGCTCGTCGCGCGGGACGAGGACCGCGGGCTCGGGCTCTACCGGCTCGAGCCGCGCACCGGCAAGACGCACCAGCTGCGCCTGCACATGGCGTCCCTCGGGCTGCCGTTGCTGCACGACCCGTTCTGGCCGGTGCTGCGCGCGGACGCCCCCGACGACCCGGACCGGCCGCTGCAGCTGCTCGCCCGCTCGCTGGCGTTCGTCGACCCGCTCAGCGGCGAGCCGCGCGAGTTCCGCTCCCGCCGCCGCCTCGCCGCGTGGCCCGGTGGCGAGCACGCCGGGGCCGACGGCCCGCGGTGAGAGAATCGATGACCGTGAGCACCGAGGTCCCGTCCGAGGTCCCGACCGACACCACCCCCGCCGCGCCGGCCGACCCGTCCCTCCCCGCATTCCCCGACGACGCGCTGGCCCGCGCCGTCGTCGACCTGTCCGCCGTGCGCGACAACGTGCGCGCCCTGGCCGGGCACGCCCCCGGCGCCGCGGTGATGGCCGTGGTGAAGGCGGACGGGTACGGGCACGGGATGCTCCCGGTGGCGCGGGCGGCGCTCGCCGGCGGCGCGACCTGGCTCGGCACGGCGGTGCCCGCCGAGGCGCTCGCGCTGCGCGCCGGCGGCGTCACGACCGCCGACGCCCGCGTGCTCACCTGGCTCGCGACGCCCGGCGCGCCGTTCGACCGGCTCGTGGCGGCGGGCGTGGACGTCGGGGTCGCGGCGCCGTGGGCGCTGGACGAGGTGGCCGCCGGGGCGCGGGCCGCGGGCGAGCCGGCGCGCGTGCACCTCAAGGTCGACACCGGCCTCGGCCGCAGCGGGATCATGCCCGCCGACCTGCCGGACGTCGTCCGGCGGGCCGCCGCGCTCCAGGCCGAGGGCGTGCTGCGGGTGGTCGGCGTGATGTCGCACCTGGCGTGCGCGGACGAGCCCGGCCACCCGTCGATCGCGCTCCAGGCGGCGGCGTTCGACGCCGCGGTCGCCGTGGTCGAGGCCTCCGGCGCGTCGCTCGAGGTGCGGCACCTCGCGAACTCGGCCGCCGTGCTCACCGACCCCCGCCTGCACTACGACCTCGTGCGCCCCGGCATCGCCGTCTACGGGCACTCGCCGGTGCCGCAGCTCGGCGCCCCCGGCGACTACGGGCTGCGCGGGGCGATGACGCTGCAGGCGCGGCTCGCCACCGTCAAGGACGTACCGGCCGGCCACGGGGTGTCGTACGGGCACCACTACACGACGCCGCGGGACACGCGGCTCGGGGTGGTGCCGCTGGGCTACGCGGACGGCATCCAGCGGCACGCGTCGGGCGGCGGCCTCGGCGTCGGCGGGCCGGTGGGCGTCGGCTCCGCGGCCGGAGCACGGGTGCTGCGCGTGGCCGGGAGGGTGTGCATGGACCAGTTCGTGCTCGACCTCGGGCCGGACGCGACCGAGCGCGAGGGCGACGTCGTGACGCTGTTCGGGGCGTCCGACGGCGTGGAGCGCGGCGCGGTCGTGCCGAACGCGGAGGACTGGGCCCGCGCGGCGGGCACCATCAGCTACGAGATCGTGACGGGCATCGGGGCGCGCGCGGTGCGCGTGTACACGGGCCCGGGCGACGGGACCGACAACGGCAGCAGGAAGGAAGGGCAGCGGTGAGCGACGTCGTCGTGCGCACGGAGACGGACCTGCCGGACGCGGAGGCGACCCGGGCGCTGGGAGCGGCCCTCGCCGGGGTGCTCCGGGCGGGTGACCTGGTGATCCTCACGGGGGACCTGGGGGCGGGCAAGACGACGCTCACCCAGGGCCTCGGGGCCGCGCTGGGGGTGCGGGGGCAGGTCGCGTCGCCCACGTTCATCGTGGCGCGCGAGCACCCGCCGCTGCCGCGCGAGGACGGCTCGCGCGGCCCGGCGCTGGTGCACGTGGACGCCTACCGGCTCGGCGGGCTGGGAGAGCTGGACGCGCTGGACCTGGACTCGTCGCTGGACGAGTCCGTCACCGTCGTCGAGTGGGGTCGCGGGCTGGCCGAGGCGCTCACCGACGACCGGCTCGAGATCGACCTGGAGCGCCCGCGCGGCACCGCGGCCGGCGCGGCCGACGGCCCCGACGCGGAGGTGGCTGCCGACGACGAGGCCGACCCCGGCGCCGGGACGCGGCACGCGACGCTGCGCGGCGTCGGCGCCCGCTGGGCCGGCGTCGACCTGGCCGCGCTCACCGCGCGCTGACCCGGTCGAGGAATCGAGCGTGCTGAACTGATCCTCCAAGGCCGCGTTCGAGGATCAATTCAGCACCGACGATGCGTCCCCCGGCCGGGCCGCGGGAAACGTAGGCTGAGGCCGTGGCAGTTCTCGCATTGGACACCTCCGCAGCCGTCGCCGTCGCCCTCGTGGACGACGACGGCGCACGCCTCGCCGCACGCTCGGCCGACGAGCGCCGCCGGCACGCCGAGTCGCTGGCCCCGCTGATCGACGCGGCGCTCGCCGACGCCGGCCTGGACCGCACCGACCTCACCGCCGTCGCGGTGGGCACCGGGCCCGCGCCGTTCACCGGCCTGCGCGTGGGGCTGGTCACGGCGCGCACGCTGGCGCTCGCGCTCGGGATCGACGTGCTCGGCGTGCCGAGCGTCGACGCGCTGGCCGTGCAGGCGGTCGCCGACCTGGGGCTGACGCCGGGCGACGAGGTGCTCGTCGCGACCGACGCCCGCCGCAAGGAGGTCTACTGGGCGCACTACCGCGTCGTCGCGCACGAGGGTCCGCACGCGGTCCCCGTCGTCGAGACGCTGGCCGGCCCGGGCGTCGACAAGGCCGCCGACGTCGCCGCCCGCCTCGCGGACGCGCCCGCCGACGGCGGTCGTCTCGTCGTCGTGGGGGAGGGTGCGGCCCTCTTCCCCGAGCACCTGCCCGCCGACGACGACGGGCCGCTCGTGCCCGACGCCGCCGTGCTCGCGCGCGTCGCTCTCGCCCGCCGCGCCGCCGGCGAGGAGCTGCCCACCGAGCCGCTGTACCTGCGCCGGCCCGACGTGCAGGAGCCCGCGCCGGCGCGCCTCGTGCCCGCGACCGGGAGCCCGGCATGAGCACCGAGCAGCCGACCTCCGACCCGACGACAGAGCCGACGACGGAGCCCGTCGCCG
Source organism: Isoptericola variabilis (assembly GCF_050311655.1). Lineage (GTDB taxonomy): Bacteria > Actinomycetota > Actinomycetes > Actinomycetales > Cellulomonadaceae > Isoptericola > Isoptericola variabilis. The sequence continues at coordinate 115,420 of NZ_JBNOZM010000001.1, forward strand.
CCGAGCCCGAGCGCCCCGCCCCGGACCTGCCCCGTACCGTGCAGCAGGTGTACGCGCCGTCGTGCCGGCTGCGACCGCTGGGCAGCGCGGACTTCGACCGCGTGCTCCAGCTCGAGCGGGTGCTGTTCGGCGCCGGGGCGTGGACGTACGGGATGCTCGCCGACGAGCTGGCCGCGCTCGGCCGCTGGTACGTCGTCGCGGAGCCCGCGGGGCCGGACGCCGTCGCGGTGTACGGGATCGGGCCGAAGCCGGTGGTCGGGTACGCAGGCCTGTGGTTCGACGGCGACGACGCGCAGATCATGACGATCGGCGTGGACCCGCACTACCAGCGGCACGGCGTGGGGCGCGCGCTGCTGGAGGCGCTGGTCGAGCGCGCGCGCAAGCTCCGCGCCGGGGCGGTCCTGCTCGAGGTACGGGTCGACAACGCGCCCGCGCTGGCGCTGTACGAGAAGTACGGCTTCGAGCGGATCGGGCTGCGCAGGCGGTACTACCAGCCCGAGGACAAGGACGCCTTCACGATGCGGCTCGACCTGCGGGGGACGGCGTCGTGACCCGCGAGGACACGCCGCGCTCGCGGGTGCTCGTCACGGTCGCGGAGCTCGCGGCGGACCTGCGGCTGAGCGCCGGGCCCGACCCGGCCGACGGCGCCCCCGTGCTGCTCGACGTCCGCTGGGCGCTCGGCATGACCGACGGCCGCGAGCGCTACCTCGAGGGGCACCTGCCCGACGCCGTCTACGTGGACCTGGAGTCCGAGCTGGCCGCCGAGGCGTCGCCGGAGGAGGGCCGCCACCCGCTGCCGTCGGCGTCGTCGTTCCAGCGCAGCGCGCGGGCCTGGGGGCTGCGGGGCTCGTCCCGCGTCGTCGTGTACGACACGGTGGGCGGCACGTCCGCGGCGCGGGCCTGGTGGCTGCTGCGCTACTTCGGCGTGGCCGACGTCCGCATCCTCGACGGCGGCCTGTCCGCCTGGGTGCGCGCGGGCTACGCGCTGGAGAGCGGCGACGTCACGCGCGCGCCGGGGGACCTGGTCGTCCGTCCGGGCCACCTGCCCGTGCTCGACGCCGACGACGCGGCGGAGCTGGCCGAGACCGGGACGTTGCTGGACGCGCGGGCCGCCGAGCGCTACCGGGGTGAGACCGAGCCGGTGGACCCGCGCGCGGGTCACGTGCCCGGAGCCGTGAGCGCCCCGACGGCGGAGAACCTGCGCGAGGACGGCACGTTCCTCGACGAGGAGTCGCTCCTGGGGCGGTTCGCCGACCTCGGCCTGAGCGCGACCGGCGAGGCCGACGACGTGCTCGCCGTCGGCGTCTACTGCGGGTCGGGCGTGACGGCGTCGCACGAGATCGCCGCGCTGGCGTGCGCGGGCATCCCGGCCGCTCTGTACCCGGGGTCCTGGTCGCAGTGGTCGAACGACCCGTCGCGGCCGGTGGCCACGGGCGCACGCCCCTGAGCACGCCGAGGCGCGGAACGTCGTGAGCGGGCGGCGGGCCCCTCTCCCGACCGGAAGAGGGGCCCACCGCCCGCTCACGACGTGCGGCGGTCGGGTCAGAGGACCTGCGCGACCTCGTCGAAGGACAGGCGCGGGGCGCGCGGGTACGGCGAGCCCTCGCCCTCGGCGTGGCCGACGTTGATGACGAGGAACGACTTCCAGCCGGACTCGGCGAAGAACTCGGCGTCGACACCGTCGAAGTCCATGCCGTTCATCGGGCCGGCGGCGAGGCCGGCGGCGCGCAGGCCGACGATGAGGTACCCGGCCTGGATGAGGGCGTTGTTGCGGGCCATCTGCTCGCGGACGTCCGCGGCGGGCTCCAGCTGGTCCTTCATGCCCGGGTAGGCGGGGAACAGGGTGTCGAGGTGCTGGTGGAACGCCGGGTCGGCGGCCAGGACGAGGGAGACGGGCGCGTTCGCGACGCGCTCCTTGTTGTTGCCGCCCATGTGGGTCACGAGGCGCTCGCGGGCCTCGCCCGAGCGCAGCACGAGCACGCGCAGGGGCAGCGTGTTCATCGCGGTCGGCCCGAACTTCGCCAGGTCCCAGGCGGACGTGAGCTGCTCGTCGGTGACGGGCTCGTCGGTCCACAGGGAGGTGGTGCGGGCGGAGCGGAACAGGAGGTCCGCCACGTCGTCGCCGACGGCGAGGGACGTGGACGGGTGCGTGAGGGTCTCGGTCATGGTTGCCGTAACAGATCGATGCAGACGCATGATTCCGCGCTCGGCCGTGACGTGAACCACAACGGCACGGCTCACAGCGTCGTGAGGGGCTCGAAGTCGAACCCGTCGGCCCGCGCGAGGTACAGCCTCTGCTCCGCGTGGTTGCCGTGGAACCGGACCAGGCCCCGCGGCCCCTCGTAGGCGAGGCCGTCCACGGAGCGGTCCGTCGCTGCGACGGCGGCGCTGCCCGCCCGCTCGACGATCGACCGCAGCGCGAGGATCCCCTCGTAGCAGGCCTCCGCGGCCGCGCCGACGGCGGGCGCGTGCAGCCCGTGGTGCGCCGTGTACCGACCCACCAGGTCGAGGGCCTCGCCGGTCGCGAGGCTGCGGAACCAGCCGCCGGCCGAGTAGAGGTTCGCCGTCGCCCCGGTGCCGCTGCCCATGAGCATGTTCTCCTCCATGAGCGTGCTGAGGCGCACGACCCGTTCGTGCAGGCCTCGCCGGGCGAACAGGCGGTTGAACCGCACCCCGTTCTGCCCCACCATCAGCAGCAGCACACCCTCGGCGCCGGAGCGCTCCACCTCCGCGAGGGTGGCCGCGAGCTGCGCGTCGCTCGCGCCCTGCTCCGGCAGGAAGCGCGCGCCCGCGAACCCGGCGCCGAGCCCGGCGAGCTGCGGGGCCAGCGCCGCGTAGGTGCCGCGGGGCCAGGCGTAGTCGTCCCCGACGACGAACCACCGCCGCGCACCGACCTCCGCCCGCAGCCGGGTGATCGCGGGGAAGAGCTGCGCCGACGGCACCTCGCCGGTGACGTAGAGGCCCGGGCGGGTCTCCCTGCCCTCGTACGCCGCCGGGTACACGTACGGGACGCGCCGCTGCACCACCGGGACGACGGCGTGCCGCACCGCCGACGTGTGCCACCCGGTGAGCGCGTGGATGCGCCGGGCGTCGAGCGCCGCCCCCAGCCGACGGCGCAGCTGGGCGGCCGGCTGACCGGCGTCCAGCAGCTCGGCGCGCACCGGGCGCCCGAGGATGCCGCCGGTGGCGTTGAGCTCGGCGACGGCGAGCTCCGTGACGGCCTGGCACGAGGGGCCGTAGATCCCGCCCGGCCCCTGGAAGTGCAGCAGGACGCCGACGACGAAGTCCGACATGACGTCCCGTCCGCGCGAGGGGCCCTGCCCCGGGCCCCGGCCTGTGATGGCCGGTAGTGTACGAGCGCGAGGGAAGGCGGGTCAGCATGCGGACGGCACCACGTGCAGGGCGCACCACGACTGTCGTGCCCGCGGGCGCGCTGCGCGACACCGTCCTCGCCGGCCGTCGGGCAGCACGCCGCGCCGCCGACGTCCTGGCGCACGCGGGCTGCACCGTCGACGAGTGGCTCGTGCTGGACGCGCTCGCGCGCCGGCCGGGGGCCACGATGTCGGAGCTTCGCGCCGCGACGGTCACCGACAAGGCGACGCTCGGCCGTCGCGTGGACGCCCTGGTGACGCGCGCGCTGGCGTTCCGCGAGGTCGACACCTTCGACCGGCGCGTGATCCGGGTCCACCTGTCGTCCCGAGGGCGGGACGTGCTGTCAGACCTCGACGCGCGGCTGGCGGAGGCGGAGCAGGGCGACCAGCCACGCGACCAGTAGCACCCCGGCGAGGACGAGGCCGTAGGGCTCGAGGCCGACGGCGGCGCCGGGCAGCCCGGACAGCGCCGGCACGTGCTCTGCCGCGACCTGGAGGAGAGTGACCCCTCCGATCCCCACCGCGGCCGCCGCGGACACCCCCGTGACCAGCACGTCGTAGCGCAGGCGCCCGCGGGTCGCGTCTCCGGTCCCGGCCTGGGCGTACGCGCGCCGGGCGGCCGAGCCCTGCAGGGAGTCGAGGAGAGACATCCCGGCGGCGAACAGCACCGCCAGCGGCAGCGGCGCGTACCAGGGCACCTGCCCCAGGGCCGCCGACGCCGTCATCGCGAGCAGGCCGATCTCCGTCGCGGTGTCGAACCCCAGCCCGAACACGAGGCCGACGCCGTACATGCGGCCCGGGCGGTCGGTGGCCCAGGCGAAGCGGCGCAGGGCCCACGAGACCGGGCCGCCGACGGGGCTGTCGACGGGGCCGAGGTCGTGACGGTGGCCGTCGCCGCCGTCCGCGTCGCCGCCCGCGCTGCGGCCGGCCCGCAGGGCGCGACGCAGCAGCAGCACGTTGACGACGGCGATCGTCAGCAGGAACGTGCCCGACACGACCGGCCCCCACACGCCGGTGAACCGGCGCCAGGGCGACGACTCGTCCTCGAGCACCGGCGCCAGGGCCTGCGCGCCGACGGTGAGGAGCAGCGCGGCGCCCACGACCACCGTCGAGTGCCCGAGCGAGAACCACAGGCCCACGCCGCGGGCGTCGCGCCCCTCGCGCACGAGGCGGCGCGTGGTGTTGTCGATCGTCGCGATGTGGTCGGCGTCGAAGGCGTGCCGCAGGCCGAACCCGTACGCGGTGAGGGCCATGACCAGCGTGATCGCGCCGGCACCGCCGTCGACGGCGAGGGTCGCGGCGAGACCGAGGATCCCCACGACGTGCAGGGCGGCGACGACGAGGGCGGTGCGGGTCATGCGTGCTCCAGACGGGCGAGGGGCGGTACGGACGGCACCGGATCCGGACGGTCCGGTACGGGGTGAGACCGGTGCAACGGGCTGAGATGAGCGGCGGGCCCGAGCCAGCGGGTCAGCGTGCCGCCGCGCTCCAGGCGCAGCGTCACCGCGCTGTCCGCCGTCGGCACGCGGTGGTCGGCCACACGATCGCCCCCGGATCCGTCCAGCGGCTCGTCGTCGGCGGTGGCTCGCAGGTCGACGACCGTGTCGATCACGCGCGTCCCGGCCAGGACGCCCGGCACGGGGCGTTCGCCGGCCGCCACGACCTCCTCGACCAGCAGCGGCCCGCCGTCGTCGTGCACGCCGGACCGCAGCACCACGCGGCCGCCATGCTCGCCGTCGCGCCCCAGCACGATGGTCTCGCGCAGCCGCAGCCGCGCGCCCGGGCCGAGCCGCACGTCCGTCGACCGGGTCACGTCCGCGCCCGTGGCCACCACGAACGGCAGACCCTCCCAGTCGAGCCGCGCGCCGGCGCCGAGGCGCACGTCCACGTCCCAGCGGCACGGCCGGCCCTCGCCGTCGTACGCGACCGTGCCGCCGACGTCGGTGAGGGTGAGGGCGCACCCGTCGGCGACGCGCACCTGCACGGCCACGTGGTCGCCGCCGAGCAGCACCGCGCCGGTCGCGACCAGCGCGACCTCGGCGTGCACCGCGCCGCGCGCGACGGTCCGCGCCGCGAGCAGGCCGTCTCGGGTCCGGACCCGCACGGGCGCGCCCGGCACGGTGGCCGGGAGGACCTCGACCAGCGTGCGGCGCACCTCAGTGCGCGTGGGCGTGCTCATGCTCGTGCCCGTGCGACGGGTCGTCGTGGCTGTGCAGGTAGCCCTGGCCCTCCTCGTCCGCGTGGAAGTGCGGCGCCATGGGGCCGGGGTCCTGCGCCACGTGCGCCCCGGCGCGGAACCGCTCCAGCACGCCGAGGAGCCACGCCCGTAGCGCCGCGACGGAGGCCGGGTCCGTGCGCGACAGGGCCACGACGTCCCGGCCGTCGCGGGCGGCCGACGCGTCGGCGACCATCCGTGCGACGTCGACGCCCACGTACGGGGCGAGGTCCGTCTTGTTGACCACGAGCAGGTCGGCGCGCCCGATGCCCGGCCCGCCCTTGCGCGCGACGTCGCCCCCGCCCGCGACGTCGAGCACGAAGATCTGCGCGTCGACGAGGGCGGGGGAGAACGTGGCGGTGAGGTTGTCGCCGCCGGACTCGATGACGACGAGGTCGAGCGGCGCGAAGTCGCGCTCCAGGTCCTCGGCGGCGAGCAGGTTGGCGGTGACGTCGTCGCGGATGGCGGTGTGCGGGCACGCGCCGGTCTCGACGGCGCGGATGCGCTCGGGGTCCAGCACGCCGGCGGAGCGCAGGAACCTCGCGTCCTCGTCGGTGTAGATGTCGTTGGTGATGACGCCGATCGCCAGCTCGTCGGCCAGCGCCCGGCACACGGTCGCGATGAGGGAGGACTTGCCGACGCCGACGGGGCCGGCGACGCCGAGCCGCAGGGCTCGGGCGGGGGCGTGGGGGAACGTGGTGGTCTCAGGCACGGAACAACCTCTGGGTCGTGACGGCATGGGCCTCGGCCCAGCCCTCGGTCAGCGGGGCGCCGGAGGCAGGGACGTCCTCCGGGGTGGTGCACGCCGCGACGCGGAGCACGTGCTCCTCCGCCGCGGCGCACGCGTCGAGGACCCACCGCGCCGGGGCGAGGGGGTCCAGCGGCTCGAGCTTGAGCAGGGCCGACGCCGCCGTCTGGGCGTCGTCGTACACGGTGAGGCGGACGACGTCCGCCGGCGCGACACCGGCCGCCGCGCAGATCGCCCCCAGCACGACGGCGCGCGGGAGCCCGCCCGTGCCGTGCGGGTGCCCCTTGCCCTCCCGGCGACGGGTCGCCGCGTCGTGCCGGGCGACGACGCGCACGGCCGCGCTGTGGGGCCACAGGGTGCGCGCGACCCGCAGGTACCCGCGGCCCAGCAGGCGCGACGCGTCCCGCAGCGCGGGGGACGGCGTGCGCGCGGCCCAGGCGCGCACCAGCGCGTCGACACGGGTGTGGACACGCGCGTCGCCCGCCTGGTCGTCGTGCGTGACGGGCCCGGCGTCGGCGAGCAGCCGCGCGGCGACCACCGCGGTGCCCGCCTCCACGAGGCTCACCGTCGTCGCGCGCCCGACCATCCACGCCGGGACGTCGCCGGGAGGCAGGCCGCCGCGCAGCGCGGGCTCGAGGCTCGCGGAGTGGGCGTGCCCGCCGCCGGGCAGGCGGGCGTCCGCGAGCAGCAGCGCGACCGTGGCGGGGTGCGGGGACAGGGACGTCACGGGCGGCCTAGAACATCGCGTAGAGCTGGGCGAGCGGCAGGCGCACCGCGGGGGCGGGCTCCACCAGGTCGCCGTCGACGCGGATCTCGAAGGTGTCCGGGCGGATGTCGATGTCCGGCAGCGCGTCGTTGTTGCGCATGTCCGCCTTGGTGACGCCGCGCGTCGGGGCGACGGGGGCGAGCTCGCGGCGCAGGCCGAGCCGCCCGGCCAGGCCGTCCTCGATCGCGGCCGGCGCGACGAACGCGAGCGAGGTGTCCGCGCCGACGGCGTCGCCGAACGCCGGCCGCATGAGTACCGGCTGCGGGGTGGGGATGGACGCGTTCGGGTCGCCGAGCGCCGCCCACGCGATGACGCCGCCCTTGATCACGAGCTCGGGCCGGACCCCGAAGAACCGCCGGTCCCACAGCACGAGGTCGGCCAGCTTGCCCGGCTCCACGGAGCCGATGTGGACGTCGACGCCGTGCGCGACGGCCGGGTTGATCGTGTACTTCGCGACGTACCGGCGGGCGCGCTCGTTGTCTGCCGGCTCCGCGCCCGACAGCGGCCCGCGCCGGTGCTTCATCACGTGGGCCACCTGCCAGGTGCGGGTGATCACCTCGCCGATGCGGCCCATCGCCTGGGCGTCGGAGGACGTGATGGAGATGGCGCCCAGGTCGTGCAGCACGTCCTCGGCGGCGATGGTCGACGCCCGGATGCGCGACTCGGCGAACGCCAGGTCCTCGGGGACGGCCGGGTTGAGGTGGTGGCAGACCATCAGCATGTCGAGGTGCTCTGCCACGGTGTTCACGGTGTGCGGCAGGGTCGGGTTGGTCGACCCCGGCAGCACGTGCGGCAGGCTCGCGATGGTGAGGATGTCGGGGGCGTGGCCGCCGCCCGCGCCCTCGACGTGGTACGCGTGGATGCCGCGGCCGTCGATCGCGTCGATCGTGGACTGCACGAACCCGGCCTCGTTGAGCGAGTCGGAGTGCAGCGCCACCTGCAGGCCCCACTCGTCGGCGGCCCGCAGCGCGGCGTCGAGGGCCGCGGGGGTGGAGCCCCAGTCCTCGTGCACCTTGTACCCGGCGGCGCCGGCCAGGGCCTGCTCGGCCAGGGCGTCCGCGCTCACGGTGTTGCCCTTGCCCAGCAGCAGCACGTTGAGCGGCAGGTGGTCCAGCGCGCGCAGCACGGACCGCAGGTGCCAGGCCCCGGGCGTCACCGTGGTGGCCTTCGACCCCTCGGACGGGCCCGTGCCGCCCCCGGCGACCGTCGTGATGCCGGTGGCCAGCGCCTCGTGCAGCGCCGACGGGGACAGCAGGTGCACGTGCGGGTCGAAGCCCCCGGCGGTGAGGATGCGGCCCTCGCCCGAGATCACGTCGGTGGACGGCCCGATGACGAGGTCGGGGTGCACGCCGTCGGCCACGTCCGGGTTGCCGGCGCGGCCGAGCGCGACGACCCGGCCGTCGCGCAGGCCGACGTCCGCCCGGACCACGCCCCACCAGTCCAGGACGACGACGCCCGTGATCACGGTGTCCAGGGCCCCGGCGGCGCGGCTCCGCGTCGACTGCGCCATCGACTCCCGGATGGACTTGCCGCCGCCGAACACAGCCTCCTCGCCCCCGACCGTGCGGTCCTCCGTGACCTCGATCCACAGGTCGGTGTCGCCGAGGCGCAGCTGGTCGCCGACGGTCGGTCCGTACAGGGCCGCGTAGCGCTCGCGGTCGATCCAGACCATCAGTCCTCCTGGTCGTCGTGCGGCTCGGTGTGCGGCCCGGTGGCCCCCGGTGCGACGACGGCGCCGAGCGCGCCGCCGTCGGGCTTGCCCCGCTGGATGCCCGGCACGCGGCGCGCGCCGCGGATCGTCACGGCGTCGACCTCGCGGCTCACGCCGGGCTCGAACCGCTGCGACGTGCCGGACGGCACGTCGAGCCGGAACCCGTGCGCGGCGGCACGGTCGAAGCGCAGCGCCTCGTTGGCGTCGGGCAGGTGGACGTGCGAGCCCACCTGCACCGGCCGGTCGCCGGTGTTCTCCACGACGAGGCGCAGCCGCTCGTGGTCGGGGCGCACGTTGAGCTCGAGGCGGCCGGGGGCGACGCGGGTCGCGCCGGGGCCGGCGGACGAGGTGGCGGACACGGGGTCCTCCTGTCGGGTCGGGACGTCAGGGGATCGGGTGGTGCAGGGTGACGAGCTTGCGGCCGTCCGGGAAGGTGGCCTCGACCTGCACGTCGACGAGCATCTCGGGCACGCCGTCCATCACCTGCTCGCGGCCCAGCACCTCGCGGCCGTCCTGCATGAGGGTCGGGACGTCGGCGCCGTCGCGGGCCCGCTCGATCACCCAGCACGACAGCAGGGCGACCGACTCGGGGTGGTTGAGGCGCACGCCGCGGGCGAGGCGGTCGCGCGCGACCATGCCCGCGACGGCGAGCAGCAGCTTCTCGGTGTCGGCGGGGGTCAGGTGCACGGTGCCTCCTCGGCTCGGACGGCGGCTCGCACGGCGGGTCGGCTCACAGCGCCATCGCCTCGCGGGCGCCGGCGAGGGCGCCCGCGCCGCCGCCCGTGCCCCGGTGGGTCACGCGCCCCGACGCGAGCACGGCGTACTCGGCCGCGTGCTCGACGGCGTAGCCGAGGTGCTGCTCGACCAGCAGCGCGGAGAGCCCGCCCGCCGCCGTCAGCGTCGTGATCGCCGCGTAGATCTCGCTCACGACGTTCGGCTGGATGCCCTCGGCGGGCTCGTCGAGCACCAGCAGCCGCGGGCCGGTGACCAGCGCGCGGGCGATGGCGAGCTGCTGGCGCTGCCCGCCCGACAGCAGCCCTGCCTGGCGGCCGAGCAGCTCGCGCAGCGCCGGGAACAGGTCGAGCGCGTCGTCGGTGCGGCGGCGCCCGGCGGCCCCGTGGGCGTCGGCCACCACCTGCAGGTTCTCCCGCGCGGTGAGCTGGCCGAACGACTGCTGGCCCTGCGGCACGTACGCGATCCCCGCGCGCACCCGCCGGTGGGTGGGCCAGCGCGTGACGTCCTCGCCGGCCAGCCGCACGGTCCCCGCGCGCACGGGGAGCAGGCCGAGCACCGCCTTGAGGAGCGTCGTCTTGCCCGCCCCGTTGTGGCCGAGGACGGCGGTCAGCGTGCCGTCCGCGACGGCGAGGTCGACGTCGTGCACCACGGCCGTGCGGCCGTACCCCGTGCTCACGCCTGCCAGCTCGAGCATCATGCGCCTGCCTCCGTTCCCGTGTCGACGGTCGTGGTCCCGAGGTACACCTCGACGACCGCCGGGTCCTGCTGCACCTCGGCGACGGTCCCCTCGGCGAGGACGGCGCCCTGGTGCATGACCGTCACCGAGTCGGCGTAGGAGCGCAGGAACTCCATGTCGTGCTCCACGACCACGACGACCCGCTGCGAGCCGACCCGGCGCAGCAGCTCTCCGGTCTCCTCGCGCTCCGCCTGGGTCATGCCCGCGACGGGCTCGTCGAGCAGCAGCAGGTGCGCGTCCTGCACCAGCAGCATCCCGATCTCGAGCCACTGCTTCTGGCCGTGCGCGAGGACGCCCGCCGGCACGTCGCGCAGCGCCGCGAGGCCGACCGTCTCCATCGCCTGCTCGACCGCCTCCGGGATGCCCCGGCGGCGGCGCAGCATCGTCGTCGCCCGGCGGCGCGCTCCCGCGGCGATGTCGAGGTTCTGCACCACCGTGAGCTGCTCGAACACGCTCGCCGTCTGGAACGTGCGGCCCACGCCCGCGCGGGCGACGCGGTGCGTGGCGCGCCCCAGCAGCTCCGTCCCGCCGAAGCGCGCCGACCCCGCCGCGGCCCGCACGAGACCGGTGACGGCGTCGATGAGCGTCGTCTTGCCCGCGCCGTTGGGGCCGATGAGGAACCGCAGGTCGCCCTGCGTGACGGTGAGGTCGACGTCGCGGACGGCGACGAAGCCGCCGAACTGCACGCGCAGGCCGCGCACCTCGAGGTAGTCGTGCCGGAACCGGTCGGTGTCGCCGCCGAGCAGCGCGTCGGCGGCGGCGAGGTCGATCTGCTCGGTCGGCCCGGTCTGCTCCGTCTGCCCGGTCATGCGCGGCTCCCTTCGGGGAGGAGGTCGGAGGCCGGGGCGGTACCCGGCTCGTCGGGCTCGGCCGGGGCGCCCGGTTGCCCGTCGCGGGCGGTGCGGCGCCGGCGGCGCAGGGCGGGCACGACCGACGCCAGGCCGCCGGGCAGGAAGGCCACCACCAGGACGAACAGCGTGCCCTGGAGGTAGATCCAGCCGGAGGGGAACTGCTCGGACAGCGAGGTCTGCGCCCAGCTCACGGCGACGGACCCGAGGACGGGGCCGAGCAGGGTCGCCCGGCCGCCGATGGCGACGCCGACGAGGAAGCCGATGGACGGCACGACGCCGACGTCGGCGGGGGAGACGATGCCGACGATCGGCACGAACAGCGCCCCGCCGACGGCGGCCATCACGGCCGCGACCACGTAGACGACCGTCTTCACGGCCGCTGGGTCGTAACCGAGGAACCGGACGCGGTCCTCCTGGTCGCGGACCGCGACGAGGACCTCGCCGAACCGCGACACCATGAGCTGGCGGGCGACGACGACCATGACGAGGAGCACCCCGGCGGCGATCAGGTAGAGCATCCGCTGGTTGACCGGGTCGGCGAGGTCGTAGCCGAAGAACGACCGGAACCCGTTGAGCCCGTTGGTGCCGCCCGTCGTCTGCTGCTGGCCGACGAGCAGGATGGCGAACGCGGCGGCGAGCGCCTGCGACAGGATCGCGAAGTACGCGCCCCGCACCCGCCGCGTGAAGACGGCCCAGCCGAGGGCGGCGGCGAGCGCGGCCGGCAGGAGCACCACGAGGGCGAGCGCGACGGCGGGCGAGCGCAGGGGCTCCCACCAGCCGGGCACCTCGCCGGTGCCGTACAGGAGCATGAAGTCGGGCACGCCGCCCGGGCCGGCGTCGGCGAGCTTGAGGTGCATGGCCATGACGTACGCGCCCAGGCCGAAGTACACGCCCTGGCCGAGGGTGAGCAGCCCGCCGCGGCCCCAGGCGAGGCCGATGCCGACGGCCACCATGGCCAGGCAGAGGAACTTGCCGAGCAGGCCCAGCCGGAACGGGCTGAGCAGCACGGGCGCGACGGCGAGGAGCAGGACGGCGGCGAGGCCGAACCCGGCCAGGGCGCGCGCCCGCCCCGGGCGCAGGAGCACAGCGAGCCGTGCCGTGAGGGTGTTCGTGCTGCCGGTCATGCCAGGCTCCTCGTCCGGACCGAGACCAGGCCCTGGGGTCGTACCTGCAGGAACGCGACGATGACGACGAAGACGAGCACCTTCGCGACGGACGCCGTCGTGGAGTACTCGAAGAACGCCTGGAGCAGGCCCAGCGCCGTCGCCGCGATCACGGTGCCCTTGATCTGCCCGATGCCGCCGGCGACGACGACGAGGAACGCGTCGACGATGTAGCCGGTGCCGAGCGTCGGGCCGACCGAGCCGAGCAGGGTCAGCGCGACGCCGGCCACGCCCGCGAGGCCCGAGCCGATGAAGAAGGTCAGCCGGTCGGTGGCGCGCGACGAGATGCCCGACGCCTCCGCCAGGTCACGGTGCTGCACGACGGCGCGGATCCGCCGCCCGAGCGGCGTGGCCCGCAGCACGAGCGCCAGCGCGACGACGCACCCCACCGCCAGCACGAGGATGAACAGCCGCGTCTTCGGCAGCGCGAGGCCGCCGACGGTGACCGCCCCCGACAGCCAGGACGGCGCGGCCACGTCCACGTTGGGGGCGCCGAACACGTCGCGCGCCACCTGCTGCAGCAGCAGCGCGACGCCCCACGTGACGAGCAGGGTGTCGAGCGGGCGCCGATACATCCGGTGGATGAGCGTGGCCTCGAGCAGAAGCCCGAGCGCCCCGCCCACCAGGAAGCCGAGCGGCAGCGACACGAGCAGGCTCGCGCCCGGGTCGCCGAGCAGCCCCTGGATCACGAACGCCGTGTAGGCGCCCGCCATCATGAACTCGCCGTGGGCCATGTTGATCACGCCCATCTGACCGAACGTCAGGGCGAGACCCAGGGCCGCGAGCAGCAGCACCGAGCCGAGGCTCAGGCCCGCGAAGAGCTGGGAGAGGAGGGTGTCCATGTCGTGTCCAGGGGCCCCGGTCAGGAGAGCCCGTCGGCCCAGTCGTAGCCCTCGAGGAACGGGTCCGGTTCGATGGGCTCCTCGGAGCTCCACTCGGTGTGGATGAGCCCGTCCTCGCCGATGCGCCCGATGAGCGCCGTCTTCGCGACGTGGTGGTTGTCGCCGTCCACGACGACGGTGCCCTCGGGGGCGTCGAAGCTGACGCCGTCGGCGGCCGCCTGCACGTCCGCGACGTCGAACGACTCCGCCTTCTCGACCATCGCCTTCCACAGGTACAGCGACGTGTAGGCCGCCTCCATCGGGTCGGAGGTCACGCGGTCGTCGCCGTACTCGGCCTGGAACGCCTCGACGAACGCGTCGTTCTCCGGGCTGTCGACGGTCTGGTAGTAGTTCCACGCGGTGAGCTGGCCCTCGACGTTGTCCACGCCGATGCCGCCCACCTCCTCCTCGGCGATGGACACGGAGACGACGGGCATGTCGTCGGCGGACAGGCCGGCGTTGTTGTACTCCTTGAAGAAGGCGACGTTGGAGTCGCCGTTGAGGGTGTTGAAGACGGCGTCCGCCCCCGCGGCCTTCACCTTGTTGACGATGGTGGAGAAGTCCGTGTGGCCGAGCGGCGCGTACTCCTCGCCGACGACCTCCATGCCGTTCGCCTCCGCGTAGGCGTTGATGATCTTGTTCGCCGTGCGGGGGAAGACGTAGTCGGAGCCGACGAGGAACAGCGTCTTGGTGCCCTGCTCCTTGAGGTAGTCGAGGGCCGGCACGATCTGCTGGTTGGTCGTGGCGCCCGTGTAGAAGATGTTCTCGGACGCCTCGAGCCCCTCGTACTGCACCGGGTAGAACAGCAGCGAGTCGTTCGCCTCGAAGACCGGCAGCATCGCCTTGCGCGACGCCGACGTCCAGCCACCGAACACGGCCGCGACGCAGTCGCTCGTGATGAGCTTGGTGGCCTTCTCCGCGAAGACGGTGGGCTCGGACTGGCCGTCCTCGGAGACGATCTCGAGCTGCTTGCCGAGCACCCCGCCGCCGGAGTTGATCTCCGCGGCGGCCAGCTGGAGCGAGTCGTGCACGGTCTGCTCGGAGATCGCCATGGTGCCCGACAGCGAGTTGAGGAAGCCGACCTTGACCGTGTCGCCCGACGTGTCGACGCAGCCCTCCGCCGCGGACGCCGAGGCGCCGCCGCCCGCCGCGTCCACCCGGGCGCCGCAGGCCGAGAGGGCCGCGACCGCGAGGACGGCGAGCGAGGCGACGACAGGTCGGGTGGCGGGGGTGCGCGTGGTGCCCGTGCTGCTTCGAGGACGCATGGTGCTCCTTCGTGGCCGTGGCCCGGGGGCCGGTTAGGTTCAGATGAACCCAAGTACGTCCACGTGTCCCCGCCGTGAGTTCGGTGTCACCATCGTGTTACGGCTGGTGGGAGGGGGTCGGGACGACCGCACCGGCACCGGTGCCAAAATGGGGCCATGGCATCCGCGCACGGGGTCGGCGACCCCCTCGTCCTCGGCATCGAGACCTCCTGCGACGAGACGGGCGTCGCGCTCGTCCGGGGCGACGAGCTCCTCGTCGACGCCGTCGCGAGCTCCATGGACGAGCACGCGCGCTACGGCGGGATCATCCCGGAGGTCGCGAGCCGCGCCCACCTCGAGCAGATGGTCCCGACGATCACCCGCGCGCTGGGCGAGGCCGACGTCGACCTGTCCGAGGTGGACGCGATCGCCGTCACCGCCGGCCCGGGCCTGGTCGGCCCGCTGACGATCGGCGCGTCCGCCGCGAAGGCGCTCGCGATCGGCCTGAACAAGCCGCTGTACGGCGTCAACCACGTCATCGGGCACGCCGCGGTGAACCAGCTCGTCGACGGCCCGTTCTCCGGGCGCACGATGGCGCTCGTGGTGTCGGGCGGGCACAGCTCGCTCATGCTCGTGGACGACGTCGCGACGGACGTCACCGAGCTCGGCTCCACGCTCGACGACGCGGCGGGGGAGGCGTTCGACAAGGTCGGCCGCCTGCTCGGCCTGCCCTACCCGGGCGGCCCGCACGTCGACCGGCTCGCGCGCGAGGGCGACCCGGAGGCCATCCGCTTCCCGCGCGGCCTCACCGCGGCGAAGGACCAGGCGAAGCACGCCTACGACTTCTCCTTCTCCGGTCTCAAGACGGCGGTCGCGCGCTGGATCGAGGCGTGCGTCGACGCCGGGCGTGAGGTGCCGGCGGCCGACGTCGCCGCGTCGTTCGCCGCCGCCGTCGCCGACGTGCTCACGGCCAAGACGATCGCCGCGTGCCGGCGGCACGACGTCGACACCCTCGTCGTGGGCGGCGGCTTCTCCGCCAACAGCCAGCTGCGCGACATGGCCGCGAAGCGCTGTGCCGAGGCGGGCATCGACCTGCGCATCCCGCCGATCCGCTACTGCACCGACAACGGCGCGATGATCGCCGCGCTGGGCTCCGCCGTCGTGCGCGCCGGGGCGGCGCCGTCGAGCTTCGACTTCCCGGTCGACTCGTCGATGCCGATGACCACGATCACCGTCTGACGGGCGCCGCCGGAAAAGGCCTCGTGGCCGCCGGGGCGCGTCGGTAGCGTCCCGAGCGTGGACGCCGACCGCCCCGCCATCTACCAGCACCCGCTCGCGTACCTCGTCGGGCTGGAGGGCCTGGCGCTGCTGCGCGCGTTCGCCGGCGAGCACGACCGCTCGTTCGTCGAGGCGCGCCTGGCCGACGTGCGCGCGCTGCTCGACGCCGCCGACCGCTTCGGCCCGGGCCACGAGGTCCCGCCGATCAGCACCCGCGAGGGCTACCGGCACTGGGCGCCGCGCTACGACGGTCCCAACGGCTTCTGGGGGATGGAGGAGCCGCTCGTCCGGCCGTTGATGGAGGGCCTGCCCCGCGGCGTCGCGATCGACGCGGCGTGCGGCACCGGGCGCCACACGGAGTGGCTGGTCGAGCAGGGGCACGACGTGCTCGGCGTGGACTCGTCGCCGGACATGCTCGAGCTCGCCCGCGCCAAGGTCCCGGGGGCACGGTTCGCCGAGGGCGACCTGCACGCGCTGCCGGTGGACGACGCGTCCGCCGACCTCGTGCTGGTCACCCTCGCGCTGTGCCACGTGCGGGACCTGGCGCCGGTGTTCGCCGAGCTGGCGCGCGTCCTGCGTCCGGGCGGCCACCTCGTCGTCTCCGACACGCGCGGGTACTTCACGGGGTCGCCGCTCTATCCGCTCGTCGAGGGCGCGGACGGCGAGTTCGGCTACATCCCGAACTGGTTCCACGCGACGAGCGAGTACCTGCAGGCGGCCCTCCCCGCGGGCCTGGCGCCGCGGTTCTGCCGCGAGTACGTCGGCGGCGCGGACGACGCCGACGGCGGAGCCGCTGCGGGCCGCGAGTACGCCGCGGCCCCGGACCCCGGGACAGGGGCCTTCGACCCCACCGCCGACCTCGGGCTCGAGGACCCGGCGAGGCCCCCGACCATCTGGGAGCTGATGCCGTGGGTGCCGGCGGCGGCGGGCGCGGCGTACGCCGGCACGCCCTCGCTCATCGTGTGGGACTTCGAGAAGGAATAGCCGCAGTGCGTCCGTGGACAGGGGCTCGTGCTTGGCCCGTGTCGTGCCAGACTCGGCGAGATGGACCCCCTGACCAGCCCGGACGCCGTCCGCGACCCGTACCTCGAGGCTGCCGCCAGGGCAGCTGCCCTGCTCCACGACCCGCGGGTGGCGAGCGCGTGGGACGGAGAGTCGGTCCTGGCAGGCATGACGGTCGGCGCGCTCGCCGGCCACCTCGCGCGCAGCGTGCTGCAGGTGGAGTGGTTCCTCGACGGGCCGCTCGACCACGGCAACGAACCCACGACCGCGGTGACCTACTACGCCCGCATCGTGGACGCCCCGGACCCGGGCTCGGCGCTCAACCGTGGCGTGCGTGCGCGCAGCCAGGAGTCCGCGGCGGCGGGCGCTGCCGCCGTGGCGAGCGACACCGCGACGGCGCTCGACCGCCTCCGCGCCCGGCTCCCGCAGGAGCCTGCCGACCGCCGCGTGGCGATCCTGCACCGGCCGGGGGAGGAGATGCTCCTCGACGAGTACCTGCGCACCCGGTGCGTCGAGCTCGCGGTGCACACCGACGACCTCGCCCTCAGCGTCGGGGCGGACGTGCGCGCGCCCGAACCGGCGACGGCGGTCGCGATCGACCTGCTCGTCGCCGCCGCCGCCGAGCGGCATGGCCGGCTCGCCGTCCTGCACGCTCTCAGCCGCCGGGAGCGGGACGCGATCGGGGCGCTGCGCGTGCTGTGAGTCAGGCCCGACGGGCGCACGTGCGGCACGGGCGGCGGGTCCGCTCCCGGTCTCGGCCGGATCGTCAGGCCGCCGCCGGCAGCGGCCGGCCGGCGTGCAGTTCGGCGACGAGCGACGCGACGACGGCCTCGAGCGCCGCGGGGCCTCCGCCGTGCGCGCGTGCCACCTCCCGCTGCCGCTGGTACGACGCGCCCCGGCGGACGATCTCCCGCACGCCGTCGAGCTCCGCGGCGCAGCCGAGCCGCTCGGCGACGGGCTCGAGGGTGGTCAGCAGGCGAGGGAGCGCGTCGGTGACGAGCTCCTCCTCGCCCGCGTCGTCGAGGATGATGATCGCGTCGGTGCCGTAGCGGGCCGCGCGCCACTTGTTCTCGTGCACGAACCACGCCGGCATCGTGGGCAGCGGGCGTCCCTCGTCCAGCAGGGTCGACAGGTGCTCCACCAGGCAGTGCACCAGGGCACCGAGCGCCGCCAGCTCCAGCGTGTTCGACGTGCCGTCGCAGATCCGCACCTCGACGGTGCCGAAGTGCGGCGCGGGCCGCACGTCCCAGCGCACCTCCGTGAAGTCGTCGATGACGCCGGTGTGCAGCATGTCCGCGACGTACCGCTCCAGCTCCGACCACGCCCCGAACTGGTAGGGCAGCCCGGCCGTGGGCAGCTGCTGGAAGATCATGGTCCGCATCGACGCGTAGCCCGTGTCGTCGCCGCCGAAGAACGGCGACGAGGCGGACAGCACCTGGAGGTACGGCAGGTACACCAGCAGGGAGTTGACGATGGGCAGCACCTTGGCGCGGTCCTCGATGCCGACGTGGGCGTGCACGCCGTAGACGATCTGCTGGCGCCCCACCACCTGCGCCCGGTCGACGACGGTCGCGTACCGCTTCTTGTCCGTGACCTTCTGCTGCGACCAGTGCGCGAACGGGTGCGTGCCGGCGCCCATGAGGTCCACCCGCATGGGGCCGGTGGCGTCGTGGATGGCCGCGATCCCCCGCTCGAGGTCGGCGATCGCCTCGGGCACGGTGCGGCGCACATCGCTGATCACCTCGACCGTGTTCCGCAGGAACTCGGGCTTCACGTAGCGGTGCCGGACGTCGTCGGCGACGGCGTCGATGACGGCGGGCGCCACCTGCCGCAGGGTGCCGGAGTCGGCGTCGACCAGCGCGAGCTCCCACTCGAGGCCGACGCTCGACCGGTCGGAGACGGCGAATTCCAGCACCATGCGGGCCATGCTTCCACGGGGGGACGGCGGGCCGCGCGCCGGTCCGCGGCCCGTCGTCTCAGCAGCGTCGCCTCAGCAACCCACGCGGCGGGTGGAGAGGGCGATGTCGTCGAGGTACGTGTCGAAGGTCTCCGTGCTCTCCTGGTAGAGCTGCCAGCCGAACCGCACGGTGTCCACGTCGGGCAGCACGAGGTCGACCGGGTTGCCGCCGTGGTCGGTGCGCGAGACGGAGAGGTCCGGCTGGGCCACGCCGTCGAGCCAGACGTCGATCGCGTCGTCCTGTCCGTCCCAGAGGAACTCGACGCACTGCCACCGGCCCGCGACCGTCGGGGCCGACTCACGCCAGGTCGTCCAGTCGCCGGTGGGACCGCCGTCGGCGCCGACGCCGTAGAACGTCGCGTCAGGCCCGACGGTCGGGGCGAACTGGCCACCGAAGGGGCGCACCACCTCGGCGGAGCCCGTGCCGGTCGCCTCGACGAGCGTGAAGTGCGCCCAGTCGGGGGACGTGGGGAACTCGTCCACCAGGACGCGGAGCCGCCCGTAGAACGCGCCCGCCGGGACATCGAGGTCGCGCACCGTGAGGAAGGCCTTGCCGTTGCCCTCGGTGCGCACGTGCGCCACGTGGTTGCGGCGGCTCTCGCGCTCGACGCGGAGCGTGCCGGCGCTCGACTCCACGTCCCAGCGCGGCGCCGTGCGGTGGCCGGTCGGCCGGCCCTCGAAGTCCTCGCAGAAGTGCGCGCCGGGGCGTGGGCACGCGCCCTGCCCGGCGTGCCGCCCGTGCGGGTGGTCCGGCGCGGCCGCGGCGGCGGGTGGCGCCCCCAGGGCGGCGACCAGCAGGAACGCCGGCAGGAGCGCGGACAGGGTGGTCGTCAGGGGCTTCTTCATCGAGGCACCGGCCGTTCGTCGGGAGCGGGACGCGCCGCAGTCAACGGGCCCCGCGGGCGCCCGGCAAGACGCCGGAACGTTTCAGCCGCGCAGCGGCTCGACGACGAGCACGTGCTGCGCACCGCCGACGCGGGTGAGCACCAGGGTCGCCTCGGCGTCGCCCTTCGGCGAGAGCTGGGCGCGCAGCTGCTCGGGCGTGACGGCGGTGCCGCGCTTCTTGATCGTCAGGCGGCCCACGCCGCGCTCGCGCAGGTAGGCCTTGAGCCGCTTGAGGTTGAACGGCATGACGTCGAGCACGCGGTAGCCGGTCGCCAGCGGCGCGGCGCCGGCCGGGGGCGGCGGCGCGGGCTGGTCGGTCGTGACGTAGGCGATGGTGCGGTCCAGCAGGCGACCGCCCAGCTCCGCGGCGGCGTGGGCCACGAGCCCCGCGCGGATGACGGCGCCGTCCGGCTCGTACAGGTAGGCGCCGACGGCGCCGACGTCGGGCACCAGCTCTGCGGTGCCGAGGTCCGCGCGCAGGGTGCGCGACGCCGTCGTCCCGCCCGTGGTCGCGAGCACGAGCGCGGACCGGCCGGGTCCGTCGGGGGCGAGCGGCCCGAACCACAGCCCCGCCTCCACGACGTCGCCGTCCACGGACACCCACTGCGTCTCGGCGTCGTCCGGCAGCCCCTGGTGGGGGATGCCCGGGCCGACCTTGATGCCCAGCGCCGGGACCTGCGCCCGCAGGTCCCAGACGGCGTCGAGCGGGGGAGCATAGGCCGCCGGGTCGAACACCCGCCGCCCACCGCGGGTGCGCCGGGCCGGGTCGGCGTACACGCCGTCCACGCCCTCGGCGGCGAGGTCGAGCGCGAGCCCGTCCGCGTGCCGCACCTCGGCCTCGGGGAAGTGGCGCAGGTTGACGGTGGCGAGCGCGGCGGTGATCTCGTCGACGTCGGTCGCGAGCACGCGCAGCCCGACGCCGGCGAACGCGAGCGCGTCCGCGCCGATCCCGCTCGTGAGGTCCGCGACCTTGGTGACGCCGGCGGCGAGGTAGCGGCGGGCGTGCAGCGCCGCGACCACGAGCCGCGTGGCCTGCTCCACGCCGTCGGGCGTGAAGAGCATCCCGTCCGCGAAGTCGCCGAGCTTGGCGCGGGCCTTCGCGCGCAGCCGCGACTGGGTGAGCGCGGCCGCCGCGAGGTCGGCGTCCACCCCGTCGGCCCGCAGCCGGGTGGCCAGGGCCATGGCCTGCTTCTCGTCGTACGGGGGGAGCGAGCTCAGCAGCGCCCACCCGTCCGGGCTCAGCAGCTTGCTCACGGAGGCGGCATCCATCGGGCCATCGTCTCAGGCGCGCGGGTGACGCCGTGGGCGAACGACCCGCCGACTTCTGGCACTCGACTTGTCAGAGTGCTAACGCCTGCCTAGATTTGTCGTCAGCGACCGCAAGGCTGTACCGGCACCCGCGACGACGGCCAGCCCTCGGACGCGACCTGGTCAACCAGCTAGTCCATCCACGCATCGCGAATCAAGGAGGTCCGACGTGTCGGTCCCCATCAAGCCGCTCGAGGACCGGATCGTCGTCAAGGCCATCGAGGCCGAGACCACGACCGCTTCCGGCCTGGTCATCCCGGACACCGCCAAGGAGAAGCCCCAGGAGGGCGAGGTCCTGGCCGTGGGCGAGGGTCGCTTCGACGACAAGGGCAACCGTGTCCCCGTCGACGTCAAGGTCGGTGACAAGGTCATCTACAGCAAGTACGGCGGCACCGAGGTCAAGTACGCCGGCGAGGACTACCTTGTCCTCTCCGCCCGTGACATCCTCGCGGTCGTCGTCGCCTGACGACGCCACCACGCAGAAGGCCTCGCACCGTCGTCGGTGCGGGGCCTTCGTGCTGTCAGCCGGTCTTGCGGGCGCTGCCGGCGAGGATCGCGGAGCGCTCGTCCTCGCTGAGCCCGCCCCACACGCCGTAGGGCTCGCGGACCCGGAGCGACTGCTCCCGGCACTGCATCATCACGGGGCACGAGCGGCAGATCGCCTTGGCCGCCTCGGCGCGACGTCGGCGCGTGGAGCCGCGCTCACCCTCGGGGTGGAAGAACAACGTGTCGTCGGCGTCGCGGCAGGAGCCCTGGTACTGCCACTCCCACAGCTCCATCACCGGACCGGGAAGCCTCGAGATCTCCGTCATGGCGAACAACCTACAAGTTGTGCAGAAGTTGTTCAAGGTCCGAAATCGTGACCGGATTCGATGATTCAGTGTTCAACTTTCTGTCGCTGCCTGAACGGGTTCGGGTGGCCTCTGAACGGCTTTGACCTGCAGTGTCGAGGTTTACGGCGGCGCGCCCGGGGGAGCAGTGGCGACCCTCCGATCCTCTCGGCAGAATCGACGCCATGACCTCATCCCGACCCGCTCCTCACGGGGGCGGGTCTCGCGCGTCGAGCCCGGGCCTCGCCGTCGCGGCGGTCGCGAGGCGCCTGGGGGTGGCTCCGGCGACCCTGCGCACGTGGGACCGCCGCTACGGACTCGGCCCGTCCGCCCGCACCGCGGGATCGCACCGTCGCTACACGCCCGAGGACGTGGCGCGCCTGCTCGTCATGCGCCGCCTCACGCTCGAGGGCGTCGCGCCCGTCGACGCAGCGAAGGCCGCCCTGGAGGCGGGCGTCGAGGAGCTCGAGGAGGCGACCGAGGAGGCCGCGAGCGCCGGCGCCGAGCCGGAGGACGGGGACGACGCGGAACCCGACCCGGCACGGCCTGCCCCGGTCTCCGACGGCGAGGCGCCGCGCGGGCGCGCCCACCTCCGCGCCCTGCCCGGGGGCGGGGAGGGCTCCTCGCCCGCTCCTGGTCACCTGCCCGGTGGGAGCGCTTCCGGCCGGGTGTCGGCCGTGGTCGACGCCGCGCTCGACTACGACCAGGCGGCGTGCGACGACCTGCTCGCGATCCCGGCGCAGGGCGACCCCGCCGCCTGGTGGACCGAGATCGCGGAGCCCGCGTGGCAGCGCGTCGCCCAGCGGACGGTGCTCGCCGGCCCGGGCGCCGTCCCCGAGGTGGTGCTCGCGACCGCGGCGCTGCGCGCCCTGCGCGACTTCACCGAGGAGTTCGAGCGGGCCATGGTCGCCGGCGGGGCCCCGCCGGCCAACCACCCGAGCCGGATGCGCAAGATCGTGCTGATCTTCGCCGCGCCCGACGAGGTGGTGCCGCTGTCGGCGCACGCCCTCGCGGCCGCCCTGACGGCGAAGGGGGCGACGGCGCGCATCGTGACCGGGCCCGCCAGCACGCACCGCTCGCTCGAGCTCGTGACGATGGTGCGGCCCGCGGCGCTCGTCCTCGCGACCGCGCAGCGCCGGCCCGACCTGGACCTCATCCACGCGGTGCACGACGGCTTCGCCGACCTGCCGGTCATCGTCAGCCTGCGGCGCGACGACGCGGCGAGCGAGCTGCCGCTGGCGGCGACCGTGCAACGGGTGCGGTCGTTCACCGCGATGCTGCACGAGGCGCTCGCCGTCGTGACCTGAGTCGTGACGTGAGGTCCGCCACGACAGGGCCCCGCTGGGCGGACGGGCCGGAATAACGCGGCCGCCCAGAACGTAGACTCCTGTCATGACGGACTCGATCTCGCCCGCGCACGACCCGTTCGGATTCCTCGGCCTCACCTACGACGACGTCCTGCTGCTGCCGGGGTACTCCGACCTCGCACCGTCGGACATCGACACGACCTCCCGCCTGACCCGCGAGATCTCGCTGCGCGTGCCGCTCGTCTCGGCCGCGATGGACACCGTCACCGAGTCGCGCATGGCGATCGCGATGGCCCGTCAGGGCGGCATCGGCGTGCTGCACCGCAACCTGTCGATCGAGGACCAGGCGTACCAGGTGGACCTGGTGAAGCGGACGCAGACCGGCATCATCTCCAACCCGGTGACGATCGGGCCGGACGCCACGCTCGAGGAGCTCGACAAGCGGGCGGGCGAGTACCGCATCTCCGGCTTCCCCGTGGTCGACGCGGGCGGCCGCCTCACCGGCATCGTCACCAACCGCGACCTGCGCTTCACCCCGGTCGCCGAGTGGGCCACGACCAAGGTCTCCGAGGTCATGACGCCCGCCCCGCTCATCACCGGGCAGGCCGGCATCTCGCGCGAGGACGCCACGCTGCTGCTGCGCAAGCACAAGCTGGAGCGCCTTCCGCTGGTCGACGACGAGGGGCGCCTCGCGGGCCTCATCACCGTCAAGGACTTCGTGAAGTCCGAGCAGTTCCCGAACGCGTCGAAGGACGGCCAGGGCCGTCTGCTCGTCGGCGCGGCGATCGGCTACTTCGGCGACGCCTGGGAGCGCGCGACGACGCTGGTCGACGCCGGCGTCGACGTCCTGGTCGCGGACACCGCGCACGGCAACGTCCGGATGCTCATCGACATGGTCCGCAAGCTTAAGACGGACCCTGCCACCCGCCACGTGCAGGTGATCGGCGGAAACGTCGCGACGAAGGAGGGCGCGCAGTCCTTCGTCGACGCCGGCGCCGACGGCATCAAGGTCGGCGTCGGGCCGGGCTCGATCTGCACCACCCGAATCGTCACCGGCGTCGGGGTCCCGCAGATCACGGCCGTGTACGAGGCGTCGCTGGCCGCGCGCGCGGCCGGGATCCCCGTCATCGCCGACGGCGGGATGCGGCACTCGGGCGAGATCGGCAAGGCGATCGTCGCCGGCGCGGAGGCGGTCATGCTCGGCTCGATGCTGGCCGGCACCGAGGAGGCGCCGGGCGAGACGATCCTCGTCAACGGCAAGCAGTACAAGGCCTACCGCGGCATGGGCTCCATGGGCGCGATGTCCTCGCGCGGCAAGAAGTCCTACTCGAAGGACCGGTACTTCCAGGCCGAGGTCACCAGCGACGACATGATCGTGCCGGAGGGTATCGAGGGCCAGGTGCCGTACAAGGGCACGCTGAACACGGTCGCGCACCAGCTCGTCGGCGGGCTGCACCAGTCGATGTTCTACGTCGGCGCCAGCACCATCCCGGAGCTGCAGGCCAAGGGCCGGTTCGTGCGCATCACGTCCGCGTCGCTCAAGGAGAGCCACCCGCACGACGTGCAGATGACCGTCGAGGCGCCGAACTACACCGGCTTCTGAGCCGACCGGCGGGCGCGACGAGGCCCGGCACCCGCGAGGGTGCCGGGCCTCCGCCGTCCCGCCGTCAGCTCGCCATGACCCGGGCGTGCAGCGCCTGGACCGCGTACCGGGCGGACCAGAACGCGCCGTGCTGCCAGGCGGAGACCTCGGACATCCAGTCGCCCGCGAAGTAGACGCGGCCGGCGCCCTGCTGGAGCTGCTTGAACCCGGAGGACTCCGTGTTCGGGTAGGCCCACGCGCCCTCGATGTACGGCACCTTGTGCCAGGCGATCGAGAACGACGACTCGAGCTCGGTGCGGTACTTCTCGCCGTGGATCTTGACGCCCTGCTCGACAGCGCGGCGCTCGCGCTGCCGGGGCGTCAGGTCCGCGTAGGCGCGGGCGTTGGCGCCCGTGTTGTAGTAGCCCACCACGAGTCCCTTGCGCTCCCCGTACCCGTAGGACGGGTACCAGATGTGCGCGAGGTCCATGTCCGTCTCGGTGATGCCGCCGAAGATGCGGTGGTCGTCCTCCCACCACCGCGACCGGTACTGCAGGCCGATCTTGCCCGCCGGCGAGCCGGTGGCGAACTCGCCCAGCGCGGCGTCGATCCCTGCGCCCCAGTTCGTGTCCCAGCGGCGCATGACGCCTGCCGGCGCGGCGACGATCGCGAAGTCGGCCTCGAGCTGCCGCGCCTTGCCGTTCGGCGCCGTGTAGGTGACGCGCACCCCCCGGCTCGTGTTCTCCACCCCGGTGACCGGCGAGTTGAAGTGCACGTTCTCGGAGCCGATGGCCTTGACGAAGTACCGGTACGTCGTGTCCATGCCGCCCTTGGGCTGGAACATGAGCATCGACTGCTCCCAGTTGATCTCGAACGGGAAGTACTGGCCCACCTTCGAGGCGAGCACCTCCGAGACCGTGCCGGGGCCCGGCAGCGGCGTGCCGTGCTCGTTCCAGGCGGACGGGTAGGTCGCGAACCCGCGGTTGTCGCCGCCGGCGTACGTGCCGTCGGCCTTGAGCGAGCCCCAGCTGCGCAGGAAGGACCGCAGGTTCTCCTTGTCCTCGGCGCTGAGCCGCTGGTCCAGGGCGCCCTGGTCGGTGGCGTAGCTCAGCAGCTCGGACGTGTAGCCGAAGACGTCGGCCTTGGCCGTGCGGTAGCGCACGGGGTTGCCGGGCGTGGCGCCCGACCTCTCGTTGTAGAGGTAGGCGTCGGCGTTCGCGTTGGTGAAGACCTCGTAGGGCACGCCCAGCTCGCGCAGGTAGTCCATGGTGACCATCCACTGCGCAATGCGGCCGGCGCCCGCGTTCATGTAGACGCCGTCGTCGAACCGCGCCGTCTGGGTGACGCCGTCCACGTCCGTCTCCGAGTCGCCGCCCCGGATCGTCAGCGTGCGGCCGCCCGGCCGGTGCCGTGCCTCGAGCACCGTGACGCGGTAGCCGGCCTTCTGCAGCTCGTAGGCGGACGCGAGGCCGGCCGGGCCCGCGCCGACCACCACGACCTTCTTCGCCGAACGGCCGGTGAGGGTGAAGTCGCCGGACCGGGGCGGCGTCCACGCGGCGGCGGTGGGCTGGGCCGCGGCCGTCGGGGCGAGCCCCATCGCCCCCATCGTGGCGAACATGACGCCGGCGCTGGAGCCGACCCCGACGGCCTGGAGGAAGCCGCGGCGGGAGACGCCGGACCGGGTTCCGTCGGTGGACCCGTCGGTGATCGTGTCAGTGACCATGTGGCACTACCTCTCGTGTCGAAAGGTCTGACGGACGGACGCGGCGGCCCTGGATGCCGGGCGCCGCCGTCAGCACCGCGCCCGACCGTAGGAGGCCGGTGTCACGCGGCGAGGTCCGGGCCGTTTCCGGGGCGTCGCCCACGGTAACGACGACGTTTCCCGGGCATCGCCGCAGGTCACCGACTCGCGTTGGACCCGCCGCCGTCATCCGGGAGAAACCGGGCGCCCCTACGTTCCCGCCATGAAGAACACCACCAAGGTCGCCGTCGCCGTCCTCGTCACCACCGCCGTCGCGGTCCCTGCCACCGCCGTCGCCGCCGGCCGGCTCTTCGAGCCGCGGCCCACCGAGGCGCACTCGTTCGTCACGGGGGACACGCCCTCCATCGCCGACGGCGTCGCCCTCGGCAAGAACGTCGCCTGGTACAAGTCGTCGGGCCTCGGCCCGTCCGCGATGAACAAGGCGCCCGGCGCGACCGCCGAGGAGCGCTACATCCCGACCGACGTCTTCCCCGGCGGGGAGCTGCCCGCCGGGGTGACGCTCACCGAGGCGCAGGGGATCAACGCGTTGATGCGGATCGGCGAGAACCTCGAGCGCGCGGGGCTGTCCTACGACGACGTCGTCTCCATGCGGGTGTTCCTGCAGAACCCGGACGGCGAGGAGGCGATGGACTTCGCCGGCTGGAACCGCGCCTACCGGCAGTTCTTCGCCAACACGAACCTCGCCACCGGGGAGACGCTCGACGTCCAGCTCGGGTCGGCTCCCGGCGAGCCCATGGTCGTCAACGAGGCCCGTCCCTCCCGGTTCGCGCTGGAGATCGAGAACCTGCCGGTGGACGGCTGGCTGGTCGAGGTGGAGGTCGACGCCGTCTACGACCGGTAGGGGCTAGGCGCCGGCCGCGGGCCAGGCCGTCGAGGTGGGCGGCCGCCCCTCGAGGCTCGCGGCGCGCTCGGCGTTGACGCGCTCCGCCCAGGCCCGGTGGGCGCCGGCCTGGGCGGCGTGCAGCGCGTCGAGCGCGGTGCTCCGCAGCCGCGGGTGGGCGACGAGCTGGGCGTCGAGGACGTCGAGCGTCGCGAGGACGTCGACGTCCGCGCGGTGCAGCTCGCCGTCGCCCTCGATCCCGTACAGCGCGCAGAGGTCCCCGAGGCGTCGCTTGCCCTCGCGGGCCCGGTCGAGCCACCGGTCGAGGACGAGGGGGTCGAGCACCGGAGCGACGGGCCGGCCCAGCCGCTCGGGCACGGTCGGCAGGCCGTGGCGGGCGAGCTCGACGTCGAGGAGCGACAGGTCGAACGACGCGTTGTAGGCGACGAGGGGGACGCTGTCGCGCACGTGGTGGACGAGGATCGCGGCGATCTCCTCGAGCGCGCCGACGGGGTCCCGGCCGTGCGCGCGGGCCTCGGCGGTGGTGATGCCGTGGATGGCGGTGGCCTCCGCGGGGATC
Organism: Isoptericola variabilis; assembly: GCF_050311655.1. Lineage (GTDB taxonomy): Bacteria > Actinomycetota > Actinomycetes > Actinomycetales > Cellulomonadaceae > Isoptericola > Isoptericola variabilis. The sequence goes on from NZ_JBNOZM010000001.1 coordinate 143,152, forward strand.
TCGACGCCCGGGTCGAGCAGCCAGGTGCGCACCGAGCGGGACCCGTCCGGCCCGCGCAGGACGAGCGCGGCGGACACGATGCGGTCGGCCTCGACGTCGAGCCCGGTGGTCTCCGTGTCGAAGCCGAGCAGGGGCCCCCGCGACCACCCGGGGTCGGGGGCGGCCTGCGGTGCGCCGAGCTCCGCGTACGTCGTCATGCCCCCGGACTGTGCCACCGGCCACCGACAGCACGCGCCGGTAGGCTGTCCGGGTGAGCAACGAGATCGAGATCGGACGCGGAAAGCGCGGCCGCCGCGCATACTCCTTCGACGACATCGCGATCGTGCCCTCGCGGCGCACGCGCGACCCGAAGGACGTCTCCGTGGAGTGGCAGATCGACGCCTACCACTTCGAGCTGCCGATCATGTCGGCGCCGATGGACTCCGTGATGAGCCCCGCCACCGCGGTGGCGCTGGGGAACCACGGTGGCCTCGGCGTCCTGGACCTCGAGGGCCTGTGGACCCGCTACGAGTCGCCCGAGGCCCTGCTCGCCGAGATCCGTGAGCTGCCCGCCGAGCGCGCCACGCAGCGCATGCAGGAGATCTACGCCGAGCCGATCAAGGCCGAGCTCATCACCCAGCGCCTCAAGGAGGTCCGCGCCGCGGGCGTCACGGTGGCCGGCGCGCTGTCCCCGCAGCGCACGCAGGAGCACTACCAGACGGTGGTCGACGCCGGCGTCGACCTGTTCGTCATCCGCGGCACCACGGTCTCGGCCGAGCACGTCTCCGGCAACGCGGAGCCGCTCAACCTCAAGCGGTTCATCTACGAGCTCGACGTCCCCGTCGTCGTCGGCGGCGCGTCCACCTACACCGCCGCGCTGCACCTCATGCGCACGGGCGCGGCCGGCGTCCTGGTCGGCTTCGGCGGCGGCGCCGCCCACACGACGCGCGTGGGCCTCGGCATCCACGCCCCGATGGCCACGGCCGTCTCGGACGTCGCCGCGGCCCGCCGCGACTACCTCGACGAGTCCGGCGGCCGGTACGTGCACGTCATCGCCGACGGCGGCGTGGGCCGCTCGGGCGACATCGTCAAGGCGGTCGCCTGCGGCGCCGACGCCGTCATGCTGGGTGCCGCGCTCGCCCGCGCCGAGGAGGCGCCGGGCAAGGGCTGGCACTGGGGGCCCGAGGCCCATCACCCGGCGCTGCCGCGCGGCGAGCGCGTCGAGGTCGGCACGGCCGGCACGCTCGAGCAGGTGCTGTTCGGGCCGAGCGGCTCCGCCGACGGCACCCTCAACCTCGTGGGCGCGCTGCGCCGCGCCATGGCCACCACCGGCTACTCGGACCTCAAGGAGTTCCAGCGCGTCGAGGTCGTCGTCTCCCCGTACCAGCCGCGGTGACGGCCGACGCCACGACCCGGGGCGCGACCCAGGACCCGGCCCGGGACGCGACCGACGTCGCGTTCCGGGAGATCACGGACGACGACGTCGAGCAGGTCGTCGCGCTGTGGGCGGAGTGCGGGCTGACCCGGCCGTGGAACGACCCGTACGTCGACATCGCCGACGCCCGGCGCACCCCGACGTCGACCGTGCTCGTGGGGGTGGAGGGCGACCGGGTCGTCTCCTCGGCGCTCGCCGGTCACGACGGCCACCGCGGCTGGCTCTACTACGTCGCGGTCTCCCCGGGCAGGCAGCGCGGCGGCCTCGGCCGGGCGACCGTCGAGGCCGCGGAGGCCTGGCTGCGCGAGGCCGGCGCGCGCAAGGTGCAGCTCATGGTGCGCGCGACGAACGCGCAGGTGGTGGGCTTCTACGACCGTCTCGGGTACGCCGACCAGGAGACGGTCGTGCTCGGGAAGTGGTTCGACGGCTCGCGCTGAGAGCGAACGACCCGGGACAACCCGGACGACGGTTGCCGAGGTGTCAGGTGACCCGCGTAGGGTGTCGGCCATGTCCACCGCGCACGAGGGCGAAGGCGCTCTCGGGGAACTTCTGGACCCCGAGCTGCCCGCCGCCACCTATGTCCTGGAGCCCGACGTCGTGGAGCCGCTGACGCGGCGCATCGTCACGTCCCACACGGCCGGAACGCACCGTTCGACCCTCCCGTTCACCGGGGCCCCGCTGGCGGCCTTCCCGCTGTCGTCCACGGACGACGTCGCGGCCGCCACGGGCCGGGCGCGCGTCGCGCAGGGCGAGTGGGCGCGCACGTCGCTGCGCGAGCGCACCGCCGTGCTCGACCGCCTCGGCGCCCTCGTGCTGGAGCGGCAGTCGGAGATCCTCGACCTCATCCAGATGGAGTCCGGCAAGGCGCGGCGCAGCGCGTTCGAGGAGGTCGCCGACGTCGCGATGGCCTGCCGCCACTACGCCGTGCGCGGCCCCGGGTACCTGGGCGAGCGGCGCGTGCCGGGCATGCTGCCCGTGCTCACCGGCGTGCGGGTGCACCGCCGCCCGGTCGGCGTGGTCGGGGCGATCGCGCCGTGGAACTACCCGCTGTCCCTGGTGCTGTCCGAGGCGATCCCGGCGCTGCTCGCGGGCAACGCGGTGGTGCTCAAGCCGGACCCGCAGACCACGCTCTCGTCGCTGTGGGTGGCGGAGCTGCTGCAGGAGGCCGGCCTGCCCGACGACCTGTTCCTCGTCGTCGCCGGCGGCGGCGACATCGGCGCCGCGCTCGTGGACCACGTGGACCACATCGCGTTCACCGGCTCGACGGCGACGGGCCGCAAGGTCGCGGCGCGGGCGGGGGAGCGGCTCATCGGCACGACGCTGGAGCTGGGCGGCAAGAACCCGCTGTACGTCGCGGCCGACGCCGACCTCGACTCCGCGGTGCCCGGCGTGGTGCGGGCCTGCTTCGCGAACGCCGGCCAGCTGTGCATGTCCATCGAGCGCCTGGTGCTGCACGAGCGGATCGCGGACGTGTTCCTCGAGCGGTTCGCGGTCGCGGTGCGCGACCTCACCCTGGGCACGGGGCTCGACTACACCGCGGACGTGGGTTCGCTGGTCTCCGCCGCGCAGCTCGAGCGCGTCACCCGGCACGTGGACGACGCGCTCGCCAAGGGCGCCCGCGCGATCGTCGGGGGCGTGCACCGCTCCGACGTCGGCCCGTTCTTCTACGCCCCGACGGTGCTGGACGACGTCCCCGAGGACGCGCTGTGCGCCCGGGAGGAGACGTTCGGACCGGTCGTCGCCGTGACCCGCGTGGCGTCCGACGACGAGGCGGTGCGCGTCATGAACGACACCGAGTTCGGCCTCAACGCCAGCATCTGGTCCACCGACGTCGCCCGCGCCCGGCGCCTGGCGGCGCGCGTGCAGTCCGGCACGGTCGTGATCAACGACGGGTACGCGTCGGCCTGGGGCTCCGCGGCCGCGCCGATGGGCGGCTTCAAGGCCTCCGGGCAGGGCCGCCGGCACGGGCGCGAGGGGATCGAGGCGGTCACCGAGGTGCAGACGGTCGCCGTCCAGCGCGGCGCACGGTTCGGCCTGTCCCTCGACACGCTGTACGCGCTCGGCGGCGAGACGCCGAGCCGCGTGCTGTCCGTCGCGCTGGGCGCGATGCGGCGGCTGCGCCTGCCGTGACCGTCCGGTAGCCGCGCTCGGGCGCGCCAGGGTCAGGGTCGTGCGAGGAACGAGCTCAGGGCGGCGCGTGCCTCGGGCTCGCCGAGCAGGCGCGTGAACACCGCGCCCTCGTCCTCGATCCGGTCGAGGAGCGCGGCCTGCGTGCCGGAGCGCAGCAGCCGCTTGGTCTCCCGGAGCGCGGTGACGGGCTTCGCCGCCAGCCGCGCGGCCTGGTCGTGGGCGACGCCGAGCACCTCGGCGTCCGGCAGCACCCGGTTGACCAGCCCGGCGTCGAGCGCGGCGGCCGCACCGAGCGGCTCGCCGAGCATGAGGGCCGCCGCGGCCCGCTGGTGCCCGACGGCCTGCGGCAGCAGCAGGCTGGAGCCCGCCTCGGGGACCAGGCCGAGGTCCACGAACGGGAAGTGGAGCGTGGCGCCCTCCCCGGCGTACACGAGGTCGCAGTGCAGCAGCATGGTCGCGCCGACGCCGACGGCCGGGCCGCAGACGGCCGCGACGAGGGGCTTCGGGAAGCGCGCGATCGTGCGCAGGAAGCGGAACCCCGGGTCGTCGGGCCCGGCCTCCGGGCGGTCGAGGAAGTCCCCGATGTCGTTGCCCGCGCAGAACACCGTCTCGTCGCCGCGCAGCAGCACCGCCCGGACGTCGGGGTCGCCCTCCGCGGCGTCGAGGGCGTCGGCCAGCGCGGTGTACATCGCGGTGGTGATCGCGTTCTTCTTCGCGGGGCGGTTCAGGGTCACGGTGGCGACGCCCTCGGCGACGCTGGTGAGGACGACGTCGGTCATGCCGCGACGATAGCGGCCGGCGACGCCCGTCAGAGCTCACGCAGCGCCGCCCGCCACGACGCCGGGATCTCGCGCACGTGCCACCACGCCCACTTGCGGGGCGTCGCGCTCGCGGCCGAGACGCCCACGCCCTGCGCGTCCAGGCCGGCGCGGGAGCAGCTGAACAGCGCGCGGCGCAGGTGGTAGTCCTGCGTGACCACGACGGCGGTGCGGGCCCCCGTGAGCTCGACGGTGCGGCGGCGGGACGCCGTCGTGTCGAGGCCTTCGCGATCGAGCGTCAGCGCCTCGTCCGGCACGCCGCGCCCCAGGATCCACGCGCGCATGGAGGCGGGTTCGTCGTAGGGGGTGCCGTCCCGTCGCGGCTGCCCGTCGCCGCTGAGCACCACCCGGTCGGCGACCCCGGCGTGGTACAGCTCCGCGGCCGCGTCGAGGCGGCGGCGCAGGTAGGGCGACGGGGTGCCGTCGGACCGGATGCCCGCCCCGAGCACGAGGATCGCGTCGACCGGCTCGACGGCCTCGACGGACGGCCGCACGCGGGCCTGCCCGGTCAGCTGCACCCACGCGACCGGCACCACGACGGCGAGGGCGAGCGCGCCCGCGGTCGCGGCGGAGACGCGCAGCGCACGACGGCGCCGCGGGCGGGCGGGGCTCGGGGTCGGGTCCGTGGCGGGCGGCGTCGAGGTCACGTCGGCAACGTAGCGTCAGGGGCGCAGGGCAGCGCGCTCGGTGCGCAGGTTGCGCCCGGCGGCCGCGGCCCACCGGGACACGGCCGCGGGGGAGCGGTACAGGTGCGGTAGCCCGGCGAGCTGGTCGAGGACGGCGGCGCGTCCGGCGCGGAACGCGTCGTCGGGCACGTGGCCGTACTCGGCGCGGACCTGGGCGGCGTAGCGCGCGTACCGGCCCGGGTCCGCGCCGAGCACGGCGAGGTCCGCGTCGCTGACCAGCGCGCCCGAGGCGTCCGACGGCGCGGGGTCGTGCGCGGTGGTCACCAGCACGAGCCGGGCGACCTCGTCCACGTCGTGCCCCGTCAGCGGCTCGCCCGTCCCCGCCCGGCGTGCGTGGCCGGCCAGCGGGCCCAGCAGCGTGCCTACCAGGGCCGCCGAACGCTCCTCGTCGCGGCCCGCCTCGCCGTCGTGCACGGCGTCGTGGAACCACAGCGCCGTGGCCGCGTGCCAGCGCGAGCCGGGCGCGCCGTCGGCGACGAGGAGGTCCAGGGCGTCGAGCGAGTCCGCGAGGTGCAGGCGCGAGTGGTAGACGCGGTGCGGCTCGCGCCAGCGGTCGACGAGGTCGCGCCCGACGTCGTGGACCGCGGTGCCGCCCGGTCCCCACAGCGCCGACCAGCGCGCGAGCAGCGCGTCGCGGGACGCGCGCCGCCGCTCCCGGCCCGGTACCCGCAGGACGGAGCCGGCGAGCCGGCGGGACAGCTCGCCGCCGCTGACCGGGACCGCCCCGGCGGCCACGAGGGCCTCGTAGCGCTCGGCGGGGACGTCGTAGTGGTCGAGGTCGAACGCCCGGTCGCCGACGCCCTGGGCGCGGGCGAACGACCGCAGCTCGTGCAGCGACGTGTCCGAGACCAGGTGCGACCAGACGGTGCCGTGCGCGGGCCAGGCCGGCGGGTCGAGCAGCAGCGTCATCGCCCCACCCGCCGCACGGTGAGCGCGCCGGGCACCTCGAGGCGGTCGCCGAGGTCCTCGCCCCGGGCGAAGGCGCCCCAGACGGCGCGCACCCGGCGCGCCGAGCGCTGCAGGTCGTCCCACGACGCACCCCGCAGGAGCCCCGCCGACGCCCACGCCTTCTCGTCCCCGAACAGCAGCGGCAGGTCGACGGTGTGCGCGGCGCCCCACGGGTTGCCGGGCGCCGCCCACGTCACGACGTACCGGTGGGCGGTGCCGCCGGCCGCCGCGTGGCGGGCGGCGAACCGCCGGGCGGGAGCCCCGTAGATCGCCGCGGTGACCGCGGCGACCAGCGCGCGCCGCAGCGCCGGGCCCACGACCGGCAGCGCGGCGAGGCGCCGGATCGCGGGGACCCGGGGGACGAAGAGCCGGGTCTCCTCGCGGGTGCTGCCGATGAGGAGGGGGACGTGCGGCGCGGCCGCGTCCCACGCGGCGTCGATCTCGTCCTCCGGCGGCAGCGGGTCGTGACCGTACTGCGTGCCGAACGGCATCCCGGCCCGCAGCCCGGAGCCGGCCGCCACCCGGGCCACGCGCGCCTCGGCGGCGACGACGTCCGCCACCGGCGTCCGCGCGGAGATCCCGGCGGCCGCGCGCGCCATCGCGGCGGTCATCCGCTCCCGGCCGCGCGCGATGCCGAGCGGCGCGCTCTGCACGATCGCGCGGGAGACCAGGGCGACCGCGGCCGGCACCGCCAGGAGGTGCGCCACGGCGTCGCCGCCGGCGGACTGGCCGAACAGCGTGACCCGCGCGGGGTCGCCCCCGAACGCGGCGATGTTGCGACGCACCCAGCGCAGCGCCTCGAGCTGGTCGAGCAGCCCGAGGTTTGCGGGCCGCTCGGGGCCGTCGCCCAGGTAGCCGAACAGGCCGAGCCGGTAGGTGACGGTCACGACGACCACCCGCTGCTCCGCGACCAGCGGCCGCGGGTCCATGATCGGCAGGTCGCCCGCGCCGGACGTGTACGAGCCGCCGTGGATCCACACCATGACGGGCAGCCGGTCGTCCGGGCGCACGTCGGCGGGCATCGTGACGGACAGCCGCTGGCAGTGCTCGTCGCCGGGGACGTCGGCGCCCGGCGACCCGAGCACCTCCTCGAGGAACGGGACCGGCGCCTGCGGGCACGCGGGGGACCACTGCGTCGCCTCGAACGGCGCGTCGCGGTCGGGGGCCGGCACGGGTCGTCCGAACCGGTCCGCGTGGGCGTACGGGATGCCCGTGGCGCGGACGACGTCGTCGTCCGCCCAGCCGTCGACCGGTCCGCAAGGAGGCGTGAAGCGCAGCATCGCCGTCGAGACTAACCCCGCGGGGAGGGCGCGTCCCCGTCGTCGGGCAGGTGGTCGGGCAGGTCGTCGAGGGCCCGCCGGACCTCGCCCACGATCCGCGCCATCGCGGCCTCGGCGGCGTCGGGGTCGTGCTCGGCGACCGCCCGGGCGACCGCCTCGTGCTGGTCGAGCGCCTCGGGCGCGGGGGAGGGCGGCATGAGTCCGAGGTGCGTGCGTCCGGCGAGCACCTCGGCGACGACGTCGGCCAGCGGGCCGAACATCTCGTTGCCGCTGGAGCGCAGCAGCAGCTCGTGCATCCGGACGTCGAGGGCGAGGAACTCCGTGAGGTCGCCCGCCTCGCCGAGGGTGCGCATCCGGCGGGCGAGGTCCACGAGCTCCCCACGCACCTGCGGGGTGGCATGGCGGGCGGCGCCGGCGGCGGCGAGCGGCTCGACCGCGTGCCGCAGCTCGGTGAGGCTGCGCAGCTGCGCGTCGCGGCCGGGGCCCTGCAGCCGCCACCGGATGACGCGCGGGTCGAGCACGTTCCAGTCCTCCATGCCGAGCACCACGAGGCCGACCCGGCGCCGCGAGCGCACCATCCCGAGGCCCTCGAGCATCCGCATCACCTCGCGCGCCACGGTCCGCGAGACACCGTGCTCGGCGCCGATCCCGTCGAGCGTGAGGGGGGCGCCCGCGGGGACGTCTCCGCTGGTGATCGCGCGGCCGAGCGCGTCGAGCACTCCGGCGTGCAGGGACGGTGACGACATGGGCGGAGCCTATCGACGTCCGGTGCGCCCCGTGTTTGGTGTGACCAGTCTTGTCAAAGGTAGTACCAATGAGGCATGCTCGGGCGACGCGGTGACGCAGCAGTCGCCGCGGGGCCCGCCCCGGCGGGTCGCCGACCGAACAGGGAAGTCGAGATGGACACTGTCGTCATGAACGCCACCGGTGACGCTCGCGCCGCGAGCGCGCCGCGGCCGCTGGTCGCCGGGCACCTCGTCGTCATGGGCGTCGCCGGCTCGGGCAAGACCACGATCGCCGGGATGCTCGCCGCACGCCTCGGCGTCGACGTCGCCGAGGCCGACGAGTTCCACCCCCAGGCCAACATCGACAAGATGTCGGCCGGCACGCCCCTCACCGACGCCGACCGCGCCCCCTGGCTCGCCGCGATCCGCGACTGGCTGACCGGGGAGACCGACAGCGGCAGGTCCGCCGTCGTGACGTGCTCGGCGCTCAAGCGCTCCTACCGCGACGTCCTGCGCGGCGCGCACGGCAGGGTGCGGTTCGTCCACCTCGACGGCACCCCCGAGCTCCTCGCCGACCGGATGGCGCACCGCAGCGGGCATTTCATGCCGCCGGCGCTCCTGCCGTCCCAGCTCGCCACGCTGGAACCGCTGGAGGACGACGAGGACGGCATCCGGATCGACGTCGCCGCCGCGCCGGAGGAGATCGTCGACTCGGTGCTCGCCTGGCTCGGCGACCGGGACTGACCCACCGGCGGGCCCGCTCCGCCACCTGAGCCGCAGGCTCCCGCCGGTCTCCCGGGCCGGCCCGCAACCCCACCCGTACGACCGTCGACGAGGACCTCTCCATGCCTACTGACGACTGGACCCAGACCCTCACGGCCGGGCCGCTGCTCGCCATCGCCGCCGGAGCCGTCGCGCTCCTGCTCCTGCTCATCATCAAGGTGCGCCTGCACGCGTTCCTCGCGCTCGTGCTCGTCAGCCTGCTCACCGCGGTGGCCACCGGGCTCCCCGCCGGCGGCGTCCTGGACGTGCTGCTGGACGGCTTCGGCTCGACCCTGGCGTCGGTCGCCCTGCTCGTCGGCCTCGGCGCGATGCTGGGCCGGCTGATCGAGACCAGCGGCGGCGCGAAGGTGATGACCGACGTGCTCATCGCGCGCTTCGGCGAGAAGCGAGCCCCGCTGGCCCTCGGCGTCGCGTCGCTCATCTTCGGCTTCCCGATCTTCTTCGACGCCGGCCTCGTCGTGATGCTGCCGATCGTGTTCGCGGTCGCCCACCGCCTCGGCGGGTCGCTGCTGCTGTACGGCCTGCCCGTGGCCGGCGCGTTCTCGGTCATGCACATCTACGTGCCGCCGCACCCCGGCCCCGTCGCCGCGTCCGAGTTCCTCGGCGCGAACGTCGGCACGGTCCTGCTCCTGGGGCTGATCGTCGCGATCCCCACCTGGTACGTCACCGCCTACCTCTTCGGCCGGTTCGCGGGCCGCCGGATCGAGCTGCCGGTGCCGGCGATCCTCGGCCGCGCCGACGCCGCGCAGATCGCGAACCCGCCGCGCTTCGGCACCGTCGTCGGCATCCTGCTGCTCCCGCTCGTGCTGATCTTCGCCAACACCGGGCTGGAGACCGCGGTCTCCGCGGGCTGGGTCGCCGCCGAGAGCCCGGTCGTGACCTGGGCGGGCGTCGTCGGTTCCACGCCCGTCGCCCTGCTCACCGCCGTCCTCGTGGCGGCCTGGGCGCTCGGGCGCCGCCGGGGCGTCGAGGGCACCGTGCTGGAGCAGACTCTCGACTCGGCGCTGGGGCCCGTCTGCTCCGTCATCCTCATCACGGGCGCCGGCGGCATGTTCGGCGGCGTGCTGCGCGCGTCGGGGATCGGCGACGCGCTCGCCGACGTCCTCGCCGACCTGGGGCTCCCCGTCATCGTCGCCGGCTTCGTCATCGCCGCGGTCCTGCGGGTGGCGCAGGGCTCCGCCACCGTGGCACTCACGACGGCGGCCGGGCTCATCGCCCCGGCCGTGGCCGCCGGCGGGTTCAGCCAGCTCGCGACGGCCGCGATCGTCGTCGCCGTGGCGGCCGGGTCCGTGGTGCTCAGCCACGTCAACGACTCGGGGTTCTGGCTCGTGGGCCGGTTCTTCGACATGGACGTGAAGACCACGCTGCGCACGTGGACCGTCATGGAGACGGCGATCGGCGTGATGGGCTTCGGGATCGCCTGCGTGGCGTTCGCGCTGGCCTGAGGCAGGGCGCTCCTCGCTCGGTGCGTCCGGGGGTCAGCCCGCCGTGACCGACGACGACGGGCGCAGGTGCTCGACCGCCTCGACGCACTGCCGGGCGATGGCGAGCTCCTCCATCGTGGGGATCACCATGACCAGCGTGGACGTCCAGTCGGGGGAGATGATGCGCTCGTCCCGCCGCGACGCGGCGTTGCGCTCCGGGTCGACGGCGATGCCCATGCCCTCGAGGCCCGCGCAGACGGCGGCACGCACTGCGGCGTCGTTCTCGCCCACGCCCGCGGTGAACGCGACGACGTCCACCCGGCCGAGCAGGGCGGCGTAGGCGCCCACGTACTTCTTCAGGCGGTGGATGTAGACGTCGAACGCGAGCGCGGCCGCCTCGTCGCCGTCGTCGATGAGGCGCCGCAGCTCACGGAAGTCGTTCACGCCCGACAGGCCGAGCATCCCCGACCGCTTGTTGAGCAGCGTGTCGAGCTCGTCGATGCCCATCTCGGCGTTGCGGGCCAGGTGGAAGACGACGGCCGGGTCGATGTCGCCGGACCGCGTGCCCATGACCAGTCCCTCCAGCGGCGTGAGCCCCATGGAGGTGTCGATCGGTACGCCGCCCGCCACGGCCGACGCGGACGCCCCGTTGCCCAGGTGCAGCACGATCGTGTGCAGGTCCTGCACGCGGCGGCCCAGCACCCGCGCCACCTTGCCGGCCACGTACTGGTGGCTGGTGCCGTGGAAGCCGTACCGGCGCACGTCGTACTCGTCGGCCACCTTCCGGTCGATCGCGTAGGTGTACGCCTCGGCGGGCAGCGCGGAGAAGAACGCCGTGTCGAAGACGGCGACGTGCGGGACGTCGGACAGCAGCTCGCGGGCCACCCGGATGCCCTGCACGTTGGCCGGGTTGTGCAGCGGCGCGAGGGGCACGAGCGCGTCGATGCGCGCCACGACGTCGTCGTCCACCACGACCGGCCCCGAGAACTCCGCCCCGCCGTGCACCACCCGGTGCCCGACGGCGTAGATGCCGGCGTCCGCGAGGCGCGGGCCGATCTCGTCGAACATGCCGAGCGCGAGCCGCAGCGCCTCGCCGTGGTCCGGCACCTCGAGCTCGCGGCGGGTCTTGTTGCCCGCGAACGTGTGGGTGACGATGCCGGACGGCTCGCCGATGCGCTCGATCGTGCCGGCCGCGATCGCCTCCCCGCCCACGGGGTTGACGAGCTGGTACTTGAGCGACGACGAGCCCGAGTTGAGCACCAGCACGGAGCCGTGCGCCCCGTACGCGCTGTACGGGTTGGGGCGCTCGGCCTCGGGGACGATGCTCATGCGGTGGCCTCCTGTGCCTGTGCGTCGAACGACTGGGCCTGGATCGCCGTGATGGCGACCGTGTTGACGATGTCGGCGACCAGCGCGCCGCGCGACAGGTCGTTGACCGGCTTGTTCAGGCCCTGGAGCACCGGGCCGACGGCGACGGCGCCGGCCGAGCGCTGCACGGCCTTGTAGGTGTTGTTGCCCGTGTTGAGGTCGGGGAAGACGAACACCGTCGCCTGCCCGGCCACCGACGACTCCGGCAGCTTCGACTTCGCGACCGACGCGTCCACCGCGGCGTCGTACTGGATCGGCCCCTCGACGGACAGGTCGGGGCGGCGCTCGCGGACCAGCCCGGTCGCGGTGCGCACCTTGTCGACGTCCGCGCCCGAGCCGGACGTGCCGGTCGAGTAGGACAGCATCGCGACCTTCGGGTCGACGCCGAACTGCGCCGCCGTCGCCGACGACGAGATGGCGATGTCCGCGAGCTGCTCCGCCGTCGGGTCGGGGATGACGGCGCAGTCGCCGTAGACCAGCACCCGGTCCTGCAGGCACATGAGGAACACCGACGACACGACCGAGACGCCCGGCTGCGTCTTGACGATCTCGAACGACGGCCGGATGGTGTGCGCCGTCGTGTGCGCGGCGCCCGACACCATGCCGTCCGCGAGCCCCAGGTGCACCATCATCGTGCCGAAGTACGACACGTCCGTGACGATCTCGCGGGCCCGCTCCACCGTCATCCCCTTGTGCGCGCGCAGCGCCGCGTACTCCGCGCTGAACCTCTCGACGTGCTCGGGGTCGGTGGGGGAGAGCACCGTGGCGGCCGCGATGTCGAGGCCCAGCTCGGCGGCGCGCGCCCGGATCGACGTCTCGTCGCCCAGGATCACCAGGTCCGCGATGCCGCGGGCCAGCACGGTCGACGCGGCGCGCAGGACGCGGTCGTCGTCGCCCTCCGGCAGCACGACGCGGCGGCGGTCGCCGCGCGCCCGCTCGATGAGCTCGTACTCGAACATCAGCGGCGTCACGACGCGCGTGCGCGGCAGGTCCAGCCGGGCCAGCAGCGCGCCGCCGTCCACGTGCTGCTCGAACAGGGCGCGCGCGACGTCGATCTTCCGCGTCGAGGCGACCGTGACGTAGCCGTGGGTCTCCGCCGCACGCCGGGCCGCCTGGAACGTGTCGAGGGCGGTGGCGACGACCGGCACGCGCGGCCCGAGCGCCGACAGCAGCTGCGCGATCACGCCGCGCGGCACGTAGCCGCCGGTGAGCACGATGCCCGCCAGCGACGGGAACGTGGCGGCGGCCTGCGCCGACAGCAGCCCGAGCAGCACGTCCGACCGGTCGCCCGGCAGGATGACGACGGCGCCGTCGGACAGGTGGTCGAGCACGTGCTCGAACGACATCGCCCCGACGATGACCTCCAGCGCTTCGCGGCCCAGCAGGTCGGCGTCGCCGAGCATCAGCGTGCCCTCCACGGCCTCGGCCAGGCGGCCGACGGTGGGGGCGTGCAGGAACGGCTCCTCGGGGATGGTCCACACGGGCAGGTCCGCGTCGCCGACCACCGCCGTCGCCGCCGAGGCGAGCACGGCCGGGGTGCACCGGTTCACGACGACGCCCACGGGCTGGGCGTGGTTGGCGCGCAGCTCCGACAGGCTGAGGCGCACCAGCGCGCGCACGTCCTCCGGCGAGCGCTCGCGGCCGGACGCCACGAGCAGCACCGGGGCGCCGAGGTTCGCCGCGACGCGCGCGTTGAACGCCAGCTCCGTGGCGCCCGCGACGTCCGTGTAGTCCGTGCCGACCACGACGACGGCGTCGCACCGCTCCGCGACCGCGTGGTACCGGTCGAGGATGCGGGCGAGCGCCGCCTCCGGGTCCGCGTGCACGTCGTCGTACGTGACGCCGACGGCCTCCTCGTACGTCAGGTCGACGCCGTCGTGCGCGAGCAGCATCTCCAGGACGTGGTCCCGCGGGGCGTCGCCCCCCGCGTCCGAGGCCGGCGGCGACGGGACGCGGGAGACGGCGCGGAACACCCCGACGCGCGAGACCTGCCGGACCAGGAGGTCCAGCACGCCCAGCGCGACCGTCGACTTGCCGGTCTCGCCCTCCGGGGAGGCGATGAAGAGAGAGCGGGTCGAGCCGGTCACGCGGCGTCCCCTGTCGATCGTGCGTCCCCCGTCACTCGTTGTCGCCGCCCGTCGCCGCGGCGGCGTCGTACTGGGGCCCGCCGTTCTCGGTGCCCGTCTCGCCGACGTCCGGCCACACCCAGTCGCGCACCTCGGGGATGTCCTCGCCGTGCTCGCGGGTGTACTGCCGGGCCGCGAGGCGGGCGTCGACCATCTCCTGGCGCAGGCCCGCGTACCGCGAGCGCAGGGCCGGCACCCGGTCGATGACGTCGACCACCAGGTGGTACCGGTCGATGTCGTTGAGCATCGCCATGTCGAAGGGCGTCGTCGTGGTGCCCTCCTCCTTGTACCCCCGCACGTGGATGTTGGCGTGGTTGGTGCGCCGGTAGGTGAGGCGGTGGATGAGCCAGGGATAGCCGTGGTAGTTGAAGATCACCGGCTTGTCGGCGGTGAACAGCGTGTCGAAGTCCTTGTCGGACAGGCCGTGCGGGTGCTCCTTCTCGTCCTGGAGCCGCATGAGGTCGACGACGTTCACCACCCGGACCTTGAGGTCGGGGATGCGGTGGCGCAGGATGTCGGCCGCCGCGAGCACCTCGAGCGTGGGCACGTCGCCCGCCGCGCCGAGCACGACGTCCGGGTCCTCGCCCTCGACCTCGGTGCCCGCCCACTCCCAGATGCCCAGCCCGCGGGTGCAGTGGGCGACCGCCTGCTCCATGGAGAGGAACTGCGGCGCCGGCTGCTTGCCCGCCACCACGACGTTCACGTACTGGCGCGAGCGCAGAATGTGGTCGTAGGTGCTCAGCAGCGTGTTGGCGTCCGGCGGCAGGTACACGCGAACGATCTCGGCCTTCTTGTTCACGACGTGGTCGATGAAGCCCGGGTCCTGGTGGCTGAAGCCGTTGTGGTCCTGGCGCCACACGTGGCTGGAGAGCAGGTAGTTGAGGCTCGCGACCGGGCGCCGCCACGGGATGTCGTTGGTGACCTTGAGCCACTTGGCGTGCTGGTTGAACATCGAGTCGACGATGTGGATGAAGGCCTCGTAGCTGGTGAACAGGCCGTGCCGCCCCGTGAGCAGGTAGCCCTCCAGCCAGCCCTGGCACTGGTGCTCGCTGAGCATCTCCATGACGCGGCCGGCGCGGGCGAGGTGCTCGTCGACGTCCGGACCGAAGAAGTCGGCGTTCCACTGCTTGTCGGTGACCTCGTAGACCGCCTGCAGGCGGTTCGACGCCGTCTCGTCCGGCCCGAAGATGCGGAAGTTGTCGGGGTTGAGGCGCACGACGTCGGTGAGCCACTGGCCCAGCACGCGCGTCGCCTCCGCGACCGCCCCGCCGGGCGCCTTGACGTCCACCGCGTAGTCGCGGAAGTCCGGCAGGCGCAGGTCCTTGAGGAGGAGGCCGCCGTTGGTGTGCGGGTTGGCGCTCATCCGCAGCTCGCCGGTGGGCGCCTGGTCGGCGATCTCCTCGAGGAGCCGGCCGCGCTCGTCGAAGAGCTCGTCGGCCCGGTACGACTCGAGCCAGCCGCGCAGCACCTCCAGGTGCTCCGGGGTGTCCCGGGCGCTCGCGAGCGGCACCTGGTGCGCGCGCCAGGAGTCCTCGGTCTTCTTGCCGTCGATGACGGGCGGGCACGTCCAGCCCTTCGGCGTGCGGAAGACGATCATCGGCCAGGCGGGCCGCTCGTCGTTGCCCGCCGCGGCCTCGGCCTTGATGCGGGCGATGTGGTCGAGGACCTCGTCGAGGAGCTGCGCGAACCGCCGGTGCGCCGCCGCGTGGTCCTCGCCGTCGAACCCGCCGACGAAGAAGTACGGGGTGTGGCCGTAGCCGATCATGAGGTCGCGCAGCTCGTCGTCGCTGATGCGGCCGAGCACCGTGGGGTTGGCGATCTTGTAGCCGTTGAGGTGCAGGATCGGCAGCACGACGCCGTCGTTGACGGGGTTGACGAACTTGTTGGAGTGCCAGCTCGTGGCCAGCGGGCCCGTCTCGGCCTCGCCGTCGCCGACGACCGCGGCGACCAGCAGGTCCGGGTTGTCGAACGCCGCGCCGTACGCGTGGCTGAGCGCGTAGCCGAGCTCGCCGCCCTCGTGGATGGAGCCCGGCGTCTCCGGGGCCACGTGCGACGGGATGCCGCCCGGGAACGAGAACTGCCGGAACAGCCGCCGCAGGCCCTCGTCATCCTGCGTGATGTCCGAGTACGTCTCGGAGTACGTGCCCTCGAGGTAGGTGTTCGCCACCAGCCCGGGGCCGCCGTGGCCGGGCCCGGCGACGTAGATCGTGGACTGCCCCCGCTCCTTGATCGCCCGGTTGAGGTGCGCGTACAGGAAGTTCAGGCCGGGCGTCGTGCCCCAGTGGCCCAGCAGGCGCGGCTTCACGTGGTCGCGCGTCAGGGGCTCGCGCATCAGCGGGTTGTCCAGCAGGTAGATCTGCCCGATGGACAGGTAGTTCGCCGCCCGCCACCACCGGTCGATCCGGTCGATCGTCTCGGCCGAGAGCTCGGTGCCGCCGCCGGCACGCCACGGGGTGGGGCTGACGGTCGGGGTGGTCGTGGTGCTCATCACACGCTCCTGGGGCTCGGGGGTAGACCGGCGCCTTCATTCCACCGCACCCGGTGCTCGAATGCAGCACGACCGGCGAGGTCAGAGGGCGTGACGTCGATCTGGCGGGCTGTCAGGTGCCTGAGGTGCACGGATTCCTGGGGAGGGCCCCGGGCCGATTACGGTGGTGCCGTGCCCAGCCCCCAGCCCGCCCGCAGGTCGTTCTGGGCGGTGGCCCTCCAGCCCCGCATGATCGGGATCCTGCTCCTCTTCCTGCTCGCCGCCGCCGTGTGCGGTCGGCTCGGCGTGTGGCAGCTCGACCGCGCCTACCAGCGTGCCGAGCTCGCCGCCCAGCAGGAGGCGGCGGAGCAGGCGTCGCAGGGGCCCGAGGCGCTGGGCGAGCTGCTGCCGCCGCAGTCGTCGTTCCCCGGCGAGCTGGTGGGCACCGAGGCATGGGTCACGGGGGAGTACGAGGCCGAGGGGCAGATGCTCGTCGCCGGGCGCGCGCTGGACGGCCGCACCGGCTACCTGGTGCTCACCCCGCTGCGCGTCTCCGACGACGGCACGGGCGGGGCGTCCTGGGCGGACCTGTCCGGGGCGCCCGTCCTGCCCGTCGTCCGCGGCTGGGTGGACTCGCCGACCCCCGACGCCGCTGCGCTCGAGGTGCCCGACGGCGAGGTGCGCATCACCGGCTGGCTGCAGGCGTCGGAGTCCGTGCAGGAGGGCGGCGAGCCGCTGCCCGACAACCCGGACGGACCTCCGCTCACCGACTCCATCTCCACCGGCGCGCTGGTGAACACGTGGGGCGGGCCGATCTACTCCGGGTACGTGGTGCTCACGACGTCCGACCCCGCGCAGGCGACCGCCGCCGAGGGCGGCCCCGCCCTGCTCCCGCGGCCGGTGCTCGAGGGCAGCGACGGCGTCAACCTGCAGAACCTCTTCTACGCGCTGCAGTGGTGGGTGTTCGGGCTCTTCGCCGTGCTGCTGTGGGTGCGGCTCGTGCGCGACGAGGCGGCGGGGACCAGGCGCGGCCGCACGCACGACGACTCCGACGACCCGGTCGGCACCGGCATCGCGGGCCTGCCGGGCTGACCCCCACGACGCGATGTCGACGGTGTCGGCGGTGGCTGCGACGCTGTCGACATGGCGAGCATCGACCTCAAGCGTGAGCCGGGGCTGCACTACCGGGCGACGACGACGCCGGCCCTGGTGTCGTTGCCGGCCCGGTGGTTCCTCATGGTCGACGGGGAGGGGAACCCCAACACGGCGCCCGCGTACCGCGAGGCGATCGAGACGCTCTACCCGCTCGCGTACGCGCTGCGGGCGGCGGTCAAGGCGGCCACGGGCGACGCGTACACCGTGCTGCCGCTCGAGGGCCTGTGGTGGGCCGACGACATGAGCCGGTTCAGCGTGGACGCCAAGGACGAGTGGCGCTGGACGCTGATGATCGCCCTGCCGGCGGCCGTCGAGCAGGTCGACGCCGCGGAGGTGTTGGCACGCGCGGTCGCCGCGAAGCAGCCGCCCGCCGGTGACCGTGTCCGGCTGGAGCGCTACGACGAGGGCGACGCCGCGCAGGTGCTGCACCGCGGCCCCTTCGCCACCGAGCCCGCGGCGATCGAACGGCTGCACGCGTTCATCGAGTCCGAGGGGCGAGCGCTGCGCGGGCTGCACCACGAGATCTACCTCTCCGACGCCCGCCGCGCCGACCCCTCCACGTGGCGCACGATCATCCGCCAGCCCGTGACCGCGAGATCGAGGTAGCCGTCGCCAGATCGACCTTCGGTGGGTCGATTTCACGACGGCTACCTCGATCTCGACGCCCGCGACCGGAGCGCGGACCTGATGCGGGCGACGAGAACCTCCGGGCGTCGCAGGTCCTCCCAGACGACGCGGATGACGAGCCATCCGTCCTCCTCCAGCGCGTCCTGCCGGAGCTTCTCCTCGAAGAGCCGCCGCGCGGGGTCGCCGTACTCGCCCCCGGAGTACTTGACGGCGCCGTCGAACTCCAGCGCGACCTTGCGGTCCGGCCACGCCAGGTCGAGCCACGCGTCGCCGCGCCGGGTCGTGACGCCGTGCCCCACCTCGGCCATCCATGGAGCACGGCCGCCGTCGCAGGGGAGTACCAGCACGTCGTCGAGAGCCGAACCTCGACGGCGCGGACCTGTCGCAGGACCTCGGCCCTCCTGGTGCGAGCGGGCCCGTCGGCGTCGACCCTTGCGCACCCGTTCGAGCGTGCCGCGCGAGACCTCCGCGGCGATGTCGCTGCGGCGGCCTTCGCTGAACCGCGTGGCGGGCGGGACGGCGGGCGGAGTGAGCCCGCGACGGTCGCCGGGTCGCGAGGGCGGAGTCGTCATGGCGAGCGAGCGTGCCAGAGCCGGCGGGTGCGCGGCGGGGCCGGCTGTGGACAACGTCGCGAGATCGAGGTACCCGTCCCGAGATCGACCTTCAGTGGGTCGACTTCACGACGGGTACCTCGATCTGGGCGGGTGGGCTACTCGTGCTGCCAGCTGTGCCAGAGCCTGGCGTAGTCGCCGCCGGCGGCGACGAGGTCGTCGTGCGGGCCGATCTCGGTGATGCGGCCGCCGTCGACGACGGCGACGCGGTCGGCGTCGTGCGCGGTGTGCAGGCGGTGCGCGATGGCGACCACGGTGCGACCGGTGAGCACGGCGTTGAGCGACCGCTCCAGGTGGCGGGCGGCGCGCGGGTCGAGCAGCGACGTCGCCTCGTCGAGCACGAGCGTGTGCGGGTCGAGCAGCACCAGCCGCGCGAGCGCGACCTGCTGCGCCTGGGCGGGAGTGAGCGTGTGCCCGCCGGAACCGACGGCAGTCTCCAGCCCGTCGGGCAGCGCGGCGGCCCACGACGCGGCGTCGACCGCCCCGAGCGCGCCCCACAGGGCGTCGTCGGTGGCCGACGTGTCCGCCAGCCGCAGGTTCTCCGCCAGCGACCCGACGAACACGTGGTGCTCCTGGGTGACCAGCGCGACGTGGTGGCGCAGGTCCTCCAGCGGCAGCTCGACGAGCGGCACGCCGCCCACGGTGACGGACCCGCCGGTGGGCGGGTGGATGCCCGCGAGCATGCGGCCGAGCGTCGACTTGCCCGCGCCGGACGGCCCGACGACGGCCAGCCGCTCGCCGGGCGCGAGGTCGAGGTCGATGCCGTGCAGCACGTCGTGACCCTCGCGGTAGGCGTACCGCACGGACCGGGCGCGCACGACCCCCGACGACGGCACGGCGGTGCCCGCGGTGCGGTCCGGGCCCACGAGCCCGACGCCCACGACGCGCGCCAGCGCGACGGCGGCGACCTGCAGCTCGTCGAGCCAGAACACCAGGTCGAACACCGGGCCGCCCATCTGGTGCCCGTACATCGCGATGGTCGCGACCGTGCCCACGGTGGTGAGGTCCTGCGACACGAGCCAGCCGCCCCAGAGGATGACGACGATCGGCGCGATGGCGACCGCGGCGTCCAGGGCCGGGATGAGCCGCAGCCGCAGGCCCAGGGTGTACGACTCGGCGTCGAACGCCTCGCGCAGGTCCCGGTCGATGCGCCGCCGGATGCGTGCGCCGAGGTGGAGGGCGTCGGTGGTGCGGGCGCCCTCGACGGCCTCGGTGATGGAGCCGTTGATCGTGGCGTACGCGGCGGACTCGCGCAGGTAGCCGGGGGTCGCGCGCCTGAGGTACCAGCGCGTGGCCACGACGATCAGGGGCACGCCGGTGAGCAGGCCGATCGCCACCAGCGGGCTCGCGAGGAACGACGCGACCAGGGTCAGCACGATCGTCACGACGCACACCAGCACGCGCGGCACACCGAACCGGACGGCGTGCTGCAGCTTGTTGACGTCGTTGGTGGTGCGCGCGACGAGGTCGCCGGTGCCGGCCTTCTCCACCGTCGACAGCGGCAGCCGGGTCACGGCGTCCATGAACTCCTCGCGCAGGTCCGCGAAGACCCGCTCGCCGAAGACCATGGACAGCCGCTGCGCGTACCGCGTGATGACGGCCTGCGCGACGACGGCGCCCACCAGCACCAGCGCGAGCGTGTCGACGGCGGACAGCGTGGTGCCGGCGGCGACCTCGTCGATGATCCTGCCCAGCAGGAACGGGCCCGCCAGTCCGGCCAGCGCGGCGAGGGTGTGCAGCACGGCGACGCCGCCGAGCTGGCCGCGGTGGCGGCGGAACAGGCGGCCCACCGTGCGGTTGACCTCGGCGCGGTCGGCGATGGGCAGCAGGTTCGGGTTGGTGGGGCTGCTCGTCGTGCCGCTCATCGTGCCGCTCCTTCCAGGTCGGTGTCGGTGCGGTCGGTCTCGGTCGAGTCGGTGTCGTCCTCCGCCATGCTGCGGCCGACGACGGCGCGGTACGCGGCGCCGTGGGCGTCGCGGCGGGCGAGGAGCTCGGCGTGGGTGCCCGACGCCGCGACGGTGGCGTCGTCGTCGAGCAGCACGACCTCGTCGAGGTGGTCGAGCACGAGCGGGCTGGCGGTGACGACGAGCGTGGTGCGGCCGCGGCGGACCTCCGCGACCCGCTCCGCGATCCGCGCCTCGGTGTGGGCGTCCACCGCGCTGGTGGGCTCCACGAGGACGAGGATCTCCGGCTCGGTGAGCAGGGCGCGCGCGAGCGCGACGCGCTGCCGCTGGCCGCCGGACAGGGACCGGCCCTTCTCGGGCAGCTCGCCGGCCAGGCCGCCGGGCACGCTGTCGAGCACGTCGTGCGCGTCGGCCGTGACCATCGCGGCCAGCAGGTCCGCCTCGGTGGCGCGGCCGCGCGCGTCGAGCGCCTCGCCGAGCACGCCCGAGAACAGGTGCGGCGTCGCCTCGGAGACCACGACGCGGTGACGCAGCGTCTCCTTGTCGAGGTCGGCCAGCAGCACGCCGCCGAGCCGCACCGGCGTGCCGGCCTCGGCCTCGTCGTCGAGCCGCCCGAGCCGCGTCGCGACACGCGCCGAGGCGTCCGGGTCCGCGCTGACGAGGCCGAGCACGCGGCCCGGGCGCAGCACCAGGCCGCTGGCCTCGTCGGCGAGCTCGGCGCCGGCGGGCGGCGCGTCGGCCGGGGCCTCGGCCGACGGTGTCGCCTCCGTGACCCGCAGCACGTCGAGGATCTTGCGCGACGAGATGACGGCGCGGATGACCATCTGCAGCATCTGCGTGGCCATCTGCACGGGCCAGGCGAGGAAGGCGGCGTAGCCGTAGAACGTCACGAGCTGGCCGCTGGTGATCTCGCCGCGGACGGCGGCGCGGGCGCCCAGCCACAGCACGAGCGCGGCGAGCAGGCCCGGCAGCAGCACCTGGAGCCCGTCGAGCACCGACTGCAGCACGGCGACGCGCACGCCCTGGTGCCGCACCTCCTGCGACTGGCGCGCGTAGCGGGCCGCGAACTCGTCCTCGCCGCCGATGCCGCGCAGGATGCGCAGGCCGGAGACGGTGTCGGCGCCGAGCGACGTGAGCCGGCCCGTCGCCTCGCGCTGCGTCGTCTGGCGCGACTGCAGCGGCTTGACCAGGAGGCCGAGCACGGCCGCGACCGCCGGGATGCCGAGCGCCAGCACCAGGCCGAGCTGCACGTGCTGGGACAGCATGATCGCCACGACGACGACGTACGCGATCACGCCGCCGGTGAACCGGCCGGCCATGGAGAACATGTCGCCCACGCGCAGCGCGTCGTTCGCGACGGCGGAGACGACCTCGCCGGTGGGCAGCTTGCGGGTGATCGCGTGCCCGGCGCGCGAGGCCTTGTAGCCCACGAGCTGGGAGAACGACAGCGACGCCCGCACCCAGTTCTCGACGTCCCAGATGTGGTTGAAGATGCCCGCGACGACGATGACCGCCGCGGCGCCGAGCATGGCGCCGCACCACAGGAACAGCTCGGGGCCGAAGCCCTGCGACAGCCCCTCGTCGATGGCGCGACCGATGAGCAGCGGGGCCGCGGCCGACGCGAGCATCGCCACCACGCCCGCGACCAGGGACTTCGCGAGCACGTCGCGCTGGCGCCACCCCTGCCAGGCCAGCAGCCGGGCGGGGGACGTCAGGGGAGGGTTGCCCACGTCGGGCAGGGGGAGGGGACGCACGGTCGTCCAGCCTACGAACATTCCTCGGCGCCCGGCCACGAATTAACCGCACCGTTCTCGCGGACCGTCAGGCCTGTTTCCGCGCCTACGATGCTGGGGTGAGCTCGCCCCAGCAGACCCCCGCCCCGCAGCCCTCGCCGTCGCCCGCCGGCGGCGCCAGCCAGGCCCAGGCCGAGGCCGCCATCCGCAAGGCCCGCGGCGCCCTGAAGCGCTACCGGTTCATGGCGATCCTCACCGGTGTGATGCTGCTGATCCTGTGCGTCGAGATGTTCTTCAAGTACGTGGTGCCGGTCGACGTCGTCGTCGACTACATGGGCTGGGTGCCGTTCGCGCACGGCTGGATCTACGTGGTCTACCTCGTCACGGTGCTCGACCTGTGGTCGAAGATGCGCTGGGGCTTCGGCCGCCTCGCGAGCATGGTGTTCGCCGGCGTCGTGCCGGTGATGTCCTTCATCCTCGAGAAGCGCGTGCACGCCGACGCCGACGCGAAGCTCGGGGCGCTCGCGGAGCGGTACGCGGCATGACGTCGCTCGCCCCCCTCGTCGCGCCCGGCCCGGAGCTCGACGCCGCGCGCCTCGCGCGGTACGCCCGGCACCTGCCGCTGCCCGGCGTCGGCCCGGAGGGGCAGCGGCGGCTCGCCGCCGCGCGCGTGCTCGTCGTGGGGGCGGGCGGCCTCGGCAGCCCGGCCCTGCAGTACCTCGCCGCGGCCGGCGTGGGCACCCTCGGCGTCGTGGACGACGACGTCGTCGACGTCTCCAACCTGCAGCGGCAGGTGGTGCACGGCACCGCCGACGTCGGCCGGCCCAAGGTCGAGTCGGCGCGCGACCGGCTCGCGGACCTCGCGCCCGACGTCGACGTCGTGGCGCACCCCGTGCGGCTCACGCCCGAGAACGTGCTGGAGATCGTCGGCGGGTACGACGTCGTGCTCGACGGGGCGGACAACTTCCCCACGCGCTACCTCGTCTCCGACGCGGCCGAGATCCTCGGCGTGCCCGTCGTGTGGGGCGCCATCCACCAGTTCGACGGGCAGGTCGCCGTGTTCTGGGGCGCGCCGCGGCTCGCGACCGGCGAGCGCGAGCGCGGCGTCACGTACCGCGACGTCTTCCCCGTGCCGCCGCCGCCCGGCACCGTGCCCGACTGCGCCACCGGAGGCGTGCTCGGCGCCCTGTGCGGCACCGTCGGCTCGGTCATGGCCACCGAGGCGGTCAAGCTCATCACCGGCGCGGGCACCACGCTGCTGGGCCGCATCGCCGTCTACGACGCGCTCGAGCTGTCGTGGCGGCAGCTCGCCGTCCGCCCCGACCCGACCCGCGAGCCCGTCGCCCAGCTGCTGGCCGACGACGCCGCGTACGCCGCGTTCTGCGGCCTGCCCGCCCCCGTGGGCGGGTCGGCCGACGCGGCCGCCGTGGCTGGGGACGCCGGCCTCGGCCCCGCCAGCATGAGCGCCGTCGACGCGGCCGCGCTCCTCGCGGGTGACGCGCCGGTCGCGCTCGTCGACGTCCGCGAGGACTGGGAGGCCCAGGCGCTGCCGGTCGCGGGCGCGCGCCTCGTGCCCAGCGGCGCGTTCTTCGGGCCCGACGGCGCGGACGTCGCTCGGGCCGAGCTGCCCGCCGACCGGCCGGTGCTGCTGGTCTGCGCCGCCGGAGCCCGCTCCGCCCGCGTGGCCGACGTCGCGCGTACCGCGGGCGTCGACGCGCGCTCCGTCGAGGGCGGTGCGCCCGCGCTGCTCCTCGCCGCGGGGTAGCGCGACTCAGAGCGCGAGGTCGAGGCGACCGTCGGGGGAGGAGCTGGCCAGCGCGCCCTCGCGGCGCGGGATGCGGCCGGCCCCGGCGGCGAGGCGCCCGGACTCGACGGCGAGGCGCATGGCGTGCGCCATGCGGACCGGGTCGGCGGCGCGCGTGACGGCGGTCGCGAGCAGCACGCCGTCGCAGCCGAGCTCCATCGCGAGGGCGGCGTCGGACGCCGTGCCCACGCCGGCGTCGAGGATCACCGGGACGCGCGCGGCGGCCGCGATCGCCTCGATGTTGCGCGGGTTGAGCACGCCCAGGCCGGTGCCGATGGGGGCGCCGAGCGGCATGACGGCGGCGCACCCGACGTCCTCGAGGCGCCGGGCCAGGATCGGGTCGTCGTTGGTGTAGGGCAGCACGACGAACCCGTCGCGGACGAGCCGGTCGGCGGCTTCGACGAGGCCGATCGGGTCGGGCAGCAGGGTGACGTCGTCCGCGATGACCTCGAGCTTCACCCAGTCGGTGCCGCACGCCTCGCGCGCGAGCCGGGCGGTGAGCACGGCCTCGGCGACCGAGAAGCAGCCCGCCGTGTTGGGCAGGGCGCGGATGCCGAGCCGCTCCAGCAGCCCCCAGATGCCGCCGTCCTCCGCGCCGGCGCCGCCCGGGCGCACCGCGACGCGGCGCATCGCCACCGTGGTGAGCCCGGTGCCCGACGCCACGAGCGCGTCCTCCAGCGTCATGAGGTTGGACGCCCCGCCCGTGCCCATGACGAGGCGCGAGCCGATCTCCGTGCCCGCGACCACCAGGGGGTCGACGAGCGGGTGGGCGTCGACGTGCGTGCTGGTCATGCTTCCTCCATGCGTGCTGGTCAGTTCTCGGTCAGCCGCCCTGGACGGCAGTGACGATCTCGACCCGGTCGCCGGGAGCGATCCGGGTATCGGCCCACAGGCCGCGAGGGACGACGGCGTCGTTCACGGCGACGGCGATGCCCTGCACCGAGCCGTCGGCGACGAACGCGGGGACGAGGGCCGCGACGACGGCCTCGACGCCGTCGCCGTGCGGCCCGTCGAGCGGGTAGGTCTCGCCGTTCACGACGGCGGTGGGGCCGGTGGGCGCAGGGGGCGCGGCGGTCATTCGACTGCTCCTTCGGTGTGGCGTGCCGGGGAGAATCGGCGCGGGTCGGCGGCGGACAGCGGCGGTACGGGGGGAGGCGCGCCCGTCAGCGCGGCGAGCACCGCGTCGGCGGTGAGCGGCGCCAGCAGCACGCCATTGCGCCCGTGCCCGACGGCGGCGAGCAGGCCCGGGACGGCGGTGGCGCCGACGAGCGGCAGGTTGTCGGGGGTGGCGGGGCGGGCGCGGGGCGTGACGTCGACCAGGGCGGCCTCGTCGATCCCGGGCACGAGCGCGCGGGCGTCGCGCAGCAGGGCGAACACGCCGCCGGCCTCGGCGCGGCGGTCGTCCGGACGCTCCTCGCTGGTGGCGCCGACCACGATCTCGCGGTGCCCGGGCCCGCCGCCCGGCCCCGCACCCGTGCCGGGGCCCCGCGGTACGACGTACACCGGCCGGCCCTGCACCGTGCCGCGCACCACGTGCTCCAGCGGGAGCCCCGGGCCGGCGTCCAGGCGCAGCGTCACGCCCTTGACCGGCCGCACCGGGACGCGCACCCCGGGGACGCCGTCGAGCAGCGCCGCCGACGTCCCGTGGCCGGTCGCGAGCACCACCGCCCCGGCGGCGTGGCGCGCGCCCGCGTCGTCGTGCACCGCGACCACCCGGCCGGCGGCGTCGCGCTCGAGGCGCACGGCCGCCCGGCGCACGACGGCGTCGCCGAGCGCCCGGGCCAGGGCCGCGTGCACGACCCGCGGGTCGACGGCGAGGTCGCCCTCGACGACGGCGGCCCCGGCCAGCCGCGGCCCGAGGTACGGCTCGCGGCGCCGCGCGTCGGTCACGGAGACCTCCGCGGACGCGAGCCCCCACTCCCGGTGCAGGGCCAGGACACGACGCAGGAGGGCGAGGTCGTCGGCGTCGTACGCCACGGCGAGCGAGCCCGCGCGCAGCAGGGGGACGTCGCAGCCGGTCGCGGCGGCGAGGTCGGCGGCGAACGACGGCCACCGGGCGGCCGACGCGAGGTTGAGGCGCGCGAGGTCCCGCTCGCCGAAGTCCGCCTCGCTGACCGCCGCGAGCATCCCCGCCGCGGCGCGGGTGGCGCCGTCGCCCGGCGACGGGTCGAGCACCGTGACGGCGAGGCCGGCGTCCGCGGCCCGCCGGGCCACGGCGAGTCCGACGATCCCGCCGCCCACGACGACGACGTCGCGGACGGACGCGCGCGCGGGAACGGATCCCGGAACGGGTGCAGAGGTGGGCATGTGCGCTCCCTTCGCTGGCATGACCCAGATCAGGTTCGACGGTCGGCTCCTACGCCCTCTCAGCCCCGAGCGGGGCTCCCGTGCGCGGCTACTGTAACCCGGGCCGTGGTTACCCTGACCGGCGTGACCACGACCCGCGCCCGCCTCGCCGACGCCCGCCTGTACCTGTGCACCGACGCCCGCGAGGACCGCGGCGACCTCGAGGACTTCCTGCACGCGGCGCTCGCGGGCGGGGTCGACGTCGTGCAGCTGCGGGACAAGACGCTCGACGTCGCGCGCGAGCTCGAGCTCCAGGAGGTCGTGGCCCGTGTCGCCGCGGAGCACGGCGCGCTCTGGGCGGTGAACGACCGGGCCGACGTCGCCCGGCTCACCGGCGCTCCCGTCGTGCACATGGGGCAGCGCGACCTGCCGGTGCCGGCGGTGCGCTCGCTGCTGGGGCCGGACCCGGTGCTGGGCCGCTCGACCCACTCCGCCGCGCAGGCGGCCGAGGCGGAGGCCGACCCGGACGTCGACTACTTCTGCGTCGGCCCCCTGTGGGCCACGCCCACCAAGCCCGGCCGCGCGGCCGTCGGCCTCGACCTGCTGCGGGAGGTCGCCGCGACCCGCCCGACCACGCCGTGGTTCGCCATCGGGGGTGTCGACGGCGAGCGTCTGGACGCCGTGCTCGACGCCGGCGCGTCGCGCGTCGTCGTCGTGCGGGCGATCACCCAGGCGGCCGACCCCGAGCGGGCCGCCCGCGAGCTGCGCGAGCGGCTGGGCTGACGGTCGGGGCGGGACAGCAGCGCGAGGTGACCTACCCCACCGCGTGACCCGGGGGACGGGCCCGAGAGCGGTACCGTCCGGCGGCTACGATGGCTCGGTGACGTCTCCCGCCACCGACACCCCCACCACCGCCGACCTGGCGCCCACGCCGCGTCCCGTCCTCGTCGTCGACTTCGGCGCCCAGTACGCGCAGCTCATCGCGCGCCGCGTGCGCGAGGCCCGCGTCTACTCCGAGATCGTGCCGCACACGTTCACCACCGAGCAGATGCTCGCCAAGAACCCGGCGGCCATCATCCTGTCGGGCGGCCCGTCGTCGGTGTACGCCACGGGCGCGCCGTTCGTCGACCCGGCCCTGTTCGAGGCAGGCGTCCCGGTGCTCGGCATCTGCTACGGATTCCAGGCGATGGCGCAGGCCCTCGGCGGCACCGTCGCGCAGACGGGCCAGCGGGAGTACGGCGGCACCGAGGTCGAGGTGTGCGAGGCGGGCGTGCTGCTGGCCGGCACCCCCGACCACCAGACCACCTGGATGAGCCACGGCGACTCCGTGCACGCCGCGCCCGACGGCTTCCAGGTGCTCGCGACGTCGTCCGGCTCGCCCGTCGCCGCGTTCGAGGACACCGGCCGCCGCCTGTACGGCGTGCAGTGGCACCCCGAGGTCAAGCACTCCGCCCACGGCCAGGCCGTGCTGGAGAAGTTCCTCTACGAGGGCGCGGGGCTCGCTCCCGACTGGACGGCCGGGAACGTCATCGCCGACCAGGTCGCCGCGATCCGCGCGCAGGTCGGCGACGCGCGCGTCATCTGCGCCCTGTCCGGCGGCGTGGACTCCGCCGTCGCCGCCGCGCTCGTGCAGCGCGCCGTCGGCGACCAGCTCACCTGCGTGCACGTCGACCACGGCCTGCTGCGCGAGGGCGAGGTCGAGCAGATCGAGCGCGACTTCGTCGCCTCCACGGGCGTGAAGCTCGTCATCCGCGACGAGAAGGAGCGGTTCCTGTCCGCCCTCGCCGGCGTGAGCGACCCGGAGACGAAGCGCAAGATCATCGGCCGCGAGTTCATCCGCGTGTTCGAGGACGCGCAGCGCGACATCGTCGCCGAGGCCGGCGAGCACGGCGAGGAGGTCAAGTTCCTCGTGCAGGGCACGCTGTACCCCGACGTCGTCGAGTCCGGCGGCGGCGAGGGCGCGGCCAACATCAAGAGCCACCACAACGTGGGCGGCCTCCCCGACGACCTGCAGTTCGAGCTGGTCGAGCCGCTGCGCACCCTGTTCAAGGACGAGGTCCGCGCGGTGGGCCGCGAGCTCGGCGTGCCGGAGGAGATCGTCTCGCGCCAGCCCTTCCCGGGCCCGGGGCTCGGCATCCGCATCGTCGGCGAGGTCACCGCCGAGCGCCTCGAGACGCTCCGCAAGGCCGACGCCATCGCGCGCGCCGAGCTCACCAAGGCCGGCCTGGACGACGAGATCTGGCAGTGCCCCGTCGTGCTGCTCGCGGACGTCCGCTCCGTCGGCGTCCAGGGCGACGGCCGTACCTACGGCCACCCGATCGTGCTGCGGCCCGTGTCCTCCGAGGACGCCATGACCGCCGACTGGACGCGCCTGCCCTACGACGTGCTGTCCGTCATCTCCACCCGCATCACCAACGAGGTGAGCGAGGTCAACCGCGTGGTGCTCGACGTGACGAGCAAGCCGCCGGGCACGATCGAGTGGGAGTGACGACCCGCGGCCCCGCCCCCCGGAAGGGGAGCGGGGCCGCGGTCGTCCCGGGTGGTGCGGTGCGGGAGCGGGTCAGGAGATCGCGAACGAGCTCGCGCGGTTGTTGAGCGAGCCGAGCTTGCTGCTGCGGTCCACCCAGCCGGTGTGGGCGCCGTTCTTCGACGCGCCGTCGAACAGCTTCACGTCGCAGTGGTTGTACGTCTTGACCGACGTGACCTTGTTCGACATCGCGCCGAGGACGGAGCCGCCCTCGTTGTCGGTGGTCTTGGCCGTACAGCCCACCTTGTACTTCGGGTTGAAGATCACGACCTGGCGGCCGGTGTATCCCGCCCCGTCCCAGAGCCGTGCCACGACGAGCCCCTTGCCGTAGGCGTAGGGCTTGCAGCCGAACGTGCCGTCGAGGACGGCGCAGTAGAGCGTGCCCGACGCCGCGGTGGCGGCGACGTCCTGCACGGTGACGGGCTTCTCGCTGGTCACCTTCTGGACCTGGACGGGGGTGGCGCCGTCGTCGGGCGCTGCCGTGGCAGCCGGGCCGGTGAGGCCCAGGGCCGCGATCGCCGCGAGCCCTCCGACCACGGCGGCGAGCCGTGCGCGGCGGGTGCGGTTGCGGGTCGTGATGGTCATCGTCGCTCCTCACGTCAGCCGGCGATCCCCTCTGTCGCCGGTCTGCGAGTGATGGAGGGTCGGCGACCGCGGGTGATACGCCGGGGCACCGATCTGGCTCGTGGCCTGCGTTCTCACCCGCGGACGAGGGCCGCCGCCCGGTCGTACGCGGCGTCGACGTCGGCGACGACGCGGGGCCACGACGTGGCGAGGTCGGCCGTGCGGTTGTGGGCGATGATCGCGTCCAGCAGGGCCGGGTCGTCGGCCAGGCGGACCAGGGCCGCGGCCATCGCCTCGTCGTCGTCGACGAGGAGGGCGTCGCGGCCGTCGACCAGGCGCTCCGCGACGCCCGACTGCGACCGGCTGACGACGGCGAGGCCCGCGGCCTGGGCCTCGAGAGCCGCGATGCCGAACGCGTCCTGCACCGCCGGGGCGACGAAGACGTCCGCCCGGATGTAGAGGCGCTTGAGCTCGGTCGGGGTGAGGCGGCCCACGAGCCGCACCGTGTCCGCCAGGCCGTGCTCCCGCACCCAGCGGCGGGCCTCGGCGAGCTGCGGTCCGTCGCCGCCGATCGTCGCGACCAGGCGTCCGGGAGCCCTCTCCACCGCCGCGGCGATCGCCTCCAGCATCGGCAGCACCCGCTTGCGGGGCGCGAACCGGGTCGCCGACACCACGTGCACCTCGTGGCCCTCGGCCCGCTCGCCCCGCTCGACGCGCGGCAGCCGCCAGGCCTCGACGTCGATGCCGTTGCCCAGCACGGACACGCGACCCGCCGCGGCGTCGGGCCCCAGACGGCGGCCGACGACGCGGCGCAGCGGTGCCGCCGTCAGCTCGCTGACGGCCGACCACTGCACCGGCCACGCCGACCACCGGGCCACCCGGTCGAGCGCGGCGAACGCGCGCTCCCAGCCGCCCCACACGCTGTGCACCGTGAGCAGCGCCGGCAGCCCCAGGCGGGTCACCGGGCGGAGCGCCAGCTCGACCGTGGGGGCGAGGACGCCCATGTGCAGGTGCACGGCGTCGGGCCGGCGCCCGTCCGCCTCGAGCTCCCGCAGCCGGGCCAGCACGTGCGCCGTCGAGCGCGGGTGGACCGGGTAGCCGCCCGGCACGCGGGCCGCGACACGGTGCACCACGACGCCGTCGTCGTCGGGCCGGGTGCTGACGCCGTGCTCGCCGGGCGCGCCCGGCGTCGTGGTGATCACCTCGACCTCGTGCCCGGCCTCCGCCTGCCGGCGCGCGAGCCGGGCCACCTGGGTTTCGATGCCGCCGAGCAGCGGGAGGTAGGAGTCGGAGACGTGGACGATGCGCACCGGGTCATCCTGCCATCGGGACCGGCGCGACCACCTGCGGATTCGCCGCGCCGGGGACGGGTGGGGGCGCTACCGTGCGAGGAGCGGTACCTCCGGCGCATGCGCCACGGCACACACCTGAGGAGAGGTGCGACATGTCGAGCACTGTCACCGTCCATCCGACCAAGGGCGTCCGCGGGATCGGGCTGATCACCGTCATCGCGGGCATCGTCATGATCGTGCTCGGCGTGGGGGTCTGGGTGGTCGTCTCCCAGACTCTCTCCGCCGAGGAGATCACCGTCTCCGACGACGCCAACATGTTCGCGGGCCAGCACGTCGCCGGCCCGTTCACCGCGTACGCGCAGGCAGAGGTGATCGACAAGCACGCCACCGAGATGGCGGACGGGAAGACGTACGCGCAGCTCGACCAGGACGACCCGGTCCGCGACAGCGTGATGGACGCGTCGTTCCTGCGTGCGTCGCTGTTCACGTCGGTGGTGGCGTTCGGCGTCTGCGCCCTGGTCATCGGGCTCGGCATCGTCTTCATCCTGCTCGGGAGCGCGCTACGCAAGCTGGCCGGCGGGCCGCAGGTGGTGATCGACTCGCCCTCGCTGACGTCCGAGGGTGGGCTGTCGCACGCCGCGCACCGCGCCGACCCGGTCGAGCCCGACCGGCCCGGCGCCCCGACGACGCCCGCCCCGCCGCCCGAGCGGCCGAGCACGCGCACGGCCCCCGAGGCGCCGTCCACCGGGACCTCGACGCCCCCCGCGACGTCTCCCACGCCGCCTCCGTCGTCACCGCCCGCGTCCCCCTCGACGCCGCCGGAGAACCCGCCGGCGGCTCCGCCGGCCGGGGGCGGCGGTTCGCCGACGGCCTGAGGCAGGCTCCCTGACACGACGACGCGGCGGCGACCCGAGAGGGTCACCGCCGCGTCGTCGTTCACGTCAGCGGGCGGTCGTGCGGCGCCGGCGGCGCACCGCGCTGACGACGGAGCCGATCACCAGCAGCGCGCCCGCCGCGGCGAGCAGCACGATGGCGGCCAGCTCGACGTCGATGTGCGCGCCCGCGGCGTTGGCCAGCAGGCCCGCGCCGAAGGCCACGACGAGGAAACCCCACACGATGGTGCTGGCCCGCGGGCCGGGGCTGGCCGGCCGCTCGTCCGGGGTCGCGGCCACGGGGGCGGCGGGCGTCGCCCCGGCCGGTGCCGACGCGGCAGGCGCGGACGTGACCGGCTGCTCGGGCGTCGCGGGCTCGGTCGCCGTGGGGCCGTAGCCCGGGGACGGCGGCTCCGGCACGGAGCTCTCGGGCGGCGCGGACGTGTGCTCCGCGGGCGCGGGTTCCGCGGGCCGCTCCGGCTGGTCGAAGATCGACAGCGGGTCGTCCGGCCCCGCCACCGGGAAGGCGCGGGTGTCGCCCGTGGGGAAGGCCTGCGTCTCACCGGCCGCCGGGAGCGCCTGGGTCTCGTCGGCCGCGGGGAGGGCCTGCGTCTCGTCCGGGGCCGGCAGGGCCTGGGTCTCGTCGGCCGCGGGCAGCGCCTGCGTCTCGTCCGCCTCCGGGCCGGGCGTGGTGGGCTTGTCGTCGCTCATCGGGACTCCTCGATGGTCAGGTCGCCGGCGCGCACGTCGACGTCGAGCAGCAGGCGTGCGCCGTCGCCCTCGCGCACCTCGTCGGTGCGGAAGCGGGCGGGCCCGTTCGTGTACGTGTTGACGGAGCTGTCCTGCCCGTCGGCGCGCCAGGTGGCGTTGCCCGCGATGACCTGCACCTCCGCCTCGACCGCCTCGTCGGCGGGGATCCGCACGACGGTGCTCCCGGCGGTCATGGAGATCGGCACGACGACGGGGTCGCCGGGCGTCACGTCGGCGAGGTCGAGCGACGTGAGGTCGACGACGGCGCTGCCGAAGCGGACGTGCACGCCGTCCTCGGCCTCGTCGACGGTGGTCGGGGTGAGGGTGCCGTCGCTGATGACCGCGGCGGCGCCGTTCAGCTGCGGGGTGTCGTCCCAGAAGTCCCACGAGTCGCGGCTCCCGGCGAACGGCCAGGTGACGACCCCGGCGATCAGCGCGAGGATCGCGAGGAACGTCAGGGTGCCGCCGCGGCGACCGCGCAGGCCGGTCACGACCAGCCCGAGCCCGAGGACGACGATCGACGCGCCCAGCCACGTGGGGCCCCAGGGGACCCCGAGGTCGCCCACGCGGTCGGCGACGAGCAGGAGGGCGCCGCCCAGCAGCACGAGACCGAGCACGATGCCGACCGTGGCGGCGCCGGGACCGCGGCGCACGGGGCGCGGCGGGCTCGGCGGACGCGGTGCGGCGACCGGGGCCGCCGGGGGAGCGGCCGGAGCGGGGGCGGAGGCCCACGCGCCGGACGTCGCTGCGGGGGCCGCGGGGGCCGTGGCCCAGGAGCCGGACGGGCTCGCGGGATCCGCCGGCGGCTGCGGCGCCGGGGAGGTGAGGTACGGCGCCGGGGGCGCGGGGGTGAAGGAGCTCGTGGACGAGGGGCCGCCGGCGGCGGGGCCGTCCGTGGCGCCCGGTGCGGGCGCCGCGGGGTACGGAGGAGCCGCGGGGTACGGCGGCGCGGGAGGCGCGCCGGGGCCGCGGCTGGGCGGCCGACGGTCGCGGATCAGCTTGACGACCAGCCAGACGATGCCCACCCAGACGGCCACCCACAGGAGCCCGGCGACCCAGTCGAAGAACCGGCCGCCGCCCCAGGACCAGAACCCGTCGCCCCACGCGAAGCCGACGATGAGCGCGACGACCGCCCCGAGGAGCGCGACGTCGAAGTCGCCCCGGAACGCCTGCTGCAGGTGGATGCGGCCGTCCCGCTCCGGGAGCAGCGCCCACGCGATCGCGTAGATGACGATGCCGGCGCCGGTGAGGAAGAAGCTGAGGATCAGCAGGCCGCGCACCAGCAGCGGGTCCAGGCCGAAGCGCTCGGCGACGCCCCCCGCGACACCGCCGACCCACCGGTTGTCGGACCGGGTGACGCCCATGCGGCGGATCGAGTCGAAGAAGCCGTCGCCGCTGCGGCGCGGAGGGGTGCCGCCCGCGGGGGCGGTGCCGGGTCCGGGCTGGGGCCCGGGCGGCTGGGGGAGGTCGTCGGTGCTCATGGCTCCATCCTGGCGATCGGGGAGCCTTCGCGGCATCGGGTGCTGCCCTGACACGACCCTGATTCGGGGTGCCGGGCCACCCTGAAACCTCGGGATCCCGGGCCCGGGGGCAGCCCCGACGTGCCAGGATCGGGAGCATGACCACCGAGCGACCCCCGCGCCTGCCGCTGCGCCGGCCCCCGCAGGGGCGGGTGCTGGGCGGCGTCGCCGCGGGCCTCGCCGCGCACCTGCGCCTGCCGGTGCTGCTCGTGCGGGTCGCCTTCCTGCTCTTCGCCCTCGCGGGCGGCGCGGGCCTGGTGGTGTACGTCTTCTGGTGGGTGACCGTGCCGTCCGGCGACCCGAGGCTCGCCGCGGACACGACCCCGACGTCGCTGCAACGGCTCGCGCCCCGGTTGCGCCTGCGCGGTCCGGTCTCGGCGCTGCCGGTGCGCGACGTCCTCATCGGCGCGGCCCTCATCGCGGGCGCGTTCGTCCTGGTCGCGATCCGCGCGGGCTGGGACATCGGCGCGTCGTGGGTGCTGCCGGCGCTCGTCGCCGTCGGCGGCCTGGCGCTCGCGTGGAGCCAGCTCGACGCCGCGCACCGCGGCCGCGCGGCGGACGGCGGCCAGACCCGGCGCTCGACCCTCGTGCTGCGGCTGGTGGGCGGCGTCGTGCTCGTCATGGTGGGGGTGCTGCTGCTCATCGGCCAGGACGCCCCCGTGCCCGTGCTGGTCCAGGCGGCCGTGGCGTCGCTCGCGGTGCTCGCGGGCGCGGCGCTCATGCTGGCCCCCTGGTGGCTGCGGCTGGTGCGCGAGCTGGGCGACGAGCGCGCCGCCCGCGCCCGCGAGGCCGAGCGCGCCGACATCGCCGCGCACCTGCACGACTCCGTGCTGCAGACCCTCGCCCTCATCCGCTCGCGAGCCGACGACCCGGAGGCGGTGGCCCGCATGGCCCGCGCCCAGGAGCGCGAACTGCGCGAGTGGCTGTACACGGACCGCACGGCCCCGGGCACGTCGCTCGCGGCCGAGCTCCGCGCCCTCGTGGCGGAGGTCGAGGACGGCCGGGCCGTCGAGGTCGAGTCGGTCATGGTGGGCGACTGCGTGCCGACCGAGGAGACCTCCGCCCTGCTGCAGGCATCCCGTGAGGCGCTGGTGAACGCCGTCGTGCACGGCCGGCCGCCGGTGACGGTCTACCTCGAGGTGACGGACGCCGCCGTGGAGGTCTTCGTCCGCGACCGCGGCGACGGGTTCGAGATGGACGACATCGCGCCCGACCGGTTCGGGGTGCGAGAGTCGATCCTGGGCCGCGTGCACCGGCGCGGCGGCACCGCCGACGTCACCAGCCGCCCCGGCTGGGGCACCGAGGTGCGGCTGCGGATGCCGCGCGACGGTTCCGCCGGGCCGGCGACGGCGCCCGCCGTCGACACGCCCACCGACGAGGACGAACCCAGCACGACCGCCGACGAAGGAGCCCGCACGTGACCACCCCCACCGACGCGACGCCGCAGCCGACCGGGCCGGTCCCCGTCGTGCTCGTCGACGACCACCACATGTTCCGCACCGGCGTGCGCGCCAGCCTCGACGGCCGGGTGCAGGTGGTGGGCGAGGCGGCGGACGTCGACCAGGCCGTCGCCGTCGTGCACGAGCACCGCCCGCCCGTCGTGCTGCTCGACGTGCACCTGCCGGGCGGCAACGGTGGCGGTGGGGCCGAGGTCGTCCGCCGGTGCGCCGACCTGCTCGGCGAGACGAGGTTCCTCGCCCTCTCGGTGTCGGACGCGGCCGAGGACGTGGTGGCCGTCATCCGCGCTGGGGCGCGCGGCTACGTCACGAAGAACATCTCGGCGTCGGACCTCTCGGGCGCCGTGGTCCGTGTCGCCGGCGGGGACGCGGTCTTCTCGCCGCGGCTCGCGGGATTCGTGCTGGACGCGTTCGGCACCGCCGCGGGCGACGTCGCCGTCGCCGACGACGAGCTGGACCGCCTGTCCAAGCGCGAGCAGGAGGTCATGCGCCTCATCGCGCGCGGCTACTCCTACCGCGAGGTGGCGAGCGAGCTGTTCATCTCCATCAAGACGGTCGAGACCCACGTGTCCGCCGTGCTGCGCAAGCTGCAGCTCTCCAGCCGCTACGAGCTCACGCGGTGGGCCGCGGCGCGCCGGCTGCTGTGACCGGGTCGGCGCGCCCAGCGGTGCGGTAGCGCTCGACGACGACGTCCACCAGCCCGTCCGGCGCGTCCTCGTGGGCGACCAGGAGCGGGGCGGTCGTGACGTCGCCGCCGGCCCGCGCGGCGAGGTCGGCGAAGAACCCCGGCGCGAGCAGGTAGGACGCGACCACGACGCGGTGCCCGGGACGCCCGGCGCGGGCGGTGGCGACCACCTCGTGGACGCGCGGGGTGGCGTTCGCGATGTACCCGACGGCGACCGGGCGGCCCAGGCGCTCGGCGAGGCGGGCGGCCGTGGTCTCACAGTCGGCGACGGCGCGCGCGTCGCTGGACCCGGCGGCGGCCAGGACGACGGTGTCGTCGTCGCGCAGGCCGGCCTCGGCGAGGCGCTGCCCGAGCACGTCGACCAGGCGGTCGTCGGGTCCGAGCGCCCCGCCGAGCGTGACGTCGTCGCCGCCCGCGACGGCGGCGTCGACGTCCTCGCGCAGGTCGACGTGCACGTGGTAGCCCGCCGACAGCAGCAGGGGCACGACGACCGTCGGCGCGTCGAGGTCGCGCAGCCCGGTCAGGCAGGTCGGCACGTCGGGCTGCTGCACGTCGACGAAGCCGGCGTGCACCGGGACGTCGGGCAGGCGGGCGGCCACCGCCTCGACGAGGGTCGCGACGGCGCCCGCACCGGTGGCGGACGCCGTCCCGTGCGAGACGGCCAGCAGCGCGGGAACGGTCATGCCCGCGACCCTAGGACGCACGTCGACCGGGGCCGTTTCGCCCGCGTGAACGGCCGTCACGACGTCCTCACCACCGCAGCGGCGACCGTGTGAGCGGAGCTGTGCGCGGCCGCGGGCCCCGTCCACGCGGGGCTGCGCCGCACGACGTCGCCCACGACGGTCACGGCGGGCGCCCGCACCCCGACGGCGCGCGCCCGGTCGGCGATGTCGGCGAGCGTGCCGACGGTGGTGCGCTGGCGGGCGCCGAACCCGTCCTCCACGACGGCGACGGGCGTCTCGGCCGGGCGGCCTGCGGCGACGAGCGCGCGGGCGGTGTCCGCCAACCGGGTGACGCCCATGAGCAGGACGAGCGTGTGGTCGGTGCCGCCGGGCACCTGCCCGACGTCGTCGTGCCCGGTGAGCACGCTGAACCCGCGGGCGACGCCCCGGTGCGTGACCGGGATGCCGGCCGCCGCCGGCACGGAGACGGCGGACGTCACGCCGGGCACGACCTCGACCTCGATCCCGGCGGCCCGGCAGGCGTCGAGCTCCTCGCCGCCGCGACCGAAGACGTACGGGTCGCCGCCCTTGAGGCGCACCACGTCCCGCCCGGCGAGCGCGTGCCGCACCAGCAGCGCGGTGATCTCGTCCTGCGGCACGGGGTGGTGCCCGGACGTCTTGCCGACGTCGACCACCTCGACGTCGTCGTCCAGGCCGGCCAGCAGGGACCGCGGCGCCAGCCGGTCGACGACGACGACGTGCGCCTCGGCGAGCAGGCGTCGGCCGCGCACCGTGATGAGGCCCGCGTCCCCGGGGCCGCCGCCCACGAGCGCCACGCGCCCGACGCGCGGCAGGCCACCGGAGAGGTCGCCCTCGTCGGGGGTCGCGGGGCGCACCGCGCGCAGCGGCAGGCTGCCGTCGTCCAGCCCGGCCACGACGGCGTCGCGCACGCGCACGGCACGGCGCGGGTCGCGCCCGGCGGTGACGGCGACGGCGAGGTCGCCCGCGGGCCGCCCGGCGGCGTCGGTCACCGGGGTGCGGGCCACGGCGGGAACCCACGCCGAGCCGAGCCCGGCGTCGCCCGCGGTGACGCAGAACGTCCGCAGCAGCTCGGCGTCGCCGGCCACGCGGGCGTCCACGTCGGGGTCGCCGGTCGCGGTGTGCACCAGCCACGCCCCGTCGAGGTCTCCGTCGCAGTAGCCGCGGGTGATCCGCTCGATCGCGCCCGCGGACACGAGCGCGGCGAGCTCCGGCACCACGTCGGGCGCGATCACGCGCACCCGGGCCCCGGCGGCGAGCAGGCCGCGCACGCGGCGCAGCGCCACGGGGCCGCCGCCCACGACGATCACGAGGCGGCCGGCGACCCGCAGGCCCAGCGGGTACGTGTCGTGGGGCACTGCGGGCCGCTGGGGCCGGGGCCCGTGCGAGGGCGTCCTGTTCCGGCTCATACGTGCAGCCCGCACTCGTCCTTGTCGCGGCCGGCCCAGCGCCCGGCGCGGGCGTCCTGCCCGGCCTCGACCCGCTGGGTGCAGGGCTCGCAGCCCACGGACGGGTACCCGTCGCTGAGCAGGGGGTTCACCACCACGCCGTGCGTGCGGGCGTACTCCTGGACCTCCTCGTCGGTCCAGGCCGCGAGGGGGTTGATCTTCACGACGCCGTCGCGCTCGTCGAAGGAGACCAGGGGCGCGTTCGCGCGGGCCGCGGTCTCGCCGCGGCGGACGCCGGTCGCCCAGGCCTCGTAGCCCTGCAGGGCCTGCCGCATGGGAGCCACCTTACGCATGGCGCAGCAGGCCTCGGGGTCCCGGTCGTGCAGGCGCGGGCCGTGCGCGGCGTCCTGCTCGGCGACGGTGAGCTCCGGGCGCACGTCGACGACGTCCACGTCCATCTCGATCTCGACGGCGCCGCGCGTGCCGAGCGTCTCCGCGAAGTGGTACCCGGTGTCGCCGAACAGCACGTCGACGAACGGGAGCTGGCGCGAGACGAGGTGCGCCAGCACGAGGTCCTGCATGGACGACGCGACCGCGAGGTACGGGCCGAACTCGCGCACCGCCCAGGCGACGACCTCCTCGGCCGTGGCCTCCGGGCGGTCGCGGTCGGCGTGCAGCTGCGCCTGGCCCCGCTCGACGACGAGACGCAGCTCGTCGGTCGAGCGCCGGTGCCGGGACGCGCGGGCACGCTGCCGCGCCGCCCGGGAGTCCTCGCGCGCCGCCGCCCGGGCCCGCACCTCGGCGAGCCGGCCCCCGCCGGCCGGGGAAGCGAGCAGGGTGACCGGGGAGGAGACCTCGACGGCGGTCACCGCAAGGCCTCCTCGTCGGCCCGGTGCGCCCACTGCGCGAACGTCTCGCCGCCGTCGTGCTCGGCGTCGTACCGCCGCACGACGCGCTCGACGTACTCGCCGACCTCCGACGCCGGCACCTTGAGGCCGCGGACCGTGCGGCCCAGCTCGCCGGCGTCGCGCCCCGCGCCGACCAGGCCGCCGCCCAGGTGCACCTGGAAGCCTGGCATCTGCTCGCCGTCGACCGTGATGATCTGGCCCTTGAGCCCGATGTCGGCGGTCTGGATGCGGGCGCACGAGTTGGGGCAGCCGTTGACGTTGAGCTCGATGGGCCGGTCCAGGCGGGCGGTGACGTCGCCGAGCCGGTCCTCGAGCTCGCCGATCACG
Source organism: Isoptericola variabilis (assembly GCF_050311655.1). GTDB lineage: Bacteria > Actinomycetota > Actinomycetes > Actinomycetales > Cellulomonadaceae > Isoptericola > Isoptericola variabilis. The sequence goes on from NZ_JBNOZM010000001.1 coordinate 182,432, forward strand.
CGGGCCGCGGTGTCCTTGGTGTCGACGATGGCGAGCTTGCAGAACTCGATGCCCGTGCAGGCGATGGTCGAGCGGCGGAACAGGCTCGGGCGAGCGGTGAGTCCCAGGGGCTCTAGGCCGTCCAGCAGCTCGTCGACGCGGTCGCCGGGAACGCCCAGGATCACGACCTTCTGGTGCGCGGTGAGCCGGGCGGAGTCCGCGCCGACCCGCTCGATGAGGTCGGCCAGCCCGGTGAGCGTGTTGCCCCCGACCCGCCCGACGACGGGCGCCGCGCCCACGTAGAAGCGGCCGTCCTTCTGCTCGTGCACGCCGACGTGGTCGCCCGGGCGCGTGGCCGGCGCCGGGGCAGGGCCGTCGGGCAGCGCGTAGCCGAGGTACTCGGTCTCCAGCACCTCGCGGAACTTCTCGGTGCCCCAGTCCGCCAGCAGGAACTTCAGGCGGGCCTTGTTGCGCAGCCGCCGGTAGCCGTAGTCGCGGAAGATGCGGATGACGCCGTGCCAGACGTCGGGCGCCTGGTCCTCGGTGACGAAGACGCCCAGCCGCTCGCCGAGTCGCGGCGTCGTGGACAGCGCGCCGCCCACCCACAGGTCGTAGCCGGGGCCGAGCTCCGGGTGGACGACGCCGACCAGCGAGATGTCGTTGATCTCGTGCACCACGTCGAGGCTCGGGTGGCCCGTGATCGCCGTCTTGAACTTGCGCGGGAGGTTCGCGAGCTCCGGGTCGCCGATGTAGCGGCGCTTGATCTCGAGGATCACCGGCGTCGGGTCGATGATCTCGTCGGCCGCGATGCCCGCGACCGGGCTGCCGAGGAACCCGCGCGGGGAGTCGCCGCACGCCGTCGTGGTCTCGAGTCCCACCGTGTCCAGCCGGCGCCAGATCTCCGGCATGCTCTCGATCTCGATCCAGTGGTACTGGATGTTCTGCCGGTCGGTGATGTCGGCCGAGCCCCGGGCGAAGTCCGCCGAGATGCCGCCCAGCACCCGCAACGCCTCGGGTGCGAGGGCCTGGCCGTCCGAGCGGACGCGGAGCATGAAGTACCGGTCCTCGAGCTCGTGCGGCTCGAGCGTCGCGGTGCGCCCGCCGTCGATCCCGGGCTTGCGCTGCGTGTACAGGCCCCACCAGCGGAACCGGCCGTGCAGGTCGTCGTCGGCGATCGAGTCGAACCCCTCGCGGGCGTAGATCTCCTCGATGCGCTCGCGGACCCCGAGCGGCGCCGCCTCCTGCTTGAAGACCTCGTTGTGGTTGAGGGGCTCGGTGCCGTCCACCTTCCACTGCCCGTTCGGGCGCGCGGCGCGCGGCGGGCGGACTCGGGCGGGGGTGTTCTCGCTGGTCGGGGCGGGTGCGGTGGTCTGCGTCGTCATCTGGGGGAGTTCCTCGGGTCCTCGGGGGCGGGACGCGCGACGACGAGCGACTCAGCAGGGGTGGGCCGAGGACCGACGGCGCGCGCCGGTGCTCAGGAGCCGCATGGCGGCGGGGCTGAGGTAGGGCGCGATCAGCGACAGCAGCACAGACAGCTGCGCATGCTGCGACGCACGCACGCCGGCATCTCGTGACGGTTCGTCACGAGGAGGCGGTGCGCGGCCGTGGTCATGGGCACGACCGTAACGGCACGGGGTCGTGTCGCGCGAGACGGGGTCCACATGCTGGGACCACATCGTGGGACGACGCGGGAGCGGCTTGCGGAGGTCGATCCGGGTGTGATGTGTGACCGGTTGCGGACACCGGCGTCAGATCCCGCTGCGGGCGCGGCTAGGCTGCCCGCATGGAGTTCCTCTACCACGTCTTCGTCGCGCTCCACTTCGTGGGCTGGGCGATCGTCCTCGGTGGCTACATCGCGTCGATCAAGAGCCCCGGCCTCTACCGCGGGGTCTTCCACGGCGCCCTGACCGCGCTCGTCGCGGGCGTCCTCATGGTCGGCGTCGCCGAGATGTCGGACCTCTGGGCCGACGGCGGCCCGAGCATGGCCAAGATCGGCGTCAAGCTCGTGATCGCGCTGATCATCGCGGTGCTCGCGTTCGTCGCCAAGCGCCAGGGCTCGAAGGGTGACAACGGCACGGGTGCCGTGGCCCCCGGCCTCAAGCACTCGATCGGCGCCCTGACGCTGGTCAACATCCTGGTCGCCGTCTTCTGGTGACTCTCCAGGAGCCCTCGGGGCGGGCGCGATGAGCGTCCTGGGGGAGGTGCTGGTCGGGCTGGCGATCGCCGTCGGCCTGGTCGGCATCGTCGTGCAGGTGCTCCCCGGCAACGTGCTCGTGCTGGGGAGCATCCTCGTGTGGGCGTGGGTCACCGGCGGCACGACGGCGTGGGTGTGCTTCGCCGTCGCGGCCGTGGCGGTCGTGGCCGCCGAGACGGGCCAGTGGCTGCTCGCCGGTCGTCACATGCGCCGGGCCGACGTGCCGTGGGGCACGCTCGCGATCGCCGGCCTCGCCGGGATCGTCGGGTTCTTCGTCGTCCCCGTCGTGGGGCTCTTCCTCTTCTTCGCGGGGGCCGTCTTCCTGGTGGAGCTGGCCCGGCGCCGTGACGCCGCCGTCGCGTGGACGGCCACGCGCGCGGCGCTCAAGGCCACCCTCATCACCATCGGCGTGCAGCTCGCCGGCGGCGTCGTCGCCACCCTCGTGTGGGTGGTCGGGCTGGTCGTGACCTGACCGGGCGTCAGCAGTGCGACCCGGGGCGGCAGAAGTCTCCGCGCCCGAGGCGGTGCGGCGTCGGGTCCCCGGCATCGTGCGGGGCCTCCGCCGCGGGCGGGTCCGCCACGACGCGGTCGACGGCGGTGAGTGCGCCGGCCGCGGCCGCGGCGCCCAGCAGCAGCGCGAGGAGGGTCCTGCCGGCCTGCGCCCCGCGCACCCTCGGTGAGGTCGTGACTGGCGCGGGGGACAGGCCAGGAGGGCCGTCGTCGGCCCAGATCTCGAACACCACCGGAGCTCCCACGGCAGCCTCCTGGATGTTCGGGTCCAGGCCGAGTCTCGCCGGGCGCGTGGCGCTCCTGCATCAGGTGTTGTCCTTGCCCGTGGCTTCGGTGCCCGGCGGGCTCGGTGCGGGGGACATCCGCGCGCCGAGCTCGGCACGCGACCTGATGCCCAGCTTCGCGTAAGCGCGGGCGAGGTGCGCCTCGACCGTCTTCGGGCTCATCGTCAGCGCGTACGCGACGTCACGGTTCGTCAGGCCGCGGGCCGCGAGCGCGCAGACGCGCTCCTCCATGGCCGTCAGGGCGGTGCCGCTGCGGGGGCCCGACGACCGGTCGGCCTCGTCCTGCGCGACCCTGCGCCACAGGACGCAGCCCACGGCGTCGAGCTCCGCCACCGCGCGGCGGGCCGCGGCCACGGCGGCCGCTCGACGCCGCGCGTGGCGCTCGAGGCGCGCGAGAGACACGAGCGCGCGTCCCCGCTCGTAGCCCAGGTCGGGGGCGGCGAAGCAGGACAGCGCGCGCTCGAGGTGGTGGCGCGCGGACGCGACGTCCGCGTCCGCGGCCGCGACGGCTGACCGGCCGCGTGCCAGCACGCCGCGCAGCCATGCCTCGCCGGAGTGTGCGGCGACCGGCTCGTACCGGTCGAGGACGGCTGCGGCCTCCCCGGTCTCGCCGGCCGTGACGAGCGCCTCGACGAGGTCCGGCAGGTGGCGCGCGAAGCCCGGGTGGCGGTACCCCGCGCCGGCCAGGAGCCGCTCGAGCGGCCGCAGCAGCGTCACGACCGACGGCGCGTCGCCCGCCGCGAGCAGGACGGACGCGAGTGCCGCGGCCGGCAGCGCGGCCACGTGCGCCGCACCGAGCGCCCCGAAGCGCGCGACGGTCCGTCGCGCCGTCGCCGCTGCCTCGTCCGTCCGGCCCGCCCACGCGAGCAGGTGCGCCTCCGCGGTGCGGCTCATGAGGTCGAGGACCGGGCCCTCGGTACGGCCGGCGCGCTCGTCGAGCCGTTCCGCGGCCTCGGCCGCGGTCGTCAGCTCACCGAGGAGGATCGCGGCGCGCACGGTGGAGAACTGCACGAACCAGAGGTCGGTCTCCTGGCCGCGGTCGACGCAGCGGCGTTCCGCCCCGGCCAGAAGCGGCAGGGCCTCGCCCGGCCGGCCGCTGAAGAGCAGCGCCGACGCGACGTTCACGGTCGGCCAGCGGATCGCCGGGCTGACCCGGTCGGCGCTCTCCAGCGCCAGCGCGCGGCGCGCGATGCGGTCGTGGTAGCCGAGGCCCGCGAGCTGGTCGATCACGACGCGAGCGCCGAGCAGCTCGGCCAGCGCGCCGTCGTCCATCGGAGGGCCGGCCGGCGAGGGAGCGGGGTCGACCTCGGGAAGCTCCGCGCGGGCGGCCTCGAGCCGGCCGGAGTTGAGGAGGCAGGTCGCCAGGTCGCCGAAGACGGAGACGTGCAGGCCGGGGTCGCCCCCGGCCAGCGGGAGGGCGGCCTGGAGCGCAGACACCGCTCCCTCGATGTCGCCGAGCCGGAACCGGGCCTGCCCGACCGTGGCGAGCGCGCCCGCCCGCTCCAGCGGGGACGTGAGCGCGGGCAGCGCCTCGGCCGCGAGCTCGAGCGCGCGGCCGTAGGCGTCCGTGCCGAGCCGGTCCTGCGCGGCCCGCAGCAGCCGCTGCGGCGACCGCGCGCCCAGCCCGAGGGTCAGCTCGCCCAGCTCTGCTGCGACGGACGTCGCGCCGCGGCGCCGGGCGGCGTCGGCCGCGGCGTCGAGCGCATCGAGGGCCGCCGGCTCCGGTCCGGCCGCGGCGTACGCGAGATGGCGGGCCCGGGCCTCGTCGTCGGCCGCGCCGCCGGCGAGGTCGGCCAGCTGCCGGTGCCGCTCCCTCCGGCGGCCGGGTGGGGCGGCGTCGAGGACCCCGAGCGCGAACAGCGGGTGCGCGAAACGGAGCCGCCCGTCGGCGACCCGCGCGACCCCCGCGTCCTCGGCCGCCGCCACGGCCTCCACGTCCCCGTGGACCGCGGCCAGCGCGTCGAGCCGCGCGTCCGCCAGGCACGCCGCCGTGAGCAAGAGGTCGCGGGTGGCGTGGGGGAGAGTCGTCAGCCGCTCGGCGACGAGCGCCCGCAGGCTCGCGGGCAGGCCGTCCGGGGTGCCACGCGAGCCCCAGTGCTCCGCGAGCTGGACCGCGAAGAGCGGGTTGCCGTCCGCGGCCTCGACCAGGCGTTCCATCGTCGTCGCGGCGAGGGGGCGCCCTGCGACGTCGCGGGCGACCGCGGCCACGTCGGCCGGCGCGAGCGGCGCGAGCGGGAGGTGGGTGAGGGTGCGCGGGTCGGCCGGCTCGATCACGGCGACAGGGACGTCGTCGCCGCCCGCCGGGGCGTCGGAGGTGCGGGCGCTCGTGAGGATGGCGAGCCGGCCGGGTGTCCGGCGGCACGCCGACGCGATCGCCTGCCGGCTCGACGGGTCGAGCCACTGCAGGTCGTCGACGGCGAGCAGCACGGGCCCGCGCGCCGCGGCGTCGCGCAGCAGCGTGCCCGCGGCCGCGGCGACGAGCTGCGGGCCGCCGCCCGGCCCGGAGGGCTCGACGCCGAGGGCCGCCCGGAGCGCACGCTGCTGCGGCAGCGGCAGGGTGACGACCGCGTCGGACAGCGGGTCGAGGACCTCCCGCAGGCCCGAGTACTCGAGCCGCACCTCGGCGGGCACCGGACGGCTGGCGAGCACGAGCACGCCTCGCTCGCGGGCCCGGTCCAGGGCGGCGAGCCACACCGTCGTCTTGCCGATGCCCGGAGGTCCGCTCAGCGCCAGGGCCGCGGGCCCTACTTCCGCCGCGCCGAGCAGATCGTCGACGGCGACGAGCGCCTCGGACCTCCCCACGACCCGCGGGGTGCCCACGAGGCGACTATCCCATCGGCGGTGCCCGACGTGCCGTGGCCCGGGAGCGATTCACCCCGGGATCACCCGCGCCGGCCGGGGTTCAGGCGGTGCCTCGCGGGGCGTACATGATCACCGCGACGCCGACGAGGCAGATCAGGGCGCCCGCGACGTCCCACCGGTCGGGCCGGAACCTGTCGACGGCCATGCCCCAGACGAGCGACCCGGCCACGAAGACCCCGCCGTACGCGGCGAGGATGCGGCCGAAGCTGGCGTCCGGCTGCAGGCTCGCGAAGAACCCGTACACGCCGAGCGCGAGGACCCCCGCGCCGATCCAGACCCAGCCGCGGTGCTCGCGCACCCCCTGCCACACCAGCCAGGCGCCGCCGATCTCGAAGAGGGCGGCGGCGAGGAAGAGCACGATCGAGCGCAGCACGGTCATGCGCAGGAGTCTCGCGCGCCCGACGGCGCCGCGGCGATCCCGCGGCGGTCAGCCGGCCGGGATCTGGGTGGCGTCCTCGGTGGCGTAGAGCGTGTTGCCGTCGGGGTCCCGGAACGAGAACATCGGCGGCGCCGACCCCCACAGCAGGAGCTCGTCGACGTCGGCCCCGGCCTCGGTCAGGGCCGCGTGCGCGGCGCGGGCGTCGGGCGTGACGAGCCGGATCCCCGTGTCGACGCCGGCGCGCGACTCCTCGCCCGCCCGCACCAGGGCGAGCGACGTCGCGGCGCCCGGAGCGGCGACGTCCACCCACCGGAACCCCGGCTGGAGCTCGGCGTCGAAGCGGACCTCGAGCCCCAGCGGCCCGGTGTAGAAGGCGAGCGCGGTGTCCTGGTCCCGGACCGGCACGGCGACGGTGTGGACCCCGGTGAATCGTGCTGCTGTCACGGTGGTTCCTCCTCGGTCGATGACCCGCGCAGGTCGCGCGGGTGCGGCAGGGGTGGGACCGGACGCGGCGCCGGATCTCATCGGCGCGCGGCATAGGGTGTCGGCGGCAGGCACGGCACGAGGGGGACCCATGACGACGCAGGCGGCACGACAGGACGATCGGTGGACGGTGCGTGTCGCGACGCTCGACGAGCTGGACGCGCGCACGGCGTACGAGGCCTGGCGGCTGCGGCAGGACGTGTTCGTCGTCGAGCAGGAGTGCGCGTACCCCGACCTGGACGGCCGCGACGCCGAGCCCACGGCGCGCCACGTCGTCCTGCTCGACGGCGGGTCCGGCGGCCGCGTGGTCGCGACGGCCCGGGTGCTCGACGACGGCGACGTACAGCGCATCGGCCGCGTCGTGTGCCACCCGGACGTGCGCGGCACGGGGGCGTCGGGCGTGCTCATGCGTGCGGCGCTGGAGGTCGCCACCGCCACCGCCCCGGAGGCCGACGTCGTGCTCGGCGCGCAGTCGCCGCTGACCGGCTTCTACGGGCGGTTCGGCTTCGCCCCGGACGGGCCCGAGTACCTCGAGGACGACATCCCGCACACGCCGATGCGCCTGCGCCGCTGACCGGTCACCGCCCGCGGAGCGGCCCGCACCGGGATGTCGGCCGCGGAGCCTAGGCTTGGTCCACGATGACCTCCCTGTTCGACAGCCTGTCCCTGCCCGGGTTCGACCACGCCGCGAAGGACGACACCGCCCGCCTGCCGTCCACCGCCCCGCGCTGGGACGACGACGCCGCCGACCCGGGGTCCGGCGCGCCCGCGTGGGTGCGCGACGCCGCCGCGGAGGCGCACGACGGCGGACCGGGGGAGCGGCCTCGGGCGCGGGGGGCGTTCTCGCACCTGGACCCCGAGGCGCTCCTGGAGGGGCTGAACCCGCAGCAGCGGGCCGCCGTCGAGCACGCGGGCTCGCCACTGCTCATCGTCGCGGGCGCCGGGTCGGGCAAGACGCGGGTGCTCACGCACCGCATCGCCTACCTGCTGGCCACGGGCCGCGCGCGGGCGGGGGAGATCCTCGCGATCACGTTCACCAACAAGGCCGCCGCGGAGATGCGTGAGCGCGTGGAGCACCTGGTGGGCCCGGCCGGCGGGCGGATGTGGGTCTCGACCTTCCACTCCGCGTGCGTGCGGATCCTGCGCAAGGAGGCCAAGACCCTCGGCCTGCGCTCCAGCTTCTCCATCTACGACGCGGCGGACAGCCAGCGGCTCATCACGCTGGTCACGCGCGAGCTGGACCTGGACGCGAAGAAGTATCCGGCGCGCTCGCTGGCGCACAAGATCAGCGACCTCAAGAACGAGCTGATCGACCCCGAGACGTACGCGCAGAGCTCAGGCGCCGACGCCACGGAGGAAGGCTGGCGCGAGCGTGCCGCGCGCGCCGCGTCGTCGGGCTCGCTGCCGTCGCAGGCACCGGAGTTCGACACGGTGCTGGCGGACGTCTACCGGCGCTACCAGCAGCGCCTCGCGCAGGCGAACGCGCTCGACTTCGACGACATCATCATGACGACGGTGAACCTGCTGCAGGCGTTCCCGAACGTCGCCGAGCACTACCGCCGCCGCTTCCGGCACATCCTGGTGGACGAGTACCAGGACACCAACCACGCGCAGTACGTGCTGGTGCGCGAGCTGGCGGGCGCCACCGCCGACGGCCCCGGCGTCGACGGGCTCGACCCCGCCGAGCTCACCGTCGTCGGCGACGCCGACCAGTCGATCTACGCCTTCCGGGGCGCCACGATCCGCAACATCGTGGAGTTCGAGGAGGACTACCCGGACGCCACGACCATCCTGCTGGAGCAGAACTACCGCTCCACCCAGACGATCCTCACGGCCGCGAACGCCGTGATCTCGCGCAACCCGGACCGCAAGCCCAAGCGGCTGTGGACCGACGCCGGCGCGGGGGAGAAGATCGTCGGCTACGTGGCCGACGACGAGCACGGCGAGGCGCGGTTCGTCGCCGAGGAGATCGACCGTCTCGGCGACTCCGACGGCGTGCGACCGGGCGACGTCGCGGTCTTCTACCGCACCAACGCGCAGTCGCGCGCTCTGGAGGAGGTGCTGATCCGCGTCGGCCTGCCCTACAAGGTGGTGGGCGGCACGCGGTTCTACGAGCGCCGCGAGATCAAGGACGCCGTCGCCTACCTGCGGGCGCTGGCGAACCCGGACGACGACGTCAACCTGCGCCGGGTGCTCAACGTGCCCAAGCGGGGGCTGGGGGACAAGGCGGAGTCGCTGGTCGCGTCGTTCGCGGACCGGGAGCGGATCTCGTTCGGCGCGGCGCTCGAGCGCGCCGACGAGATCGGCGGCATGACCTCCCGCACGCTCAAGCCCCTCCTGGCGTTCCGCGACATGATGCGCGAGCTGCGCGCGCTCGTCGACGACGGCGAGCCGCCCGCCACGATCCTCGGCGCCGTCCTCGACCGCACGGGCTACCTCGCCGAGCTGCGCGCGTCCGACGACCCGCAGGACGCGTCCCGCGTCGAGAATCTCGCCGAGCTGCACGCCGTCGCGGCGGAGTTCAGCGAGCTGGACCCGGAGGGCGACCTGGCCGACTTCCTCGAGCGGGTGTCGCTCGTGGCCGACGCCGACCAGATCCCCGACGAGGACGTGGCCGACGGCGTGGCGGAGCAGGAGCCCAAGGAGGACCAGGGCGTCGTCACGCTCATGACGCTGCACACCGCGAAGGGCCTGGAGTTCCCGGTCGTCTTCCTCACCGGCATGGAGGACGGCACGTTCCCGCACATGCGGTCGCTGCACGACGACTCCGAGCTCGCCGAGGAGCGGCGGCTGGCGTACGTCGGGATCACGAGGGCGCGGCAGCGGCTGTACATCAGCCGGTCGGCCGTGCGGTCGGCGTGGGGCTCGCCCAACGAGTTCCCGCCCAGCCGGTTCCTCGAAGAGGTCCCCGACGAGCTGTGGGACTGGCGGCGGCGCGAGTCGTCGACCCAGTACCTGCGCCGCGGAGGCTCTGCCTGGGGCGGGCCGGCGCGCGGCGGGACTCGGGGCAGCTCGTCCGGTGGCGGCACCTGGTCGCCCCAGCGGAGGTCGCCGTCCGAGGGCGTCGGCGGTCGGATCGGGCGCCCGAAGGACGCGGGCGCGACGGCGGGCACGGGCGCGACGTTCGGCTCGGCCACCCCGCGCAAGGACGCGGACGTCCCCTCCCTCGACGTCGGCGACAAGGTGACGCACGACGCCTACGGGCTGGGCACGGTCGTGTCGCTGGAGGGCAGCGGCCCCAACGCCGTCGCGCGGATCGACTTCGGCGCGGACGGCACGAAGCGGCTGCTGCTGCGGTACTCGCCGGTCACGAAGCTCTGACGCTCGCCGGGCACGCTCCCGTCGTCGCTGGCATGGTGGCCGTGTGCTGCTCGACGCCAGGACGCTGCGCGGGCTCGCCGACGGGACGGTGACGCACACCTACCGCCGGTGGGCGGTGGTGCGCGTGCACGCCGGGTCGACGATGCGCACGCGCGTCGGCGTCGTCGAGGTGACGTCGGTGGACCCCGTGGCCCTGGAGAGCGTCGACGACGCCGACGCCCGGGGCGCGGGGTTCCGCTCGGGGGCCACGGCGCGCGCCTGGATCGAGCGGCGCGGCGAGGGCGAGCTGTACCGGGTGGGCCTGCGGCTGGCGGGCCCGGACCCGAGGGTCGCGCTGCGGGAGGACGACGACCTCGACGCCGCGGCCGTGGACGCGATCCGTGCCCGGCTCGCCCGCATGGACCGCGCCGCCCCGGAGCCGTGGACCCGCACCTACCTGGACCTGATCGCGGCGCGGCCGGCCGTCGTCGCGCGCACCCTCGCGGCGGACGTCGGGATGGAGCGCGACCCGTTCAAGATCCGCGTCCGCCGCCTCAAGGAGCTGGGCCTCACCGAGAGCCTCGACGTCGGCTACCGCCTCTCGCCGCGAGGCCGCGCCTACCTGGCGGCCACCGCGGAGCCGCAGGGCGCGGGCCCGGCAGAGTGAGTGCCGGGATCCGTCAGGCCGCGCGCGGCTCCTGCTCGGCGGCAGCGCGGAGGGCGGCGACGTCGCTCCCGGCGTCGTGCAGCGCGGCCTCGAGGATCCGGCCGCCGGGGCAGTCGGCGCGCAGCACGCCGAGCAGCAGGTGCCGGTCGTCGATCCCCTTGTCGCCGAGGCGGATCGCCTCGCGCAGCGACAGCTCGAGCGCCTTGCGGGCGTCGGCGGTGAACGGCCAGTGCTTGCGCCGTCGCGTGCCCCGCCGGGCGGCCCGGTCGAGCGCTCCCGCGCCGAAGGTCTCGTCGGCGCGCCGGCTGACCTCGTCGAGGTCGATCCCGACCGCGGCCAGGGCCTCGGCGTCGAGCACCTCGCCGCGGCGGACGGCGTCGCGCGCGAGAGTGGCGACGTCGTCGGGCCGGAGCCCGCAGGCCTCGAGCGCGGCCGGCGCGTGCCCCGTGCCCGAGGCGAGCGTGACCACCAGGTGCCGGGTGTCGATCGACTCGGAGCGCTCCTGCTCCGCCACCTCGACGGCGCCCTGCACCGCGGCGCGCGCGTCCTTGGTGAACCTCTCGAACATCAGATCCTCCTGCCGTGCTTCTTGTGGACCGCCTGCTTGCTCACGCCGAGCGCGTCGGCGACGTCCTGCCACGACCAGCCGAGCTGTCGCGCGCGCTCCACCTGGAGCGTCTCGAGCCGGTCCGCCAGGTCGCGCAGCGCGCGGACGGCGCGGAGCCCTTCCGTGGGGTCGTCGCCGGCGGCTGCGCCGACGAGCGTCTTCTCCGTCATGCCGTCAATTGTGGTTGACGCCGGGACGACTGTCAACCTTGGTTGACGTGGCCGGGACGGAGTTGTCAGAGCCACGTCGAGGTATAGGTGGTCCTGAGTCTGACAACTCGGGTGGCGGCATGTGGGATCGGTCACCTGTGGCCGGGGATTGCAGGGCCGCGGTTCCCGGCGTCGTGCGGCTCGGACTACCCTGTTCGGGGATGTCTTGATGTCGAGACATCCGTTCGTGCCGGCCTCTGCCGACCCAGGGGCACCACCGATGGAAGGACGCAGCAGGGTGGACCTGTTCGAATACCAGGCTCGCGACATCTTCGAGAAGCACGGCGTGCCCGTGCTCGGCGGCGTCGTCGCGACGACGCCCGAAGAGGCTCGCGCGGGTGCAGAGAAGCTCGGCGGCGGGACCGTCGTCGTCAAGGCCCAGGTGAAGACCGGCGGCCGCGGCAAGGCCGGCGGCGTGAAGCTCGCCCACTCCCCGGCGGAGGCCGAGGAGAAGGCCACCGAGATCCTCGGGATGGACATCAAGGGCCACACGGTCCACCGCGTGATGATCGCGCAGGGCGCCAAGATCGCCGAGGAGTTCTACTTCTCCGTGCTCCTGGACCGCGCGAACCGCAACTACCTCGCCATGTGCTCCGTCGAGGGCGGCATGGAGATCGAGCAGCTCGCCGTCGAGCGCCCCGAGGCCCTCGCCCGCGTCGCCGTCGACCCGATCGTGGGCATCGACGAGGCGAAGGCGCGCGAGATCGTCGACGCCGCGAACTTCGCCGAGGAGCTCAAGGCCCCCGTCGCCGACGTCATCCAGAAGCTCTGGACCGTCTTCACGGCCGAGGACGCCACGCTCGTCGAGGTGAACCCGCTGGTCCGCACCGAGGACGGCGCGATCGTCGCCCTCGACGGCAAGGTCACGCTGGACGACAACGCCTCCGAGGTGCGTCACCCGGACCACGAGGCGCTCGAGGACAAGGCCGCGGCGGACCCGCTGGAGGCCAAGGCCAAGGAGAACGGCCTCAACTACGTCAAGCTCGACGGCGAGGTCGGCATCATCGGCAACGGCGCGGGCCTCGTGATGAGCACCCTCGACGTCGTCGCCTACGCCGGCGAGGCGCACGGCGGCGTGAAGCCCGCCAACTTCCTCGACATCGGCGGCGGCGCGAACGCCACCGTCATGGCGAACGGTCTCGACGTCATCCTCAGCGACCCGCAGGTCAAGAGCGTGTTCGTCAACGTCTTCGGCGGCATCACCGCCTGCGACGAGGTCGCCAAGGGCATCGTCGGCGCGCTGGAGATCCTCGGCGACGAGGCCAGCAAGCCGCTGGTCGTGCGCCTGGACGGCAACAACGTGGACCTCGGCCGCGCCATCCTGCGCGAGGCGAACCACCCGCTCGTCACCCTCGCCGAGACCATGGACGGCGGCGCCGACAAGGCCGCCGAGCTGGCCAACGCCTGACCCGCCGCCGGACCGCAGAGAGCAGAGAACACCAGAGCCATGTCGATCTACCTCAACAAGGACTCGAAGATCATCGTCCAGGGCATCACCGGCGGGATGGGTGCCAAGCACACCGCCCTGATGCTCGACTCCGGCGCGCAGATCGTGGGCGGCGTGAACGCCCGCAAGGCCGGCACCACCGTGACCCACAAGGACCACGAGGGCAACGACGTCACCCTCCCCGTCTTCGGCACCGTCAAGGAGGCCATGGCGGAGACCGGCGCGAACGTGTCGGTCCTGTTCGTGCCGCCGGCGTTCACCAAGGACGCGGCGATCGAGGCCGTCGACGCCGAGATGCCGCTGATCGTCGTCATCACCGAGGGCGTCCCGGTGCAGGACTCGGCCGAGGTCTTCGCCTACCTCCAGGGCAAGAAGACCCGCATGATCGGCCCGAACTGCCCCGGCATCATCACGCCGGGCGAGTCGCTCGCCGGCATCACCCCGCACACCATCACGGGCAAGGGCCCGATCGGCCTCGTGTCGAAGTCGGGCACCCTGACCTACCAGATGATGTACGAGCTGAAGGACCTCGGGTTCTCCACCGCCATCGGCATCGGCGGCGACCCGGTCATCGGTACCACGCACATCGACGCGCTCGAGGCCTTCGAGAACGACCCGGAGACCCAGGCGATCGTCATGATCGGCGAGATCGGCGGCGACGCCGAGGAGCGCGCCGCGGCCTACATCAAGGAGCACGTGACGAAGCCGGTCGTCGGCTACGTCGCCGGCTTCACCGCCCCCGAGGGCAAGACGATGGGCCACGCCGGCGCCATCGTCTCCGGCTCGGCGGGCACCGCGCAGGCGAAGAAGGAGGCCCTCGAGGCCGTGGGCGTGAAGGTCGGCAAGACGCCGTCCGAGACTGCTCAGCTCATGCGCGACATCCTCGCGTCGCTCTGACCTGACGCGACGCCCGACGGCGCTCGTCCCTGCCGGGGGCGGGCGCCGTCGTCGTGTCTGCGGGGTTCTGCCCGGGGAGCGGGTGACGATGGGCCGGTGAGCGCACCACCCGGCACCCGACCCGCCCGCACCGCCCGGACCGTCGACGGCGACGGGCCCGCGCGGCGCCTCGGGCGGGGGAGCGAGCGGTTCGCCGCCGCGACGTCGGGCGCCTGGGCGACCGTGCAGGGCGTCGTGCTGTCTGGGGCGGTCGTCGTGCTGCTCGCCGTCGTCGGGGTGCTGGGCGCTTCTCCCGACTCCGCGTGGACCGGTGCGGTCGGCGTCGCCACGGGGCTGTGGCTGCTGGGGCACGGGGTGCCGGTCGACGCCGGCTCCGGCGTGATCACGCTGGTGCCGCTCGGGATCGGTGCTCTCGCCGTGTTCACCACGTACGTGTCCGTGAAGCGGTCCGCGCTGCCCACGCTGGCCGCCTGGGTCGCGGCGACCGTGACCTACGCGGCCGCGACCGTCGCCCTCGCCGCCGCGACCGCGGGCGTGGCGGGCGGCGACGGGCTCGCAGCCGCGGCGCCCCGGCTGGCCCTGGCGGCGCTCGGCGGCGCCGTCGTGGGCGGGGCGGGGACCGCGCTCGGCATCCTCGTCCCGCCGGACCGGCCCGAGGTGGTCGTCCCCGGTGGGTTCCTCGACCGCGTGGTGCCCGACGTCGCGCGGCTCGGCCTGCAGGCGGGCACGGTCGCGGTCCTCGCGCTGACCGGCGTGGGCGCGGCGCTCACGCTCGTGTGGGTCGTGGCGGGGCGGGCGACGTCGGAGGACGTGGTCGCCGGCCTCGACCCGGGTTGGATCGGCGGCGTCGTGTTCGCCGTCGCACAGCTCGCGCTGCTGCCCAACCTCGTGCTCTGGGCGACGTCGTGGGTGGCCGGCACCGGGTTCGCCGTCGGGCAGGGCACCCTGTACGCCCCGGGCGGCACCGAGACGGGCCCGCTGCCGGCCGTGCCCCTGCTGGGCGCCCTGCCCGGTCCCGACTGGTCCGGCCCGACGGCGACCGTCCCCGGCCCGCTGGCGGTCGTCGCGTGCGGCGCGCTCGCGGGCTGGTTCGCCTGGCGGCGGCTCGACCCCGACCGCGTGCGCTGGGCCGACCTGGCCCAGGTGCTCGCGGGAGTGGTAGCCCTCGCGGGGGTCGTGACCGGGCTGCTGCAGTGGTGGGCCGGGGGCGCGGTGGGCGCCGGCCGGCTGGCGCAGGTGGGCGCGGACCCGCTGCTCACGGCCGCGGTCGTGGCCGTCGAGGTCGGCGTGGGGGCGGCGGTCGTGCTGGCGGCCGCGCACGCGCAGGTCGGCGCGCGCTGGCGCCGGGAGTAGGCCGGCGGCCCTTCGCGGAAGCGACGGGCGGCGGGAGGGCGCGGGTAGGGTGACGTCGTGCAGACCCCGTCCGGCCACCCTGTCGCGTCCACGTCCACCCAGGGCACGGCCCAGGCCCGGCTCGTCGTCCTGGCCTCCGGCGGCGGCTCCAACCTCGCGGCGCTGCTCGCCGCCCACGACGACGCCGCCTACGGCGCCCGCGTCGTCGGCGTCGTCTCCGACAAGCCCGGCGCCGGGGCGCTCGACCTGGCCCGCGACGCCGGCGTGGCGTCCGTCGTCGTCGCCCCGCAGGACTTCGACGACCGCCCGGCCTGGAACGACGGTGTGGCCGAGGCCGTCGCCGTCTTCCGGCCCGACTACGTGGTGCTCGCCGGCTTCATGCGGATCCTGGCGCCCTCGTTCGTGGAGCGGTTCGCGGGCCGGATCGTCAACACGCACCCCGCGCTGCTGCCGTCGTTCCCCGGCGCGCACGGCGTGCGCGACGCCCTCGCCTACGGCGTGAAGGTCACCGGGTGCACCGTGCACGTCGTCGACGCCGGCGTCGACACCGGCCCGATCCTCGCGCAGGCCACCGTGCCTGTGCTCGACGGTGACGACGAGACGTCCCTGCACGAGCGGATCAAGGTCGCCGAGCGCGCCCTGCTCGTCGAGACCGTCGGCCGCGTGGCGCGCGAGGGGCTGCGCGTCGACGGGCGTCGCGCCGTCGTCGGCTGACGGCGGCCGTCGCCGCGGGGGCGTCAGACGGTCGGCTCGCGGGCGGTCTCGCCGCTGACGTCGTCGCGCGGGCCGAAGGCGCTCAGCACCTGGTAGACCTCCCGAGCGACGGCGGGCTCGTCGCGCGCGGCCTGGTGGCTCCGGTCGGCCCAACGACTCAGCAGCTCGGCGATCTCGAGCGCCATCTGGTCGGCCTCCTCCTTCGTGAGCAGCATGGTCAGGAGCATGAACTGCCGCTTGGCGGCGTCGTCGTCGCCGTCGTGGTGCGCGAAGACGTCAGCCGTCCACTGCAGCGCGGGGCGGACGATCGCCTCCCCGGCGCCGGGGGAGTCCGACTTCACGCGGTAGCTCTGCGCCACGTTGGTCCAGACCCGGTCGCGCTTGTCGCGCGCGTGCTCGGGCGCCTCGACGATCATCCCGGCCTTGGCGAGCACGCGGAGGTGGAAGCTCACCGAGTTGGCGGGCTGCCCTATCGCTTCGGCGAGGTCGGCGGCGCGGGCGTGCTCGAGCACCGAGAGCTGCATGAGGATCCGCTGCCGCACGGGGTGGGCGAGGGCGCGGAGCGCCTCCGGCTCGGTGATCTCCATCGTCTCCTGCACGCCTGCGAGCGTACCAACATCTCGCACCATCTGTTGCGCACTGACTATTGCGCAACAGATGGTGCGGGTCTACCGTCGTGCTCATGACCGACACCCAGGTCGCCGCGCCGTCGTCAACCGCGAGCGAGCCCGCCACCGTCGACGCGACCGAGCCGCTCGCGCCCCTGCGCCGCAACCGTCCGTACGTCCTGCTGATGTCGGGGCTCACGACGCAGTCGTTGGGCGGCGGCGTCGCCAGGTTCGCCGTGCCGCTGCTGGCGCTCGGGCTCACCGGGTCGGCTGCGGCCGCCGGCGTGATCGCGGCGGTGGGTCAGGTGGGGGCGCTCGTAGCCACGCTGCCTGCTGGCGTCGTCGCCGACCGCACGGACCGCCGTCGCCTGGTCGTCGTCGCCGCGTCGGCGGCCGCCGTCCTGTGGGCCTCCGCCGTCGTCGCCGCGGCGCTGGGGGCCCTGACGGCGTGGCACCTCGCGGCCGTGCTGTGTGGGTCCGCCGTCGCCGCGGCGTTCCTCGACCCGGCGATCAGCGGCGCCTTCCGGGCGGTGGTGCCGACCGCACAGCTGCCTACCGCCTATGCCACCGCGCAGGGCCGGGACGCCGTCGCCGGCATCGCCGGCGGGCCGGTGGGCGGCCTGCTCTACGGCGTCGCTGCGTCGCTGCCGCTGGTGGGCGCAGTCGTCGGGCACGCCGCGACGGCGGTGTGCGCGTGGTTCGTGCGTGCGCCGCTGAACGACGACGTGTCCGAGGCGCGGGCGACCCGGCCGCTCGGCGCCCTGCGGGAGGGGCTGCGGTTCGTGTGGGCCGTGCCGCTCTTCCGGGCGAGCCTCGGCCTGTTCGTCGCGGTGAACGTGGCGGTCAACGGCATGCTCGTCGGGATCAATCTCGAGCTCGCGCGCACCGGCACCCCGCCTGTCCTCATCGGCGTCGTCGGCACCGTGGCGGCCGGTGCGATGCTGCTGGGCGCGTTCGGAGCCCCGGCCCTTGTCGCGCGGTTGCGCCTCGGTGCGCTGACGGTGCTGGCGCTCGTGCCGATCGTGCTCGCGTTCGTGGGCATGGCCCTGCTCCAGACCTATGCCGCCTACGTGGTGCTCGTCGGCCTGGGCATGCTCGTCGTGCCAGCGGTGAACTCGGCCATGGCCGGCTACACCGCGGCGATCACGCCCGACCGGATGCAGGGGCGCCTCGCCTCCGTGCTCGGGCTCAGCGGGGTGGCGGCGATGCCGCTGGCTCCGCTGGTCGGCGGCACCCTGCTCGAGGTCGGCGGTATCGGCGTGGTGCTGTGGACCCTCGTGGTGCTGCTCGCGGCGACGGTTGTGGGCCTGTGCCTGGTGCGCTCGCTGTGGCGGGTCGGCACGCCGGACACCTGGGCCGACGACGCCCTCCCGATGCCCGCCGAGTGATCCGACGAGCTGTCAGGGCCACGCGCATGTTTCCATCACCGTGGCCCCGACAGGTCGGGTCAGACGGCCGACCAGCCGCCGTCCGACGCGAGGATCGCGCCGTTGAGGTTCACGGCGTCCGTGGACAGCAGGAACGTGATCGACGCGGCGAGGTGCTCCGCCGTGGCGATGCCGGGGATGTTGCCCATGTAGCGACCCAGCCGCGCGCCGCCGAACTCGGCCTGCGTCGGCACCTGGATGCCGGTCGCGACCCCGCCCGGGGCGACGGCGTTCACCTGCACGCCGGTGCCCGCGTACATGACCGCGGACGACTTGGTGAGGCCGACGACGGCGTGCTTGGACGCCGTGTACGCGGCACCCGCCGCGGACCCGCGCAGGCCCGCCTCCGACGCGACGTTCACGATGCGCCCGCGGCCTGCGGCGAGCATCCCGGGCAGCACCGCGCGCATGAGGCGCATGGTGCCGTCGACGTTCACGCGCATGACGCGCTCCCACGTCGCGTCGGTGAGCTCGTGCACCGCGCCCATGTCGTCCATGATCCCGGCGACGTTGGCGAGGGCGTCGACCCGGTCGCCGGCGGCGCGCACGATCTCCTCGACCGACTCGGCCGACGTGATGTCGCCCGCGACGGCGACGACCTCGGCGCCCGGCGCGACGCCGGACAGCGACGCCGCGAGCTCGTCCAGCTTCTCCTTCGCCAGGTCGACGGCGACGACCCGGCCGCCCTCGCGCGCCACGCGGGACGCGACGGCGCGGCCGATGCCGGAGGCGGCACCGGTGACGACGACGGTCTGGCCGGCGAACCGGCCCGGCGTGACCTGCTCGGCCCAGGGCTCGGGTGAGCCGCCCTTGCCGGGGGAGTCGGCGCCGTCGGCGTCGTCCGGCGCCTGCTCGCGGTACGCGGCGACGAGGCCGTCCATCATCTCGGCGGGGAACTGGCCGTTCGACAGCGCGACGAGCTGCTCGAGCGGGAGGTTGCGGGCCGGGGCGAGCGCCTCGGCCGACGCGCCGGCCTGCTCGAGGACGGTGCCGAGGATGCGGCCTCCGACGGGGTGGTCGAGCCACTCGCCGACGGTCGAGGATGCGGACAGGGCCATGGTGCTCTCCTTGCTGGACGGTCCCTCACGGGCGGTCGTTCTCACCGGACTACTAACCGGACAACACTGTCCGGTTGGTAGTCTATTCCGGTGCCCACCGCCCGGAGCAACCCCCGCCCCTCCACCCGGAGCAACCCTGGCCCCGCGGCCGCGGCCCGCAACCGCGCGGCGCTCGTGGCGGCGGCGCACGCCGTCTTCGCCGAGTCCGGCACGGCCGCGCCGCTGAGCTCGGTCGCCCGCCGCGCGGGCGTGGGGCAGGGCAGCCTCTACCGGCACTTCCCCGACCGCGTCTCGCTCGTGGCGGCCGTCGTCGAGGAGAACGTGGCCGCGCTGGAGGCGGCCTCGGCCGCGGGCGCCACGCTGCCGGAGCTCCTCGGGCTCGTGACGCGGCACGCCATCGAGTCCGTCGGGGTCGTCGACCTGCTGGTCGAGGACCGTCCGGGCCGGATGCTGGAGCTGCGCGAGCGCGTCGCCGCCGTGCTCGCCGCGCACCGCGACGCGGCGCTCGCGGCCGGCCAGGTGCCCGCCGGCACCACCGTCGAGGACCTCATGCTCGGCGTCGAGCTCGTGGCCGGGGCGCTCACCCGGCGCCCCGCGCCCGACCGCGCGGACACCGCCGTCCGGGCCTGGCGGCTGCTCGGCATGGACGTCGCGCTGCCGTGACTCTCCCCGACGACGTTCGGTAGACTCGCCGCGGCCGTGACTGGCGAGGGTGGGTCACCACCGGGGAGCGGCCGACACGTCCCGCCATGCGCGCCGCCCGCCTGGGTGCGAGGGTCTTTCCGCGAGAACCCGCCCGAGGAGAAGACACTCATGTCCGGTGCCCCCACCGCCCCCGACGTCCAGCTCGCCGACGACGCCCAGCGCCCCGTGCGCCGCGCGCTGCTCAGCGTCTACGACAAGACCGGCCTGATCGAGCTCGCCACCGCCCTGCACGCCGCGGGCGTGGAGCTCGTCTCGACCGGCTCCACGGCCTCGAGGATCGCCGACGCCGGCGTGCCCGTCACGCGCGTCGAGGAGCTCACCGGCTTCCCGGAGTGCCTCGAGGGGCGCGTCAAGACGCTGCACCCGCGCGTGCACGCCGGCATCCTGGCCGACACCCGCAAGGCCGACCACCTCGCCCAGCTCGCCGACCTCGGCATCGAGACCTTCGAGCTCGTCGTCGTGAACCTGTACCCGTTCGCGGCCACGGTCGCGTCGGGCGCCGGCCCTGACGAGGTCGTCGAGCAGATCGACATCGGCGGGCCGTCCATGGTCCGCGCCGCGGCGAAGAACCACCCGAGCGTCGCCGTCGTCGTCGACCCGGCGCGGTACGACGACGTCGTCGCCGCGGTCCGGGGCGGCGGCTTCACGTTCGCCCAGCGCAAGCGCCTCGCGGCCGCCGCGTTCGCGCACACCGCGCAGTACGACGTCGCCGTGGCCTCCTGGTTCGCCAGCGTGTACGCGCCCGACGAGACCGCGGTCGAGTCGCGCATGCCCGACGTCGCCGGCGCGGCGTTCGAGCGCGCCGCCGTGCTGCGCTACGGCGAGAACCCGCACCAGAAGGCCGCGCTGTACACGCGGACCGACGGCGGCACCGGCCTCGCCCAGGCGACCCAGCTGCACGGCAAGGCGATGAGCTACAACAACTACGTGGACGCCGACGCCGCCTGGCGCGCCGCGCACGACCACGAGGCCCCCGCGGTGGCGGTCATCAAGCACGCCAACCCGTGTGGCATCGCCGTCGGCGAGGACATCGCGCAGGCGCACGCCCGCGCGCACGCCACCGACCCCGTGTCGGCGTACGGCGGCGTCATCGCGGCCAACCGGGTGATCACGAAGGCCGCGGCGGAGCAGATCGCGCCCGTGTTCACCGAGGTGGTCGTGGCCCCGGGCTTCGAGCCCGAGGCGCTCGAGATCCTCCAGGCCAAGAAGAACGTGCGCCTGCTCGTCGTCGACACCCCGCCGCACGCCGTCGCCGAGAACCGTCCGATCTCCGGCGGCATGCTCGTCCAGGAGGTCGACCGGTTCCAGGCCGAGGGCGACGACCCCGCGTCGTGGACCCTCGCCGCCGGCGAGGCCGCCGACGAGGCGACGCTCGCCGACCTCGCGTTCGCGTGGAAGGCCGTCCGCGCCGCCAAGTCCAACGCCATCCTGCTCGCCGCCGACGGCGCCGCCGTCGGCATCGGCATGGGCCAGGTCAACCGGGTCGACTCCTGCCGCCTGTCCGTCGAGCGCGCGAACTCCCTCGCCCAGGGGCAGGAGCGGGCGCGCGGCGCGGTCGCCGCGTCCGACGCGTTCTTCCCGTTCGCCGACGGCCTGCAGGTGCTGCTCGACGCCGGCGTCCGCGCCGTCGTCCAGCCCGGCGGGTCCATCCGCGACGCCGAGGTGATCGAGGCCGCCCAGGCCGCCGGCGTGACGATGTACCTCACCGGGACGCGCCACTTCGCGCACTGACGCTCCGCGCCAGGCCCGCTCACGAATCGAGCGTGCTGACTTGTTCCTCACACTGGCCGTTTGAGGAACGAGTCAGCACGCTCGTCGCGTCAGGCAGGGTCGGCGACAGCGGACTTCAGGCGGACGGCGGGGTCGGTGGCCCGAGCGAGGTCCAGGCGCAGCGGCTCGCCGCGGCTCATGAGGCGCCGGACGCCGCCGACGTCGCGCGGCGAGTCGACGAGCAGGACGGCGCGGACGGTCGCGACGCCGTCGGGCGCGCGGTCCGCCTCGGGCGTCTCGGCCGGGTCCAGGTAGAGCGCCGCCCACGGGCCGTCGCCGGGGGTGCCGCGGAGCACCACGGGGGAGTCGGGCGCGGGCAGGCCGAGCAGCGCCAGGTCGTGACCGAGCTGCTGCGAGAAGACGTAGGGCGCGTGGCCCGCGCCGGCCGGCTCGACGCCGGACCCGACGTCGAGCATCGCTCGTACGGTGGGGTCCGGGTCGTGCAGCGCGGCCGACCAGTGCCCGCCGGGCACGGTGCCGAACACCGGGTGCGCGCGTGACGCGACGTCGCCCACCGCCCAGACGCGCGGGTGGCCGGGCACGCGCCCGTCGCCGTCCACGAGCAGCGCGCCGCGTGGGTCGAGCGGCAGGGTGCCCGCGAGCCAGCCCGACGCCGGCCGGGCACCGACCGCGGTGAGCACCAGGTCCGCCGGCACGTGCTCGCCGCCGGCGAGGACGACGCCCGAGTCCTCCACCGCCGCCACCGCGGCGCCGGTGCTCAGCCGCACCCCGGCGTCCGCGTACCAGCCCGCGAGCAGCGCGCCGACGTCGGGACCGAGCTGGCGCGACAGCGGCGCGCCGGCCGCCTCGAGCACCGTGACGTCCGCGCCGGCGCCCGCCGCGACCCCGGCGACCTCGGCGCCGATCCAGCCCGCGCCCACGATCACCAGGCGCAGCCCGTCGCGCCCGCGCAGCGCCGACCGCAGACGGTCCGCGTCGGCGGCGGTGTGCAGCAGCGACGACGCGGCGAACCCCGGCGGCACGATCGGGACGGAGCCGACGGCGAGCACCACGGCGTCGGCCGCGACCTCGCCACGCCCGGTCGTGACGACGACGCCGTCGGGCCCCGCCGCGAGCCCGAGCGCCGGCTCGTCGAGCCGCACGTCGTCCGCCAGCGCCTCGACGTCGACGCCGAGGTCCGCGCTCAGCCACACCGGCTCGGGCCGCGTGAGGAGCTCCTTGGAGAGCGGCGGCCGGTCGTACGGGGGCACGCCCTCGGCGCCGAGCAGCGTGATCCGCCCGTCGAAGCCGTGCGTGCGCAGCGCGGCGACGGTCTGGGCGCCGGCCAGGCCGGCGCCCACCACGACGACGGAGCGAGGGACGGGGGAGGTGAGGGGCGTGGCGTCGGGGGTCGGGTCGGGCACGGCCTCACCGTAACCCTCGTCGGAACCCCGCGGGCGTGGAGGGCCGGCACCCGCCCCGGTCGCACGACGGTAGGCTCGGCTGCCGTGGATCCCCGTGCGCTGCCCGACCCTCCGCGTGACCCCGGAGGGACCGAGCCCGCGCCCGCGTGGCACTCGGTGGGGGCGAAGGGCGAGGAGCCCGCACGCACCCTGCCCGGCCCGGAGCGTGCCATCGTCACGGTGCTCAGCGGCATCGTGCTCGCCGTCGTCCTCGGGGTGCTGGTCGGCGCCCGCGTCGGCACCGGCACCATCGCGCTGACGCTCGCCGTGGCGGGCACCTGGCGCGCCACGTCGTCCACCGGGCCCGTCGGTCTCGTGGTGCGCAGCCGTGGCTTCGACGTCTTCCTGTGCTGGGGCGGCGCCGTCGTCATCGGCCTGCTCGCCCTCACGGCCCCCGGCCTGGGCTGAACCCCGCGCGGGCCGGACGGCCCCGGACGCGACGAGGGCCGGCACCCCGCAGGATGCCGGCCCTCGTCACGCGCACGAGGCGTCAGGCGCGCGGCGCGTCGCCCTTGGGCTCGTCGGTGTCGGTGCCGGACGTCGTGGCGTCGTCGGCGTCCTGACCGTCCCACTCGCCCTCGTTCTCGTCGAGCTCCGACCGCGCCGGGACGGCACCGTCGTCGACGACGTCGTGCTCGGGGGCGCCGTCGCCGAGGTCGTCGCCGGCCGCGGAACCGACCTCGGCCCGGACGACGGCGGGCACCGGGGCGAACGCGCGGTAGAACAGCGCGGCGAGCGCGGCGCCGACCAGCGGGGCGACGATGAACAGCCAGAGCTGGCCCCACGTCCACCCGCCAGCGAAGAGGGCGGACGCGAACGACCGCGCGGGGTTGAGCGAGGCGTTGGTGACCGGCCAGATGACGATGATCAGCGCGCCGAGCGTCAGGCCGATCACGGCCGGGGCGAACGTGATCTTCGAGCGCTTGCTCGTGACCGCGAGGATCACGCCGACGAAGACGGCCGTCGCGACCACCTCGACGAGCAGCGCCGACCACTGGCTGAACTCGGCCTGGCCGCCGGTGACCGTCGCGAGCGGCGAGTGGGTGCCGAACCCGTTCGCCGTGCCGGCGAAGACGCCGGCCTTGTCCTCGGCGTTCACCAGGGCGGGGTAGCCGGTCGGGATGATCGAGAAGGCCACCGCGGCCGCGGCGGCGCCGCCGACGAGCTGTGCGAGCCAGTAGGGGGCGAGGTCGCGCCACGGGGCGCGACCCGCGAGGACGATCCCGAACGTCACCGCGGGGTTGAAGTGGCCGCCCGACACGCCGCCCACGGCGGCGATGGCGCCCATGACGATGATGCCGCCGGCGAGGCCCACCGGGAGGATCTGGCCGTTGTTGGCGGCGTTGAACGTCGCGGTGCCGACGATCCCGAGCACCAGCGCGAAGGTGCCGAAGGCCTCGGCGGCGAGGCGGGCGAACAGGCCGTACTGGGGGGTGTCGGCCGCCGTCTCGACGTCGACCGAAGCCGTACCGCTCTCGGCGGCGATGTCCTGGGACATGAGGGTCCTTCTCTGCTCGGGAGACGGGCGTCTCGGTGTGCCCACCGCGATGGGAGGGCCGGTCGTGCGTGACCGGCCTCACGGCCGGCTGCGCGGGCATGCTTCCACCGTGGTCTGAACGGTTGCTGAGCGCGGGCCGACGGTGGCGCTTCTGGCACGTTACCGCGCGTCGTCCCAGGTCGCGCTCCGCCACGACGGTCGGCGCGCCGGTCGACCCCGGCGTCCGGCTGCGTCAGAGTAGGGGCATGACCACACCAGTGAACGTCACCGTCACCGGGGCGGCGGGCCAGATCGGGTACGCGCTGCTCTTCCGGATCGCGTCGGGCGCGATGCTCGGCCCCGACACCCCCGTGCGGCTGCGGCTGCTGGAGATCCCGCAGGCGGTGAAGGCCGCCGAGGGCACGGCGATGGAGCTCGACGACTGCGCGTTCCCGCTGCTGGACGGCATCGACATCCACGACGACCCGACCGCGGGGTTCGCGGGCACCAACATCGCCCTGCTGGTGGGGGCCCGGCCGCGCGGCCCGGGCATGGAGCGGGCGGACCTGCTCGAGGCGAACGGCGGCATCTTCGGGCCGCAGGGCCGGGCCATCAACGCGGGCGCGGCCGACGACGTGCGGGTGCTCGTGGTGGGCAACCCGGCGAACACGAACGCGCTGATCGCGGCGTCGAACGCGCCCGACGTGCCGAAGGACCGCTTCACGGCGATGACGCGCCTCGACCACAACCGCGCGCTGTCCCAGCTTGCCAAGCGGGCCGACGTGCCGGTCTCGCAGGTGCGCCGCGTGACGATCTGGGGCAACCACTCCGCGAGCCAGTACCCGGACGTGTTCCGGGCCGACGTCGCGGGCACGCCGGGCGCGCGCTACGCGGACGAGGACAAGCTCTGGCTCACGGACGACTTCATCCCGACGGTGGCCAAGCGCGGCGCCGCGATCATCGACGCGCGCGGGGCGTCGTCGGCGGCGTCCGCGGCGAACGCGGCGATCGACCACGTCCACGACTGGGTGCTGGGCACGCCCGAGGGGGACTGGACCAGCGCCGGCCTGTGGTCGACCGGGCAGTACGGCGTGCCGGAGGGTCTCGTCTCGTCGTTCCCGGTGACGTCGTCGGACGGCGCGTGGGAGGTCGTCGAGGGCCTCGAGATCGACGCCTTCTCCCGCGAGCGGATCGCGGCCAGCGTGCAGGAGCTCTCCGAGGAGCGGGACGCCGTGCGTGCGCTCGGCCTGATCTGACGAAAATTCTGCGGCGGAGCGTCGGGGGCGCCGCATAGGCTTCTCGGGCCATGATCGACGCCCCTGCCGCGCGCGCGGACCACGCCCCCTCCACCGCGACCACGACGACCGACCCCGCCCGCCGCCTCGACTGGCGCCGGCTGCGCGGGCCGGTCGCCGCGGTCGCGCTGGTCGCGCTGACCCTCGGGGCGGTGGGCGCCGCGCTGGGCACCGTCGTCGCGGGCCGCCTCGCCGAGGACCCGACGGGGGCCCTGCTGGCGCTGCTCGCGCTCTGCGTGGTCGGCGCCGCCCTGTTCGACACGGCCGGGCAGGTCGTGTGGGCGGGCGTCGTCGACCGCGCCGAGGGCCGGCTGCGCGGCGACCTGCTCACCGCGGCGCTGCACCAGCCGCTCGCCACGCTCACCGAGCAGGCCGTGGGCGAGGTGCTCGACCGGGTCGACGACGACACCCACGCCGTGGGCACGCTCGTGCGCCGCCAGCTGTGGGGCGCGGGCCGCACCGTGGTCGGCGTCGTGCCCATGTACGTGGTCGCGGGGATCACCTGGTGGCCCGCCTGGGTGCTGTTCCCCCTGCTGGGGGCGCTCGCGGGCCTCCTGGTGCGCCCGATGCTGGGCGAGATCGCCCGCCGCAAGGTGATCGAGGAGGCGGCCTGGACCGACCACGCCGCCGCGTTCGAGGAGTCCGTCGCGGCCCGCGACGACCTGCGCACCAGCCTCGGCCAGCCGTTCGCGATCCGCCGCCTCGCGCAGCGCTCGGCGGACGTGCACCGCAAGTTCCGCGACGTGGTGGTGGTCGAGTCGAAGATGCTGCGCCGCGCCGGGCTGGTGCTCGCCTCGCTGCTCGCCGGCGTCGCGGTGGCCGGGGCCGCGCTGGCGTCGGGCGGCACGCTCGCGGTCAAGGACCTGGTGACGCTCTTCCTCGTCACGTCGATGTTCGTGGGCCAGGTGGACAACCTCATCCACCACCTGCCCGACATCCAGGAGGGGCTGGGCGCGATCACGCGCATCCGCCAGATGCTGTCCGTCGAGCCGGAGCCGGCCGGCGGGCGCGACCTGCCCGAGGGGCCGGTCGGCATCGAGCTGCGCGACCTGCACTTCTCGTACGCGGAGGGCACGTTCGCCCTGCAGGGCGTGAACCTGCACGTGCCGGCGGGGCAGACCGTGGCGCTCGTGGGCCGCACCGGCTCGGGCAAGTCGACGCTCGCGTCGCTCCTGTCCCGCGCCGTCGAGCCGGAGCCGGGCACCGTGTTCCTCGGCGGCGTCGACGTGCGCGACCTCGACCTGCAGAAGCTGCGCGCCGCGGTGGGCGTCGTCACGCAGCGCACCGAGATCCTCGCCGGCACGCTCGCCGAGAACATCGCGCTGTTCGCGGACGTCGCGCGCGAGGACGTCGAGTCGGCCGTGCGCGAGCTGCGCCTGGACGCGTGGGTGTCGGGACTGCCCGACGGCCTCGACACCCTGCTCGGCCCGGGCGGCACGTCGCTGTCCGCGGGGGAGGAGCAGCTCGTCGCGTTCGCGCGGCTGCTCGTGCGCGACGTCCAGGTGGTCGTGCTCGACGAGGCGACGGCGCGGATGGACCCGCTGACCGAGGCGCGCGTGGTCGCGGCGTCCGAGCGGCTGCTCGCCGGCCGCACGGGCGTGCTCGTCGCGCACCGGCTCACCACCATCGAGCGGGCCGACCTGCTCGCCGCGCTCGACCACGGCCGCGTCGTGCAGCAGGGCCCGCGGGCGCGGCTCGCGCGCGAGGACGGCCCGTACCGCGACCTGCTCCTCGCGAGCGACGCCGCGGACGCGCCCGTCGCGAGCGCCGGCGCCGCGGAGGAGGTCGCGTCCGCGCTCACCGGGCACGGGGGGACGTCGTCGAGCGACCCGTCCGGCACGGAGGGGACCGCGGCGGCGCACGACGTCGGCGGCAAGCGCCGCCGCGGTGCGGCGCCGGACCTCGCCGACCCGGGCGAGGGCCCGAGCCTGGCGCGCGGCGTGCTGCACGCGCTGTTCGTGCGGCCCGCCTGGGGCGTGGTCGGTGCGCTGCTGTTCCTCGTCGCGAGCCTCGTCTCCGCCCAGGGCGCGCTGACCGGGTTCCTGTGGGGGCAGGCGGTCGAGGGCCTCGACGCGGGCTTCCCCACCGTGCTCATGGTCGCGTTCGCGGTGCTCCTCGTCGTCGCGCCGCTGGCGCTGGCGTGGGCGCTGTACGTCTACCCGCGGTGGTGGGTCGAGGTGCTGCTGCGCGTGCGGATGGCGGTGATGGTCGGCCAGACGCGCCAGGAGCGGCTGCGCGCCACCCCGCCGGGCGAGGTCGTGGCCCGCGCCATGGACTCCGACCGGTTCGTGCGCTACGCCGACCGGTGGGTCGACTTCGTCAACGGCCTGGTCATCGCCGGGGTGACGGCGCTGCTCAGCGGGTCGTGGCTCGCCGGCGCCGTGCTGCTCGCGGTCATGGTGGTCTCGGCGGCCGCGTCGGCGATCGGCCGACCGATCGCCGGCCGGTCGGCCACGCGGTCGTCGGCTGCCCGCGCCCGCTTCGGCCGCGCGCTGGTCTCGGCGCTCGACTCCGCGCGCACGGTGAAGCTCGCGGCGCGAACGCCCCAGGTGCACGCGCACCTGCGCGAGGTGGACGGCGGCCGCGTGCGGGCCGCGATCTTCGAGCACCGGATCCAGGCGGCGCTCGACGGCGTGCCGATGATCATGGTGCAGCTCGGCGTCGTCGCGGCCTGGGCGGGCCTGCTCACGGGCACGTGGGGGCTGGCCACGGCGCTGCTCGTCGCGAACGCGGTGAACGGCTTCGGCTGGTTCGGTGTCGTCGCGGGGGCGGTCGTGACGGAGGCACCCGGCACCCGGTCGTGGCAGCGGGCCACGGGCCGGTTCGCCGCCGGGGCCGACCTCATGGACCTGCCCGCCGGCGTCGACCTGCTCACGGGCGACGCCCCGCAGCCCACGGCCGGACCGCGCGAGGGTCTGGAGCGGCTGCGGCTCGAGGGCGTGACGGCCGTGCACGACGACGGCACGATCGGGGTGTCCGGGGTCGACCTGGAGGTGCGGCGCGGCGAGCTCGTGCTGCTGCTCGGGCAGGTCGGCTCGGGCAAGTCGAGCCTGCTGTCCGCGCTGAGCGGCCTCATGGAGCACACGGGCCGCATCCGGTGGAACGAGCGGGACGTCACGGACGCGCAGGCGTTCCTGCGCCCGGGCCAGGTGGCGCACGTCGCGCAGGTGCCGCGGGTGCTGTCCGGCACGTTCAGCGAGAACGTGCGTCTGGACCACGAGCGCGACGTCGACGGCCCGGTCGCCGCGGCGCGCCTCGGTCAGGACGTGGACGAGGCCGGCGGCCCGGACGCGCTGGTCGGGCACCGCGGCGTGCGGCTGTCCGGCGGTCAGGTGCAGCGTCTCGCGCTCGCCCGCGCGCTGGCGACGGACGCCGAGCTGCTGCTGGCCGACGACGTCTCCAGCGCCTTGGACGCCACGACCGAGATCGAGCTGTGGGCGTCGCTGCGCGAGCGCGGCACCACCGTCGTCGGCGCGACGTCGAAGCGCGCGGCACTGTCGCGCGCCGACCGCGTCGTCGTCCTCGCCGACGGCCAGGTCGCGGAGATCGGACCTTGGCGCGACCTCGCACCGCGCTGGGGGCACTTGGCGGGCTGACGCCGCGCAGTGCGCCGACCAGGCGAAAGAGGCCCGACCGGACCACCGGGCGGGCCTCTTTCGCGTTTCGACGACGGAGGCGCCGCACTGTTGCTGCAAGATTGCTGCAAGGGTACAGTCGGCGCGGGTCGCGACCCGCGCGCCCGGACGACGAAGGAGTCCTCCCATGCCTCGTGCTGCCCAGGCCCGCGCCCACCGAAGGCGCCCGACCCGTCGCGCGGCGGCCTCGCTGACCGCCGTCGCGCTCACCGTGCCCGGGCTGTCCGCAGGGCTCGGCGGGCTCGCGCTCACGACCGCGCCCGCGGCGGGAGCGGCGGACCGCACCGCCACCCTGGTGGGGAGCCTCCAGACCGAGCTCGGCTGCGCGGAGGACTGGGACCCGACCTGCGCGGCGACGGCGCTCGCGCCGGCCGGCGACGGCACGTTCAGCGCCGACGTCGACCTGCCGGCCGGCACGTACGAGTACAAGGTGGCGCTCGACGGCGCCTGGGACGAGTCGTACGGCCGCGAGGGCACCGACGAGAACGCGCCCCTGGTGCTGGGCGGCGACGCGCGCGTGCGGGTCACCTACGACGACACCACGCACCGCGTCGCGCTCACGCCGCTCACGCTGGCGGGCGCCTACGACGACGCGACGGACGCGGGCCTCGTGGTGCCGCCGGTGCGGCAGGCGGGCTCCGACGAGCGGTTCTACTTCGTCATGACCGACCGGTTCGCCAACGGGGACGCCGCCAACGACACGGGCGGCATCGACGGCGACCGGCTCGACCACGGCTTCGACCCGACGGACAAGGGCTTCTACCAGGGCGGGGACATCGCCGGCCTGCGCGAGAAGCTCGACTACATCGAGGGCCTGGGCACCACCGGCATCTGGCTCACGCCGTCGTTCCTCAACCGCCCGGTGCAGGGCACGGGCGACGACGCGAGCGCGGGCTACCACGGCTACTGGATCACGGACTTCACGCGGATCGACCCGCACCTGGGCACCAACGACGAGCTGCGCGCGCTCATCGACGAGGCCCATGCCAAGGGCATCAAGGTCTACTTCGACATCATCACCAACCACACGGCCGACGTCATCGACTACGCCGAGGGGGAGTATCGCTACGTCGACCAGGCCACGACGCCGTACACGGACGCCGCCGGGAACGCGTTCGACCCGAGCGACGTCGCGGGCTCGGACGACTTCCCCGAGCTCGACGCCGCGACGTCGTTCCCGTACACGCCGGTGATCGCGGACGAGGACGCCGACGCGAAGGTCCCGGCGTGGCTCAACGACCCCACGCTGTACCACAACCGGGGCAACTCGACGTGGACGGGGGAGTCGGTCACGTACGGCGACTTCGACGGCCTGGACGACCTCATGACGGAGGACCCGCGCGTCGTGCAGGGCTTCGTCGACGTGTACTCCGACTGGATCGACCTCGGCATCGACGGCTTCCGCATCGACACGGTCAAGCACGTCAACCCGGAGTTCTGGGAGACGTGGTCGGCCGAGGTCATGGACTACGCCCACGCGCAGGGCAAGGACGACTTCTTCATGTTCGGCGAGGTGTACGACGCCGACGCCGCCAAAACGTCGCCGTACGTGCGCGACACGGACATGAGCTCGGTGCTCGACTTCTCGTTCCAGGCCGCCGCGACCAGCTACGCGAGCGGCAACAGCGCCCGAGGCCTGGCGAGCCTGTTCGCGAGCGACGACCGGTACACGACGCCGACCAAGTCCGCGTCCGCGCTGCCGACGTTCCTCGGCAACCACGACATGGGCCGCGTCGGGTACATGCTCGCGGGCACGGACGAGCCGCTCGCGCGCGACGAGCTGGCGCACGACCTCATGTACCTCACGCGCGGCCAGCCGGTCGTCTACTACGGCGACGAGCAGGGCTTCGCCGGCGCCGGCGGGGACAAGGACGCGCGGCAGACGCTGTTCGCCACGCAGGTCGACGAGTACGCGGACCAGGCGCTGG
Organism: Isoptericola variabilis; assembly: GCF_050311655.1. Classification (GTDB taxonomy): domain Bacteria; phylum Actinomycetota; class Actinomycetes; order Actinomycetales; family Cellulomonadaceae; genus Isoptericola; species Isoptericola variabilis. Next base: position 213,623 of record NZ_JBNOZM010000001.1, read on the forward strand.
TCACGGGGGAGCAGGCGGGCAGCACCGACCGGTACGCCACCGACGCGCCGCTCTACGACCACATCGCGGGTCTGGCGGCGCTGCGCGAGGCGCACCCCGCGCTCGCGACCGGCGCGCAGGTGGAGCGGTACGCGGAGAACGGTGCGGGGATCTACGCCTTCAGCCGCGTGGACCGGGAGGAGAAGGTCGAGCACCTGGTCGCCGTCAACAACGCGGCGCAGGCGAAGAGCGCGACGTTCACCACCCTCACCCCCGGCGCGTCGTACGAGGTGCTGTACGGCGACGGCGAGGCCGTGACGGCGGACGACGCCGGCGAGGTCACGGTCACCGTCCCCGGCACGTCGGCCCTGGTGCTGCGCGCGGACCGCGCGGTGGGCGCGGACTCCGACGGCACGCTCGAGGTCGCCGTCCCGGCGGCGGGCGCCGCGGTCACGGGCACGGCGGCCGTGGCGGCGGACGTCGACGACGACGCGTGGGCCGAGACGTCCTTCGCGTGGCGCGAGGTCGGCACGACCGAGTGGCACCCGCTCGGCACGGCCGAGGACACGACGCCCCGCGTCTTCCACGACGCGAAGGGGCTCGCCGAGGGCACCCTGGTCGAGTACCGCGCCGTGACGCAGGACGCCGACGGCGACCGGGCGGCCGCCTCGACGTTCGCCTCCGTCGGCGTCGACGTGTCCGGCGTGGTCGGCGACACCGAGCCCGAGCCGGAGATCGACCTGGTGACCGTGCCCGGCAGCCACAACAGCGAGATGGGCTGCGCTGGCGAATGGACGCCGGACTGCGAGGGCGCGCGCCTCACCGAGCGACCGGACGGGGTGTGGGAGGGCACGTTCGACCTGCCCGCCGGCGACTACGAGTACAAGGTCGCCGTGAACGGCTCGTGGGACGTCAACTACGGCGTCGGGGGAGTGCGGGACGGCGGCAACGCCACGTACTCCCACGACGGCGGCGAGGTCACGTTCTACTGGGACCCGGTGAGCCACGACTTCTCGTCCACCGCGCAAGGCCCGGTCGTCACGCTGGCGGGGTCGTTCCAGGACCAGGTGGGGTGCCCGGGCTCGTGGGCGCCCGACTGCCTCGCGTCGTGGCTCAAGGACCCGGACGGCGACGGCACGTACACGTGGTCGACCGACGACCTGGCCGCGGGCGCCTACGAGGCCAAGGTCGCGCACGGCCTGAGCTGGGCCGAGAACTACGGCGTGGGCGGCGCGCCCGACGGCGCCAACTACTCCTTCAGCGCGGGCGACGGCGAGACGGTGGCGTTCTCCTACGACCTCGCCACGCACGTGCTCGAGATCGGCGTGGAGAACCCGCCGCTGCCCGGCGCCGGGCAGCAGGCCGCGCACTGGGTGCGCGGGGGCCTCGTCCTGGCGCCGGCAGACCTCGGGACGGGCGACGACTGGACGCTGTGGACCGCGCCGGACGGCGGGCTCGCCGTCGCCGACGGACAGGTGCGCGGGCCGGACGGCGGCGACCTCCCCGAGGGGGCCGCGTCCTACGACCTGGTGCCCGCCGGGGACGTGCCCGACGACGTCGCGCGCGACTTCCCGGCGCTCGCGGGCCACACGGCCCTGGAGCCGGCGGGCGACGACGGGAAGCCGCTGGGCCGGGCCGTCGTCGAGAAGCTCCTGACGGGCCAGCTCCTGGTCACCCGGGCCTCGGGCGAGGGCCTGTCCGCGGCGACCGGGGTGCAGGTCCCGGGCGTCCTCGACGACCTGTACAGCCAGCGGGCCTCGAAGCGTACATTCGGTGCGCAGAGGCACCCGAGCGGCAAGTGGGCGTCGTTCGCGCTCTGGGCGCCGACGGCGCGGGACGTGGATCTGCTGGTCTGGCCGGCCGGCCGTGACCTGGGTGCGGACCCCGAGCGCTTCGACGCGGACCGCGAGCGAGACGGCTCGTGGACCCTCGACGGGAAGAAGGCGGCGAAGAACCTCGCCTGGGACGGCGCCCGGTACCGGTACGCCGTGCAGGTCTACGTGCCGAGCACGGGGAAGGTCGAGACGAACGTCGTCACCGACCCGTACTCCGTCGGACTGACCCTCGACTCGACGCACTCCGTCGTCGTCGGCCTGGATGACAAGCGCTGGCAGCCGAAGATCTGGCGCACCACGCCGCAGCCCGTCGTCGAGCGGGCCGTGGACCAGACGATCTACGAGCTGCACGTGCGCGACTTCTCGATCTCCGACGAGACGGTGCCGGCGAAGGAGCGAGGCACCTACCTCGCGTTCGCCGAGAAGCGGTCGGACGGCATGACGCACCTGCGGGAGCTGGCGGACGCCGGCATGACGACGGTGCACCTGCTGCCGACGTTCGACATCGCGACGATCCCCGAGGACCGCGGCGACCAGGCGACCACGGGCGACCTGTCCGGGTTCGCGCCGGACTCCGAGGAGCAGCAGGCGGCCGTGGCAGAGGTCGCGGCGTCCGACGGCTTCAACTGGGGCTACGACCCGTTCCACTTCTCGGTCCCCGAGGGCTCGTACGCCGTCGACGCCGAGGGCGGCGCGCGCGTGGCCGAGTTCCGCACGATGGTGGGCTCGCTGCACGACGCGGGCCTGCAGGTGGTGCTCGACCAGGTGTTCAACCACACCGCGGCGAGCGGGCAGGACGCGAAGAGCGTGCTGGACCGCGTCGTCCCCGGCTACTACCAGCGGCTGAACCCCGCCACGGGCGCCGTGGAGACCAGCACCTGCTGCCAGAACGTCGCCACCGAGCACGCGATGGCGGGCAAGCTCATGGTCGACTCCGTGGTCACCTGGGCGCGCGACTACAAGGTGGACGGGTTCCGCTTCGACCTCATGGGCCACCACTCGAGGGAGAACATGCTGGCCGTGCGCGAGGCGCTCGACGGCCTGACCGTCCGCGAGGACGGCGTCGACGGGTCCGCCGTCTACCTGTACGGGGAGGGCTGGAACTTCGGCGAGGTCGCGGACAACGCCCTGTTCACGCAGGCCACGCAGGGGCAGCTCGGCGGCACGGGCATCGGCACGTTCAGCGACCGGCTGCGCGACGCCGTGCACGGCGGGTCGCCGGTGGACGCCGCGTCGCGGTTCACGCAGGGCTTCGGCACGGGGCTGTTCACCGACCCGAACGGCCGCGAGGCCACCGAGGGCGACGCCGGCAGCGTCAACGACGGCTCCGACGACGAGCGCGCCGACCTCGGTCACCAGACCGACCTGGTGCGCCTGGGCCTGGCGGGCAACCTGCGGGACTTCGCGTTCCGGGCGTCGGACGACGGCGCCGGGGAGACGACGCGGGGCGAGGACCTCGACTACCGCGGCGCGCCCGCGGGGTACGCGGACTCGCCGGAGGAGGTCGTCACGTACGTCGACGCGCACGACAACGAGACGCTCTTCGACCTGCTGACGCTCAAGCTGCCGCAGGAGACGTCGATGGACGACCGGGTGCGGATGAACACGGTGTCCCTCGCGACGACGGCGCTCGCCCAGACCCCGTCGTTCTGGCACGCAGGCACGGACCTGCTGCGCTCGAAGTCGTTGGACCGCAACTCCTACGACTCCGGCGACTGGTTCAACGCGGTCGACTGGTCCGGGCAGGACAACGGCTTCGGCCGCGGCCTGCCGCCGGCGGCGGACAACGAGGACGCCTGGCCCGTCATGGCGCCGCTGCTGGCGGACCCGGCGCTCAAGCCCGCGCCGTCCGACATCCGGGTGGCGTCCCAGGCGGCGCGCGAGCTGCTCGAGCTGCGCTCGTCGACCCGGCTGTTCCGCCTCGGGAGCGCCGCGGCGATCGAGCAGAAGGTGTCGTTCCCGGGCGCCGGCCCGGACTCGGCGCCGGGCGTGGTCGCCATGGCCGTGGACGACACCGTCGGTCGTGACTCCGACCGTCGCCTGGACGGCCTGCTCACGGTGTTCAACGCGTCGCCCGAGCCCGTGACGCTCGAGCTGCCCGCGCTGCGGGGCCGCGACTTCCGCCTCTCGGGCGTGCAGCGTTCGGGCGGCGACGCCGTCGTGAGGCAGACCCGGTGGGACGCCCGCACGGGCACCGTCACCGTGCCCGCACGGACCGTGGCGGTGCTGGAGGACCCGCAGCGCTGAGCGCCGCGCGCCTCGCCCTTGTGTTCGACGTACGAACGAACCACCGCAGGGTGGAGCCGGAGGGCCGCGGGACGGAGTGCCGTCCCGCGGCCCTTCTCGTGCGCCTGCGGGGCAGCGGCGCCGCGCCGTGACGTGATCGTTATCGGTTTCCACCCGCCGAGGCTTTGACTTCGGAACTCGAACGCAGCAGTCTGTACCGCGGACCGGCTCGGCCGTCCGAGGAAGACCTCGGCGTCCGGGCGCCGGCGGCGAAGGTCGCTGCCGGGGGACACTCGACGACGAGAAGGAGCGCGAGGATGCGACTCGCCAAGACGATGGGCGCGGTGGCCGCCGGTGCGGCGCTGACGCTGGGACTCGCCGCGTGCGGCGGCTCCGGGGCCGGCGGTGGCGGCGGTGCCGACGGCGCCGCGGGCAACGGCGACGACGACGTGAAGATCGGCGTCGCGATGCCGACGCAGACCTACGAGCGCTGGATCCAGGACGGCAACAACGTCAAGAAGGGCCTGGAGGACCTCGGCTACTCCGTGGACCTGCAGTTCGCCAACGACGACATCCCCACCCAGACGCAGCAGATCGACTCGATGATCACCGAGGGCGTCGACGTCCTCGTCATCGCCTCGATCGACGGCACCGCGCTGACCAGCCAGCTCGACGCGGCCGCCGCGGCGAACATCCCGGTCATCGCGTACGACCGCCTGATCCGCGACAGCGAGAACGTCGACTTCTACACGACGTTCGACAACGAGGCGGTCGGCGTCGCGCAGGCCAACGCCCTGCTCCGCGGCCTCGGCTACCTCGACGCCGACGGCAAGGAGACCGGCGAGAAGGGCCCGTACAACATCGAGCTCTTCGCCGGGTCGCCCGACGACAACAACGCCGGGTTCTTCTTCAACGGCGCGATGTCGGTGCTCCAGCCGCTCATCGACGACGGCACGCTCGTCGTCCCGTCCGGCCAGACCGACTTCGGCCAGGTCACGACGCAGCGCTGGGAGCTCGAGACGGCCCAGAAGCGCATGGAGGACATCCTGACCTCCACCTACCAGGGCGGCGAGAAGCTGGACGGCGTGCTCGCGCCGGCCGACGTCCTCTCCCGCGGCATCATCAACGCGCTCAAGAGCGCGGGCATGGGGCCGACCCTCGAGGACGGCCTGCCCGTCGTCACCGGCCAGGACGCCGAGATCGCCAACATCAAGCTGATCGACGACGGCGTGCAGTCCTCGACGATCTTCAAGGACACGCGCCTCCTCGCCGAGCAGGCCGTCAAGGCCGCGCAGTCCTTCGTGGAGGGCGAGGAGCCCGAGGCGAACGACACCGAGACGTACGACAACGGCAAGAAGGTCGTGCCGTCGTACCTGCTCGAGGTCCAGACGGTGTTCAAGGACGACATCCAGCCCGTGCTGATCGACTCCGGCTACTACACCGCCGACGAGGTCAAGGCCGGTCAGGCGGACGACTGATCCGCAGGTCATGACCCGCACGGGTGGGCCCGCCCGTCGCCGCTCCCTCCCGGGGGCGGACGACGGGCGGGCTCGCCCCCGGGGCCGCCGCGGACGCGTCCGACGGCGGCGTATCCCACCGAAGGAGGGACGAGAGCGCAGATGAGCACGATCCTGGAGATGCGCTCCATCACCAAGGAGTTCCCCGGCGTCAAGGCGCTGTCGGACGTCACCCTCACCGTCGAGCAGGGCGAGATCCACGCCATCTGCGGCGAGAACGGCGCGGGGAAGTCCACGCTCATGAAGGTGCTGTCGGGCGTCTACCCGCACGGCACCTACGACGGCGAGATCGTCTTCGACGGCGCGACCGCGGAGTTCGGGTCGATCAACGACTCGGAGGACCGCGGCGTCGTCATCATCCACCAGGAGCTCGCCCTGGTGCCGTACCTGTCGGTCGCCGAGAACATCTTCCTGGGCAACGAGACCCGGAACCGGTTCGGCATGATCGACTGGAACGCGGCGAACCGGAAGGCCGCGACGCTCCTCGAGCGGGTGGGCCTCGACGAGAACCCGACGACGCCCGTCGGCCAGCTCGGCGTCGGCAAGCAGCAGCTCATCGAGATCGCCAAGGCGCTCTCGAAGGAGGTCAAGCTGCTGATCCTCGACGAGCCGACCGCTGCGCTCAACGACGACGACTCCGAGCACCTGCTCGAGCTGCTACGCCAGCTCAAGGCGCACGGCATCACGTCGATCATCATCTCCCACAAGCTCAACGAGATCGAGGAGATCGCCGACCGCACGACGATCATCCGGGACGGCCGGACGATCGAGACCCTCGACATGTCCGAGCCGGGCTCCACGCAGGACCGCATCATCCGCGGCATGGTGGGCCGCGACCTCGAGCACCGCTACCCCGAGCGGGCGTCCGTCGTCGGCGACGAGGTGCTGCGCGTGGAGCACTGGAACGTCGACCACCCGACGCAGATCGGCCGCCAGATCATCGTCGACGCGTCGTTCAACGTGCACGCCGGCGAGGTGGTCGGGATCGCCGGCCTCATGGGCGCCGGTCGCACCGAGCTCGCGATGAGCATCTTCGGCCGCACCTACGGGCGCAACATCCGCGGCGAGATCTACAAGGACGGCAAGCCGATCCAGATCCGCAACGTGTCCGAGGCGATCGGGCACAACATCGCGTACGCGACCGAGGACCGCAAGCACTACGGCCTCAACCTCATCGACGACATCCGCCACAACATCTCCGCGGCAGGCCTGCCCAAGCTCGCCCCGCGCGGCTGGGTGAACGGCAACGAGGAGCTGCGGGTCGCCGAGGAGTACCGCGGCTCCCTCAACATCAAGACGCCCAACGTCCTCGTCGACGTCGGCAAGCTCTCCGGCGGCAACCAGCAGAAGGTCGTGCTGTCCAAGTGGCTGTACACCGACCCCGACGTGCTCATCCTCGACGAGCCCACCCGAGGGATCGACGTCGGCGCCAAGTTCGAGATCTACACGATCATCAACAAGATGGTCGCGGCGGGGAAGGCGGTCGTCGTCATCTCCTCCGAGCTTCCCGAGCTGCTCGGCATCTGCGACCGCGTGTACACCCTCGCCTTCGGTCGGATCACCGGTGAGCTCCCCGTCGCCGAGGCGACGCAGGAGCGCCTCATGGAGCTCATGACGATCGAGCGCGACCAGCCCCTGCCCACGAAGGAAACCGCCTCATGAACGCCATCGACTCGGTCCGGGACATCCTGACCCGGAACATGCGCCAGAGCGGCATCGTCATCGCGTTCCTCGCGATCGTCGTGCTCTTCGCCGCCCTGAACCCGAACTTCCTCTCGCCGACCAACCTCACGAACATCGTCCTGCAGTACTCCTACATCCTGATCCTCGCGATCGGGATGGTGATGATCATCGTGGCGGGGCAGATCGACCTGTCGGTCGGCTCGGTCGTGGCCCTCACCGGGGCCGTGAGCGCCGTCGTCGTCATCCGCCAGGGCATGCCCTGGTACGTGGGCGTGCTCGCCGCCCTGGTCGTCGGCCTCCTGGTCGGCGTCTGGCAGGGCTTCTGGGTCGCGTACGTCGGGATCCCCGGCTTCATCGTGACCCTGGCCGGCATGCTCCTGTTCCGCGGCCTGACGTTCCTCGTGCTGGACAACAAGTCGCTGTCGCCCTTCGGCGGCACCTACTACGACATCGCGAACGGGTTCCTCAACGGCCTGCTCGGCGGGTACGGGTTCGACGTCTTCACGCTGGTCATCTTCGGTATCGCCGTGGTCGGCTTCGCCGTCAGCCAGTGGCGCACCCGCCAGGGCAAGATCGCCTACCAGCAGACGGTCGAGTCGATGCCGCTGTTCGTCACCAAGCTCGTGGTGATCGCGGCCGTGGTGATGTGGTTCGGGTACCAGCTGTCGATCTCGCGCGGCCTGCCGATCGTGCTCATCATCCTCGCGGTGCTGATCATCGCCTACACCCTGGTCACGCAGAAGTCGGTGTTCGGCCGGCACGTCTACGCCGTCGGCGGCAACCGCCACGCGGCCGAGCTGTCGGGCGTCAAGGTCCGGAAGGTCAACTTCTGGATCTTCGTGAACATGGGCGTGCTGGCCTCGGTGGCCGGCGTGGTCTACTCCTCGCGCATGAACGGTGCCCAGCCGGGCGCGGGCAACATGTTCGAGCTCGACGCGATCGCCGCGTGCTTCATCGGCGGCGCGTCGACCACCGGCGGCGTCGGCCGCGTGGGCGGCGCCATGATCGGTGGTCTGATCATGGCCGTCATGTCCAACGGCATGCAGCTGATGGGCGTTCCGCAGTCCATGCAGCAGGTCGTCAAGGGCCTGGTGCTGCTGCTCGCGGTCGCGTTCGACATCTACAACAAGCGTCGCGCCTCGGTGCTGCGCTGACCTGGGGGTCCGGCCGGGGCCGGACCATTCCCGCCACGAGGCGCGGGGCGGCGGACGACCGCCGCCCCGCGCGTCGTCGCACCATAGACTCCCCGGCGTGAGAGGACGGCTGCCGATGGTGGGATCGCAGTCGTCGCTGCGCGAGGCGAACCGCGCGCGCGTCGTCGACGCGGTCAAGCGGCACGGTGGCCTGACGCAGGTCGAGCTCACCGGGGCCACCGGGCTGTCGCCCGCCACGGTGTCGACCATCGTCAAGGAGCTCGTCGCCGCCGAGCTGGTCGAGGTGCGCAACACGATCCGCTCGGGCCGGCGCGCGCAGCTCGTCACGCTCGCCCACCGCGTGGGGCTGGTCGCGGGCGTGCTCGTCGGCTCCCGGCACCTCACGGTGGCGATCGCGGACGTGTCGCACGAGATCCTCGCCGAGCAGGTGCTGCCGCTACCGGCCGAGCACCGCGCCGACACGAGCCTCGACCGCGCGGCCCTGCTCGTCGTCGACCTGCTGGAGCGCGTGGGGTCCGAGCTCGACGAGGTGCTCGGCATCGGCCTCGGCCTGCCGGCGCCGGTCGACGCCTCGAGCGGGCAGGTCACCGTGCGGGGCATCCTGCGCGGCTGGGACGGCGTGCCCGTGGCGCAGGTGCTGGAAAAGCGGCTCGCCAGGCCGGTGTTCGTGGACAACGACGCGAACCTGGGCGCGCTCGCCGAGAGCACGGTGGGCGCCGCCCGCGAGGTCCACGACGCGCTGTACGTCCGGGCCGGGCACGGCGTGGGCGCCGGCATCGTGCTCGCCGGCCGGGTCCACCGCGGGGTCGCGGGCACCGCCGGCGAGATCGGCCACGTGCAGGTGGATCCCGCCGGGAACATCTGCTCGTGCGGCAGCCGCGGTTGCCTCGACACGGTGGTCGGTGACCGGGCGCTGCTCGAACCGCTGCGCAGCAGCCACGGGAACCTCACCCTCGCCGACGTCGTGCGACTGGCGAACGAGGACGACCCGGGCTGTCGGGAGATCGTCGCCGACGCCGGTACGGTGGTCGGCGGCGTCGTGGCCGGGCTGGCGACGTCGCTCAACCCGGAGCTCGTCGTCGTCGGGGGAGCGCTGGCCGACACGGGCGAGGTCTTCCTCGCGCCGCTGCGCGAGGCGCTGCGCCGTCGCACCCTGCTGCAGCTGGTCACGCCGCTGGAGGTGGTGCCCGCGGCGCTGGGGACGCGCGCCGAGCTGGAGGGCGCGATCGCGCTCGCGCTCCAGCACACCGACCTGCTGGAACAGCCCGACGACCGACCGCGCGGCCCCGTCGCCGCGGGGCAGGTCCGCACAGGAGAGGGGAACCGGTGAGGGGACGCACGCCGCTGCTCGCGCTGCGGCAGGTCAGCAGGTACTTCGGTGCCGTCGAGGCCCTCGTCGACGTGGACCTCGAGGTGCACGCGCACGAGGTGGTCGCCCTGGTCGGGGACAACGGGGCGGGCAAGTCGACGCTCGCCCAGATCGTGGCGGGCGTGCTCAGCCCCAGCTCGGGGCAGCTCGAGATCGACGGCGAGCCCGTGTCGATCCCGTCGCCGTCGGCGGCGAACCAGCTCGGCGTGGCGAGCGTGTTCCAGGACCTGGCCGTGTGCGAGAACCTCGACGTCACCGCGAACGTCTTCCTCGGCCAGGAGCTGCGCGGGCGGGCCGGCCTGCTGCGCGACGGCGAGATGGAGACCGAGACCCGCGAGCTGCTGGAGCACCTCACCGTCCGGATCCCGTCGGTGCGCACCCCGCTGCGGCACCTGTCCGCGGGGCAGCGCCAGGCCGTCGCCATCGCGCGCACCCTCATCGGCCAGCCCCGCATCGTCGTGCTCGACGAGCCGACGGCGGCGCTCTCGGTGGCGCAGACCGCCGAGGTGCTCACGCACATCCAGCGGCTGCGCGATCTGGGGCTGGGCGTCATCCTCATCAGCCACAACCTCAACGACGTGCGCGCGGTCTCCGACCGCATCGAGGTGCTGCGGCACGGGCGGAACAACGGCTCGTTCCCGTCCACCGCCACGCACGAGGAGATCCTCGCCGCGATCACCGGCGCCAGCTGACCCCTCCGGCCCGAGAGCGAGGACGCCATGGCGAAGTCGGAACGGCAGCAGCAGGTCGTCGCGCTGATCGAGCAGCGTGGTGAGCTCCGCCTGGCGGACCTCGCGGGAGTCGTCGACGCGTCGGCGGTCACGCTGCGTCGGGACCTGCGCGAGCTCGCCGAGCGCGGTCGCATCAGCTACCTCCACGGCCTCGCCCGCGCCCGCTCCCGCCACACGCTCGAGCTCGCGTACGAGGAGAAGCGCCAGGTGGCGGTGGCGGAGAAGGCCCTCATCGGCCGGGCGGCCGCCGAGCTGGTGCACGACGGGGACGCCGTCGTCCTCGGGGCGGGCTCCACGACGCTCGAGCTCGCCCGCTGCCTCGTCGACCGGAGCGTGGAGGTGTGGACCAACTCGCTGCTCGTCGCGGAGGCCCTGGCCGACGCCCGGTCCGTGCGGGTGCGGCTGGCCGGCGGCGACGTCCGTGGCGCGGTCCGTGCCCTCGTCGGGTCGCGCGCGGAGCGCAGCTTCGCAGGCCTGCGGGCGCCGCTCGCGTTCCTGTCGGGGAACGGTCTGACCTGGGCCCGCGGGCTCACCACCCCGAACCTGCACGTCGCCGAGATCGACCGGGCGATGGCTGCTGCGGCGGTCGAGGTGGTGGCGCTGGTCGACCACACCAAGGTCGGCGTCGAGTCGTTGATCACCACGGTCCCGACGGCACGGCTGGCACGGGTGGTCACCGACCGTGCCGCCCAGCGCTGCGGCGAGCTCGAGCAGCTGGTGCGCAGGGGCGTCCGGGTGCAGCTCGTCGACTGAGCGCCCCCGGCAGCGCGGGTGATCGTGCGGCCGATCAGATGATCACCCGTCGCTCGGGGAGGACGACGAAACGCTCACCCCCGGGCGCATCTGTGGCCGCTCGCGGCCGCACGGGGGCAGCGTCGCCCTGGACCACCCCTGGCCCGCGACCGCGGGCCACCGATCAATGACGATGGAAGTAGGGGATCTCCGTGGGTCAGACGTTCCGACGTGTGGTGTCCGCGTTCGTGGCTCTTACCGCCTCCGCCGCGATGACGACGACGTCCGCGGCGGCGGCGTCGCCGCCCGGCAGCCCGGACCGGGCCGGGGGCGCCGCCGCGAGCGAGAAGCTGCCGCTCGCGCCGACGCCACCGCTGGGCTGGAACAGCTGGAACACCTTCGGGTGCGACATCGACGCGCAGCTCATCGAAGACACGGCCGACGCGATGGTGGCCTCCGGGATGCGCGACGCGGGTTACGAGTACGTCAACATCGACGACTGCTGGATGGCGCCGGAGCGTGACGCCGACGGCAACCTCGTGCCGGATCCGGTGCGGTTCCCCGACGGCATCGCGGCGGTGGCCGACTACGTCCACGCCCTCGACCTCAAGCTGGGGATCTACTCGTCCGCGGGGACGGCCACCTGCCAGGACCTCCCGGCGAGCCTCGGGCACGAGGTGGAGGACGCCCGCAAGTTCGCCGAGTGGGGCGTGGACCTCCTGAAGTACGACAACTGCCACAACGAGGGGCTGCCCGCCGCAGAGCGTTACAAGGCGATGGCCGACGCCCTGCTGGCGTCGGGCCGGCCCATCCTGCTGTCCATCTGCGAGTGGGGCGCGAACGACCCGTGGTCGAGCTTCGGCCCGGAGCTGGGCCAGATGTGGCGCACGACAGGCGACATCACCGACACGTGGGGCAGCGTGATGGGGATCCTCGACCAGCAGGTGGGTCTCGAGGCGTACTCCGGGCCGAACGCGTGGAACGACCCCGACATGCTCGAGGTCGGGAACCCGGGGCTCACGGAGGACGAGTCGCGGGCCCACATGAGCCTGTGGTCGCTCCTCAACGCGCCGCTCATCGCGGGGAACGACCTGCGCGACATGCCGGACTCCACCCTCGCCATGCTCACGAACCCTGACGTCCTCGCGGTCAACCAGGACTGGGGCGGGATCCAGGGGCACAAGGTCGCCGACGACGGGGACCAGGAGGTCTGGGTCAAGCCGATGTCGGACGGCGGGGCGGCCGTCGTCCTGCTGAACCGCGGCAAGGGCGGCGCCGCCATGGAGACGAAGGCGGCCGACCTGGGCCTGTCAGGTGCGGACGCGTACCGGGTCACGGACGTGTGGTCGCACGCCGTGACGCAGACGCGAGGCGCTGTGCGGGCCTCCGTGCCCAGCCACGGCGCCCGCATGTTCGTCGTCGAGCCGGGGCGTCCGGCCGAGGACCACCCGGCCATCACCGCGGCCGTCGACGCAGGAGGCTTCGCCGCCCCGGGGAGCGACGTGACGGCGACCGTCACGGTGACGAACGACGGGTTCACGCCGGTGCGCGACCTCACGCTGCAGGTCGCGGCCCCGGACGGCTGGGCGGTGCGCGCCGACCAGGCGAAGCCGGTGGTCGTGCCGCCGGGCGACGCGGTGACACGGAAGGTGGTCGTGAGCGTTCCGGTCCAGGCGACCACCGGCACCTACGAGCTCGGCGTCGAGGCGGACTACACCACGGTCGACAAGGAGGCGCAGCACGTCTCGGGCACCGGGTCCGTCGCCGTGGCGACCGCCCCGCGCGGCGAGCGCTACGTCAGCGACCTCGAGCCGGTGAGCGCACAGGTGGGCTGGGGCGACCTGGGCGTGGACGAGAGCACCGACGGCAACCCGATCACCCTCGGGGGCACCCGCTACGAGAAGGGGGTCGCGGCGCACGCGGCGTCGGAGGTGGAGTACTACCTCGGCGGGGTCTGCTCGGCCTTCACCGCCGATGTCGGCATCGACGACGAGGTGGGCGACCGCGGGACGGTCACGTTCACCGTCCTCGGCGACGGGAAGGTACTCGACGAGACCGGGGTCGTCACCGGAGCCGACGACGCGATCACCGTCGACGCCGACCTCGCCGGGGTCGAGCTGCTCACCTTGCGGGCCGGGGTGGGCCCCGAGGGGAGCGACAACTACGACCACGCCGAGTGGGCGGACGCCCGGGTCTCCTGCGCCGGTCCGGTCGCGTCGGTCGGCGTCGACCCGCAGGGCACGGTCGAGGTAGGCGCCGGCTCCACGGTCGACGTCACCGGGACGCTCACCGTGAGCGACGGCACCGCGACCGACGTGCGCCTCGCCCCGTACGCGCCGTCGGGCTGGACGGTCGAGGGAGAGCCGGCGACGGCGGACCGTCTCGCCGCGGGGGAGTCCCTCGCCGCCACGTGGAGCGTCGCGGTCCCGGCCGACGCCGAGCCGGGGGTGGTGGAGATCCCGCTGGTGGCGACCTTCACGGGCGAGGATTCCGCCGGTCTCGTCGTCGAACGGGGCACGGCGCGGGTCTCCGTGCTGCCGGACGGGTGGCTGCTCACCCGTGAGGCGGAGGCCGCCCAGAACACGCGGGGCGGCGCCGCGCGGGTGGTGGCGTGCGGGGCGTGCTCCGGCGGCCAGAAGGTGGGGTACGTCGGTTCCGGCGCCGCCAACGACCTCACCCTTCCTGGGATCGAGGTCGCGGAGGCCGGCGAGTACGGACTGGTGGTGGACTACCTGGTGTCCGGCACACGGACCGTGGACGTGAGCGTCAACGGAGGGCCGGCACAGACGCTGACCCTGACCGGCGGCTCGTTCAGCACGCCGGCGAGCACGATGGCACGGGTGCGTCTCGACGCGGGGGAGAACGTCGTGCGCTTCTTCAACGACGCGGCGTACGCCCCCGACCTGGACCGCATCGCGGTCACCCGATAGCCCGGTCGCCCGACGGACGAACGGCGGGGGCGCCACGCACGGTGCCCCCGCCGACGTGCTCAGATCCCGACGAAAGGAAGCTCGATGACGAGTTCTCGCAGACGCCGCTCGTGGAGGGGTGTCGTTCCGTGGGCCGTGGCCGCCGTGCTGGTGGGTCCGGGGCTCGCAGCTCCGGCCGCCGCGACGGATCCGTCGGCGGGGCTGCCGGTCGGCGACGAGTTCGACGGCGCGTCGCTCGACCCCTCCGTCTGGGAGGTGGTCCGGCCCGACGGCGCGGCGCTGTCGATGGCCGACGGCGCCCTGACGATCGACGCCCTGCCCGGGGACCTCTACGGCGGGACGAACACCGCGAAGAACCTGGTGCTCCAGCCGGCTCCGGCGGAGCCGTGGGAGGTGACGACCACCATCGACTTCGCGCCCACCTCCTGCTGCCAGCAGGCGGGCCTGCTGCTGTACACCGACGACGGCAACTACGCGTCCCTCGCCTTCTCCGGGCGGGCCGGCGGGGCCGGGCGGGTGTTCTTCCTGCGCGAGGAGCGCGGGACGCCGTCGGTCCCCCGGCCGGTGGACAGGCCGCTCGACCAGTGGCCGACCCGGTACTCGCTCCGGCTGACGAGTGACGGGGACTCGATCACGGGGTCCTACTCCGCAGACGGTGAGGTCTGGACGGAGATCGGCGTGCCGGTTGCGGCGGCGAGCTACCGGAAGGTCGGGCTCTTCGCCATGGCGGGGACGGCGGGCGCGGCGGTCGTCCCGGCTCGCTTCGAGAGCTTCACGGTGGCGGAAGGACCGGAGCCGCCCCCGCCGCCGCAGGCGGAGTCGACCGTCCGCCCGATCGACTGGACGGCGCTCGGCGACGAGCACCTGACCGGCGTCGACGCCGTCCCCGCGGAGATCCTGGGCAGCTCGAACGAGTACGCGCTCACCACGTGGTGGCGGCAGAAGTTCGCGGGCCAGCCCGAGGGGTACCTGTCGTTCGGGGGCACCGGGGAGCACCAGATCAGGCCCGTGGCGGCCGAGTCGCTGGCCCTCGCGACGGCGATCGCGACCGGCAGCTACGACCCGGCCGTGACCGGGGTGCCGGTCGAGGAGGCAAGGGCGCGAACCGCGCGCCTCGTCGGCTCGCTGGCGCACGCCCACTACGGCAACCGTGGCGGCGGGTGGAGCGGACCGACGTCGTGGCAGGGCGCGCTGTGGGCGGCACTGACGGCGCAGGCGGCCTGGCTGATCTGGGACGACCTGGACGCCGGGGCACGGCGCGAGGTCGAGGTCATGATCGAGACCGAGGCGGACCGCTTCCTCGACTACGAGGTGCCCTACTGGACGGCTGCCGACGGCACGGTCCTCTCGCCGGGCGACACCAAGGCCGAGGAGAACTCGTGGAACTCCATGCTGCTGCAGGCGGCGACCGCGATGATGCCCGACCACCCGCGGCACGACGCCTGGATGGCGAAGAACGTGGAGCTCCTGCTCTCCGCCCACGCGAAGCCGTCCGACGTCGCCGACGCGACCCCGGTCAACGGCCGGCCGCTGAACGAGTGGATCGACGGCTGGAACGTCGAGGAGGACGGTCGCGCGTACAACCACGACCGGCTCCACCCCGACTACATGGCCACGATGGTGCAGCAGCTGTACGCGGGGGTGACGTCGACCCTGGCGGGCCGACCCACGCCCGCGGCCGCGCTGCACAACATGGAGCTGCTGTACGGAAACTTCGTGGACCGTGACTACCCCGCACCTCCCTACGTCGCGCCCGGCGGCACGATCTACCGACCCGGCTCCGGCGCGGTCTACTACCCGGAGGGCACCGACTGGGGACGCTCCCGGCGCCTCCAGTTCGTCGCCGTCGACGCCATGTCGGCGGCGTTCGGCGTCGACCGGGCGGCGAGCCGTGACGGCCGGTACTGGCTGGCGCTGCACGGCGCGGACGCGCTCGCCATGCAGGGGCGGTCCGACGACGGTCGCACGTACCTCGCCGGTGACGACGACACCTACGCCGGCCGCGAGGAGTGGGTAGCGATGCACGCCGCCTGGTCCGTGCTCTCGCTGTGGACGGTGCAGAACGGGGACTTCCGGGTGTCCGACGCTCGGGCCGAGAGTCTCGACGATCTCGTGCCTCCCGAGATCTCGTCGGTCGTCGAGGGCCGCCCTGCCCCCGGCGGTGCTTACTGGCGCGGCGCGACCCTCGCGCTGACGGCGGTGGACGACGACGCCGGCGTCGCGGGCCTGGAGCTCCGGACCCAGCGCGACGAGCGCTGGCAGCGGTACGACGAGCCGCTCGAGCTGAGCCCTGGCGTGTGGGACGTCGAGGTACGCGCGACCGATCGGAACGGCAACGTCGCGACGACGACGCTGGAGCGCCTGCGGATCGTCGGCCCCGGGAAGTAGCGACGGCGGTCGTGACGGGGGCCTGAGGGCCGCGGGGGAGGGGACCCCGCGGCCCTCAGGGTCGAGGTCGGCGGCTCAGGACGCCGAGCAGGTGACCTTGGGCCACGTCCAGTCCCCGCCGTGCATCACGGTGAAGCCGAACGACGTCGACTGGCCCGCGGCCAGCGTCCCGTTCCCGGCCGGGCGCATCGTCATGACCTTGCCGGACGAGTCCCAGGTGGGCGTGCCGTTCCAGGTGGCGCTGATCCGCTGGCTGGAGCTGACGGTCACGGTCGAGGTCCACGACGAGATGTTGCCGTTGGCCGTGACGGTCACGGTCCCGTTGAAGCGGTCGCCCCACTTCTGGCCCTCGGAGTAGGTGGCGGTGCAGCCGCTGCCGCCGGTGGGCGGCGGCGTGGTCTCGCCCGGGTCGGGGTCGCCGCCGCCGGGGACGCCCTCGCCGCTGTTGAGGACGTTCAGGACCGAGGTGTAGGCGGCCTTCTTCTGGCCGTTGCCGTCGAAGAGCAGCGGGGTGCCGCTCGCCCGCCACGAGTCGGAGTCGCGCACGCCCCACACCGTGATGCCCGTGCAGCGCGAGACCGCGAGGCACGCCTGCGTGACGCCCTGGTACTGCTCGGCCTGCGAGCTGCCGGAGCCCTCGATGTCCAGCTCGGTGATCTGGACGTCCACGCCGAGGTCGGCGAAGTGCTGGAGCGTCTCGTGGTAGTTGTTCGGCACCGGGTTGCCGCTGTTGAAGTGGGCCTGGAAGCCGACGCAGTCGATCGGCACGCCGCGCGCCTTGAAGTCCTTGACCATGGTGTAGACGCCCTGCGTCTTGGCGTGGGACCAGTTGTCGGTGTTGTAGTCGTTGTAGCAGAGCTTCGCGTTCGGGTCGGCGGCCCGGGCGGCACGGAAGGCGGCCTCGATCCAGTCGTTGCCGGTGCGCTGGAGGTTGGAGTCGCGGCGGGCGCCGGAGGTACCGTCCGCGTACGCCTCGTTGACCACGTCCCAGGCGTAGACCTTGCCCTTGTAGTGCGTGGCGACCTGGGTGACGTGGTTGAGCATCGCCTGGCGCAGCTGCGAGCCGCTCATGTTCTGCATCCAGCCCGGCTGCTGGGAGTGCCAGGCCAGCGCGTGACCGCGCACCCGCTTGCCGTGGCTGGTGGCCCAGTCGAGGATCCGGTCACCGGAGGAGAAGTTGAACTGCCCCTGCTGCGGCTCGGTGGCGTCCATCTTCATCTCGTTCTCGGCCGTGATCATGCCGAACTCGCGGTCCGCGATCGTCGTGTACTGCGAGTCGCCGAGCTTGCCGGCGGCGATCGCCGTGCCGAAGTAGCGGCCCTGGTCGGACGCCGCGGCGTGCAGCGTGCTCCCGGCGGCCTGTGCGCTCAGCGCCGTCGCGGCGAGGATGCCGATCCCGGCCACGGCCGCCCCTACGGACGCGCGCCATCTCTTCGTCGTGCGCTTCATCGATCCCATCCTTCGTTCGAGCCTGCTCATCCTTGAGTGGTGCTCGGCCACGAGGCCTCGTCATCGAGCGGTCGGGGTCGCCGACGACCCGAGGCTAGATAGAAAACGTTTTCGATACAACCCCTGCGGGTGAATCTCTCGTCGCGAGGGCGTCGAGGGCGGCCGTACCTCGGGCGCTGGCGGCGGCGCCGATCAGCGGGCGGAGCGCTCGCCGAGGCCGAAGCGGTCGTGCGGGTCGATGTGCGCGAGGACCTTGTCGAAGGCTCCGGCGAGCGTGCGGACCTCGTCCGGATCGAGGTCGTCGAAGACGTCCTGGAGCACCGTGCGCGCGTGGCCGGGGGCGCTCGCGACGACCTTCCGCCAGCCGGCGTCGGTGAGGTGCGCGATCGTCGCGCGACGGTCGTCCGGCGCGGTGCAGCGCTCGACGTAGCCGCGCGCCTCGAGCCGGCGGGCCACGTGCGAGAGGCGGGGGAGCGTGGCGCTGGTGAGGCGGGCGAGCTCGGTCATGCGCAGGTCGCGACCGGGCGCCTCGGACAGCATCGCCAGCACCATGTACTCGAAGTGGGTGAGGTCGGCGTCGCGGCGCAGCTGCTGGTCGAGCGTGGCGGGCAGCAGCTCGATCACCGCCTGCAGCCGGAGCCAGGTGCGCATCTGCTCGGCGTCGAGCCAGCGCGGCTCGTCGTCGGCCGCCGTCGCGGGCCGGGTCGTGGTCACGTGTTCGCCTCCTGGTCCGTCACCCTCCGAGTGAAAGTTGACGCTACAACTATAGCGGTCTATGTTGGTTGTAGCGTCAACCAAATGGGTCGACGACGGAACCTCAGGAGGAACCATGGCCACCATCAGCATCCTCGGCACCGGGAACATGGGCTCCGCGATCGCGGGCCTGGCGCTCGCCGGCGGGAACGACGTCCAGGTCGTCGCGCGCGACGTCACCAAGGCCGCGGCCGTGGACCCGGCGGTCACCGCGACGGCCTTCGGCGAGCCGCTCACGGGCGAGATCGTCGTCCTGGCGCTGCCGTACCCCGCGCTCGACGACGTCGTCGCGACCTACGGCGACCAGCTCGCCGGCCGCACCGTCGTCGACCTCACCAACCCGCTCGACTTCGCGACGTTCGACGCGCTCGTCGTGCCGGCCGACTCCTCGGCGGCGGCCGGGCTGGCGGCGAAGCTCCCCGGCGCGGCCGTCCTCAAGGCGTTCAACACGAACTTCGCCGCGACGCTCGTGACCGGCACCGTGGGCGACGTCCGGACGACCGTCCTCGTCGCGGGCGACGACGCCGACGCCAAGGCCGCGTTCGCCGCCGCGTTCGACGGGTCCGCCGTCCGCGTCGTCGACGCCGGCTCGCTCAAGCGCGCCCGCGAGCTCGAGGCCCTCGGGTTCCTGCAGCTCACCCTCGCCGCAGGGGAGAAGACGCAGTGGACCACGGGGTTCGCGCTGCTCTGACCCTCGTCACCCCCAGCACCAGGAGCCGATCATGACCCGCACGTCCGACCTCCTCGCGGCCGAGACCGCGATGGGCGCCGTCACCCTGCACGTGGGCGACCTCGGCGCGATGAGCGCCTACTACCGCGAGGCGATCGCGCTCGAGGAGATCCCCGCCCTCGGCGCACCCGGCCGGGTGGTGCTGGGTCGCGGCGGCGTGCCCGTCGTCGCGCTCCAGCACACGCCGGGGCTGCCGGCCGCGTCCCGGAACCAGGCCGGCCTGTTCCACACGGCGGTCCTCTTCGACACGGAGGAGGCGCTCGCCTCCGCCGTCGCGCACGCCGCGCAGCACCCGCTGTCGCGGTTCGCGGGAAACGCCGACCACTGGGTCTCGCGAGCGTTCTACTTCACGGACCCCGAGGACAACGGGATCGAGCTCTACTGGGACCGGCCGCGCGAGGTCTGGCAGCACGACGGCGGCGACCGGGTGGCGATGGGCTCCGACTGGTTCGACCCGCAGGAGTTCCTGCAGCGGCACCTCACCGAGGGCGCCCTCGCCGGGGCCACCGAGCAGGCCGCGCAGGTGGGGCACGTCCACCTGCAGGTGGGCGACATCCCCACGGCGCAGAAGTTCTACGTCGACACCCTTGGCTTCGAGATCATGGCGACGTTTCACGGCGCCCTGTTCGTCGCCGCCGGCGGGTACCACCACCACATGGCGATGAACACCTGGAACAGCGCCGGCGCCGGGCCGCGGGCCGCCACGCTCGGGCTCGGGCAGGTGGCGCTCACCGTCCCGACGCGCGACGAGGTCGGGGCGCTCGCGGACCGGCTGAAGCACGCCGGCGTCGCGGCGCGCGACGACGGCCGCACGCTGCGCTTCGACGACCCGTGGAACACGCTCGTCGAGGTGTCGGTGGCCTGAGCGCAACCGGCGCGGCCTGATGTTGTGAGCGCGATTGAGGGGACTATCCGAGGCCGGATAGTCCCCTCAATCGCGCTCACAACATCGGGCGGGATGGATCGTCAGCGGAAGACGACCGTGCGGTGGCCGTCGAGCAGCACGCGGTGCTCGGCGTGCCACCGCACGGCGCGCGCGAGGGTGCGGCGCTCGACGTCCTCGCCGATCGCGACGAGGTCCGCGACGGCGCGCGAGTGGTCCACGCGCTCGACGTCCTGCTCGATGATCGGGCCCTCGTCGAGGTCGCCCGTGACGTAGTGCGACGTCGCGCCGATGAGCTTGACGCCGCGGTCGTGGGCCTGCGCGTAGGGGCGCGCGCCCTTGAAGCTCGGCAGGAACGAGTGGTGGATGTTGATGACCTTGCCCTCGAGGTCGCGGCACAGCTCGTCCGACAGGATCTGCATGTACCGGGCGAGGACGACCAGCTCGACGTCGAGCTCGGCCACCAGCTCCCGCAGCCGGTCCTCCGCCTGCGCCTTCGTGTCCTTCGTGACCGGCACGTGGTGGAACGGCTTGCCGTAGAACGCCGCCATGTCCGCCAGGTCCGGGTGGTTGCCGACGACGCCGACGACGTCCACCGGCATGCCCTGGTAGCGCTCGCGGTACAGCAGGTCCACCAGGCAGTGCGGCGCCTTGCTGACCAGCACCAGGGTGCGCAGGCGGCGGCCGACGACGTCCAGCTCCCAGGTCATGCCGAACAGCTCCGCCACCGGCGCGATCGCGGCCGTCAGCGCGGCGCGCGCGGCCGGCTCCTCGACGTCGAGCGCCACCTGCACGCGCATGAAGAACAGGCCCGACGCCGGGTCCCCGAACTGCTGCGACTCGGTGATGTTGCCGCCGTGCTCGGCCAGCACGCCCGCCACGGCGTGCACGATCCCGGGGCGGTCGGGGCAGGAGAGGGTCAGCACCCATTCGGTCGTCACCCGCCCATTGTCCCCGACCGTGCCGGGCGCGCGACGACACGTCCGCCGTCCGTCTGCCACGATGTCCCCATGAGCGAGGCACCCGGCACCGACGCCCAGGACGTCCAGCAGGAGAGCGACGACGCGCTGCGGATCGCGCTGGTCGACGACGACCAGGCGGGAGAGCTGCTGACGTTGCGGCGGGCGGCGTTCGTCAGCGAGGCGCAGCTGTACGACGACCCGCACATCCCGCCGCTGACGCAGACGCTGCACGAGCTGCGCGAGGACATGGCGCGCGACGACGTCGTGACCGTGGGCGCGTGGGAGGGCCACCGCCTGGTGGGGTCGCTGCGCCTGGAGATCGAGGGGCCGAAGGCGACGCTCGGCCGGCTCGCCGTCGCGCCGGACCAGCAGGCGAAGGGCATCGGCACGTCGCTGATGTTCGCGATCCTGCAGTTCCTGCCGTCCGAGGTGACGGAGGTGTGGGCGTTCACGGGCAAGGACTCGAAGAAGAACCTCGCCATGTACACCAAGCACGGGTACGAGGAGCAGTACGACCGCGCCGCGGGCAAGCTCACCCTGACGTACCTGCGTCGGGTGCTCGACGAGGTCGACGCGAGGAACGCGGCGCAGGAGTCATGACCGACGCCGGCGGGCAGGCGACGCGTCCTCGGTCGCGGCGCCCGTCCATGGCCGACGTCGCGGCGGTGGCGGGGGTCTCGCACCAGACGGTCTCCCGGGTGCTCAACGACCACCCGAGCGTGCGCGGCGAGACCCGCGAGCGCGTGCTGGACGCCATCTCGGCCCTCGGCT
Source organism: Isoptericola variabilis (assembly GCF_050311655.1). GTDB lineage: Bacteria > Actinomycetota > Actinomycetes > Actinomycetales > Cellulomonadaceae > Isoptericola > Isoptericola variabilis. Next base: position 235,715 of record NZ_JBNOZM010000001.1, read on the forward strand.
ACCGGCGCAACAGCGCCGCCCGCGCGCTGGCGACGGCGCGCTCCACCACCCTGGGCGTGGTGACGACCGGCTCGGCGCTGTTCGGCCCGACCAGCACGCTCATCGCGATCGAGGGCGCCGCCCGCGACGAGGGCTACTTCGTCTCCGTGGCGACGCTGCGACGCTACGACGCCGAGGCGATGCACGAGGCCCTCGAGCACTTCATGGACCAGGGCGTCGAGGCGATCGTCGTCATCGCGCCGCAGGACGACGTCGCGGCTGCGGTCGAGTCCTTCCGCGCCCCGGTCCCAGTGCTCGTCGTCGCGGCGCTGGAGAAGGTGCCGCGCGAGGCCGGCACGACGGCGGCCGGCCCGACGACGCTGTCGCTCGCCGTCGACCAGCGCGCGGGGGCGCGCGCCGCGACCGAGCACCTGCTCGACCTGGGGCACGGCGACGTGCTGCACGTCGCCGGGCCGCAGGACTGGTTCGACGCCCGCGAGCGCGCCGCCGGCTGGCGCGAGGCGCTCGAGGCGCGGGGGATCGCACCGAGCCGGCCGCGGTACTGCTCCTGGTCGGCCGAGGACGGCTACGCCGCGGGTCGTGACCTGGCGGAGGCGGTGGTGGCCCACGAGGGTCCGACGGCGGTGTTCGCCGGGAACGACCAGCTCGCGCTCGGCATCCTCCGCGCCTTCTGGGAGCGGGGCGTGTCCGTGCCGGACGACGTGTCCGTGGTGGGCTTCGACGACGTCGCCGGCGCCGCCTACTTCGTGCCGCCGCTGACCACGGTGCGCCAGCCGTTCGGGGTGCTGGGGGAGCGCAGCGTGGCGATGGTCGTCGCGGCGCTGGCCGATGCCAGCGTGCCCACCGAGCGGATCGTGCCCGAGCTCGTGGTGCGCTCCAGCACGGCGCCGCCGCCCGCACGCTGACCGCGGGCCCGTTGACCGCCGTCGTGACGGCTGGGTAGATTCGGCGCGTTCGCAATTCTACATCGTTGTAGAGGAGACACGATGCACCGATCCCTCAGGCGGGCCCGCGCCGCGGCCGCCGGGGTGCTCACGACGGCGCTGCTGGGGGCCTCGCTGGTCGCCGCCACGACCGTCGGCCCCGCCACCGCCACCCCCGGCGCCGACGCGTCCGGCGCCGTCGAGCGGGGTCGCCCGGCGGCGACCGCCCCGACCGGCGGGCTGTCCGTCACCGGCGAGACGTCGCCCGTGCACGACCCGGCGCTCGTCGTCGACGACGACGGCACCTGGCGCGTGTACACGACGGGCCTGGTGAACCGGGAGAACGGCGGCACGATCCAGATGTGGTCGAGCCACGACGAGGGGGTGACCTGGGCCTACGACGGCACCGTCTGGGACGAGATCCCCGCCTGGATCGACGAGCGATTCGCGGCGGACGGCGACGGCACACTGCCCGACAACCTGTGGGCGCCGGAGGTGTACGAGCACGACGGCACCTACTACCTCTACTACTCGGCGTCGCGCTTCGGCACGAACACGTCGGTCACGGCCCTCGCCACCAACACGACGCTCGACCCGACCGACCCCGACTACGCGTGGGTCGACCAGGGGCCGGTGATCAGCTCGCCGAACGACATCGCCGGCGGCAAGACCTTCAACGCCATCGACGCGGGCATCGTCGAGGGCGCGGACGGCACCCCGTACATGGCGATCGGCTCGTTCTGGTACGGCATCTTCCTCGTGGAGCTCGAGTGGCCCACCGGCAAGCTCGCGGACGGGGCGCTGGAGAACGCCACGCACCTGGTGGACCGCATGATGGCGGGCAACCCGGTCGAGGCGCCGTACATCGCCGAGCACGACGGCTGGTACTACCTGTTCGTGTCGTTCGACCGGTGCTGCCAGGGGCTCGACAGCACGTACCAGGTGGCGGTCGGGCGGTCGCGCGACGTCGCCGGGCCGTACGTCGACCAGGACGGCAAGGACCTGGCCGACGGCGGCGGCACGGTGCTGCTCTCCTCGCACGGCGCGGTGGTGGGCCCCGGCGGCCAGTCGGTGTCCGACGGCGTCCTCGCCTTCCACTACTACGACGGCGCGAACGCCGAGATCCCCGGCTTCCCGACGCTCGGCCTGCAGCGACTCGGGTGGGAGGACGGCTGGCCCGTCGTGGACCAGACGGTCGAGGCGCCGGCAGTCACGGCGGACCCGCGCGACGTGACCGTCCGCGGCAACCGGCCCGCGACGTTCGAGGTCGCGGTGACCGGCGCGCCGGTCCCCGTCGTGACCTGGGAGATCTCCGACGACGACGGCGCCACCTGGTCGGCGGCCCCGGTCGCCGCGACGCGCGCCACGGGCGGCACCGCGCGCTGGACGCTCAAGCACGTCGGGCGCGAGCCGGACGGCCGGCTCGTGCGAGCCGTCGTCGCCAACGCCCACGGCGACGTGCGCAGCGAGCCGGCGCGGCTCTCCGTCCTGCACGGTCACTAGCACCGGGAGGCATCGAGCGTGCTGACGTGATCCTCATGCGTCGAGAATGAGGATCACGTCAGCACGCTCGATGCTTGGTGCGGGCTTGGGCGCGCGCCATGTGAGCGCTAACATGAGGTGACCACGACGACGCCCGGAGGCCGGGCAGGGACGGAGCAACGATGACGCAGGCGGCGCAGCCGGACGACAGGTCCGCGATCCGGGACGCCATCGCGGAGGGCCGCGCCTCGCTGGGCATCGAGCTCGGCTCCACCAACATCAAGGCGTGCCTGATCGGGCCCGACCACGCGCCGATCGCCAGCGGCTCGCACGGCTGGGAGAACGAGCTGGCGGACGGCGTGTGGACCTACTCGCTCGACGCCGTGCACGCGGGGCTGCAGGGCGCGTACGCCGCGCTCGTGGCCGACGTCGAGGAGCGCTATGGCGTCCGCCCCACCACCTACGCGGCGCTCGGCGTCTCGGCGATGATGCACGGCTACCTGCCGTTCGACGCCGACGGCGAGCTGCTCGTGCCGTTCCGCACGTGGCGCAACACCAGCACGGGGCCGGCGGCCGCCGAGCTGTCCGCGCTGTTCGGGTACAACATCCCGCTGCGCTGGTCGATCGCCCACCTGTACCAGGCGATCCTCGACGACGAGCCGCACGTGCCGCAGGTCGCGTCGTTCACCACGCTCGCCGGCTACGTGCACCGGGCGCTGACCGGCCGGCACGTCCTGGGCGTCGGAGACGCGTCGGGCATGTTCCCGATCGACCCCGCCACCGGCGACTACGACGCGCGGATGCTGGAGCAGTTCCGGCACCTCGCCGCCGCCAAGCGGCCCGGCCTGCACGTCGAGGGCCTGCTGCCGCAGGTGCTCACCGCGGGCGAGGACGCCGGCCGGCTCACCGCCGAGGGCGCCGCGCTGCTCGACCCCACGGGCAGCCTCCGGCCCGGCGTGCTCCTGTGCCCGCCCGAGGGCGACGCCGGGACCGGCATGGTGGCGACGAACTCCGTCGCCCCGCGCACCGGCAACATCAGCGCGGGCACGTCGATCTTCGCGATGGTCGTGCTGGAGAAGCCCCTGACCTCCGTGCACCACGAGCTCGACCTCGTCACCACCCCCGCCGGCGACCTCGTCGCGATGGTGCACTGCAACAACGGCGCCAGCGAGCTCGACGCGTGGGCCGGTGTCTTCGGCCAGTTCGCGGCCGCGCTCGGGCAGCCGGTCGAGCCCGACGCCGTCTTCGGCGCGCTCTTCGCCGCGGCGCTCGACGGCGCCCCCGACGGCGGCGGGCTGCTCGCGTACAACTACCTCGCCGGCGAGCCCATCACCGGCCTCGACGAGGGCCGCCCGCTCGTGGTGCGCACCCCCGACAGCCGCCTCACGCTGGCGAACTTCGCGCGCACGCAGCTCTACGGCGTGTTCGGGACGCTCGCGCTCGGCATGCGCGTGCTGCACGGCGAGGGCGTCGCGATCGACACGATGTTCGCGCACGGCGGCCTGTTCAGGACCGCCGGCGTGGCCCAGCGGCTGCTGGCCGGCGCGATCGACGCCCCCGTGGCCGTCGGGCAGACGGCGGGGGAGGGCGGCGCCTGGGGCATCGCCGTGCTCGCCGCGTACGCCCGGACCCGCGCGGAGGCCGACGGCGGCGCCCCGGCCCTGGACGCCTACCTGGCCGAGCGCGTCTTCGCCGACGCCCGCCTCGACGTCGCCGAGCCTGCCGCCGACGACGTCGCCGGCTTCGCCGCCTACCTGGAGCGGTACTCCGCCGGCCTCGCGGTCGAGCGCGCCGCCACCGCCGCCCTCTGACGACAGCCGCTCGTCGACGACCCGTCCCCCCGCACTGGAGAACCCCATGAGCACCCCCACCGAGGTCCCCGCGCACCTGCGCGCCGCCGTCGACGCCGCCAAGGAGAAGGTCGCGGCCCTGCACGCCGAGCTGCCCCGCTGGGAGCTCGTCGTGTGGACCGCCGGCAACGTGTCCGAGCGCGTGGTGAACCCGGACGGCGACGACCTGCTCGTCATCAAGCCGTCCGGCGTCGCCTACGACGACATCACCCCCGAGTCCATGGTGGTCTGCGACCTGGACGGGAACCTCGTCGAGGGCGACCGGTCGCCGTCGTCCGACACCGCGGCGCACGCCTACGTGTACTCGCACATGCCCGAGGTCGGCGGCGTCGTGCACACGCACTCCACCTACGCGACGGCCTGGGCCGCCCGCGCCGAGGAGATCCCGTGCGTGCTCACGATGATGGCCGACGAGTTCGGCGGCCCCATCCCCGTGGGCCCGTTCGCGATCATCGGCGACGACTCCATCGGCCGCGGCATCGTCGAGACGCTGAAGGACTCGCGCAGCCCCGCCGTCCTCATGCGCAACCACGGCCCCTTCACCATCGGCAAGGACGCGCGCGCCGCGGTCAAGGCCGCCGTGATGTGCGAGGAGGTGGCCCGCACCGTGCACGTGTCGCGCCAGCTCGGCGAGCCGCTGCCCATCGCGCAGGAGCACGTCGACTCGCTCTACGCCCGCTACCAGAACGTCTACGGCCAGCACTGAGCCGGTCGCCCCGACCCAGCCCCGCACCAGCCACGCACCAGACCGTGATCCAGGAAGGACACCCATGAGCAAGCCGTACGCCGACCGCGAGGTCTGGTTCTTCACCGGCAGCCAGGACCTGTACGGGCCCGAGACGCTGGAGCAGGTCGCAGCGCAGTCGCAGGAGGTCGCGCGGGCCCTGGACATCTCGTCCGACGTGCCCGCGAAGGTCGTCTGGAAGCCCGTGCTCAAGGACTCCGGCTCCATCCGCCGCGCGATGCTCGACGCGAACGCGGACGACAAGGTGCTCGGCGTCATCACGTGGATGCACACGTTCAGCCCGGCGAAGATGTGGATCTCCGGCCTCGACGCGCTGCGCAAGCCGCTGCTGCACCTGCACACGCAGGCGAACGTCGAGCTGCCGTGGGCGGACATCGACTTCGACTTCATGAACCTCAACCAGGCCGCGCACGGCGACCGCGAGTACGCCTACCTGGCCACGCGCCTCGGCGTCGCGCGCACCACCGTCGTGGGGCACGTGTCGAACCCGGCCGTGACCCGCCGCGTCGGCACCTGGGTGCGCGGCGCCGCCGGCTGGGCTGCCACGCACGAGCTCAAGCTGGTGCGCTTCGGCGACAACATGCGCAACGTCGCCGTCACCGAGGGCGACAAGACCGAGGCCGAGCTGCGCTTCGGCGTCTCCGTGAACACGTGGGGCGTCAACGACCTGGTCGAGGCCGTCGAGGCCGTCGACGACGCCGCGGTCGACGCGCTGGTCGCCGAGTACGAGGAGCTGTACGACGTCGTCGCCGAGCTGCGGAAGGGCGGCGAACGGCACGAGTCGCTGCGCTACGCGGCCCGGCAGGAGATCGCCATGGAGGCGTTCCTCGTCGAGCGCGGCGCCAAGGCGTTCACCACGAACTTCGAGGACCTCGGCGCGCTGCGCCAGCTGCCCGGCATCGCCGTGCAGCGCCTCATGAGCAAGGGGTACGGCTTCGGCGCCGAGGGCGACTGGAAGACCGCCGTCCTGGTGCGCGCCGCGAAGGTCATGGGCGAGGGGCTGCCCGGCGGCGCCTCCCTCATGGAGGACTACACCTACGACCTCACGCCCGGCTCCGAGCTCATCCTCGGCGCCCACATGCTCGAGGTCTGCCCGTCCCTCACGACGTCGAAGCCCCGGGTGGAGATCCACCCTCTCGGCATCGGCGGCAAGGAGGACCCGGTCCGCATGGTGTTCGACGCCGACGCGACCGAGGGCGCCGTCGTCGTCTCGCTCGCGGACATGCGCGACCGCTTCCGCCTCACCGCGAACGTGGTCGACGTCGTCCCGCCGACGCAGGACCTGCCGAACCTGCCCGTGGCCCGCGCCGTGTGGGCGCCGCGCCCCGACTTCACCACCTCCGCCGAGGCGTGGCTGACCGCCGGCGGCGCGCACCACACGGTGATGTCGACGGCGGCGGGCCTCGAGGCGTTCGAGGTGTTCGCGAACATCGCCCGCACCGAGCTGCTCGTCATCGACGAGGACACCACGCGCCGCGGCTTCGCCGACCAGGTGCGCTGGAACCAGGTGTACTACCGCCTCGCCCAGGGGCTCTGAGCACGACCACCGGCGGGTGCCCGGCGGTTCGGTAGGCTGACGCCGCCGAGCCGCCGGGCCGGCCGGTGGACGCATCCCGTGGAGGCCCCGCATGGCGAGTCCCGCCGACAAGCCGAACATCCGGCAGGTCGCGCAGCTCGCCGGTGTCTCGCACATGACCGTGTCGCGGGTGCTCAACGACCACCCGAACATCCGCGAGGCCACGCGGCGCCGCGTCGAGGAGGCCATCGAGCAGCTCGGCTACCGGCCGAACATGGCGGCCCGCGCGCTGGCCACCCAGCGCAGCCGGCGCATCGGCGTCCTCGTCGAGAGCGCGGCAACGTTCGGGCCCACCAGCACGCTGTACGCCGTCGAGTCCGCCGCCCGCGCCGCGCAGTACGAGGTCAGCTCGGTGCTGCTGCACGCCGGCGAGGAGATCACGCCGCAGGAGGCGGTCGACCACCTCATCGCCCTCGGCGTCGACGCGCTGTGCGTCGTCGCGCCCCGGTCGTCGTCGATCGCCGCGCTCCGTCGCATCGACGTCGGGGTGCCGGTGCTGGTGGTCAAGCCCGACAAGGACCCGACGTTCCTCACCGTGACGGTCGACCAGCAGGCGGGGACGGCGCTCGCCGTCGACCACCTCGTCTCGCTCGGGCACCGTGACATCCTGCACCTCGCCGGCCCGCTCGACTGGCTCGACGCCCGCACGCGCGAGCGGTCGTTCCACGCGCGGGCGAAGTCGTGGGGGCTGCGCGAGCGCCCCATCGTCGTGGGGGACTGGACGGCCGACTTCGCCTACGACTTCGCGCGCGGGATCCGCGAGCTCCCCGAGTACACGGCGATCTTCGTCGCGAACGACGACATGGCGGTGGGCCTCGTGCACGGCCTGCACGACCGCGGCTTCTCGGTGCCCGACGACCTCAGCGTCGTCGGGTTCGACGACATCCCCCTGGCGCGCCACGTCATCCCCCCACTGACGACGGTGCGGCAGAACTTCCACGCGCTCGGCGTCGCCGTCGTCGACGTCCTGCGCGCGGCGATCGAGGACCGGGAGATCCCGGCGGTGACCAAGATCGCCGCGGAGATGGTCGTGCGGGCGTCGAGCGCCGCGCCGAGGAAGGCGGACTGATGGCCTCGCCGTCCAAGGTGCGGGCGCCCGTGGTCGAGCTGCGCGGGATCACGGTGGAACGCTCGGGCGTGCGGGTGCTCGACGGCGTGGACCTTGCGTTGCGGCCGGGCGAGGTGCACGCCCTCATGGGGGAGAACGGCGCGGGCAAGTCCACCCTCATCGGCGCGCTCACGGGGACGCTGCCGATCCTGGCGGGGACGGTCGTGGTGGACGGCGTCGAGAGCCCGCCGACGAGCGTCGCGCAGAGCCGCGCGGACGGCATCGCGACCGTCTTCCAGGAGACGCACCTGAGCCCGCACCTCACCGTCGCCGAGAACGTGATGATCGGCCACGAGGTGCGCGGGCTGCTCGGCATCGACTGGGGTCGCACACGCGCGCGGGCGTCGGCCGCGCTCGCGACGCTGGGGCTCGAGGACATCGACCCGCGCGGCCCCCTGTCGGCGCTGTCGCCCGCCACCAAGCAGCTCGTGGCGGTGGCCCGGGCGATCGTGCTCGAGCCGCGCGTGCTCGTGCTCGACGAGCCGACGTCGAGCCTGGACGCGGACGAGGCCGCTCGGCTGCTCGGCGTCGTGCGCCGCCTGTGCGACCAGGGCGTCGCGGTGCTGTTCGTCTCACACTTCCTCGAGCAGGTCTTCGAGGTGAGCGACCGCATGACGGTGCTGCGCGGCGGGCGGGTCGTCGCCGAGTTCCGGACGGCGGACGTCGAGCGCGCCGAGGTGATCTCCAAGATGCTCGGGGAGGACATCGACGCGCTCCAGGCGCTGCGCTCGCAGCGGCTCGCGCACCACTACGCGGCCGCGGGCGAGCCGACGCTGCGCGCGTCGGACCTCGGGCGTCAGGGTGTCCTCGAGCCGACCGACCTGGAGCTGTCGCGGGGCGAGGTCGTGGGGCTCGCGGGGCTGCGCGGCTCCGGGCGCACCGAGCTCGCCAAGTTGATGAGCGGGGCGGAGCGCGCGGACCGGGGCGAGCTGTGGCTCGACGGCGTGCGGGTGCAGCTGCGCAGCCCGGCGGCGGCCCTGCGGCACCGGATCGCGATGTCCAGCGAGAACGTGCGGACCGACGGCATCGTCGCGGGGCTCACGGTGCGGGAGAACATCGTGCTGGCGCTGCAGGCGCTGCGCGGCTGGTCGCGGCCGCTGTCGCGCGGCGAGCAGGACGCCGTCGTCGACACCTACCTCGACGCCCTGCACCTGTCGCCGGACGACCTGGACCGGCCGGCGGGCGAGCTGTCCGGGGGCACGCAGCAGAAGGTGCTGATCGCCCGGCTGCTGGCCACGCGGCCGCACGTGCTGATCCTCGACGAGCCGACCCGTGGCATCGACATCGCCGCCAAGCTCGAGATCCAGCGCCGGGTGGCGCGCCTGGTGGGCGAGGGCGTCGCCGTCGTCTTCATCTCCTCCCAGCTGGAGGAGGTGGTGCGCCTCGCTGACCGCATCGTGGTGCTCAAGGACCGCGAGAAGATCGGCGAGCTGAGCAACGGGCCCGGGGTCACCGTCGACACCATCGTCGAGATGATCGCCGCCGACGTCGACGAGTTCGACGAGCCCGGTCCCGGCAACCCCTGATGTTGTGGGTGTGATCGTGGCCCCGTTCACGTCGAGAACGGGGCCACGATCACACTCACAGCGCTTTCGGGCGAAGTCCACCAACGCCGTTACGCAACCGTGACGTCGAATCGTGGAACGCCTCTTTGTGACCGGTCACATCTCCGCTATGTTAACGGTCACACAGGCGTTGCCGGAGGGTCAGAGCAGACCCACGGACCGGGCTCCCGGTCGGCCGGCGTCTCGAGGAGGAGATCATGAGCAAGAACTTCCGGCGTGCCGGAGCGGCGCTGTTCGCCGCGGCCCTCACCGCGGCCTCGCTGGTCGCGTGCAGCAGCGAGCAGGCGCCGCAGGGCGGCGGGGACGGGGGCGGCGAGTCGGCCGCGGCCTCGGACACGATCGTCCTCGGCTTCTCGCAGGTCGGGGCCGAGTCGGGCTGGCGTGCGGCCAACACGAAGTCCATCCAGGACACGCTCACCAAGGAGAACGGCTTCGACCTCAAGTTCTCCGACGCGCAGCAGAAGCAGGAGAACCAGATCCAGGCGATCCGGTCCTACATCCAGCAGCAGGTCGACGTCATCGCGTTCTCCCCGGTCGTCGAGACCGGCTGGGACGCCGTGCTCGAGGAGGCCAAGGCCGCGGGCATCCCGGTGATCCTCACCGACCGTGCCGTCGACTCCGAGGACGACACCCTCTACGAGTCGTTCATCGGGTCGGACTTCGTCGAGGAGGGCCGCCGCGCGGGCGAGTGGGCCAAGGAGCAGTACGACGGCGAGGGCTACAAGGCCGTCGAGCTCCAGGGCACCACCGGCGCGGCCCCGATGATCGACCGCCAGAAGGGCTTCGCCGAGGCGATCGAGGGCAGCGACATCGAGATGATCGACTCGCAGACCGGCAACTTCACCCGCACCGAGGGCAAGCAGGTGATGGAGGGCTTCCTGCAGAAGTACGACGACATCGACCTGGTCTTCGCGCACAACGACGACATGGGCCTGGGAGCGATCGAGGCCATCGAGGCCGCGGGCAAGGTGCCGGGCAAGGACATCAAGATCATCACGGTCGACGGCGTCAAGGACGGCATGCAGGCGCTCGCCGACGGCAAGATCAACTACATCGTCGAGTGCAACCCGCTGCTCGGCCCGGACCTCGCGGAGATCGCGAAGAAGGTCGTGGCCGGCGAGGAGGTCGAGAAGCGCATCGTCACGCAGGACGAGGCCTTCGACCAGGAGGCGGCGAAGGCCGCGCTGCCGGACCGTCAGTACTGACGGTCGGTACGCTCCACCGAGACCCGCGGTGGGTGCGGTGCGGGACGCCCGCGCCGCGCCCACCGCGCTCCACGGAAGGTCAACGATGACGCCATCGGACGCCGGCGACGCCGGCAGCACCCCCGACGCCCGCCCGGAGGCGGTGCGCCCCGTCGTCGAGATGACCGGGATCTCCATCGAGTTCCCGGGCGTCAAGGCGCTCGACGGCGTGGACCTCCGGCTGCTGCCGGGCGAGGTGCACGCCCTCATGGGCGAGAACGGCGCGGGCAAGTCCACCCTGATCAAGGCGCTCACGGGCGTCTACGGCATCGACTCCGGCGAGATCCTCGTCGACGGCGAGCCGCACCGGTTCTCCGGCCCCGGCGAGGCCCAGGCCGCGGGGATCGCGACCGTGTACCAGGAGGTCAACCTCTGCGAGAACCTCACGGTCGCGGAGAACATCATGCTCGGCAACGAGCCCCGGCGCCTCGGCGCCATCGACTGGCCGCGCACCCGCCGCCGGGCGGCCGAGCACCTCGCCACGATGGGGCTCGACATCGACCCGGCCTCGTCGCTCGGCGCCCACTCGATCGCCGTGCAGCAGCTCGTCGCGATCAGCCGGGCCATGGTGGTCGACGCCAAGGTGCTCATCCTCGACGAGCCGACCTCCAGCCTCGACGCCGACGAGGTCGCGCGGCTCTTCGCCGTCGTGCGCCGGCTGCGCGACCAGGGCGTCGCGATCCTGTTCGTCTCCCACTTCCTCGAGCAGGTCTTCGAGCTCTCCGACCGCATGACCGTGCTGCGCAACGGCGCACGGGTGGGGGAGTACCCGACGTCGGAGATCACGCGGAGCGAGCTCGTCTCGCGGATGATCGGCCGGTCGATGGAGGTGCTCGAGGACCTGGAGGTCCGCACCGAGCGCACCGCCGACGCCGCCCAGGGCGCGCCCTTCGTGCAGGCCGTGGGGCTCGGCCGCCGCGGCTCCGTCCAGGCGTTCGACCTGGACGTGCACGAGGGCGAGGTCGTGGGCCTCGCCGGGCTGCTCGGCTCCGGGCGCACCGAGGTGGCCCGCCTGCTCGCGGGCGCCGACCGTGCCGACGAGGGCTCGCTGTCGGTGAAGGGCACCCCGACCCGGCTGCGGACGCCGCGCGCGGCGATCGAGCGCCGGATCGCGTTCTCCTCGGAGGACCGCAAGGCCGAGGGCGTCGTCGGCGACCTCACCGTGCGCGAGAACATCGTGCTCGGCCTGCAGGCGGAGCGCGGCTGGCTGCGACCGCTGCCCGGCAAGCAGGTCGACGAGATCGTGCACCGGTACATCGAGGCGCTCAACATCCGGCCCGCCAACCCCGACGCCCTGCTGCGCAACCTGTCGGGCGGCAACCAGCAGAAGGTGCTCCTGGCGCGCTGGCTCGCCACCGCGCCCGAGCTGTTCATCCTCGACGAGCCGACGCGCGGGATCGACGTCGGCGCCAAGGCAGAGATCCAGCGCCTGGTGTCCGACCTCGCCGCCCGCGGCATGGCGGTGCTGTTCATCTCCGCCGAGCTCGAGGAGGTGGTGCGGCTCAGCCACCGCATCGCCGTCATGCGCGACCGCCAGAAGGTCGCGGAGCTGACCAACACCGACTCCGTCGGCGTCGACGACGTCGTCGAGCTCATCGCGAGCGGAGGGGATCGCTGATGCCCACGTCCCAGGCCACCGGCGGGTTCGGCGCCGTCGTGCGCCACCACCTGTTCTGGCCGGTCGTCGCGCTCGTCGCGCTGCTCGCCGTGAACACGGCCGTCCGGCCCGGCTTCCTGTCCGTGTCGATCCTCGACGGCCACCTCTTCGGCTCGCCGATCGACATCCTGCGCAACTGCGCCCCGCTGATGCTGGTCGCCCTCGGCATGTCGCTGGTGATCGCGACCCGCGGCATCGACCTCTCCGTGGGCGCCGTCGTGGCGATCTCGGGGGCGGTCGCCCTCACCTTCATCGCAGGCGCCGAGGACCCGGCCTCCACGACGACCGTGCTCCTCGCGATCGGGATGGCGCTCGCGCTCGGGCTGCTGCTCGGCGTCTGGAACGGCTTCCTCGTCTCCGTCCTCGGGATCCAGCCGATCATCGCCACCCTCATCCTCATGACGGCGGGTCGCGGTGTCGCGATGCTCATCACCGAGGGGCAGATCACCACGGTCACCAGCGCGCCGTTCAAGATGCTCGGCGCCGGGTTCTGGCTGGGGCTGCCGGTCGCGACCCTCGTGGCGTTCGGGGTGTTCGCGCTGGTCGCGCTCCTGGTGCGGCGCACCGCGCTGGGGATGCTCGTCGAGTCCGTCGGCATCAACCCTGCGGCGAGCCGGCTCGCGGGCGTGCGCGCGCGGACCATCGTGTGGACCGTCTTCGCGCTGTCGGGGCTGTTCTCCGCGCTGGCCGGCCTGATCCTGTCGTCCAACGTCATGGCGGCCGACGCGAACAACGCCGGCCTGTTCATCGAGCTGGACGCGATCCTCGCCGTCGTCATCGGTGGCACCTCGTTGGCCGGCGGGAAGTTCTCGCTCTCCGGCACGTTCGTCGGCGTGCTCATCATCGCGACCCTGTCGCTCACGGTGACGAACGTCGGCATCTCGCCGCTCGTGACGCCGCTGTTCAAGGCGCTCGTGGTCGCCGCGGTGACGCTGCTCCAGTCGCCCGTGATGCGGCGCAAGCTCTTGGAACGCACGCGACGGCGGGACACGACGGCGCCGGTCGCGCCGTCGGACAAGCCCGCCGACGTGTCCACGGACAAGGTGGTGGCCTGATGACGACCCTCGCTTCCTCGCGCCCCGGGGCGCCGTCCCCCGACGCGCTGCCGGCCGTCGGGCGCCGCCTGCGCGTCGACCGTCGCTACCTGCCCGTGGTCGGCACGCTCGTGGTGTTCGTGCTGCTGCTCGTGGTGGGCGGTGCGCGCTACGACAACTTCCTGTCCGTCGGGGTGCTCGCGAACCTGTTCATCAACAACGCGTTCCTCATCGTGCTGGCCGTCGGGATGACGTTCGTCATCCTCACCGGCGGCATCGACCTTTCGGTCGGCTCGGTGCTCGCGCTGTCCGGGGTGACCGCGGCCTACCTGCTCCGGGCGGGGGTCCCGGCCGGGGTCGTGATCCCGCTGGTCGTGCTGATCGGCTCGCTCATCGGGCTCCTCGTGGGCGCGATGGTGCACGTCTTCGAGGTGCAGCCGTTCATCGCGACCCTCGCGGCGATGTTCTTCGCCCGCGGCCTGTGCTTCCTCATCGCGCCGGAGTCGATCCCCATCGACGACGAGACCTTCGTCGCCCTCGCCTCCTGGGACACGTGGGCGGGCGGCCAGTGGCGTGTCACGTCGAGCGTGGTGATCGCGCTGGTCGTGGTCGCGGTGGCGTTCTACCTGCTGCACTACACGCAGTTCGGCCGCACCGTGTACGCCATCGGCGGCGGGGAGCAGTCGGCCCGGCTCATGGGCCTGCCCGTCGCGCGCACCAAGGTGCTGGTGTACGTCATCAGCGGCACGTGCGCCGGCCTCGGCGGCCTGCTGTTCGCCATGTTCTCCCGGTCGGGCTACTCGCTGACCGGCGTGGGCATGGAGCTGGACGCGATCGCGGCCGTCGTCATCGGCGGCACGCTGCTCACCGGCGGCACCGGCTTCGTGCTCGGGTCCGTCCTCGGCGTCCTCGTGCTCGGCCTCATCCAGACGATCATCACCTTCGAGGGCACCCTCAGCTCGTGGTGGACCAAGATCGTCATCGGCGCGCTGCTGCTGGTCTTCGTGGTCCTGCAGCGGCTGCTCGCGCTGCGGCGCTCGTAGCCCCCCGGGGACCGAGCGCCCGTCCGGGCGGCGGGGACGGCGGCACGCGCCGTCGGCCCCGCCGTCCCACGCTGCACCCCCCGCACCTGTACGACGACGTACTCACCGGAGGATCTACAACGATGAATTTCCGACCACGACGGTCCGCGCCCCTGGCGCTGGCCCTCGCGCTCGCGCTGCCCGCGTCGGCCGCCGCGGCCGTCCCGCCCCGGGCGGCCCCCGCGGAGGCCGTCCCGCAGGCCGCCCCGACCGGCGACGACGCGTACGGCGCGTACGTCTTCCCCTACTTCGCCGGCGAGCAGGACGGCGGGGAGAAGATCTTCCTGGCCGTCAGCGAGGCCGACGACCCGACGGCGTGGACGACGCTCAACGGCGGCGAGCCCGTCCTCGAGTCCACCCTCGGCACGCAGGGCCTGCGCGACCCGTTCCTCACCCGCAACCCCGAGACCGGCCGGTACTACCTGCTCGCCACGGACCTCAAGATCGCGGGCGGCGGCACCTTCGGCGACGCCCAGGAGACCGGCAGCCGGTCGATGATGGTCTGGTCGTCGGACGACCTGATCCACTGGTCCGACCAGCAGGAGGTCGAGGTCGCGCCGCCGAACGCCGGCAACCTGTGGGCCCCCGAAGCCACGTGGGACGCCGACGCCGGCCAGTTCGTCGTCTACTGGGCGTCCGCGCTGTACCCGGACGACGTCGCCCCCGAGGACCGCGACATCGCGACGTCGTACCAGCGCATGCTGTCCGCCACGACGCCCGACTTCTCCGCCGGCAGCTTCTCCGAGCCGCAGGTGTGGATCGACGAGGAGCGTGGCGCCGGCCGGGGCATGATCGACTCGACCGTCGCGGTCGAGGACGGCACGTACTACCGGTTCACCAAGGACGAGGCGGACATGACCGTCCGCGAGGAGTCCTCCGACGACCTGTCCCGCACGCAGGGCGTCACCGACGGCGACGGGTGGGACCTGGTGGCCGAGCACGTCGGCGTGGGCGAGCCCAACCCGTGGGGCGGCACGTTCACCGCGGGGGAGGGGCCCACGGTCTTCCCGTCCCTCACCGACGACTCGTGGTTCATGATGATCGACCAGCCGTCGTACCACGGCGGCCAGGGGTACATGCTGTTCCGCACCGACGACCTGGCCAGCGGCGACTGGTCCTCGGTGCCCGACGCCGAGCTGCCGAGCCACCCGCGGCACGGCACGGTGCTGCCGATCACCACGGCCGAGCAGCAGGCGCTGCTCGAGGCGTACCCGGAGGGCGAGCCCGACGTCGTCGAGCAGCAGCTCACCATCGACTCGGCCGCCGCGCGCACGGAGATGAGCGACGACCTGTACGGCGTGTTCTACGAGGACATCAACTACGCCGCTGACGGCGGCCTGTACGCCGAGCTGGTGCGCAACCGGTCGTTCGAGTTCGCCAAGGAGGACAACGCGACCTTCACCGGACTCACCGGCTGGGAGCAGACCGGCGGCGGCGAGGTCGCCGTCGAGTCCGAGCGCGGCGAGTGGCTCAACGACAGCAACCGGCACTACCTCACGGTCACGTCCGACGGCACCACCGGCGTCGCCAACTCCTCGTACAACGAGGGTGTCGCGCTGAGCGAGGGCGAGTCGTACGACTTCTCGGTCTGGGCGCGGTCCGACGTCGCGCAGGACCTCACGGCGACGCTCGTCTCCGCCGACGGCGCGACGACCTACGGGACCGCCACGGTCGCCGTCGACGGC
Organism: Isoptericola variabilis; assembly: GCF_050311655.1. Taxonomy (GTDB): domain Bacteria; phylum Actinomycetota; class Actinomycetes; order Actinomycetales; family Cellulomonadaceae; genus Isoptericola; species Isoptericola variabilis. The sequence continues at coordinate 251,666 of NZ_JBNOZM010000001.1, forward strand.
TCGGACGACTGGCAGCAGTACACCGCCATCGTGACGGCGTCCGCGACGACGAACGCCGCGCGGCTGCGGGTGGCCTCGGGAGCCGAGAGCACGCTGCGCCTCGACATGGTGTCCCTGTTCCCGCAGGACACGTGGGTGGGGCCGGTCAACGGCAAGAGCACGCTGCGCAAGGACCTCGCGGAGAAGGTCGCGGCCCTCGACCCGAGCTTCCTGCGGTTCCCGGGCGGCTGCGTCACCAACGTCGGCACGTTCGACTCCTACCTCGAGTCCGACGGCCAGGACCGGCGGCGCACGTACCAGTGGAAGGAGACGATCGGCCCGGTCGAGGAGCGCCCGACCAACTGGAACTTCTGGGGCTACAACCAGTCGTACGGCATCGGCTACCTCGAGTACCTGGAGTTCGCCGAGGACCTCGGCGCCTTCGCGCTGCCCGTCGTGTCGGTGGGCGCCAACGGCTGCGGGTCGACCATCCCCGAGATGACCGACGAGCAGCGCCCGCGCTGGATCCAGGACACGCTCGACCTCATCGAGTTCGCCACCGGCGGCACGGACACCGAGTGGGGCGCCAAGCGCGCCGAGCTCGGTCACCCGGAGCCGTTCGAGCTGCCGTACATCGGCCTGGGTAACGAGGAGAACACCCCCAAGTTCCAGGAGAACTTCCCGGCGTTCCGCGACGCCATCGAGGCGGAGTTCCCCGACGTCACGATCATCTCGAACAGCGGCCCCGACGACGCCGGCACCCGGTTCGACGAGCTGTGGGACTTCAACCGCGAGCAGGGCGTCGCGATGGTCGACGAGCACTACTACAACGACCCGTCGTGGTTCCTCACGAACACCGAGCGGTACGACTCGTACGACCGGAACGGACCGCACGTCTTCCTCGGCGAGTACGCGTCGAAGGGGAACACGTTCGGCAACGCGCTCGCGGAGGCGGCGTACATGACCGGCCTGGAGCGCAACTCCGACGTCGTCGAGCTGGCCTCGTACGCGCCGATGTTCGCCAACGAGGACTACGTGCAGTGGTCGCCGGACATGATGTGGTTCGACAACGACGAGTCGTGGGGCTCGGTGAACTACTACGCCCAGCAGATGTTCATGACGAACGCCGGTGACCAGGTGGTCCCGTCGGAGCTCGGTGACGGGCCCGACGTCGTCCCGCCGGACGTCGACGGCGGCGTCTTCCTGTCGACGTGGGCCACGCAGGCGCAGTACGACGACGTGCGGGTCACGGACAACGCGACCGGCGACGTGCTGTTCGCGGACTCGTTCGACGACGCGTCGCGCTGGGAGGCGCAGCGCGGCACCTGGTCGGTCCAGGACGGCCGGTACGTGCAGTCCGACGCCGCGGTGGAGGACGCCCGCAGCATCGTCACCGGCGCCTACGACGAGGACTGGCACGACTACACGATGGAGGTCACGGCCCGGAAGACGGGCGGCGCCGAGGGCTTCCTCGTCGGGTTCGGCGCGAGCGCGAGCGACGACTTCTACTGGTGGAACGTGGGCGGCTGGGGCAACACCCGGTCCGTGCTGGAGCGGGCCGACGGCGCGCGCCAGGGCGAGGTCGCCGCGGCGGAGTCGTTCACGCCGCTGGAGAACGGTCGTGACTACCAGGTCAAGGTCGTGGTCGAGGGGCGCACCATCAAGCTCTACCTCGACGGCGAGCTGCAGCTCACCTACACCGAGCCGGTGACCAAGTCGCTGTTCCAGGTCGTGACCCACGACGAGGAGACCGGCGAGCTCGTCGCCAAGGTGGTCAACGTGGGTGACGCCGTGGCGCGCACCGACGTCGAGGTCACGGGCGGCTTCGAGCCGGCCGCGACGGCGTCGGTCACCGAGATGACGGCCGACCCGTCGGCGACGAACACCAAGACGCGGCCGGAGCGTGTGGTCCCGGTGGACCGGACGTTCGAGGGGGCGGGGACGTCGTTCACCTACGACTTCCCGGCGCACTCGATCACGTTCCTGCGGCTCGCCCCCGATCGTGCGGGGGAGACCGGGGACACGGCCAGCGCGGTGCGGGCCCAGCTGAAGCCCGCGTCCGTCGTGGCGGGTACCGACGCGCGCGTCGAGGTCACGGCCACCGCCGCCGAGGGTCGCGGGTCGGCGCCCGCGGCGACCGGCGCCGTGACCGTCGAGCTCGGCGGCGAGACCGTCACCGCGACGCTCGACGGCGGCCGCGCCACCGTGTCCCTGCCGACGTCCGGCGTCGATCCCGGCCGGCACGACGTCGTCGTGCGGTACGGAGGAGACGCGCGGTTCGCGCCCAGCGAGGCGACCAGGTCCCTCACCGTGCGCGCGCCGCAGAAGTAGGCGAACCGCCCCGGCCGCTACGGCGTCCGGGGCGGTTCTCGGCCCAGAATGTTGACGTCAACATCGAGTCGACATCGACGTCGACACCCGACAGTTCAGTTCCTCGAGGAGGAGGACGCATGACCCCCACCACAGCACGACGACGGAGCGGGGCGCTGGCAGCCGCGCTCGCGCTCGCCGTCGGACTCCCGGCGGCCCTGACCGGCCTGACGGGCGCCGCCGCGTCGGCCGCAGAGTCCGCCGCGGCCCCTGCGGCGGCGCACGGCGCGACCGCCGCCGAGGAGGAGGCGGCTGGGCAGGACGAGTACGCCGGCTACCTGTTCTCGTACTTCACCGGCGAGGGCTACGCCGACGGCGAGCAGGTCTACTTCGGCCTGAGCAAGGGCAACGACGCGCTGCGCTACCGGAACCTCAACGACGCCGAGCCCGTGCTCACGTCGGACCTCGGCACCGGCGGCGTGCGCGACCCGTTCATCATCCGCTCGCCCGAGGGCGACCGGTTCTACCAGGTCGCCACCGACCTCAAGATCCACGGCAACGGCGACTGGGACGGCGCGCAGCGGCACGGGTCGCGCTCGATCGTCGTCTGGGAGTCCACCGACCTGGTGACCTGGAGCGAGCCGCGCCTCGTGGAGGTGTCGCCCCCGACGGCGGGCAACACCTGGGCGCCCGAGGCGTACTGGGACGAGAGCCGCGGCGAGTACGTCGTCTTCTGGGCCTCGAAGCTGTACGACGAGGACGACCCCGACCACACCGGCGACTCGTACAACCGCATGCTGTACGCGACGACCAAGGACTTCCGCACCTTCTCCGAGGCGAAGGTGTGGGTGGACCCCGGCTACTCCGTCATCGACTCGACGGTGGCCCGCGACGACGACGGCACGTACTACCGGTTCACCAAGGACGAGCGGAACAACACGTCGTCCACGCCGTGCTCCAAGTTCGTCCTGTCGCAGCGGTCGGCCGACCTGACCTCCACGGCGTGGGACGACGTCGCGGAGTGCATCGGCAAGGCGAACAGCACGGGGCCGGGCATCGACCGCGGCGAAGGCCCGACGATCTTCCGGTCGAACACCGAGGACAAGTGGTACCTGTTCATCGACGAGTTCGGCGGGCGCGGGTACGTGCCCTTCGAGGCGGACTCGCTCGACGCGGCCGAGTGGACCATGTCCACCGACTACGAGATGCCGTCGCGGCCCCGCCACGGGACGGTGCTGCCCGTGACCCAGGCGGAGTACGACCGGCTGCTGCGGCACTACCAGCCGGACGCGTTCGTCGCGTCGGTCGAGGACGTGGAGGTCACCACCCAGGCACGGCACGCGCCGACGCTGCCCGACGAGGTCGCGGTGACGTACGCCGACGGCTCCACCGGCACCGAGGCCGTCACCTGGGACGACGTCGACCCGGCGGCCTACGCGCGCCCGCACGCCACGTTCACCGTGTCCGGAACCCTCCCCGACGGCGCGTCCGTGCGAGCGAGCGCCGTCGTGACCGTGCAGGCGCAGCGCATCCCGGTCACCTCGCTCACGGTGGCCCCCGCCGAGGTCGAGCTGTGGCAGGGCACCGACGCCGCGCTCGAGGCCACGGTCGAGCCGGCGAACGCCTCCGACCGGCGCGTGCGCTGGTCCTCCGCCGACCCGGCGGTCGCAACCGTGGACGCCGACGGCGTCGTGCACGCCGTCGCGCCGGGGACCACGACCGTCGTCGCGGCGACGAACGGCCCGCACCGTGCGGAGGTCGCCGTGACCGTCACCGCCGAGCCGCCGGGCCTCGTCGCCCGGTACGCGCTGGACGAGACGTCGGGCACGAGCGCGGCCAACGGCGTCGAGGGCAGCGCGTTCGGGTCCGCGTCCCTGCAGGGCGGGGCGACGTTCGCCGGCGGGGACGGGGGAGTGGCGCTCGACGGCGTGGACGACTTCGTCGACCTGCCGGACCACCTGCTGCGCGGCCTCACGGACGTGACGGTGGCGCTGGACGTGAAGATCGACCCCGACCAGCGCACGCCGTACTTCCTCTACGGGCTGGGCAACACCAGCGGGTCCGCGGGGGACGGGTACCTGTTCACCACCGGCGACGCCTATCGCACGTCGATCACGACGGGGAACTGGTCCGCCGAGCAGACGGTGTCCGCGGGCCGCAGCCTGGACCGCGGCGTCTGGAAGCACCTGACGTACACGCTGTCCGGCGACACGGCCGTCCTCTACGAGGACGGGGTGGAGGTGGCCCGGCAGACCGGCGTCACGATCGACCCCGGCGAGATCGGCGCGGGGGAGACCGTGGCCAACTACCTCGGGCGGTCGCTGTACTCCGGGGACCGCTACCTGCACGGCGCCGTCCGCGACTTCCGGCTCTACGACCGGGCGCTGGGTGCCGACGAGGTCGCCTTCCTCGGCACCGACCACACCGCTGTGCGCGGGGCGGAGCTCGACGCGCTGAAGGTCGACGCCGTCGTGGACGGCGCGTCGGGCACCGTCACGCTGCCGGTCGAGCCGGGCACCGACGTCACGGCGCTCGCGCCGCGGCTCGAGGTCTCCGACGAGTCCACGGTGAGCCCGGCCAACGGGTCGACGCGCGACTTCACCGAGCCGGTGACGTACACCGTGACCGGCCCGGACGGTGCGTCGCGGGAGTGGACCGTGCAGGCCGTCGAGATGCGCACCCCGGCGCTGCCGGGGTTCAACGCCGACCCGAACATCGCGCAGTTCGGCGACACGTTCTACCTGTACGCGACGTCGGACGGCGTCGACGGCTGGGGCGGCAACACGTTCTACGTCTGGACGTCGAAGGACCTCGTCGACTGGGAGCGGTCGGCCGAGCCGATCCTCACGCTCGACGGCGAGGACGGGAACGTGCCGTGGGCCAGCGGCAACGCGTGGGCCCCGACGATCATCGAGCGGGACGGGAAGTACTACTTCTACTTCTCGGGCCACAACCCGTCGGTCGACCGCAAGACGATCGGCGTCGCCGTGGCCGACAGCCCCACCGGCCCGTTCACCGCGGAGCCCGAGGCGATGATTCTCAACGACGGGTCGGTCACGTCCGGCCAGGCGATCGACCCCGCGGCGTTCGAGGACCCGGAGACGGGGAGGTTCTACCTGTTCTGGGGCAACGGCGGGCCGTCGAACGGCCCGCTGTACGCCGAGCTGGACGACGACATGACGTCGCTCAAGAACGGCACGACCCGCCGGATCGCCGGCCTGCCCGACTTCCGCGAGGGCCTGTTCGTCAACTACCGCGACGGGAGGTACCACCTCACGTACTCGATCGACGACACCGGCTCGGAGAACTACCGCGTCGGCTACGCGACCGCGGAGAGCGTGGACGGTCCGTGGACGTCCCACGGCGTGCTCCTCGAGAAGGACCCGACCCAGGGGATCCTCGGCACCGGGCACAGCTCGATCCTCAACGTCGCCGGGACGGACGACTGGTACATCGCCTACCACCGCTTCGGCATCCCCGGCGGCGACGGCACCCACCGGGAGACGACGATCGACCGCCTCGACGTCGGCGACGACGGGCTGTTCCAGCCGGTGACGCCGACGCTCTCCGGCGTCGAGCCGCTCTCCTGACCCGAGTGGTCAGGGCCGGCGCGCGGTATACCCGGCGCCGGCCCTGACAGCTCGTGTGGACGGCCGCACGGCACGCAAGCGCCGCAAGAAGCGCAAGCGGCTTGCGTGATCGCGTGTACAGTCGAGGCATGTCGAGACGACTGGCCGACGTGGCCGCGAAGGTGGGGGTCAGCGAGGCGACGGTCAGCCGCGTGCTCAACGGCAAGCCGGGCGTGTCGCAGGCGACGCGGGACGCCGTGCTCACCGCGCTGGACGTGCTGGGCTACGAGCGGCCCACCAAGCTGCGGGGCGACCGGCCGCGCCTGGTGGGCCTGGTGCTGCCGGAGCTGGCGAACCCGATCTTCCCCGCCTTCGCGGAGGTGGTGGGCGGCGCGCTGGCGCAGCAGGGATACACGCCCGTCCTGTGCACGCGCACCGCGGGCGGCATCTCCGAGGCGGAGTACATCGACCTGCTGCTGGGCCAGCAGGTGTCGGGGGTCATCTTCGCGGGCGGCTTCTACGCCGAGCGCGACGCCGACCATACGCACTACGAGCGGCTCCAGGCGCTGAACCTGCCGGTCGTGCTCATCAACGCGTCGATCGAGAGCCTCGACTTCCCCCACGTCTCGTGCGACGACCTGATCGCCACGCACCAGGCCCTCGAGCACCTGGTGTCCATGGGGCACACGCGCATCGGCCTGCTGCTGGGCCCGCGCGACCACGTGCCGTCGGAGCGCAAGCTCGCGGCGGCGCGGGGCTTCGCGGAGCGGCACGGCGTCGACCTCCCCGACGCGCTCGTCGTGCACAGCCAGTACTCGCTCGAGAGCGGGCAGGCCTCCACGGGCCGCCTGCTCGACGCCGGCGCGACGGCGATCCTGTGCGCGTCCGACCCGCTCGCGCTCGGCGCGGTCCGCGCCGTGCGGCGGGCCGGGCTCGAGGTGCCGCGCGACGTGTCGGTGGTCGGCTACGACGACTCCGCGCTGATGAACTCCACGGACCCGGCGCTCACGACGGTCCGGCAGCCCATCGACGCGATGGGCCGTGCGGCGGTCGACATCCTGGCCAGCATGATCGCGGGCGCCACGGTCTCGCGCGACGAGCTGCTGTTCGAGCCGGAGCTCGTCGTGCGCCGCTCGACGGCGGCGGCCCCGCGCGCCGCGGGCTGAGCCCGCCCCCTCACCCCGACGGCCGGTCGGGCGACCTCGGGTCGCCCGGCCGGCCGTTCGCATGCTCGGGTCTGCTCGGCATGGATGTCGCAGTTTGGTAACGCTGTTGTCGACTTCTTGCGTTACTCACGTCGCCTCATTACTGTCCTGCTCATCGACGACGACGGGGAAGGGGCTCATCGGTGAGCAAGGGGCAGGACGCCGAGTGGTGGCGCAGCGCGGTGATCTACCAGGTCTACCCGCGCTCGTTCGCCGACGGGAACGGCGACGGCACGGGCGACCTGGCCGGGGTGCGCAGCCGCCTCGGGTACCTGCGGGACCTCGGCGTCGACGCGCTGTGGTTCACCCCCTGGTACGTGTCGCCGCTCGCGGACGGCGGGTACGACGTGGCCGACTACCGCGCGATCGACCCGCAGTTCGGCACGCTCGCGGAGGCCGAGGCGCTCATCGCCGAGGCCCGGGAGGTTGGCATCCGCACGATCGTCGACGTCGTGCCCAACCACGTCTCGGCCGAGCACCCGTGGTTCCGCGCGGCCCTCGCCGCCGGGCCCGGGTCGGCCGAGCGGGAGCGGTTCTGGTTCCGGCCGGGCCGGGGGGAGGGCGGCGACGAGCTGCCCACCCGCTGGGTCTCCGACTTCCAGGGCACCACCTGGACGCGCACGACGAACCCCGACGGCACGCCGGGCGAGTGGTACCTGCACCTGTTCGCCCCGTCGCAGCCCGACCTCAACTGGGACCACCCCGACGTGCGCCGGGAGCACGAGGAGATCCTGCGGTTCTGGTTCGACCGGGGCGCCGCCGGCATCCGCATCGACTCCGCCGCGCTGCTGATCAAGGACCCGGCCCTGCCGGAGGTCCCCGAGGACCCCGGGCCCGGGGAGCACCCGCACGTGGACCGCGACGAGCTGCACGACGTCTACCGGTCCTGGCGCGCCGTGGCCGACTCCTACGCCGAGCCACGCGTACTGGTCGGCGAGGTCTGGCTGCCGGACACCGAGCGCTTCACGCGGTTCCTGCGCCCCGACGAGATGCACACGGCCTTCAACTTCGACTTCATGGCCCGCCCGTGGGACGCGAAGGCGCTGCGCGAGTCGATCACCACGACGCTCGACGCGCACGCGCCCGTCGGGGCGCCCGCCACCTGGGTGCTGTCCAACCACGACGTCACCCGACCGGTGACCCGGTACGGGCGGGCGGACTCGTCGTTCGCGTTCGCCGCCAAGCGGTTCGGCACCCCGACCGACCTCGACCTCGGGCGCCGTCGTGCCCGCGCCGCGGCCCTCCTCGTGGCCGCGCTGCCGGGCGCGCTGTACGTCTACCAGGGCGACGAGCTGGGCCTGCCGGAGGTCGAGGACCTGCCGCGCGAGCTCCTCCAGGACCCGATGCACGACCGGTCCGGCGGCGTCGACCCCGGCCGCGACGGCTGCCGCGTGCCGCTGCCGTGGACGCGCGGGGGCACCTCGTTCGGCTTCGGGCCCGACGGCGGTGCGCCGCCGTGGCTGCCGCAGCCGGCGACCTGGGGCGGCCTGTCGGTCGAGGCGCAGGAGGCGGACCCGGCGTCGATGCTCGCCCTGTACCGCCGGGCGCTCGCCGCCCGCCGCGCGGAGCCCGCGCTGCGCGGCGGCGGGCTGCGCTGGCTCGACGCGGTGGGCGAGGCCGCCGTGGGCGACGACGTCCTCGCCTTCGCCCGCGACGGCGGTCCGGAGGGCGATGCGCGCGGGCTCGTCTGCGTCGTCAACCTCGGGCCCGAGCCCGTCCCGCTGCCGGCCGGCGCCGACGTCGTCCTGCACAGCGCCGACCCCCGCGAGCCGCTCACGCGGATCGCCACCGACGTCGCGGCCTGGCTCCGTCCGTGAGCCGCGCCCGACGCCCGACCGGTACCGACCCGATCGACCCTGACCCAGCTGCACCACCGCGATTCCTTCGCCGGTGACCTCGACAAGGGAGTGACGATGAAGTCCACACGAAAGCCGGCCGCGCTCGTCCTGGTGGGCGCCCTCACCGCCGGCGCGCTCGCCGCGTGCTCCGGCGGGGGCGACCCGCAGGACGAGAGCACCAACTCGGCGGGGCAGGTCACCCTCTCGGTGGTCTCCCTGCTGCCCGGGTCCACGGAGGAGGCGATCGCCGCCTTCGAGGACCAGGTCGCGGAGTTCGAGAAGGCGAACCCGGACATCGACGTGCAGCCCGAGGAGTACGAGTGGAAGGCGACGACGTTCGCCGCCCAGCTCGCGGGCGGCACGCTGCCCGACGTCTTCGAGATCCCGTTCACCGACGCGCAGGGCCTGGTGGAGAACGGCCAGCTCGCCGACATGGACGCCCAGTTCCGCGCCCTGCCGTACGCCGACCAGTTCAACCCGACGATCCTCGAGGCGGGCACGGGCGCCGACGGCCACGTGTACGCGATCCCGGCGAAGAACGCCTACCCGGTCGCCCTGCACTACAACCGCCAGCTCTTCGAGTCGGCCGGCCTCGACCCCGACCAGCCGCCGACCACCTGGGACCAGGTGCGCGAGTACGCCAAGAAGATCGCCGACGCCAACCCCGGCGTGGCGGGCTACGCGACGATGACGCAGAACAACACGGGCGGCTGGCAGCTCACCGCGCAGACGGTGGCGCGCGGCGGCCGCACCGTCGAGACCGACGCCGACCAGAAGGCTACGGCGACCCTCGACAACGCGGGCACGAAGGAGACGCTCCAGTTCCTCCACGACCTGCGGTGGGAGGACAACTCGATGGGCGGCAACTTCCTGCTCGACTGGGGCAGCATCAACCAGGAGTTCGCGGCCGGGCAGGTGGGCATGTTCACCTCCGGCTCCGACATCTACACCGCGCTGGTGCAGACCAACGCCGTCGACCCGGACACCTACGGGCTCGCGCCGATCCCGCTGTCCGACGCACCCGAGGCGGCGACGCTCACCGGCGGCACCCTCGCCGGCGTGCCCGCGAACGCCGACGACGCCGTCAAGGACGCCGCGATGAAGTGGATCGACTTCTTCTACCTCAACAAGCTGGTCGACGAGGACCGCGCCGTCGCCGACGCCGAGACCCTCGCCAAGAACGACCAGCCCGTGGGCACGCCCGTCCTGCCGATGTTCTCGAAGGAGCAGTACGAGCTCAACCAGGAGTGGATCGCGGACTACGTCAACGTGCCGCTCGACCAGATGGCCGCGTTCACCGACGCGATGTTCGACCTGCCGCTGGCCGGCGAGCCGTCGCAGAAGACGCAGGAGGTGTACGCGCTGCTCGACCCGGTCGTGCAGGCGGTGCTCACGGACGAGGGTGCCGACATCGACGCCCTCCTCGCCGACGCGAACACGCAGGCCCAGGCGCTGCTCGACCAGGGCTGACCGTGACCGTCACCACCACCACCTCTTCTCGCGGCGACGACGTCGTCGCACCCGCGCGGGCGGCCGGTGCCGGCCGCCCGCGCCGGGGCGCGGCCACCTGGCTGCGCGGGGGCGGGCTGCACAGCCTCGTCTTCCTGCTGCCGCTGCTGGTGATCTTCGGCGTCTTCTCGTGGTTCCCCATCGTGCGCGCCGTGATCATGAGCGTGCAGGAGACGAACCTCGTCACCGACCCGACGTTCGTCGGGCTGGACAACTTCCGGCACGTGCTGGCCGACCCGCTGCTGTGGAAGGCCGTGCAGAACACCCTGTACTTCGCGTTCCTGGCTCTGCTGTTCGGCTACCCGGTGCCGCTGGTCGCCGCGGTGCTCATGCGCGAGGTGCGCCGCGCCCGCGGCCTGTACTCGGCGCTCGCGTACCTCCCGGTCGTGGTGCCGCCCGTCGTCGCCGTCCTGCTGTGGAAGTTCTTCTACAAGGGCGGCCCCACCGGCGTGTTCAACACGATCCTCGGCTGGGTGGGGCTCGGCCCGTACCCGTGGCTGCAGGACGCGTCGTGGGCGATGCCCTCGCTCGTGCTGGCGGCCACCTGGGCCGGCGCCGGGGGCACGATCATCATCTACCTGGCGGCGCTCACGAGCGTGCCGGCCGAGCTGTACGACGCCTCCGAGGTGGACGGCGCGGGCCTGTGGCGCAAGATCTGGCACGTCACGCTGCCGCAGCTGCGCGGCGTCCTGTTCATCACGCTGATCCTGCAGGTCATCGGCACGGCGCAGGTGTTCCTCGAGCCGTACCTGTTCACCGGCGGCGGCCCGAACAACGCCACCGTGACCGTGCTGCTGCTCATCTACCGGTACGCGTTCCAGAACAGCCTCGGCGGCGACTACGGCGCCGCGACGGCGCTGTCGCTCATGCTCGCGGCCGTGCTCGCGGTCTTCTCCGTCCTCTACTTCCGGCTCACGCGGTCCTGGAGCACGTCATGATCCTCTCGACCCCCGACCGCCCGGCCCCGGCGCGAGCCTCGCGCCGTCGTCGGGCCGCCGCCCCGTCCGACGACGACGACCGCGGCGCGCTGTCCGCGCCCGACTGGCGCCGCCCCGCGATCCGCTGGGGGATGGGCGGCACGCACGTGCTGCTGCTGGTGCTGCTCGTCGTCGTCGGGCTCGGGCCGATGCTGCTGCTGGCGAAGTACGCCGTCACGCCGACGCAGGACATCCTGCGCACGCCGATGGCGATCTTCCCGCACGGCATCGCCTGGGGGAACCTCGAGCGCGCCTGGAACGACGTCCAGATCAGCCGGTACTTCATGAACACGGTGTGGCTGGCGCTCGGGTCGTGGGCGGTGCAGCTCGTGGTCGCGACGACGGGCGGCTACGCGCTGTCGGTGCTGCGTCCGCGCTACGGCAAGGTCGTGCAGGCGCTCGTCCTGTCGACGATGTTCGTGCCCGCCGTCGTGCTGCTCGTGCCGCTGTACCTGACGATCCTCGACCCGCCGCTGCTGGGCCGGTCGCTGGTCGACAGCTTCTGGGCCGTGTGGCTCCCGGCGGGCGCGAGCGCGTTCAACGTGCTGCTGGTGCAGCGGTTCTTCGACAACCTGCCGCGCGAGGTCTTCGAGGCGGCGCGGGTGGACGGCGCGGGGCCGTACCGGCTGTTCTGGTCGATCGTGCTGCCGATGTCGAAGCCGATCCTCGGCGTCGTGTCCGTGTTCGCGGTGATCGCGGCGTGGAAGGACTTCCTGTGGCCGCTGCTGGTGCTCAAGGACCCGGCGATCCAGCCGCTGTCCGTGCGCCTGCCGGCGATCGAGGCCTCCACGGACCTCGGGGTGTTCCTCGCGGCGCTGGCCATCGCGACCGTGCTGCCGGTGGCGATGTTCCTCGTCTTCCAGCGGCTGTTCCTGCGCGGCGCCGGGCTCGGGGGAGCAGTCAAGGGCTGACGGGTTCACCCGCTGTGTCGTTGACGCCTGGATCGTCCGAATGCTGGTATATGCGCAGATCTGATGACGGTGCAGATCAGCGACCCCGGAGGAACGACGTGACCCAGCACGACCCGACGACCGACACCCCCGGCCCCGCCCGGGCCACGGTGCGCTACCGCGGGCGGCACCTGCCGATGGTCGCGGTCGTCGTCGCCGCGACCATCGCGACGGCCCTGGCGTACAGCGGCATGGTGCTGTTCGGCCTGGAGGTGGCGGGGATGTCCCCGGCGGAGGCGTACGCGCTCGCCGGGTTCCTCGAGGTCAGCCTCGTCGCCGTCGCCCTCATGGCGCGCAACGCCGCGCTCGAGGGCCGGCCGTACGGCGTCCTGCTCACGCTGACCTGGATCCTGTCGGGCACGTCCGGCGTGTTCGCGGCGCTGCACGAGATCGCCGTGCCGGACGCGAGCACCCCGTACATGGTCGCGTTCCGGTTCGTGCCGCCGCTGGTGGCTGCGCTCATGTGGCACCTCGCGCTGGTGGGCGAGCGCCACCTCGTCACCGGGCACACGCTTGACGAGCGCCGCCGCGAGCACCGCGTGCACCAGTACGTCACGGCCCTCGAGCTGTGGCGGGACGCGCGTCTCGACAGCGACGGCACGCACCGCGGCATGCGCAAGGTCCGCGCGACGCACAGCCGGCAGCGGGCCGCCCGCGACGCCGCGCTGAAGCTGCTCACGGTCGAGGACTTCGAGCGGCGCATGCAGGTCTGGGTGGAGCGGCTGGAGGCCGCGGAACGGCACGGCAACCGCCTGGATCTCATCGGCGCCAGCTCGGTCGAACGGGGCGTCGCCCGCGGCGCTGCCGGCCCGGGTCCGCGCGCGCTGCCGGCGCACGAGGCCACGCCCGTCGCGCTGGTCGCGGCCCCGCCGGCGGAACAGCCGGCAGAAGCCCGCCGGGCGACGACCGAGGACGCAGCGGCCGCCGCCTTCGCCGACGACCTCCAGGCGGCGCTCACCGGCGCGACGCCGGTCGTGGAGGCGGGGGAGCGGCCGGACGCGCCGGTCGACGACGCCGCCGTCGCGGCCTGGTTCGACGACCTGGACGAGGACCTGGGGTCCGACCCGTCGCGCGAGCCGGCCGGGGAGGCAACGGTCGCCGAGGACGCGGCCTGCGCCGTGCCGGCCGAGGGGTCCCCGGAGCCGACGCGCGCGGAGCTGGAGTCGGAGGCCGGGCTCCCGGGCACGCGCGAGCCGCTCCCGGAGACGGGGCACACCCGCCGGGTCGAGGTGTTCGACCTGCTGCGGCAGTCGGACCCGGCGCTGGGCGGCGCGCTCGCCCAGCGGTCCGCGTTCCTCACGGCCCACGGCGCGGCGTCGGAGCCGGCCGACGGCGCGGGGCCGACGACGGCGCCCGAGGTGATCGACGCGTCGGATGACGCCGTCGCGGCGGCCGACGTGCCGCTCGACGAACGGGGCGACCGCGACCGCCGCATCGTCGAGCTCGCCGAGGACGGGGTGAGCCCGCGGGAGATCGCCGAGCGGATGGACGTCTCCGCATCGACCGTGCGGCGCGTGGTGAAGCGGTACGCCCCGGCCTGACCTCCGGAACGCGGTGTCAGGGCCAGGAGCGTCACCCTGCTCCTGGCCCTGACAGCTCGGGCCCCTGACAGGTCGCGTGTCAGGCGCGGGCGAACGTCCCGGCGAAGGCGGTCCAGGACTCCGGCGCGAGGCGCACGCGCGTGGTGCCGCCGTCGCCCGCCGTGGCGACCGACGCGACGTCGACGGTGGACCAGCAGGTCTCGGCGACCTTCGCGGCGTGCTCGGGGCCCTCGACGGCGGGCTCGTGGTCCGCGACCATCTGCCAGCCCTCGACGAGGCCGAGCGCGGCGCCGACGTGGGCGAGCTCCACCTCGACGACGCGGTCGGAGCGGTTGGTGAGGAACAGGCCGAGCGAGCCGTCGTCGTCCACCGTCGCGGCGGCCGTCACGACCGGGGCCGCGCCGTGCCGCGCGGTGTCGTACGACGGCGCGTCGACGCGCACGTCGAGCGCGGTGCCGCGGGCGAGGCGCGACGTCGTCGCGAACGGGTGGAACGTGGGCTGGCGCCACGCCTCGCCGCCCGGCGCGGTCATGATCGGCGCGATGACGTTGACGAGCTGCGCGAGGCACGCCACGGGCACGCGGTCGGCGTGGTTGAGCAGCGTGACCATCAGGTCGCCGACGACGACGGCGTCGAGCCCGGAGTAGACGTCCTCGATGATGCGCGGGGCGTCGCGCTGGATGGGCAGGTTCTCCTCGCCCGGGAAGCGGGTCTCGAGGTACCAGACGTTCCACTCGTCGAAGCTGATGGTGATCTTCTTGTCGCTGCGGCGCTCGGCGCCGACGGCGTCCGCGGAGGCGACGACGCGGTCGATGAAGCGGTCCATCGCCGTGCCCGACGCGAGGAAGGAGGCGCGGTCGCCGCCGACCTCCTCGTAGTAGGCGTGCATGGAGATGTGGTCGACCAGGTCGTACGTGTACGACAGGACGGTGCGCTCCCACTCGCCGAACGTGGGCATCTGCATGGACGACGAGCCGCAGACGATCAACGAGATCGACGGGTCGACGAGCTTCATGGCCTTGCCGGCCTCGGCGGCGAGCTTGCCGTACTCGTGGGCGTCCTTGTGGCCGATCTGCCAGGGGCCGTCCATCTCGTTGCCGAGGCACCAGAGCTTCACGCCGTAGGGCTTCTCGCGCCCGTTGGCGATGCGCAGGTCGGCCCAGCGGGTGCCGGCCTCGCCGTTGCAGTACTCGACCAGGGCGGCCGCGGCGTCGACGCCGCGCGTGCCGAGGTTGACGGCCATCATCGGCTCGACGCCCTCGCGCTCGGCCCACTGCAGGAACTCGTCCGTGCCGACGAGGTTCGGCTCGACGGTGCGCCACGCGAGGTCGAGGAACGGCTTGCGCTGCTCGACCGGGCCGACGGCGTCCTCCCACACGTAGTTGGAGACGAAGTTGCCGCCGGGGTAGCGGACCATGGGCACGCCCAGCTCGTGGACCAGGTCGGCGACGTCGCGGCGGAAGCCGTGCTCGTCGGCCTCGGGGTGCCCGGGCTCGAAGATGCCGGTGTACACGGCGCGGCCGAGGTGCTCGACGAACGAGCCGAACAGGCGGCGGTCGACGGCGCCGCGGCGGAAGTCGGGGTGCAGGGTGACGCGGGCCCCGGGGGCGGTGGCGCTGGCCGCCTCGTCGGGGGCTGCGGTGTCGGGGCGGGCATCGGTCTGGGGAGCCGTCATGGGTCTCACGTTCCTCGTCGAATCGGGCGATGGTGAAGCCACCGTGTACAACGATGTAGAGTCAACCACGGTCGCCGCGCGCGGCACCAATCGGCCCAGGAGGATCTGGGTCCGGACGACTCGAGGAGGAATCGGCATGCGCAGAGGCCTGCGACGCGCCACGGCGGCGACGGCCGCCGGTCTGGCGGGGCTGTCGCTCGCGGCGTGCGCGCCCGGCGGCGACGCCGGCTCGGTGGACAACACGAGCTGCACCAACGAGATCACCAAGCCCGACGCCACGCGCGTCACGCTCTGGGCCTGGTACCCCGCCGTCGAGCAGATCGTGGACACGTTCAACGCCCAGCACGACGACGTCCAGATCTGCTGGACCAACGCGGGCCAGGGCGCCGACGAGTACGGCAAGTTCTCCACCGCGCTCGAGGCCGGCACCGGGGCGCCCGACGTCATCCAGCTCGAGTCGGAGATCCTGCCGACCTACACGATCCTCGACGGCCTCGCCGACCTCGCGCCCTACGGCGCCGCCGAGCTCGAGGACCAGTTCCCCGCCGGCGCCTGGTCGGACGTCTCCAGCGGCGACTCGGTGTTCGCGGTGCCCGTCGACGGCGGGCCCGTGGGCATGCTGTACCGGGCCGACATCTTCGAGACGTACGGCGTCGAGCCGCCCACCACCTGGGACGAGTTCGCCCAGGCGGCCCAGGACCTGCGGGACGCCGGCTACGACGGCTACATCACCAACTACGCCACGAACGGTGGCGCGTTCAACTACGCGCTGTTCGCGCAGGCCGGCTGGGCGCCGTTCGCCTACGACCCGGCACAACGCGACCAGATCGGCATCGACGTCGACACCCCCGAGGCGCGCCACGTCCTGTCCTACTGGGAGGACCTCATCGACCGCGGCCTCGTGTCCAGCGACGACGCGTTCACCAGCGACTACAACACGTCCCTGGTGGACGGCACCTACGCCGTCTACATCGCCGCCGCGTGGGGCCCCGGCTACCTCGAGGGGCTGTCGGACGCCGACTCCGGCGCCGAGTGGAAGGCGGCGCCGCTGCCCCAGTGGGACCCGGAGCACCCGGTCCAGGTCAACCAGGGCGGGTCGGCGCTCGCGGTCACGTCCCAGGCCACGGACCCCGAGGCGGCGGCCACCGTCGCGATGGAGCTGTTCGACGACGAGGAGACGTGGAAGATCGGCGTGGAGGACGCCGGCCTGTTCCCGCTGTGGAACCTCGCGCTCGACGCGCCGTGGTTCACCGACCGGCGGTACCCGTTCTTCGGCGGCCAGCAGGTCAACCGCGACGTGTTCCTCGACGCCGCCGCCCAGTACCCCGGGTTCACGTTCAGCCCGTTCCAGGTGTACGCCTACGACCGCCAGACCATGGCCCTCTACGACATGGTCGAGGGCGACTCGACCGCCGCCGAGGCGCTGGCGACCATCCAGGACAGCCTGGTGCGCTACGCCGAGCAGCAGGGGTTCACGGTCCGATGACGCGCACAGAGACGACCGGAGGGAGCCACTCGATGGCCTCGACGACGAAGCCGGCCGCCACCCCCGCCCGGGCCGGGAGCCGGCGCGGCGGGCCGACCCTGCTGGACACCAAGCGACAGTGGTGGGGGTGGCTCTTCCTCGCCCCGTTCACGATCGTGTTCGTCCTGTTCCTGCTGGTGCCGCTCGCGTACGCGTTCTGGCTCAGCCTCCACACCAAGGGCATCGCGACCGGCGGCGAGAGCATCTTCACGGGCTTCGCGAACTACGCCCGCGTGTTCACCGACGCGGACTTCCTGTCCGGCATGGCTCGGGTGGGCAAGTTCGTGCTCGTCATGGTGCCGATCCAGATCGGCCTCGCCGTGGCGATCGCGCTCGTGCTCGACACGCTCGCCACCAGGCTGTCGAAGGCCTCGCGGCTCCTGGTCTTCGTGCCCTACGCCATCCCCGCCGTCATCGGCGCGCTCATGTGGGGCTTCCTGTACAGCCCGCGCTTCGGCCCGGCGAACGACCTCTTCGGGATCTTCGGCCTGGACGCTCCCGAGTTCCTGTCACGGGACCTGATCTTCGGCTCGCTGGTCAACATCGTGACCTGGCAGTGGGTGGGCTACTACATGATCATCGTCTACGCCGCGCTCCGGGCGATCGACCCCTCGATCTACGAGGCGGCGAAGCTCGACGGCGCCGGGAACGGGGCGATCGCGTTCCGCATCAAGATCCCGATGATCGCGTCGTCCATGGTGATGATCGTGGTGTTCGCCCTCATCGGCACCCTCCAGTTCTTCACCGAGCCGACGGTGCTGCGGTCGGTCGCGCAGGGCGCGATCCCCACCACCTACACCCCGAACATGTACGCGTACTCGATGGCGTTCTCCTACAGCCAGTTCAACTACGCCTCCACGATCGCGTTCGCGCTGGGGATCCTCGTGTTCATCGGGTCGTACGTCTTCCTGTACGCGACCCGCAAGCAGAGCGGACTGAAGTGATGACGACGGCGACGACGCAGCAGACCTCCCCGCGCCGGGCCGGGCAGCGCCGGATCGGCTCCCACCTGTTCCTCCTCCTCGCGGTCGTGTACTTCGTCGTGCCGCTGTGGTGGCTCGTGGTCGGGTCCACGAAGTCGAACAGCGGCCTGTTCGTGGGCTCCGGCGGGGCCCTGTGGTTCAACGACGAGTTCGCGCTGTGGGACAACGTCAAGCAGCTGTTCACGTATCAGGGCGGCATCTACTGGACGTGGATGCGCAACTCGTTCGTGTACGCGATCGTCGGCGGCGTCGGGTCGACCGTGCTCGCCGTGCTGGCCGGGTACGCCCTGGCCAAGTACCGGTTCCGCGGCCGCAACCTCTACTTCTCCATGCTGCTGGGCTCCGTGATGGTGCCGCTGACGGCGCTGACGATCCCGACGTTCGTGCTGCTCAGCCAGCTCGGCATGATCAACACGATGTGGGCCGTCATCCTGCCGTCGCTGCTCAGCCCGATCGGCGTCTACCTCGTGCGCGTGTACGCCGTCGACGCCATCCCGGACGAGATGCTCGACGCCGGACGCGTGGACGGCGCGGGAGAGCTGCGCCTGTTCTTCCGCGTCGCGCTGCCGCTGCTGCGGCCGGCGTTCGTCACGGTCCTCCTGCTCACGACCGTCGCGACGTGGAACAACTTCTTCCTGCCGCTGGCGGTGCTGCGCGACCCGCAGCTGCTGCCCGTCACGGTGGGCATCAACCAGTGGCAGGCGCTGTCGAACGCGGGCGCGGGCGGCGAGCAGGTGTGGAACCTCATCACCACCGGCGCGCTCGTGTCGATCCTGCCGCTGATCGTCGCGTTCCTGGCCCTGCAGAAGTACTGGCAGGGCGGCCTTTCGCTCGGGTCGATCAAGTGACCGACGCCGCCGGGCGCCGGGGGCTGACCCGTACGGCCGGTGCCCTACGCTGTGGGAGGCGAACGGAGAGGTGAGCGGCATGCGCGTGACCATGCACGACGTGGCCCAGCGGGCGGGCGTGTCGATCAAGACGGTGTCGAACGTCGTCAACGGGTACCCGCACATCCGCCCGGAGACGCGGCTGCGCGTCGAGGAGGCCATCGACCACCTCGGGTACCGGCTCAACACCACGGCGCGCAACCTGCGCACGCAGCGCACGGACATGATCACGCTGGCCGTCCCGGAGCTCAAGCTCCCGTACTTCGCGGAGCTCGCCGACTCCGTGATCCGCTCGGCCGAGGAGCAGGGCCTCACCGTGCTCATCGAGCAGACCGGGTCGGTGCGCGAGCGCGAGATCGAGCTGCTCGACGGGCGGCGCCGCCACCTCACTGACGGCGTGATCTTCTCGCCGCTGGCGCTCGGTCAGGACGACGTCGGGCTGTTCGAGGTCGACTTCCCGCTGGTGGTGCTGGGCGAGCGCGTCTTCGACGCCCCCGCCGACCACGTGACGATGAACAACGTGGCCGCGGCCCGGGCCGCGACCCTGCACCTCGCCTCGCTGGGTCGCCGTCGGATCGCCGTCGTCGGTGCGCACGAGGGCGAGCTGGTCGGCTCCGCCGCGCTGCGCACCGAGGGCTACCGGCAGGGGCTGAAGGCCGCCGGGCTCCCGTACGACCCGGCGCTCGTCTCCGAGGCCGGGCTGTGGCACCGGTCCACCGGGTCGGAGTCGATGGGTCGCCTGCTCGACTCGGGAGTCGAGATCGACGCGGTCTTCGCCCTCAACGACGCGATGGCCCTGGGCGCGCTGCACGCGCTGCACGCCCGCCGCATCGACGTGCCCGGCGACGTGGCGCTGATCGGTTTCGACGACGTCGACGACGTGCGCTACTCCGTGCCGACCCTCAGCTCGGTGGACCCGGGCCGCGAGCAGATCGCGCGCACGGCGGTGGACCTGCTCGTCGAGCGCATCGCGGGCGGTTCCGGCCGGCCGTACCGGCGCGTGGTCACCGGCTCGCGGGTCGTGGGGCGCGAGTCCACCGGCGACGCCGCGGAGGGTGCGGAGACGGTGGTCGCCGTCCAGCCCGGCGGCAACGAGGAGATCGTGTCGCCGGTCAGCGCGACGGCGTGAGGACGCCCGGCACCTGGCGCGGTGCCGGCATCTCCCGCAGCCCGCGCAACGGGCTGCGCAACGCGCTGAGGCAGGCGGCGCAGTGCACCGCCGCCATGAGCAGCACGGTCTGGCGCACGCCGAGCACCTCGCCCAGGGCGCCCGCGGCCAGCCCGGCGAGCGGCATCGTGCCGAAGTTGACGAACTGGCTGGTCGTCATGACGCGACCCATCAGCGCCTGCGGCACGTAGCGCTGCCGCCACGCGCCGCGCAGCACGTTGCCCGCGACCACGGCGAGGCCGACGAGGAAGAGCCCGGCGACGGTCCACGCGACCTGCCCGCCGCCGCCCCCGAGGCCGACGAGCAGCGCGGGCGGCCCGCCCGCGACCATCAGCAGCACCGTGGCGCGGGCGCTGCCGAGGCGTCGGCTGAGCCGGGTGGCGACGGTGGCGCCCAGCAGCCCGCCGCACGCCCCGACCGTCATGACCACGCCGAGCGCCGAGGGGCCGAGGCCCACGGTGTCCACGAGGAACAGGACGAGCAGCGCGGTGTACCCGGTGAGCCCGAAGTTGGAGATCCCGCCCACGACGACGAACCAGCTCAGGTAGCGGTCGGAGGAGACGAACGCGACCCCCTCGCGGATGCGCACCCGCAGCGGCGCCTGGGGCGGACGCTCGGGCTGCCGCGCCGGCCGGATGCGCCAGAGGCACAGGGCCGAGACGACGAAGCTCGCCGCGTCCAGGGCCAGCCCGGCGGCGGCGCCGAGCGCCTGGGCCATGGCGCCGCCGATGCCCGGCCCCGCCACCTGCATGCCCGACTCCGTGCCGAGCAGGCGCGCGTTCGCGGCCTCGAGCTGGTGGTCGGGCACCACCTGGGGGACGAAGACGGTGTACGCGGTGCGGAAGAAGACGGTCGTGACGCCCGCGGCGAGCGCGGCGCCGACGAGGTGGGGCAGGGTCAGCGCGTCGAGCGCGGCCGCGACGGGGACGCTGCCGACGGCGACGGCGGCGACCAGGTCGGCCACGATCATCACGGCACGCGCCGGCAGCCGGTCGACCCACGCTCCCGCGGGCAGGCCGATCACGAGCCACGGCAGCCACGCCGCCGCGGTGAGCAGGCCGACGACCGCGGCCCCCGCGTCCAGCTCGAGCACCGCGACGAGCGGCAGCAGCACCGACGTGGTGGCGTTGCCCAGCACGCTGACGCCCTCGCCGAACCAGAGTCGGCGGAAGCCCCGGTTGCGGTCGAGGGGCACGTCGCGGGCGTCGGCGTCGCGGCCCGTCGTGGCGGTCATGGCTGCGCGGGGAAGCCGCGGCCGAAGACGAGCACGGGCTCGCGCTCGACGCCGTCGTCGGGGCGCGGCCGCTCGGCCCACCGTACGAGGACGGCGGTGATCTCCTCGCCGAGGGCGGCGAGCTCGGCGGGGGAGAGGTGCACCCAGGTCTCGGTGCTGAACGCGGCGCCGTCCCACTCGGGGGCCGACTCCGCGTTGGCCTGCCACTCCCGCACCCGGTCGAACTGGCGCTGGAGGTGCAGCGCCTCGGCGGCCTCGGCGGCGGTGACGGCGGCGGAGTCCGTGGCGAACTCCTGGCGCGACCAGCGCAGGCGGGGCGCGACGAGGCGCCACCAGCGCTCGCGGCGGTCACGGGCGAGCTCGGGCGCCTCGTCGACCAGGCCGGCGTCGTGCAGCACCTTGAGGTGATGGCTGGCGCTGCCGACGGCCTGCCCGGTGCGGCGCGCGAGCGCCGACGCGGTGGACGGGCCGTCGACCTTGAGCGCGTCCATGAGCCGCGCCCGGTACGGGTTGGCGAGGGCGGCGAGCGCCCTCGCCTCGGTGACGGTGCGCACCTCGTGCTGCTCGGGCGCGCCGTCCTCGGGGGTGTCCTCGGTGGGGACGGGTGGGGGCGTCATCCCGCCACCGTAGACCCACAAGAGGTGTTGTACAAGAGTTCTTGTGGAATAGCGCAGGTCGTTCAGGCCGCGGCGACTCCCGAGACCTGGTCGTCGATCCGGTCGAGGCGGTCGGCGGTGAGCCGTCCGGTGGCCCACAACCAGAAGCCCGGGCCCAGGAGGACCGCGAGCAGCGGCAGCGCCCAGGCGGCGGCGAGCAGGGCCGCCGTCACGACCAGCACCGCGAGCGACGTCGTCGGGGCGAGCAGGGGGAGCAGCAGCAGGAGCCGCCACGTCGCGGCGGCCCCGCTCCGGTACCGCGTCACGACCGTCGGCCAGCACGCGAGGACGACGACGCCCCACGCGCCGACGACGAGCAGCCCACCCGTCAGCAGGGCGCGCACGGGCCCGTCGAGCAGCCCGAGGACCGCGCCGTCGAGCCAGAGCAGCGCGGCGACGACCCACGCGGGGGCGAAGAGCGCCGCGGACCGGCCGAACCCGTCGCGCCAGGCACGCCAGAAGGTGCGCCACGGCGTGGGCTCCGCCGTCATCCGCGCGGCGACGACGGCGCCCGCGCGCAGGCCCGGCCCGATGCCGAGCAGCACGCCGCCGGCGAGGGTGCCCAGCGCGACCATGGCCGAGACCTCGACCAGCAGCGTCACCCAGCGCAGGGCGAGCATGACGCCGCCCGCCCAGCCGGGCACCTCGGCGTCGGCGACGGCGGTGCGCACCGCCGCGCGGTCGGGCGCGGGGGCCGTCACGGGAGCCTCGTCGCGAGCGTGACGCGGCCCGCGTCGTCCAGCGCCTCGAGGCACAGGGTGGCGCGGTCCCGCACGGCGTCCCACGCCGGGTGCACGACGGCGGACACGGTCGCGCCGTCGGGGGCCGTCCACGCGAAACGTCCGCCGCCCAGCGACCGCGCGTGGTCGCGCGCCTCGAGCGGGCCGGTGGCGCCGTCCTGCACGCGTGTCGGTTCGGTGCCCGGGGTGAGCTGCTCCCACAGGCCGTCGAGGACGGCCGGGTCGGTCGGCCAGCGGGAGACGTCGTCGTCCTCGCGCCCGGGGCCGGCCCACGGCTGCGGAGCGACGAGCGGCCAGCCGTCGTGCGTCCACACCAGGCGGCGCAGCTGGAGGCGGTGCTCGGTGGGTGCGTCGGCGTCGCGCACGTGGTGGACCAGCAGCTGGCGTCCGTGCGTGCCCGCGTCGGGCAGCGTGGCCGGCACCCGCTCCGTGAGCACCGAGGCGTGGCCGGGGGCGAGGATCCCGGGCCCGCCCGCGAGCCGGTGCCCCGCGAGCACGGGCACGCCCACCGACCACGGGTCGGCGTCCACGTCGGTCAGGAGGTGCCCGCGACGGTCGCGGTACGGGCCGACGACGGCGTCCCCGACGCCCGCGCGCAGGTGGTAGCTGCCGCCGAGCGAGTCGTACGACACGAGCAGCGCCCAGCCGCCGCCCGGACGGGGGAGCACGAACGCGCCCTCGACCGCGCCGTCGGCGGCTCGGGACCGGCGCGCCAGGAGGCGGCCCGGGGCCGCGTGCAGCGCGCCGGTCCCGGGCGCGAACCCGTCGGCCACGAGCCCCGTAGCGGCGTCGAGCGGCAGCGCGTGGATCCCGCCGAAGAACGACCCGTACACGAGCCACTGCGTCCCGTCCGGCTCCGTCACGACGTTGGCGTCGATGGCGTTGGGGTGGCCCAGCCCCGCGGGCGGCTCGGCGTGGTCGCTGGCCACGACGATCCCGCGGTCGGTCCACGGGCCGGACGGGTGCGGCGCCTCCGCGAGCCCGATGGCGGAGCGGCGCGAGCCGAACGTCGACGCCGAGTAGTACATCCGCCAGACGGGTCCGTCAGCGGTCTCCACCCGCACGACCTCCGGCGCCCACAGGCCCTCGGCGCCGGACCAGGCGGCGGCCGGCGCGGGGACGCCGGGCAGAGCCCAGCCGTGGAAGTCCCACGTCACCAGGTCGTCGGAGCGGCGCACCTGCACGCCCCCGCGGGCGGGGCCGTCGGAGCGCGCGTCGGTGGAGAAGAGCCAGTAGACGCCGTCGTCGTCACGCACCGCGGTGGGGTCGTGCACGTGGCGCCCGCCCCAGGCCGAGGTGTCCGGGAGCTCGGGGGCCGGCGCGTCGGGGGAGGTCGTGTCCGTCATCGTCAGCCCTTCGTGCCGGTGAGCGCGACGGACTCGATGATCTGCCGCTGGAAGATCAGGAAGACCACGAGGATGGGCAGCAGCGCGACGACGGACGCCGCCATGATGAGCGGGTAGTCGCGCTGGGTCGCGTACTGGACGTTCATGTTGGCGATGACCACCTGGAGGGTCTGCCGCTCCGGGGTGTTCAGGTACAGGATCGGCGCGAGGTAGTCGTTCCACACCGCCATGAACCAGAGGATGAACTGCGCGGCGACGGCCGGTCGGATGATCGGCATGATCATGCGCCAGAAGATCTGCCAGTACGAGGCGCCGTCGATCTTGGCCGCCTCGACGAGGGAGTCCGGCACGCTCGACAGGTATTGGCGCAGGAAGAAGATCATCACGATGTTGCCGAAGATCGCCGGGACGATGAGCGGCAGCAGCGTGTCGACCCAGCCCAGCTTCGAGAACATGACGAACTGCGGGATCATCAAAGTCGGGAACGGGATCATGATCCCGGAGAGCAGCCCGATGAAGATCGCGTTCTTGAACGGCATGCGCATCTTGGCGAGGGCGAACGCGGCCAGGGCGCAGGTGAACGTCCCGACCACCGTGACGCTGAGCGACACGACCAGGCTGTTGCGGATGCCGTCGAGCACGTACGAGTCGGTCCACATCCGCACGTAGGTGTCCCACTGGGGCGCCTCGGGGATCCAGACGGGCGGCAGGGCGAAGACTTCGAGCTTGGTCTTCAGCGAGGTGGACAGCATCCACAGCAGCGGGGCGAGCATGAAGATCGCGCCGGCGGCGAGGACGATCCAGACGACGGTGTCGGTGAGCCGCGTGCGTGCCTTGCGGCCGAGGTGGTGCGCGGCCGGGGCCGTGCTGGTGGGCACGGCGGTGGGCAGGTCCGTGGGCGTGGCGGTGGTCATGGGTGTCTCCGGGCCTCAGTCGATCGCGAAGCTGTTGCGCTTGTTCAGGCGGAACTGGATGAGCGTGATGACCAGGATGAGGATCCCGAGCACGATCGCCGCCGCCGTCGCGTAGCCCATCTGCCGGTACTGGAACGCCTGCTTCCAGATGTAGAAGACGGCGGACGCCGTGGAGTACTCGGGGCCGCCCGTGGGCGTCATGATGTTGATCTCGGTGAAGATCATCGCGCCGGCGATCACCTGCGTGACCACGAGGAAGAACGTCACCGGGCGCACCATCGGCAGGGTGATCGCGCGGAACTGGCGCCACGCGCCGGCGCCGTCGAGCGCCGTCGCCTCGTACAGGGACCGCGGCACCGACTGGATGGCGGCCAGGTACAGGAGCATCGAGTACCCGAGGCCCTTCCAGACCGCCATGAGGATGATGGCGGGCTTGGCCCAGGTGGTGTCCGCCAGCCAGTTGGGGCCGTCGATGCCGAAGAAGGCGAGGAACTGGTTCACCAGGCCGAAGTCGCCGTTGTAGGCCCACTGCCACAGGATCGCGACCGCGGCGATCGACGAGATCACCGGGATGTAGTAGATCGTGCGGAAGGCGGTGAGCCCGATGATCTTGCGGTTCATCGCGATGGCGAGCGCGAGCGAGATCGCGAGGCCGATCGGGATACCGATCATGTAGAAGAACGTGTTGAACAGCGACTGGAGGAAACGCTCGTCGCTCAGCAGGGCGACGTAGTTGTCGAGGCCGATGAACTGCATCGGCCCCAGCCCGTTCCACCGGGTCAGCGACGCGTACAGGGCGAAGAGCGTCGGGTACAGCACGAACAGCAGGTAACCGAGCACGGGCGCGGCCACGAACAGCAGCGCCCACCTCTTCTCGGCGCGGTGGAGCCGCGAGGTCCCGCCGCGTCGGGGCGGCGCGGGGTCGGGGGCCGGCGCCAGGGGGCGGGTGCCGGCCTGCGCCGGCGTGGCGGTGGACGTCATCGCAGACTCCTTCGTCCAGGAACGTGCGGTCAGGGCGGTGCGGCCGCCGGGGACGGGGCGGCCGCACCGCATCAGGGGTGGGCGTCAGCGGGGCGCGGCGGCGCGGTCCGGACGCGTCACGGGGCGGAGCCGGCCGCGGCGGCCTGCTCGGCCTGCTCGTTCGTCTGGTCGAGCAGGTCCTGCATGCGCGGCTGCACCTCGGCGAGGTAGTCCGCGGCCGTCGTCTTGCCGTCGAGGACCGGCTGGATGCCGACGAACAGCTCGTCGTACCACTGCGTGCTGTAGGTGTAGGCGGCGGGCATCGCGCGGCCGTACTCCTCGACGATGTCGAGGAACTCCTGGCGGTTGGCCGGCTCGGCGTCCTCTGCCGTCGCCCACTGCTCGGCCGTGTCGATCCGGTTGGGGATCTGGATGTTGGCGTCGACGAGGGTCTGCTGCGCCGTCTCGTCGGTGGACAGGTAGGTGGCGAGCTTGACGGCGTCCTCGGGCAGGGCCGTGGTGTTCGAGACGCCGATGCCGAGGGAGCCGATGTAGGTGGCGGGCTCACCGGACTTGCCGGTCGGCCACGGCATCAGGTCGTAGTCGAAGTCGAGGTCGTTGTAGGTGCTCACGTCCCACGGGCCCACCGGGAAGAACGCGATCTGACCCTCCATGAACCGCTGGTAGGTGTCGAGCGTCGCCGCCTGCTCCGGGTTGGGCGTGACCTTCTCCTTGGTAGTGAGGTCGGCGAAGAACTGCAGCGCGTCGGCGAACTCCGGCGTGTCGACGGTGACCTGGGTGCGGTCGGCGTTGGTCCAGTCGCCGCCGTTGCTCCAGACGAACGACTGCAGGGTCCAGTTGACGTTGAGGCCGGTGCCCCACTGGTCGACCTCGCCGTCGCCGTCGGTGTCCTTCGTGACCATCTTGAGGATCTTCAGCCAGTCCTCGCGGGTCATCGGCTCGTCGGCGTCCGGCAGCTCGACTCCCGCCTCCTCGAGCAGGGTCTTGTTGTAGCCCAGCGCCATCGGGCCCACGTCCTTCGGCAGCGCGTAGAGCTGCCCCTCGGGCGTGCCCTGGAGGGTGCCGTCGAAGCGGTAGGAGTCGACGCCGTAGGGCCAGACGTTGTCGAGGTCGACGCCCTGCTCGGCCACCTGGTCGGTGATGTCCATGAGGACGCCGGAGGAGACGTAGGACTGCAGGCTGCCCTGCTCGACGTAGAAGACGTCGGGCACCTTGTTCCCGGCCACGGCGGCCTGGAGCTTGGTGGCGTACTGGTCCGCGTCCGTGACGATGACCTTCACCTTCACGCCGGTGTCCTCGGTGAAGCGGTCGATGGCCTCCTGGTAGGCCTTCTTCTCGTCGTCGCCGCCGCGGAACATGAACGTGAGCGTGCCGTCGTCGGCGCTGCTCCCGTCGCCGGAGCCGCAGGCGGCGAGGGCGCTGGTGGCCACCAGGGCGGCGGCGATGCCGGCGATCAGGCGTGACTTCCTCATCACGGGGTCCTCTCGGGGAGATCCGGTCCGCGTCGGCGCGGCGTCGCCCCGATGCGGTTTACATCGATGAAGAGCCATCGACGGCGCCCAATCTGACATGGCCCGGGGCGCGCGGTCAAGTGGCTCGGGTCACGCCTCTGCAACGATGTAGAGATGGGGTGCGTCAGGGTGAGCCCGCGGGCGGCGCGTGACGATTGACCCCGCCGTCGCCGGCGGGCAGGATGGCGACTCCTACAACGATGTATCGCCGCGGGCGGCGAGGGGGAGCGACGGTGCACGAGCAGGTGGGCGGGCCGAGGGCCGCCAGGGCAGGGGCGTCGCGACCGCCCATGGGCTGGAACTCGTGGGACAGCTACGGCACCACGGTCACCGAGGCCGAGGTGCTGGCGAACGCGCGGCTCCTGGCGACCCACGACGGCGGGGCGCTGGCGGCCGCCGGGTGGGACACCGTGGTGGTGGACATCCAGTGGTACGAGCCGACGGCGCGCGCGGGGGGCTACAACGACGACGCGCCGCTGCTGTTCGACGAGCACGGGTTCCTGCAGCCGGTGCCCGGGCGCTTCCCGTCGTCCGCGGGAGGCCACGGCTTCGCACCGCTCGCCGCTGCCGTGCACGACCTGGGCCTGCGGTTCGGCATCCACCTCATGCGGGGCATCGCGCGTCGCGCGGTCGAGGCGGACCTCCCCGTCCCCGGCACGCCGTACCGCACCGGCGAGATCGCCGACCGGGGCAGCACGTGCCCCTGGAACTCCGACTGCTACGGCCTGCGCCACGACCACCCCGGCGCGCAGGCCTGGCTCGACGCGATGATCGACCACGTCGTCGGCTGGGGCGTCGACTTCCTCAAGGTCGACGACATGCTCGCGCCGTACCACCGGGACGCCGTGGAGGCGCTGTCGCTCGCCGTCCGTCGGGCCGAGGAACGGCACGGGCGCCGGATCGTCGTCTCCCTGTCGCCCGGCACGGAGCTGTCCCTCGCCCACCTCGAGCACCTGCGGGAGCACGCCGACATGTGGCGCGTCTCGGACGACCTGTGGGACCGGTGGCCCGACGTCGAGGCGCAGCTCGGCCGCATGGCCCGCTGGGCACCGCACTCCGGGCCCGGCGGCTGGGCCGACGCCGACATGCTGCCGCTGGGCCGCATCGGGGTGCGGGCCGAGCGCGGCGAGCCCCGCCACTCGCTCCTCACCGTCGCCGAGCGGCGCACGATGCTGAGCCTGTGGTGCCTCGCGCGCTCGCCGCTGTTCGTGGGCGGCGACCTGCCCACCTCCGAC
The DNA here is from genome assembly GCF_050311655.1 of Isoptericola variabilis. Taxonomy (GTDB): domain Bacteria; phylum Actinomycetota; class Actinomycetes; order Actinomycetales; family Cellulomonadaceae; genus Isoptericola; species Isoptericola variabilis. Next base: position 280,399 of record NZ_JBNOZM010000001.1, read on the forward strand.
GACGCGACGCTCGCCGACCTGGCGCACCCGGGCGTCCTCGAGGTCGCGCACCGCTCCGGCGGCGGCCGCGAGCTCCTGCGGGAGGGGCAGCCGGGCTGCGAGACCGTGGTCTGGGGCGCCGCGACCGACGACGGCGCCACGCGCTGGGCGGGCGTCTTCAGCACCGCGCCCGACGTCCGCCGGGTGCGGGTGCGCGCCGCCTCCGCCGGGCTGCCGGGGAGCCCCGGGTCCGTGGTCGACGTGTGGTCGGGCGAGCCGGTGCCGCTGCTCCCCGCGACCGCGGCGACCGGCGGCGACACCGTGCTCGACGTCGAGGTCCCCGCGCACGGCGTGCGCCTGCTGCGGCTCGACGGCCCGCCGTCGTGGTCGCCGGGGGACCGTCACGGGGCGATCGGCTAGGATCGCGAGGGTCGCGACTGGCGTACAGGTGGATCACCACCGGGGAGCGACGCGCTGTGCAGACGACGGGTCGTTCGCCTGGGCCCGGTCGTCGTCCGACACGTCCGTCCGACACAGCAGGAGAACGCCGATGAGCACTCCCGACCCCACGTTCAACGCGCCCCTGGCCGAGCTCGACCCCGAGATCGCGGCCGTGCTCGACGGGGAGCTGGCCCGCCAGCGCGACACCCTCGAGATGATCGCGAGCGAGAACTTCGTCCCGCGCGCGGTCCTGCAGGCGCAGGGCAGCGTCCTGACCAACAAGTACGCCGAGGGCTACCCGGGCCGCCGCTACTACGGCGGCTGCGAGCAGGTCGACATCGCGGAGAACCTCGCGATCGCCCGCGCCAAGGACCTGTTCGGTGCCGAGGCCGCCAACGTGCAGCCGCACTCCGGCGCCCAGGCCAACGCGGCCGTGCTGCACGCCCTCATCAACGCGGGCGACAAGATCCTCGGCCTCGAGCTGGCCCACGGCGGCCACCTCACGCACGGCATGAAGATCAACTTCTCCGGCAAGCTCTACGACGTCGGCGCCTACGGCGTCGACCCGCAGTCGTACCGGATCGAGATGGACGAGGTCCGCAAGCGCGCCCTCGAGCACCGTCCCGACGTCATCATCGCCGGCTGGTCCGCCTACCCCCGCCACCTCGACTTCGCCGCGTTCCGCGAGGTCGCGGACGAGGTCGGCGCCAAGCTGTGGGTGGACATGGCGCACTTCGCCGGCCTCGTGGCCGCGGGCCTGCACCCGAGCCCCGTGCCGCACGCCGACGTCGTCTCCTCCACGGTGCACAAGACCATCGGTGGCCCGCGCTCCGGCTTCATCCTGAGCAAGGAGGAGCACGCCAAGAAGATCAACTCGGCCGTGTTCCCCGGCCAGCAGGGTGGCCCGCTCATGCACGTGATCGCGGCCAAGGCGGTGGCGTTCAAGGTCGCCGGCACCGACGAGTTCAAGGACCGCCAGGAGCGCACGCTGCGCGGCGCGCAGATCATCGCCGAGCGCCTGTCGCAGGCCGACGTCGCCGAGCAGGGCGTCTCCGTCCTCACCGGCGGCACCGACGTGCACCTGGTGCTCGTGGACCTGCGGAACTCCGCGCTCGACGGCCAGCAGGCCGAGGACCTCCTGCACGACGCCGGCATCACCGTGAACCGCAACGCCGTGCCGTTCGACCCGCGCCCGCCGCGCGTCACCTCCGGCCTGCGCATCGGCACGCCGGCGCTCGCCACCCGAGGGTTCGGCGACGCCGAGTTCACCGAGGTCGCGGACATCATCGCCGTCGCCCTGCGCGACGGCGCCTCGGCCGACGTCGACGCGCTCGCGGCCCGCGTCGCGAAGCTCACCGCCGACTTCCCGCTCTACCCCGGGCTGCAGCAGTGACGGCCCGCCTGCTGCCGGGCAAGCCGGTCGCGGAGGCGGTCTTCGCGGACCTCGCCCCGCGCATCGACGCGCTCGTCGCCGCGGGGCGCCGCCCCGGCCTCGGCACGATCCTCGTCGGGGACGACTCGGCGAGCGCCGGGTACATCCGGATGAAGATGGACAAGGCGACCGAGCTCGGGTTCACCTCGCCGCACATCCACCTGCCGCAGGACGCCACCCAGGCGGACGTCCTGGCGGCTGTGCGGGAGATGAACGACGCCGACGACGTCGGCTCCGTCCTCATCCAGAACCCGCCGCCCCCGCAGATCGACTTCGACGCGGCCATGCTCGCCCTGGACCCGGACAAGGACGTCGACGGCCTGCACCCGGTGAACATGGGGCGCCTCGCGCTCGGGATGCCCGGCCCCGTGCCGGCGACCCCGGCGGGGATCGAGGCCCTGCTGGCGCACTACGAGATCCCGGTGGCCGGGCGCGAGGTCTGCATCCTCGGCCGCGGCACGACGCTCGGGCGGCCCCTCGCCCTGCTGCTGTCGCAGAAGCGGCCGACGGCGAACGCGGCCGTCACCGTGGTCCACACCGGCGTGCCCGACTGGCCGGAGTACACCCGGCGCGCCGACATCGTCATCGCGGCCGCCGGGGTGCCCGGCATCCTGCAGCCTGAGCACCTCTCGCCGGGCGTGACCGTCGTCGGCGGGGGCGTCCGGTACGAGGGACGCAAGCTGCTGCCCGACGTGGACGAGTCGTGCGCCGAGGTCGCCGGGGCGATCACGCCGCGCGTCGGCGGCGTGGGGCCGACCACGATCGCGATGCTGTTCCGCAACGCCGTCGAGGCCGCGGAGCGCGCGGCGCAGAAGTAAATCCTGCGCCGCCACGGTCTCGACCGACATCCGGGCCCGTCGTCCTCCGGGGCGACGGGCCCGGCCGCGTCCGCCATGATGTGCGCATGGTCGCGAGAAGCCAGCGTGGGTGGTCGGGCGAGCCGGGCGAGCTGCTGAGGGTGGGGCCGGGGTTCCGGCTCGCGGACGTGGACCCGGACGCGAAGCCCGGGTACGACGGGAAGAAGAAGGACGGCGCGGCCGACCTGCTCGCCGGCGAGCAGGAGCTCGACGAGCTGCAGGAGCGCCTGTACGCCCAGAGCCGCGAGGACCCGTCCGCGCCGGCGGTGCTGCTCGTGCTGCAGGCGATGGACTCCGCGGGCAAGGGCGGCATCGTGCGGCACGTCATCGGGGCGACGGACCCGCAGGGCGTGCACCTCGTGGCGTTCAAGAAGCCGACGCCGCAGGAGCTGGCGCACGACTTCCTGTGGCGCGTCGAGAAGGAGGTCCCCGAGGCCGGCTACATCGGCGTCTTCGACCGCTCCCACTACGAGGACGTGCTCATCGGCAAGGTGCGCGAGCTCGCCCCGCCCCAGGAGATCGAGCGGCGGTACGGCGCGATCAACGCGTTCGAGTCCGAGCTGGTCGCGCGCGGCACGCGGATCGTCAAGGTGATGCTGCACATCTCGCCCGAGGAGCAGAAGGCGCGGCTGGGCGAGCGTCTCGAGCGCCCCGACAAGCACTGGAAGTACAACCCCGGTGACGTCGACGAGCGACTGCTCTGGCCGGCCTACATGGACGCCTTCCAGACCGTCTTCGAGCGCACCTCCACCGACCACGCGCCCTGGTACGTCGTCCCCGCGAACGCCAAGTGGTACGCCCGGCTCGCCGTGCAGGCGCTGCTGCTGGACGCGCTCGAGGACATCGACCCGCAGTGGCCCGCCGCCACGTTCGACGTCGAGAAGGAGAAGTCGCGCCTCGCGGCGTCGTGACGCTCAGCCGGTCGCAGCGGGCCCGGCCGCGGGCTCGTCGTCGGGCAGGTTGGCGTCGAGCGGCTCGCGGTCGGTCTTGGTCCACGTGCGCCGCCCGGCGAGCTCGCGGACCAGCGCCACGGTGACGACCGGCCACAGCAGCCAGGTGTAGAGCATGTACGGGACGAGCCCGAACACGGCGCGCAGGAACGGGTGCCGGCCGGTCTCGGTGGTCATCAGCAGGGTGAGGAAGCTCGGCACCAGCGTGAGCGTCGCGAAGAACACCAGCGACGGCCACCAGCCGGAGACGAACGGGACGTCGCCGAACAGCCAGAACGCCAGCGACAGCACGAGGCCGAGCCCCATGAGGAGCTGCAGCAGCGGCATGAGCAGGTAGGCGACGTGGTCGAGCCGTGCGCCCAGCGACACGGGCGTGCGCAGGGCGCCGCGCAGCAGCGAGAAGGCCTGCCAGTTCCCCTGCGCCCAGCGCACCCGCTGCTTGAACAGGCGGCGCAGGCTCGTCACGCCCTGCTGGTCGACGGTGGTCAGGACCGTCTGGCGGCCGCGCCAGCCGGCACGGATCAGCCGCACGCCGATGTCCTGGTCCTCGGTGAGGCGGTCGCGCCACGGGCCGCGCTCGACACCGGGCGGCAGCTTCTCCGTGACGACGACGTCGTCGAGCGCTGCGAGCCGCACGTACTGCCCGTTGCCGCCCATGTTCGCCGTCCCCCAGGCGGAGCGGCCCAGCTGGTAGACGTACGCCATCACGCCGAACTCCACGTCCTGGCCCCAGGTGAGGTAGTGCCGGCGGTTGTAGATCCGCACCAGCGCCTGCACGCCGCCCACCCGGTCGTCCGTGAACGCGCCGGCCAGCGCCCGCGGCGCGTCGGCCGGGATGCGTCCGTCGGCGTCCACCACGCCGACGACGACGCGGGTCGTCGGCCAGCCGGCGTACCGGCCCGTGAGGACCTCGTCGTGGATGAACTCCCAGGCGTTGTCGAGGCCCGCCGACTTGCCCACGCGGGCGTTCGGCAGCTCGCGGCGCAGCACCCGGAGCTCGGGCACCTCCGCCCGCAGGCGGGCGAGCACCTCGGGCGTGCCGTCGTCGGACCCGTCGTCGACGACGACGATCGCCTTGTGCGTCGCCTGGACGGCGACGAGGCGGCTGACGCTGTCGGCGATCGTCACCTCCTCGTTCAGCGCCGGGACGACGAAGACCCACAGGTAGTCGTCCTCCCGCGCCTGCTCGACGGCGCGGCGCTGCCGGCGGCGCTCGAACCAGGCGCGCACCACGAGCCACACGATCACCCCGACGGTGACGAGCGTGAGCGCGAGCAGGAACCACATGAGCACCTGCACGCCCACCGGCATGCCGCGGTACGGGTCCCACCACGGGGCGGTCGCCGCAGCCGAGGCGACGGCGCTCACTCGGGCCCCACGTCGTAGGGGTCGACCGTCGACTTCGGGGCGATGACCACGCCCTCGAGGTCCTGCGGCACGTGGTCCACGGGGCCGGGCTCGCGCACGAACTCGGGCCCGTCGACGGCGTCCGTGCGGCGGAAGCCCGCCCACTCGAGCACCTGGGCGCGCACGAACCCCGGGCCGGACGTCTGCGGCACGGGGGAGTTGAAGACCAGGTGCTCCAGCGCGTCGACGATGCGCGCGGCGGCGTGGCCGTCGCCGTAGGGGTTGGGCTGGCGGGAGAACGCCGCGTGCGCGGCGGGGTCGGTGAGCACCCGGGTGGCGGCGGCCACGATCGTGTCGGCGTCCGTGCCCACGAGCTCGAGCGTGCCCGCCTCGACGCCCTCGGAGCGCTCCGTCGTCGTGCGGGCGACCAGCACGGGCACGCCGAGCGCGGGCGCCTCCTCCTGGATGCCGCCGGAGTCGGTGATCACCAGGGTCGACCGCGCCAGCAGGCGGGCGAAGGTGTGGTACTCCATGGGCGCCGTGAGCGTCACGGTCCCGACGCCGCCGAGCTCGTCACGCACCGTCTGCGCCACCCGGGGGTTGGGGTGCACCGGCACGACGAACCGGACGTCCGGGTGGGCGTCGGCCAGCCGGTGCACCGCCCGCGCGATGCTCGTGATGCCCTCCCCCCAGTTCTCCCGGCGGTGCGCGGTGACCGTGACGACGGGCGACGTCGCGTCGTCCTCCAGCCACGCCAGCTCGGGCCGCCCGTACGGCACCTCGCGCGCGGCCGCCCAGCGCAGCGCGTCGATGCCGGTGTTGCCGGTGACGAACGTGCGGCCGATGTCGACGCCCTCACGCACGAGGTTCTGCACGTTGCTGCGCGTGGGGGCCGCGTGGAAGGAGGCGATGCGCGCGACGAGCTGGCGGTTGAGCTCCTCGGGGAACGGCGACAGCGTCGTGCCGGTGCGGAGCCCCGCCTCGACGTGGAGCACGGGGATGCGCAGGTGGAACGCGGCGACGGCGGCCGCGGCGGCGCTGGACGTGTCGCCGTGCACGATGCAGGCCGCGGGGTAGTGGTCCTCGCGGACGCGCCCGGTCATCCGCTCCGGGGGCGGCCCGTACCGGTCCGTGACGAACGCGTCGAGCCCGGCGATCACCGCCGACGAGAGCTGGTTCAGCGTCAGTCCCGGGCGGCCGACGCCGAGGTCGCCGGCGACCTCGCACCCGGCCTCCTGCAGCACGTAGTCCACGAGCTCCTTGTGCTGCCCGGTCGTGACGACGACCGGGCGCAGTCGCGGGTGGTCCTGCAGGCGCTGGATCAGCGGGAACAGCTTGATCGCCTCCGGGCGGGTGCCCAGCACGACCAGGATCTCGGGGCTGACGGGAAGCGGCATGTCTCTACCTTCGTCGAGCGGCGTGCCGGGACGGCGGACCGACACCGATGAGTTCCGGTTCGCTCGTCGGTCGGAAGGGTGCCCGCACCGGCCGCGAGGGACGGTGCCCGTCAGGAGGGAGCGGCCATGGTGACCGCACGCACGCACCTGTGGTTCGGGAACAACTGCGCGCACGAGGCGGCGGCCTTCTACGCCGAGCACATCCCGGGGTCGTCGGTGGAGTCGGTGCTCACGTCGCCCGAGGGGGTGCCGGGGGCGGAGGCCGGCGAACCGTTCGTCGTCGAGTTCACGGTAGCGGGGCTTCCTGTGACGGGCCTGAACGCCGGCCCGGAGTTCCGGCTGAACGAGGCGTTCAGCTTCTACCTGCGGGTGGACTCGCAGGAGGAGGTGGACCGGTACTGGGAGGTGCTCACCTCCGACGGCGGCGAGCCCGGGCCCTGCGGCTGGTGCAAGGACAAGTTCGGCATCTCCTGGCAGGTGATCCCGAAGCAGCTCGAGGAGCTGTCCGGCGACTACACGACGGAGGCCAACCTCCGCACCATGAACGCGATGCTGAAGATGGGCAAGATCGACGTCGCCGCGCTGGAGGCCGCCTACCGCGGGGAGTGACGCACCCGACGTCCGGCCGGGCAGGTCGGTGGCGGCGGGGTGTCGGCGTCCTGTGATGGGATGTCGGGCGTGCTGACCGTCGCCACCGCCAACGTCAACGGCATCCGTGCCGCCTTCCGCCGCAACATGGACGCCTGGATCGCCGCCCGCACCCCCGACGTCCTCCTGCTCCAGGAGGTGCGGGCCCCCGACGAGCTCGTCCACGAGTACCTCGAGGGCTGGCACGTCGCCCACCTGCCCAGCGACCTCAAGGGCCGCGCGGGCGTCGCCGTCGCGTCGCGCCTGCCGCTGCACGCCGTGCGGATGGGCCTCGAGGCCCACGGCCCGGTCGGCGAGCCCGAGCCTCCCGTGGACACGGGCCGCTGGGTCGAGGCCGACGTCGAGCTGCCCGGTGGCGGCCTGCTCACCGTCGTCTCCGCCTACCTGCACTCGGGCTCCAACGCCCCTGGCCAGGAGCACACGATGGCGGCCAAGTACGCGCACCTCGACAAGGTCACCGCGCGCCTCGGCGAGCTCGCCGCGGCGGAGCACCCTGCCGTCGTGGCGGGCGACCTCAACATCGCCCACCGCAACGAGGACATCGCGAACTGGAAGGGCAACCTCAGGAGCGCGGGATTCCTGCCGCAGGAGCGCGCGTACGTCGACCGCTGGCTCGACGAGCTCGGCTGGGCCGACCTCGGCCGCGCGCACGGCGGCGAGGGCCCCGGGCCGTACACCTGGTGGTCGTGGCGCGGGCAGTCGTACGTCAACGACCGCGGCTGGCGCATCGACTACCAGCTCGCCAACGCCGCGCTGGCGCCACGTGCCGTCAAGGTCGAGGTCGACCGCGCCCCCACCTACGAGGAGCGCTGGTCCGACCACGCCGCCGTCGTCGCCACCTACGACCTGTAAGGACGTTGTGAGCGGGCGTTTGGCCCTGTTTCGGGATCGAAACAGGGCCAGACGCCCGCCCACAACACCGCTGGTCAGCGGTGGCCGCGCGGGAACATCGCCCGCTGGACGGCGTCGTGCACGTCGGTGTTGAGCTGCGGCCCGGACAGGAGCTCGGCGCCGGGCCCCTGCGCCGTGATCGGCGTGGCCTCGCCGGTGTGCCCGCCGGTGGTCCAGTCGACGGTGAACTCGAGGTCCGTCCCGGCGACGGGGAACGGCCCGTCCTCGGCCGTCTGCCCCTCGCCCGACTCGTCCTCGGGGTCGACGTTCTCGATCGCGAGTCCGCCCGTGGCGTGGTCGCCGACGACGAGGACCAGCGTGTCCCGGTGCCTCTGCTGGAAGTCGAGGGCGAGCGCGACGGTCTCGTCGAGCGACCTGCCCGCCTCGATCGTGCGCGTCGCGTTGCTCTGGTGCGCGAACTCGTCGATCGCCTCCTCCTCGAGGAAGAGGAAGAACCCGTCGCGGTCGCGCTGGAGCACGTCGAGGGCCTTGGCGGCCATGTCGACCAGCGGCACCTCGGGGGAGTAGACGTCGCCCTCGCCCTCGTTCGCCTGCTGGAACATCTCCTCGTTCGCGAACAGGCCGAGCAGCTTCCGGCCGTCCGCGTCGGCGAGGCCGGCGGCGTCGCTCACGTACGTGTAGCCGAGCTCCTGGGCCCGCTCGACGAGGTTGCCCTCCGTGCCCTTGCTCTGCTCCTCGGGGTCCTCCGGCGGGTTGTCGGGCCACGCGCCGGGCTCGCCCTCCGGGTACCAGAAGTCCTCGCCGCCGCCCAGCAGGACGTCGGGCTTCGACTCCTCCAGGTACTGCCGCGCGATCTCGCTCTGGTCGTACCGGTCGGTGACGTGCGCGCCGAACGCGGCCGGGCTGGCGTCGGTGACCTGCGCCGTCGACACGAGTCCGGTCGCCTTGCCCGCGCGCTGCGCGTCCTCGAGCAGCGTGGGGACGGGGTTGCCGTCCGCGTCGACGCCCACGGCGCCGTTGAACGTGCGCTCCCCCGTGGCGAACGCCGTCGCGCCGGCCGCCGAGTCGGTCACGGCGTCCTCGGGGTCGGCGGAGTCTGTCGCGGTCCAGCCGGCCTCGTCCAGGCTGTCCATCACGAGGTGGCCGTCCTTGCCCACGGTCCCGAGGCGGATCAGCTCCCGGGCCGCCAGGCCCATGCCGTCGCCCTGGAGCACGATGACGTTCCGCGCCCGGTCCCTCTGGTGTCCGGCGGCGTGCCCGGCGTCGTGGCGCCCGTCCTGGCCTCGGTCCCTGTCGGCGCCGGCCGTGGCGCCGACGGCCGTGCTCGCGGCGACGAGCGCCGTGAGCGCCGCCGCCCCGGCGCGGCGCAGGGTGGTGCGTGCTGGCATCGCTCCTCCTCGAACGATCGGGCCCGGCGGCGGAGCTGCCGCCGGGCCCTCGCACCGTAGGCAGGTGCCCGCGTCACCGGCATCCGGGAGGAGACGCCGCAGGTCGTGCGCTCAGGCGGTGCGGCCCGCCGGCGCGGACGGCGGGGCGAGGAGGAATCCCGGCGACCGCAGCCCGGCGGCCGCGAACGCGTCCTGCACGGCCGCCGCCACGGCGTCGACGGCGTCCGCGCGCACCAGCGCGATCGCCGAGCCGCCGAACCCGCCGCCCGTCATGCGCGCACCGAGTGCGCCGGCGGCAAGCGCGGCGTCGACGACGAGGTCGAGCTCGCGGGCGGAGACCTCGTAGTCGTCCCGCAGCGAGGTGTGGGACGCGACCATCAGCGGCCCGACCTCGTCCACCCGGCCGTCGGCGACGAGGTCGCGGAACCGCGCGGTGCGGTCGATCTCGGTGACCACGTGCCGCACGCGCCGTGCCAGGACGCCGTCCGGGTCGTGCGGCTCGAGCGCGGCGAGCGTCTCGTCCAGGCGGGCCGGGTCGACGTCGCGGAGGGTCTCGACCCCGAGCAGCGCGGCCGCGCGCTCGCAGGTGGCGCGCCGCTCGGCGTACTGGCCGTCGACGAGCGCGTGCTCCGCGCGGGTGTCGACGACGAGCAGCGTGAGGCCCGCGGCCGCCAGGTCGAACGGCACGGGCGTGCCGGACTCCAGCGCGGACAGCCCGGGCCGCGAGTCGACGAGCAGCGCGTGCCCCGCGGTGGCGCGCAGCGACGCGGCCTGGTCCATGCCGCCCGTCGGGGCCCCGGCGATCTCGTTCTCCGCGCGCACGCAGGCCGTGACCAGCGTCGCCCGGCCCGCGTCGTCGCCCGCGAGGCCCAGGCCGCCGGTCTCGTCCAGCGCGACCGCGACGGCGCACTCCAGCGCCGCGGACGACGACAGCCCGGCGCCGAACGGCACGCACGAGTCGACGACGGCGTCGAAGCCGCGCACCGGGTGGCCGGCCTCGCCGAGCGCCCACGCGACGCCCGCGACGTACGCGCCCCAGCCCGTCACGGCGCCCGGCGCGACGTCGGACAGGCGGGCCGACCAGACCTCGCCCGGCGCCTGCGCGGACCCGAGACGGACGACGTCGTCGTCCCGGTGCCGCAGCGCGACGTACGTGCGGTGCGGCAGCGCGGTCGGCAGCGCGAGACCGCCGTTGTAGTCGGTGTGCTCGCCGATGAGGTTGACCCGGCCCGGGGCGGACCAGACGCCGTCGGGCGCACCGTCGTCACCGAAGACCTGGGCGAACAGGTCGCGGACGCGGCGCGCCCCCTCGTCGTCGGACCAGGACTCGAGCCACTCGGGCGTGCTCATGGCAGGACAGCTCCTTCGCAGGGTGAACCGGGGGTGGCGCCGCGGGGCGCCCGGGCGAGGCTACCGCGCCTCAGCCCTGGACGGGGCTGAGGTTCAGCCGCATGCCCGCGAGGCCGCGGGACCGGCCGGCCAGCGCGCGGGCGACGTCGCGCAGCACGCGTGCGCCGGCGGAGCCGGGGTCCGACAGCACGACGGGCGTGCCGTCGTCGCCCGCCGCACGGACGGCGACGTCGAGCGGCACCTGGCCGAGCAGCGGCACCGGCGTGCCGAGCGTGCCGCCCAGCCGGTCCGCGACGCGCTGCCCGCCGCCGGATCCGAAGACCTCGAGGCGCGACCCGTCCGGCTGCTCCAGCCACGACATGTTCTCCACCACGCCCACCACGCCCTGCGACGTCTGCGTGGCGATCGACCCGGCGCGCTCCGCGACCTCCGCCGCGGCGGCCTGCGGCGTCGTCACGACGACGATCTCGCTGCCGGGCAGCAGCTGCGCCACCGAGATGGCGATGTCGCCGGTACCGGGCGGCAGGTCGAGCAGCAGCACGTCGAGGTCGCCCCAGAACACGTCCGCGAGGAACTGCTCCAGCGCGCGGTGCAGCATCGGCCCGCGCCACACGACCGGCTGCCCCTCCGGCACGAACATGCCGATCGACACGACCTTCACGCCGTGCTCGATCGGCGGCAGGAGCATCGAGTCCACGCGGGTGGGCTGGCGGTCGACGCCGAGCATGCGGGGGATCGAGAAGCCGTAGATGTCCGCGTCCACGACGCCGACGTTCAGCCCGTCGGCCGCCATCGCGGCCGCGAGGTTCGCCGTCACGCTCGACTTGCCCACGCCGCCCTTGCCGGACGCGATGGCGTACACCTTGGTGAGCGAGCCGGGCTGGGCGAACGGGATCACGGGGTCGCCGGCCCCGCCGCGCAGCTGCGAGCGCAGGGACTGCCGCTGCTCCGGGGTCATGACGCCGAGCTCCACGCCCACCGCCGTCACGCCGTCGAGCGCCTCGACCGCGGCGGTGACGTCGCGCACCAGCGTGCCCTTCATGGGGCACCCGGCCACCGTGAGGTCCACGCCCACCGTGACGCGGCCGCCGTCGTGCACGTCCACCGAGCGCACCATGCCCAGGTCGGTGATGGGGCGGCGGATCTCCGGGTCGACCACCGACGCCAGGGCGGTGCGGACGCGGTCGGTCAGCGGTGCGGAGCCGTCGGGGGAGCCGGAGGTCATGCCTCGATCCTAGGTGCGGCGGGCGGCGGGGCCGCTGCGTCGTGGGTCACGACCGGACCGCCCGCCCGGACGGACGCCCGGAGAGCGCGGCGGCGACCCGCAGGGCCAGCGCGCCGACGTCCACCGGCCCGGTCGTGTCCTGCCGCACCACCGGGCCGAGGGCGAGCGGCGCGGCGTGCTCCGCCCAGGCCGCCCACGTGGCGGCCGGGTCCCGATCGTCGGCGTGCACCGGGTGCCGGCTCGGTCGACGGGCGTCGGAGCGGTCGCGCGCGACGTCCGGCGGCACGTCGCACCACACCTCGACGACGGCGTCCGCGCCCGCCGTCGCGAGCCCGCGCAGCGCGTGGTCCAGGTCGTGCGGCCGGAACCACCACGCGTCGACGACGACCCGCGGCAGCGGCGCCGAGGCCAGGCGCCACACGGCCTCCGTCGCCGCGACGCCGACCACCTCGGTCCCGACCAGGGGCGCGGCGCCCGGTCCGACGGCGTCCGCCAGGGCCTCCTTGACGGCGTCCTTGCCCAGCCACGGCGCGCCCAGGCGGGCGGCGAGCGGGCCCGCCAGCGTCGTCTTGCCCGACCCCGGCAGCCCGTTGACCAGCACCACCTGTCGTGCCACGCCCACCTCCCGTCCGTCGTCGGGACCTCGTCGGTCGCGCCGTGGGGAGACTAACGGCCTGCGGCGCGCCGCGCGGTCAGAGGTGCCCGGGGATACGTTGACGGGCATGGACGCCCTGGCCTCGCTGGCTCGCGACTCGGCCCTGCTCGTGACAGCGGTGCAGGACGCTCCCGCCGGCGCCGAGGTGCCCGCGTGCCCGGGTTGGACCGCTGCCGACCTGGCCCACCACGTCGCACTGGTGCAGTCGTTCTGGGCGTCCGTGGTCGGGCGCGAGCCGGGGGCCGGGCTGCCGGGCGGCGACGTCGTCCCGCTCGTGCGGCCCGCGGACGACGCCGCGCTCGCCGGGCTCCTGCGCGAGGCCACGGCGCGGCTCGTCGCCGCGCTCGCCGGCCGGGACCCCCGCGAGCCGTGCTGGTCCTGGCACCCCGACGGCCGCACCGTGGGGTGGGTGACCCGGCGGCAGCAGCACGAGGCGCTCGTCCACCGCGTCGACGCCGAGCAGACCGGTGGTCGCGGCCTCACCGCGCTCGACCCCGACATCGCCGCCGACGGCGTCGACGAGGTGCTCGACGTCCTGCTCGGCGGCCACCCCGCCTGGACGACGTTCGCCCCCGACGGCGGCACCGTCGCCGTCGTCGTGGACGCCCCGGGCGAGGTGCCGCACCGCTGGGACGTGGAGCTCGGGCGGGTGCGCGGCACCGGCCCCGAGTCGGGCCGGTACTACGACGTGCCCGGTGGTCGTCTCATCCGTCCCGGCGGCGAGCCGGACGCCGTCGTCGCCGGCACCGCGGCACGGCTCGACCTGTGGCTGTGGGGACGGGGCGACCGTGAGGAGCTGCGCGTGACCGGTGCGGCGGACGCGGCTGACGCGCTGCGGGCCGCCGCTGTCGGCGCCATGCAGTGACCGTGCGGCGCCACCCGCCTCAGGGGGTGGCGTCGCGGCCGCGCCCGGACTCCTTCTCGTCCAGCTCCTCGAGCAGGTTCCGGATCTCCGACCGGACGAAGTCGCGCGTCGCGACCTCGCCCAGCGCGATCCGCAGCGCTGCCATCTCGCGGGCCAGGTACTCCGTGTCGGCGAGGTTGCGCTCCGCGCGCTGCCGGTCCTGCTCGGCCGTCACCCGGTCGCGGTCGTCCTGCCGGTTCTGCGCGAGCAGGATGAGCGGCGCGGCGTAGCTCGCCTGCAGCGACAGCATGAGGGTCAGCGCGGTGAACCCGTTCGACGCCGAGTCGAACCGCAGCGCCTCCGGACCCCACGAGTTCCACGCCAGCCACAGCGCGCAGAACACGGTGAGGTAGATGAGGAAGCGCGGCGTTCCCAGGAAGCGCGCGATGCCCTCGGTGGCACGGCCCACCGCGTCCTGGTCCATCTGCGGTCGGGGGATGAGGGTGCGGCGGGCCTCCTTCGGCTGGTCGAGACGGTCAGCCACGCGGCACCTCCTCGAGGTTCTCGTCGACGTGCTCGCGCCAGTCGTCCGGGAGGATGTGGTCCAGGACGTCGTCCACGGACACCGCGCCCAGCAGCCGCCGCTCGCCGTCGACGACGGGCAGCGCCAGCAGGTCGTAGGCCGCCAGCAGGCGCGTCACCCGGCCCACCGGGGCGTCCGGCGTCAGCCACTCCGTGTCCGTGTCGAGAACCGACCCCACCGACGCGTGCGGCGGCTCGCGCAGCAGCCGCTGGAAGTGCGCGACGCCGAGGAGCCGGCCCGTGGGCGTCTCGAGCGGCGGGCGCACCACGAACACCATCGACGCCAGCGCCGGCGGCAGGTCCTGCTTGCGGATCTGCGCCAGGGCCGTCGCGATCGACGTCTCCGGGCCGAGGATCACCGGCTCGGTGGTCATGAGGCCGCCCGCCGTGTCCTCGTCGTAGGACAGCAGGCGGCGCACGTCCTTCGCCTCCTCCGGCTCCATGAGCTCCAGGAGGCGGGCCGCCTGCTCCTCGGGCAGCTCGTGCAGCAGGTCGGCGGCGTCGTCCGGCTGCATGGCCTCGAGGACGTCGGCCGCACGCCCCGAGTCCAGGCGGGAGACGATGGCGACCTGGTCGTCCTCGGGGAGCTCCTCCAGGACGTCGGCGAGGCGCTCGTCGTCCAGCGCGCTGGCCACCTCCAGGCGGCGGGTGTCGCCGAGCTCGTGCAGCACGTCCGCCAGGTCGGCCGGGCGCAGGTCCTCGTACGCCTCCAGCAGCTTCGTGGCCCCCTGCTCCTCGGTGGAGCCGGCCAGCCCGGTGACCGCGTCGACCGGCACGACCAGCGTCTCCCCGCGCCGGCGCAGCGACAGGCCGCGCGCGGGCTGCTTGCGGCGCACGAAGAGCTGGTCCACCAGCCAGTCGCCCGTGCGCTGGCGGGTGATCGACAGGTCCTCGACCGTGGCCTCGCCCGATCCGTCGGTGAACCGCACCGTGCGGTCGAGCAGCTCGCCCAGCACCAGCGACTCCATCGCGCGCTGCTCGAACCGGCGCATGTTGAGCAGGCCCGTGGAGATCACCTGGCCCGCGTCGATCGCGGTGACCCGCGTCAGCGGGAGGAAGACGCGTCGGCGGCCGGGGACCTCGACGACCAGGCCCACCGCGCGCGGCGCGCCCTTGGCGCGGATCAGCACGACGGCGTCGCGCACGCGCCCCACCTCGTCACCGATCGGGTCGAAGACCTGGGTGCCGGCGAGCCGTGCCACGAAGACCCTGGTTGCCGCGCTCACGTCGGTCAGCCTACGCGGGGCGGCCCCGTCGGTCCTGGTAGGAGCCGTGGCGGGCGCGTGGCCTGGTGGTGTCAGGGCCGCGGCTGGGCCAGACTGGGCGAATGAGCTTCAGCCGCCCGAACGCCGTGCCCCGCGTCCCGACCCTCCCGGCGGGCGACGAGGTCGCCGCGTACGACACGTACCTCGAGGCCCAGCAGGCCGTCGACTACCTGTCGGACCACAAGTTCGCCGTCGAGCACGTCACCATCGTCGGCACCGACCTGCGCATGGTCGAGCGGGTCACCGGTCGGCTGTCCTACGGCCGGGTGGCGCTCGCGGGCGCCCTGTCGGGTGCGTGGTTCGGGTTCTTCGTCGGCCTGCTGCTCAGCCTCTTCGGCGGTGCGGGCATGGGCGGTGTGCTGCTCGTCGGCATCGGCCTCGGTGCCGGCTTCGGCCTGCTGTTCTCGGTGCTGTCCTACGCGCTGACGGGCGGGCGTCGCGACTTCACGTCGTCGTCGCAGATCGTCGCGACCACCTACGCCATCCTCTGCGCCGCGGAGCAGGCGGGCGAGGCCCGGTCCATGCTGCGGGAGTCTCCTGGCGGTCTCGGCAAGGCGCGTCGTGGCGCGGCCGCCGCCACCCCGCCCGTGGGCTCGCCCTCCGTCGGCGCGCCGGCCACCCCCGCGGCCCCCGCCGCCCCGCGCCCGCCCGACCCGCGCTGGACCACCCCCAGTGGCGCCCCGCGGTACGGCGCCATGCGGCCGGAGCAGCCGGCCCAGACCTCGCAGCCCCCGGCCCAGCCGACGGAGCCGACCCCGCCGCAGGCGCCGCAGCAGCCGGAGCCGCGGCAGCCGCAGGAAGGGGACCCGGAGCAGCCGAAGGCGCCGGAGCACGACGACCCGTACCGCCCGCCGCAGCCCTGACGCGGTAGCCCTCACCTGCTGAGGTCGGTCGTCCGGTACGAAGTCGGTCGGGATGCGGACCGCCTTTGCACCGGATGACCGACCTCACGGCGGGGGCGGCAGGAGCGGGTTGACCCGGAACGACGCGCGCACCTCGGGCGGGAACCGCGCGGCGATCCGTGACACCACCTCGGCCAGCCCGCGGCCGCGCGTCGCCAGCACGCGGACGGGGTCGTACCCCGCCTCCCGGATCGCCTCGTACCTCGCCTTCTCGCGCAGCAGCTCGGTGGAACCGTCGTGGTCGTCGCGCAGGATGCCGTCGCGGTACTTCACCCGGCCGTCGAACTCCGCGAACACCTTCCACTCGGGCCAACCGAGGTCGCAGTGGGTCACCCCGATGCGCGTGGGGATCGGGGCCTGGGTCACCGGCCGCGGCATCCCGGCGCGGAGGCAGACGTACCGCAGCCAGGTCTCCCATGCGGAGTCGACGCCGGTCTCGGCGTGCTCGATCGTCCACGCCGCCCGCGCGCGGCCCTTGCGCGCGGGCAGTGGTGCGAGGACGGCGCGGGCCTCGTCGAGGTCGAGCCCTCGGCGCCGTGCCGAGTCGGCGAGGACCAGCGACTCCAAGGGGTGCATCGTCAGCGCACAGTCGACGACGGTGCGTGCGAGCGTCGTCACCGGGAGCCCGTCCCGGGTCATGACGTGGGCAGCAGGGAGCGGCGCGACGTGACGGGCGATGTCGCGGGACGCGTGCCCCGAGGCGCGGTACGACTGGACGACGTGGGTGCGGGTGGGGGTCCGCCAGAGAGTGAGCCCCCAGCAGAGGGCGGCCGTCTCGTGGCTGAGCACGTGCGCCGCTCTGAGCTGCCGGTGCACGGCGACCGCCGTCGCGAGCGCGCGGGACCGCTCTGCGGCCCGGGGCCGCGCCTCGGGCTGGGGCACGCGGTACGCGCCGTACCGCAGGCGCTCCACGTCGCCGGCGGCGAGCGCACGGCTCAGCCCGGGTCGCGAGAGCTCGCGGGACAGGATGACCTCGCCTGGTTCGACCATGCCGGAAGCATGGCGCCGGCCGCCCAGGGCCGGAGCCGTCGAGGACCGACCTGGGGACGAGGCCCTCCTGGGGGCAGGCTCCACCCCGCGGGAACGAGTTCGGCCATCCGGTACGAGGTCGGTCGGGATCCCGACCGACCTCGCACCGGATGACCGAACTCAGGGACCAGATCAGCCCCGCAGGCGCGCCATCCAGGCCTCGACGTCCTCGGGGCGACGGGGGAGGGCGGCGGACAGGTTCTCGTTGCCGTCGGCGGTGACCAGCACGTCGTCCTCGATGCGCACACCGATGCCGCGGTACTCCTCGGGCACGGCGAGGTCGTCGGCCTTGAAGTACAGCCCCGGCTCGATGGTGAACACCATGCCGGGCTCCAGGACGCCGTCGAGGTACAGCTCGCGGCGCGCCTGCGCGCAGTCGTGCACGTCCAGGCCGAGGTGGTGGCTGGTGCCGTGCACCATCCACCGGCGGTGCTGCTGGCCCTCGGGGGAGAGGGACACCTCGGCGGTGACGCCGTCGGGCAGCAGGCCCCACTCCTCGAGGCGCTCGGCGATGACCTCCATCGCGGCGGCGTGGATGTCGCGGAACTTCGCGCCCGGCTTCGCGACGGCGAACGCGGCGTCGGCGGCGTCGAGCACGGCGGTGTAGATGCGGCGCTGCACGTCGGTGAACTCGCCGTCCACGGGCAGGGTGCGCGTGATGTCGGCGGTGTACAGGGAGTCGACCTCGACGCCGGCGTCCAGCAGCACCAGCTCGCCCGAGCGGACGACGCCGTCGTTGGTGATCCAGTGCAGCGTGGTGGCGTGCTCGCCGGCGGCGGCGATGGTCTCGTAGCCGACGGTGTTGCCCTCCAGGCGGGCGTGGGCGTCGAACGTCGTCTCGATGACGCGCTCGCCGCGGCGGTGCGCGACGGCCTTGGGCAGCGCCGGCACGACCTGCTCGAAGCCCTCGATGGTGCGGGCCACGGCCTCGCGCAGGTGCTCGAGCTCGAGCGCGTCCTTGACCAGGCGGATCTCCGACGTCGCCTCGACGAGCTGCTCGTCCTCGGCCTCCGCCTCGACGCCGGCCTCCTCGCGGATGGCCTCGACGAGCGTCTCGACGTTCTCGTCCGCGCCGGTCACGACCAGCACCCGCACGCCGTCCGCGCCGACGTCCTTGGCGAGCGCGTCGCGGAGCTCGTCGACGTGGCGGGCCTCGATCCCGGTGAGCGTGGTGACGTCGTCGAGCGACGGCCGCGCGCCCACCCAGAACTCGCCGTAGCGGGAGTCCGCGTAGAACTCCTCGGTGTCGCGCGCCGCGAGCGGGCGCACGTACAGGACGGCGTGGTGGTGGGTGCCGTTGCCGTTGCCGTCGGGGTCGCCCTCGCCGTCGGCCACGGGGTGCAGCACGAGCACGGCGTCGGGCTCCTGGTCGGTGCCGAGGCCCGTGAGGTGCGCGAACGCGGAGTGCGGGCGGAACCGGTAGTCGGTGTCGTTCGAGCGCACCTTGAGCGGGCCTGCGGGGACGACGAGGCGGGCCCCCGGGAAGCGGGCGGACAGCTTCGCGCGGCGCTCCGCCGTGTACGGCACGGCCTCGCCGGGCTCGACGCCGAGGTCGGCGCGCTCGCCCCACTGCGAGGTGATGAACGCCTTGAACGCCTCCGAGACGGGGCGCTGGGAACGGTTGCTGCCGCGGTCCTCGGTGCCTGCCGTGGGGCTGGCGGCGGCGGGCGCGGTCTCGTCGACGGGGGTGGTGTCGGTCATGCTCCCCAGTGTCCCACCGGTCACGCGCGGGCGAAGTCGTGCAGGGCCCGCGAGAGGACGCGGTTGAAGGCGTCGGGTGCGTCGGAGTTGACGTCGTGGCCGGCGTCCGGCACGACGACGAGGGCACCGCGCTCGGCGGCCGCCACGTGCCGTGACTCCTCGAGCCGCATCCGGTCGCGCGCGCCGTTGACGAACCACACGGGCACGCGCAGCGCCCGCGTGCTGGCGACCGACGAGCGGCCGGCGAGGTGCGTGAGCGCGTCGGTGACGATGTCCCAGCCGGGGCGCGGCGCGGCGTCGCCCAGGAGCGCCGCGACCTCGAGCCCGCCGGCGCGCGACCGGCCGCCGGTGAGGGCCGCGCGCCAGGCCAGCGAGGCGTCGCGCAGGCCGCGGCGCACCGTCGTCGTGCCGGTGACGGCGAGGTGCGCGACGTCGCGGAACAGGGCGACGGGCTTGCCCTTGGGGTCGGAGCTGCAGCCGGCCGCGACGACGCCGGACAGGTGCGGGGCGGTGGCGGCGGTCGCTGTGCTGGCATGGTGCGCGGCCCAGGCGAGGGACGTGTACCCGCCGAGCGAGAGCCCCACGACGACGACGGGCCGGTCGGCGCCGAACGACCCGGCCGCCTCGTCGAGCACCTCGAACGCGCGCGGCATCGAGAACCGCTCCCGGTGGAGCGCCCCGTGCGCGGGCAGGTCGACGGCGACGGCGTCGTGCCCGGCGTCGCGCACGTGCTCGACCTGCCGCTCCCAGATGGCCGACGACGTGCGCATGCCGTGCACGAAGACGATCCCGGCCCGCTCGGGAGCCGGGTCGGCCCTGGTCTCGGCGGGCAGGGCGGCGGTCGGGACGGGCGGCAGGGCGACGGCGGCGCTGGGGGAGTTCATCGCGAACGATGGTGCCCTGCCGGTCGGGGCGTGTCGGGGGCGACGACGTCGGGGGCCGTGGAGAGGTTGTGCCGACTCCTTCACGGGGCACGGCCGCCGAAGGTGTCCGACGTCGCACCGCGGGGGCGCCGTTTCGCGCGTGCGGGCGCGCGGGGCTCCCTAGAATCGGGGATCGTGATGCCGTCCCGGATCGACCTCCACACCCACTCGCGGGCCTCCGACGGCACGGACTCCCCGCGCGGCGTGCTGGAGGCGGCGGCCGGGGCCGGGCTCGACGTCGTCGCCCTCACCGACCACGACACCACGGCCGGGTGGGCCGAGGCCGCCGACGCCGTCGCGTCGACCGGCGTCGCGCTGGTGCGCGGCACCGAGATCTCCACGCGCGTCACGACCGAGGGCGGCAGCATCAGCGTGCACCTGCTGTCCTATCTGCACGACCCCGACGACGTCGTCCTGCGCGCCGAGTGCGACCGCACCCGCGACGACCGCCTCACGCGGGCCCGACGCATGACCGAGCGCCTCGCGGAGGACTTCCCGCTGACGTGGGACGACGTCGTCGCGCAGACGGGCGACGACGCGACCGTGGGCCGCCCGCACCTCGCGGACGCGCTGGTCGCCGCGGGCGTCGTCGCGACGCGGGACGAGGCCTTCGCGACGATGCTGCACCCGGGCGCCCGCTACTACGTGCCGCACTACGCCCCCGACACGGACGCCGCGGTGCGGGCGGTGCTGGGCGCCGGCGGGGTGCCCGTGATGGCGCACCCGGGCGCCGGGGCGCGCGGCCGCACGGTGAGCGAGGAGACGATCGCGGCGCTCGCCGCCGCGGGCCTCGCCGGCCTCGAGGTGGACCACCGCGACCACGACGCCGCCACCCGCGACCGGCTGCGCGGCCTGGCGGGGGAGCTGGGGCTGCTCGTCACGGGCTCCAGCGACTACCACGGCACCGGAAAGCTCAACCGCATCGGGGAGCACACGACCGCTCCCGAGGTGCTCGCACAGATCGAGGAACGAGGTCTGCTGGACGTGATCCGACCATGAGGGTGGTGCGACAGTGAGCGCGGTGCTGGACACCGCGCTGTTCACCGAGGTGTTCGTCACCCTGTTCGTCATCATGGACCCGCCCGGTACGGTGCCGGTGTTCCTGGGCCTGACGTCGGCGATGGGGGCCAAGCAGCGCAACCGCGCCGCGCGCCAGGCCATCCTCGTGGCGTTCGGCGTCATCGTGGTCTTCGCGCTGTTCGGCCAGCAGGTGTTGCACTACATGGGCATCACGCTGCCGGCGCTCCAGGCCTCCGGCGGCCTGCTGCTGCTCCTCATCGCGATGGAGCTGCTCACCGGCAAGATGGAGGAGCCCTCGCCGTCGGGCAACAAGGGCGTCAACGTGGCGCTCGTGCCGCTGGGGACGCCGCTGCTGGCGGGCCCGGGGGCCATCGTCGCGACGATGGTGTTCGTCCAGCAGACCCGCGTGTCGGACGACGGCGGTGCGCCGCAGCTGATCGCCATCGCGGTGGCGATCGTGCTGGTGCACGTGTGCCTGTACCTGTCGATGCGGTTCGCGAACGTCATCCACCGGGTGCTGCGGGAGTCGGGCGTCACGCTGGTGACGCGGATCGCGGGCCTGCTGCTCGCGGCGATCGCGGTGCAGCAGATCGCCACGGCGGTCACCGAGTTCGTCAAGATGGCGCAGTAGCGCCTCCGGCCCGGTGGCCGGGGCCGGCACCTCCCGGGTAAACATGGGATGTTAGGGTCTTTGGGTGCCTCAGCCCGCCGTGCCCCCGATCTCCCCGCCCCGCAAGGTCTCCGAGCTCGTCGTCGAGCACCTGACCGACCTCGTCGAGCGGGGGGAGTGGCCCGTGGGGTCGCGCATCCCCGCCGAGCCGGAGCTCGTCGCCCAGCTCGGCGTGGGGCGCAACACCGTCCGCGAGGCCGTGCGCGCCCTGGAGCACGCGGGCATCCTCGAGCCGCGGCGCGGCGACGGCACCTACGTGCGCGCCGCCAGCGGCCTGGACGCCGCCATCGGGCGCCGCGCGCGCACCTCCGACGCGCTGCAGGTGCTCGAGGTGCGGTCCGTGCTCGAGCGCGGGGCGGCGCGGATCGCCGCCGGCCGGCACGACGACGGCTCCCTCGCGGCGCTGCGTGCCGCCCTGGACGCCCAGGAGGCCGCCGCCCGCGACGGCGGGGAGGACGACTTCCGGGCCGCCGACATCGCGTTCCACGCCGAGCTGGTGCGGTCCGCCGGGAACGCCCTGCTGGCCGAGCTGTACGACGGCATCGACCACGTGCTGGTCCGCACCCTCGCCACCGACGCCCACGGGCGCCACCACCGCGACGTGCCCGGCCACCGCGAGGTCGTCGACGCCGTCGCCGCCGGGGACGCCGACGCCGCGGAGCGCGCCGTCGGGGCCACGATGGCCGCCGTCCGCGCCCACCTGGTCGACCAGGCCGATGCCGCGTCGGCCGGCGGCTCGACGGCGGAGGTGCGCGCGTGAGCCTCCGTCGCCCGCTCGGGGCCGGCGCCGTCGTCGCCATCGTCCTCGCCGCGCTCAACCTGCGCCCCGGCGTCGTCGCGGTCTCGCCGCTGCTGGGCGAGATCCTCGCCGAGGAGGGACTCAGCGCCACCGCCGGCGGCGTCCTCACGACGCTGCCCGTCCTCTGCTTCGGGATCCTCGCGCCCGTCGCGCCCGGGCTGGCCCGCAAGGTCGGCCTGGAACGCGCCCTGTTCGGCAGCCTCGTGCTGCTGTGCCTCGGCTTCGCCCTGCGGCTCGTGCCCGGGATCGCGCCGCTGCTGGTGGGCACGCTCGCCGTCGGCTCGGCGATCGGGCTCGGCAACGTGCTGCTGCCCGCCCTGATCAAGCGCGA
Organism: Isoptericola variabilis; assembly: GCF_050311655.1. Lineage (GTDB taxonomy): Bacteria > Actinomycetota > Actinomycetes > Actinomycetales > Cellulomonadaceae > Isoptericola > Isoptericola variabilis. The sequence goes on from NZ_JBNOZM010000001.1 coordinate 302,986, forward strand.
CTTCGCCGACCGGGTCGGGCTCATGACCGGGCTGTACTCCATGGCCCTGTCGGGCGGCGCGGCGCTCGCCGCGGGTCTCACGGTGCCGATCGCCTCGGCGACCGGCATGGACTGGCGCGCCACCCTCGCGTCGTGGGGGCTGCTCGCCGTGCTCGGGGCGGTCGTGTGGGCGCCGCGCGCGCTGCGCTCGACCGGCGCCGTCGCCGCGCTCCGCCCGCCGGGCGCCACCCCCGCGGACGCCGTCCGCTCGGTGTGGCGCAGCCCGCTGGCCTGGGCGGTCACGGTGCTCATGGGCACCCAGTCGCTGTCGTTCTACGCGGTGAACGCGTGGCTGCCGGAGATCTTCGTCGCGAGCGGCCGCAGCATCGCGGTGGGCGGCTGGCTGCTGGCGCTCACCAACCTGCTCGGGATCGTCGGCTCGTTCGTCACGCCCGTGCTCGCGGGGCGCATGCGACGGCAGCGGGCGCTCGGCGTCGTCATCGTCGCGCTCATCCTGACGGGGCTGCTGGGGCTCGTCCTCGCCCCCGGCGCCGCCGTGCTGTGGGTGGTGCTGCTCGGCCTCGGCCAGGGCGGCGGCATCAGCCTCGCGCTGACGCTCATGGCGCTGCGCACCGAGAACGCCGCGCGGACGTCCGAGCTGTCGGGCATGGCGCAGAGCGCCGGGTACGTGCTGGCGGCGTGCGGCCCGCTGGGGCTCGGCGTGGCGCACGACGCCACCGGCTCCTGGACGGTGCCCCTGCTGCTCCTCGTCGTGGCGTCGCTCGTGCAGGGCGTCGCGGCCTGGTTCGCCGGCCGGGACGAGATCGTCCGCTGAGGCCGGCGGGCCGCTCGGCGCTCAGAGGCCGACGGGCTCGAGCGTGACCCGCACGGTCGCGCCGGGCTCGATCCCCTCGGCCAGGCGCACGGACCTCTTCATCGGCAGGATGTAGCCCCGTTGCTCGTCGCTGGGGAACACCGACGTCGTCCACGAGGTGGCGCCGACGGTCGCGGTGACCTTGATCGACCCGAACCCGCGCGGCGGCAACGGCAGCTCGGCCAGCGTGTCCGACTCGTCGGGCGGCACCGTGACGAACCACCACGACGAGTCCGTGCGGACCTGCCACCGCCACAGCGGGGCTGAGAACGTCAGGCGCATGCCGCCACGCTACGACCCGCCCCGGACATGCCCCCGGACATGCATCGAGCGTGCTGACCTGCTCCTCAAGACGCGGTCTTGAGGAGCAGGTCAGCACGCTCGATGCGTACCGGACGTGTGCCGGGTGAGGCGAGGGAGGGTCAGCCCTCCGACGGCGCCTGCGGGGCGGACGAGCCGCCCTCGACCGGGCGACCGCCGCGGGTACGACGGCGGTTGCGGCTGCGGCGACGACGCTGCTCGCCGTCGCGCTGCTCGCCGGCCTCGGACGCCGCGCCCTCGGTGCGCTCGCCGCCGGAGCGCGAGCCCTGGCCGGAGCGCGAGCCGCCGCGGCCGCCGCGCGAGCCGCCGTCACGACGACCGTCCCGACCGCCGTGGCGGCTGTCGCGCTGGCCGGAGGACTGGCCGGAGGAGCTGTGGCGCTTGCCCGTCTCGCCGAGGTCCTCGAGCTCCTCGGCCTCGAGGCCGGCGAGCGTGCGCTGCTCCTTGGGGAGGCGCCCCTTGGTGCCCTCGGGGATGCCGAGGTCCGTGAACAGGTGCGGCGAGCTCGAGTACGTCTCGACCGGCTCCGGGAACCCGAGGTTCAGGGTGCGGTCGATGAGCTGCCAGCGCGGCACGTCGTCCCAGTCGACGAACGTCACCGCGGTGCCCTGCTTGCCGGCGCGGCCGGTGCGGCCGATGCGGTGCAGGTAGGTGCGCTCGTCCTCGGGGCACTGGTAGTTGACGACGTGCGTGACGTCGTCGACGTCGATGCCGCGCGCCGCGACGTCGGTCGCGACGAGGACGTCGATGTGGCCGTGCCGGAACGCGCGCAGGGCCTGCTCGCGCGCGCCCTGGCCGAGGTCGCCGTGGATGGCGCCGGCCGCGAAGCCACGGTCGCGCAGCTCGTCGGAGACCTTCGCCGCCGTGCGCTTGGTCCGGGCGAAGACGATGGTGCGGCCGCGGCCCTCGGCCTGCAGCAGGCGGGCGAGCACCTCGACCTTGTCGAGCGCGTGGGCGCGGTAGACCACCTGGCGGGTGTTCTTCACGGTCGCGCCGTCGTCGTCCGGGTCGGCCGCGCGGATGTGCGTGGGCTGCGACATGTAGCGGCGGGCCATCGAGACGACCGGGCCGGGCATCGTCGCGCTGAACAGCATGGTGTGCCGCACCGCGGGGGTGCGGGCGAGGATCTTCTCGACGTCGGGCAGGAAGCCCAGGTCGAGCATCTCGTCGGCCTCGTCCAGCACGACCGTGGCCGCGCGGGTGAGGTTGAGGTGGCCCTGGTTGAGCAGGTCGACCATGCGGCCCGGCGTACCGACGACGACCTCGACGCCGTGGTTCAGCATCTCGATCTGCGGCTCGTACGCGCGGCCGCCGTAGATCTGCGCGATGCGCACGGACCGCTTCTTCGAGGCGGTGGCGAGGTCGTTCGCGACCTGCACCGCGAGCTCGCGGGTCGGCGCGACGACGATCGCCTGCGGCTTGCCGGGGGCCGGCAGCTCGTCGTAGCCGGGCTCGCCGGGCGCGACGACGCGGTGCAGCAGCGGCACGCCGAAGCCGAGCGTCTTGCCCGTGCCGGTCTTGGCCTGGCCGATGATGTCGTGCCCCTGCAGCGCCACCGGCAGGGTCATCGCCTGGATGGGGAAGGGGTGGGTGATGCCGGACTCGCGCAGGGCCTCGACGATCTCGGGGCGCACCCCGAAGTCCGCGAAGGAGACGTCCTGCGCCTGGATGGCGGCGGGGGTGGAGTAGTCGGGCTCGCCGGTGGCGGGAGCCTCGGGGGCCGCGGTGGCGGCGGGGTCGGTCGTGGTCACGGGTACCTTCGTCTGCTCGTCGGCGCGCGCGGACCGAGGGGTTCCCGTCCGGGCCCGGGCCGTCGACGGCCGCACCGTGCGGGTCACACTCGTCGGGTCGCAAGGAGCGCCGAGGTGGTCGGCAGCCGATCGCGGAAGAACGTCGCTCAGGCTCGGCGGGGATCCCGCCGGGCCGCTGCGGTCGAGTCAGTGCATTGAGACCCAAGGCGTGACGACCGGGCAACCGAAGTACACCCCCATGGTACGCGACGGGGGCCCGGCCGGGGTGTGACGTGGCCGGTCGCCTCTATCCTGAGGCGCGTGAGCCAGCAGCAGAGCACCCCGGACCCGGCCCTGACGACGCTCGTGGGGCTCGCGGCCTACACGGGGCTCGCGGCGTTCGGGCTGCTCGCGGCCCGGTCGGTGGACGCTCCGGACCTCGCCGCCCGCCAGACGCTGGCGACGGCGGCGGGGGAGGCGCTGGAGCGTCAGCAGCGGCTGCTCGCCCTGGTCGGCGCGCCGGGGCCCGACGGCGCGGCCGCCGTGATGGCGCCGTTCGACGGCGCACTGGCCGACTTCGACGCCCGCACCACGCCGTCGGGCTGGGCGGAGGGCCTGCTCAAGAGCGTCGTGGGGCTCGGCGTCGCGCGCGACCTGTGCCGCGAGCTCGCCGCCGGGCTGCCCGACGGGGGCTCCGCCTTCGTCGGCGCGGTGGGCCTGCCGGTGGGCGAGCCGCCCGCCGACGACCCCGCGACCGCGCTGCTGGCCGAGGCCGCGGCGGCGGACGGCGTGCTCGCCGCCCGCCTCGCGCTGTGGGGACGGCGCGTGGTCGGCGAGGCGCTGGGCCTCGTGCCCGTGCTGCTCGCCGCGCACCCGCCGCTGGCCGCGCTGGCCGCCCGCGCCCGCGAGGCCGCCGACGACGGCGGCGCCTCCGCGCAGGCCTGGCTCGTCTCGCGGCTCACCGCGGAGCACACGCGCCGGATGGATCGCCTGGGGCTCGCCGCCTGACGTCTTGCCTGACGCCTGCCTGACTCTGACGCCTGGTGCTGCGCGGCGCCGATGTCAGAGGGCGCCGAAGCCCACCCGGGGCTGCTCGGTGGCGCCCACCTCGACGTAGCCGATCGTGGCGGTCGGCACGAGGATGGTGCGGCCCCTCGAGTCGGTGAGCTCCAGGAGCCCGCCGTCGGCGATCGCCTCGCGGACCGCGGCCGTCACGTCCTCCGCCGTCTGGTCGGTCTCGACGACCAGCTCGCGGGCCAGGTTCTGCACACCGATCGTGATCTCCACGTTGTCTCCTTCGCGAGCCCGCCGGTCGTGCCGGCGCGCGTCTGTCGGCCGTGCGGCCGTCGGTCGTTCCCGGTGATCCCGGACGTCCCGTCGATCCTAGCCACGGGCGGGCGGCGCGACGGGCCCGGGACGCGTTTGTCAGCGGAGGGTGAAACCGGCGTGCCGCACGCCCGCGCTCGGGGCCGTCGGTGGGGCTGTCGGTGGGGCTGTCGGTGGGGCATGGTCGAATCGGTCCCGTGACGTCAGCCGCCCCTCCCGCCGTGCGCCTCGTGGTGCCGGAGCCTGCCGAGGTCGCGAGCGCCGACGTCGTGCTCGACACGACGCAGGAGGCCGCGGTCGCGGCCGCTCTCGGGGGCGACGTCACGCTCGTGGTCGGGGCGCCGGGGACGGGGCGGACGACGGTCGCGACGTCGGTGGCGGTGCGGGCCATGCGCGACGACGACGGCGCCCCGGGGGTCGACCCGTCGCGCGTCCTCGTGCTCGCGGCGTCGCGCAGGTCGGCGGCGCGGCTGCGGGACGAGGTGACCGCGCGCGCGGGTCGCACGGTCGGGGCGCCGATGGTGCGCACGCCCGCGTCGGCGGCGTTCGCGGTGCTGCGCTCGCGGGCGGCGGCGCACGGCGACGCGGCGCCCACCCTGGTCTCCGGGCCGGAGCAGGACCTGGTGCTGGCCGAGCTGCTCGAGGGGCACCTGTCGGGGGAGGGGACCGGCCTCGTGCTGCCGCCCGGGCTGCCGGAGGAGTCGCTCGGCCTGCGCGGTCTGCGGCAGGAGCTGCGCGACCTGCTCATGCGCGCGGCGGAGCGCGGCCTGGGTCCCGTGGACCTCGACGAGCTGGGCCGCCGGCACGACCGGCCCGAGTGGGTGCTGGCCGCGCAGCTCTACGAGGAGTACCTGGATGTCACGACGCTGCGCCTCGGCACCCCGGACGCGGGCGCGCGGTACGACCCGGCGGGCGTGATCGACGAGGCGGCGCACGCCCTCGCGACCTGGGACGACGAGCTGCCGGACGTGCCGCGGCCGTCGTGGGACCTCGTCGTCGTGGACGACTACCAGGAGGCGACCGTCGCCACGGCGCGGCTGCTGCACGTGCTGCACGACGCGGGCGCGCGGCTCGTGCTGCTCGCGGACCCGGACTCCGCGGTGCAGGGCTTCCGTGGGGCCTCCCCGGGGCTGGTCGGGCGCGCCGCGGCGCCCGCGCGTGCCGGGGTGGTCGGGGCGTTCGACGCGCGGACCGTCGTGCTGGGCACGGCGTGGCGCCAGCCGGAGGAGCTGCGCGCGGTGACGCTGGCCGTGACGTCGCGCATCGCCACGGTGTCCGGCGCCCTGCACCGCGGTGCGGGCCCGCGCCCCGAGCCCGTCGGCCCGGCCGACGAGGGCGCGGACGCCCAGGCCCCCGCGGGCGGGACAGCCTCGGACGACGCCGCGTCGGCAGTCGGCGACCCGACGACCGGCGACCCGACGACCGGTGACGTGCCGGACGCCGAGGTGCCGTCGGGGGTGCAGGTCGCGGTGCTCGCCGGGCCGGCGCAGGAGGCGGCGTTCGTGGCCCGGGAGCTGCGCGCGGAGCACCTGCTGCACGGCACGCCGTGGGAGCGGATGGCGGTGGTGGCGCGCAGCGGCGACCGGCTGGCCTCGCTGCGCCGGGACCTGGTCGCGGCGTCGGTGCCGGTGGCGCTGCTCGGTTCGGACCTGCCGCTGCGCGACGAGCCGGCGGCCTCGCCCCTGCTCGCGGCGCTCCGCGTGTGCGCGGCGGGCGGCGGCGTCGACCGGCTCCTCGCCGACGAGCTCGGGGAGCCCGTGGTGGGCTCGGCCCTCGACCCGGAGACGGCGGCGCTGCTGCTCACGTCCCCGGTGGGCGGGCTCGACGCCGTGGCGCTGCGCCGGCTGCGGCGTGCGTTGCGGGCGGAGGAGCTGTCGGGCGGCGGCGGTCGGACCTCGGACGCGCTGCTCGTCGAGGTGCTGGACGACCCGGCGCGCGCGGAGACCCTCCCGGCGCCGGTGCGGCGCGGCCCGGTCGCGGTCGCGCGCGTCCTCGCCGCGGGCCGGGCGGCGGCCGGCGAGCCGGGCGCCACCGCGCAGACCGTGCTGTGGGCGGTGTGGGCGGCCACCGGGCTCGCGGACCGGTGGCGCGACCAGGCGCTCGCGGGCGGTCCCGCCGGGGCGCGCGCCGACCGCGACCTGGACGCGGTCCTCGCCCTGTTCCGCGCGGCCGAGACGTACGTGGACCGCATGCCAGGCGCGCCCGTCGCCGCGTTCGTCGACTACCTCGCGTCGCAGGACCTGCCCGCCGACTCGCTGGCGGCGTCCGCGGTCGGCGCGCACGCGGTGGAGGCGCTCACCCCCGCCGGCGCGGCGGGGCGCGAGTGGGACGTCGTGATGGTGGTGGGCGTGCAGGACGGCGTGTGGCCGGACCTGCGGCTGCGCGACTCGCTGCTGGGGTCGCAGGCGCTCGTGGAGCTGCTCGCCGGGCGCTCCGACGACGCGCACGGCATGGGCCCGGAGGCCCGCCGCCAGGTGCTGGCGGACGAGCTGCGGGCGTTCGCCGTCGCGACGTCGCGGGCGCGGCGGCGGCTGGTCGTGACGGCCGTGGAGGATGCCGAGGACGCGCCGTCCGTGTTCCTCGACCTCGTCGCGCCGCCCGACGGCGACCGCACGGCGGCGGACGGGCCAGACCCGCGGCGCGTGACCGTAGGACCGCCGCTCGACCTGCGCGGCGTCGTCGCCGAGGCGCGCGCGACGCTGGTGCGCGCGGCCGGCCGGTCCGAGCAGGACGGGACGGAGGACGGGGCGGCCCAGGGCGCCGACCGCACCGCCGGCGTCGCCGCCGCGCTGCTCGCCGACCTGGCCGACGCGGGGATCGCCGAGGCCGACCCGCGCACCTGGTACGGGGTGGCGACGACCTCCAGCGACGTACCATTGTGGGGGCCGGACGACGTCGTGACGGTCTCGCCGTCCAAGGTGGAGACGGTGAGCACCTGCGCCCTGAAGTGGGCGTTCGAGTCGGCGGGTGCCACGGCTCCCGACGCCACGCACCAGACGCTCGGCACGCTGGTCCACGCGATCGCGGAGGACCTGCCGAAGGCGTCGCTCACCGAGCTGCGCGCGGAGCTCGACCGCCGCTGGCCGCAGCTCGCGCTCCCCGACGGCTGGCCGTCGCGGCAGCTGCGGAACCGGGCCGAGAAGATGATCGAGCGCCTCGCCGCGTACTACGCCGAGGCGGGCGACCCGGTCCTCGTGGAGCCGGAGTTCGAGCTCACCGTGGGGCGGGCACGCCTGCGCGGCAAGATCGACCGGGTCGAGGACGCGGGCGACGAGGGCGTGACCGTGGCCGACCTCAAGACCGGCCGCAGCGCGCCCGCCCGCGCGAAGGCGACCGAGCACCCGCAGCTCGGCGCGTACCAGGTCGCGGTGTCCGAGGGCGCGCTCGACCTGCCGCCGGGCACGCCCAGCGCGGGCGCGCGGCTCGTGTACGTCGGCACGCCGACCGTGGCGCCGACGCTGCGCGACCAGCCCGCGCTGCAGGTCGGCGAGGACGGGTCGAGCTGGGCCCGGGCGCTCGTGGAGAGCGCCGCCGACACGATGGCGGCGGGCCGCTTCACCGCGCACGAGAACGACCTGTGCCCGATGTGCCCCGTGCGCCGGTCGTGCCCCGTGCAGCCCGAGGGAAGGACCGTGATCGAGTGAGCGGCGACGGCACCACCGGGGCCGGCGGCGCCGCCGCGCCCGAGCCGCGGAGCGAGGGCCCTGACGGCGGCGACGACCTCGCCGGCGCGTTCGCCGACGAGACGTGGGCGGCGCTCGGCGAGCCCGGCCGCGAGGCCGACCTCGGGTTCCCGGAGCTCGCCGACGTGGGACCCGCGTCGCAGGACGCGGTGCTCTTCGACGACGCCGCGCTGTTCGACGGTGCGGCGCTCGCGGGCGGCGCGACGACGGGCGGCGGTCCCGGTACGGCAGCGCGCCCGGCCCCGGCGGAGCCGCGACTGTCGGCCCGCGACATCGCGGAGCTGCTCGGACGGCCGTCGCCCACGGACGAGCAGGTGGCCGTCATCGAGGCGCCGCTGGAGCCCGTGCTGGTCGTCGCGGGTGCCGGGTCGGGCAAGACGGAGACGATGGCGGCGCGGGTGGTGTGGCTCATCGCCAACGAGCTCGTCGCCCCCGAGGAGGTGCTCGGCCTGACGTTCACGCGCAAGGCGGCGGCCGAGCTCACCCAGCGCGTGCAGTCCCGGCTCGCGCAGCTCGCCCGCGCGCAGGGCCGCGCGACGTCGGGGCTGGACCTGCTCGCGCGCCCGACGGTCGCGACCTACAACGCGTACGCGGCGTCGCTCGTGGCCGACCACGGGCTGCGGCTCGGCATCGAGCCCGGCTCGCGGCTGCTCGGCGAGGCGAACCAGTGGCAGCTCGCGGCGCAGGTCGTAGAGTCGTGGGCCGACGACCTCGGTACCGACAAGGCGGTGAGCACGGTCGTCGGCGCGGTCCTCGCGCTGTCGGGGGAGCTCGGCGAGCACCTGCTGCCGGTGGACGAGGCGCGCGACGCGCTGTCCGACCTCGTCGCCCGCCTGGACGCGCTGCCGCTGGGCCCGCGGCAGAAGAAGCGGACCAAGGAGATCCAGGGGCTGATCGACTCGGTGGCGGAGCGGGCCCGGCTGCTCGACCTCGTCGCGGAGTACCGGCGCCGCAAGCGGGTCGCGGACTCGCTGGACTTCGGCGACCAGATCGCGTTCGCGGCGGAGCTGGCCCGGTCGGTGCCGGCGGTCGGGGCGACGGAGCGCTCCCGCTTCCCCGTGGTGCTGCTCGACGAGTACCAGGACACCTCGTACGCGCAGGTCGAGCTGCTCGCCGGGCTGTTCGGCGGCGGCCACGCCGTGACCGCGGTGGGCGACCCGCACCAGTCGATCTACGGCTGGCGCGGCGCCTCGGCGTCGGGGCTGGCCCGCTTCGGCGAGCGGTTCCGCACCCGTGCCGGCGCGCCGGCGGCCGTGCGCTACCTGAGCACGTCATGGCGCAACGACGCCGCCGTGCTGGCGGCCGCGAACGTCGCGGCGGCACCGCTGCGCGAGCGCGCCCGGCACACCGGGACGGGCGTGGACGTGCCGCCGCTGGACCTGCGCCCCGGCGCGGGCACGGGCGTCGTGCGCGCGCACGTCGCCGCCACGAGCGAGGAGGAGGCGGAGGCCGCCGCCGAGTTCGTCGCGGCCCGCTGGCGCCGCGCGACCCGCCGGGACGGCTCCGACCGCGTGACGGCCGCCGTGCTGTGCCGGGCACGGTCGCAGTTCGCGGCGGTCGAGGTGGCGCTGCGGCGACGCGGCCTGCCGGTCGAGGTCGTGGGCCTGGGCGGCCTGCTGTCCACGCCGGAGGTGGTGGACGTCGTCGCGCTGCTCGAGGCCGTGCACGACCCGTCCCGGGGCGACTCGCTGCTGCGGCTGCTCACCGGGCCGCGGGTCAACCTCGGCGCCTCGGACCTGCACGCGCTCGGCTCGTGGGCGTCGGACCTGGCGCGGGCCGACGGCGTCCGGCCCGGCGACCACGCCGCCGCGCGGGAGGAGGCGCCGGAGGAGGACGACGACGGCCCGGTCGTCGTCGAGGGCGACGTCGTGGACCACCGCTCGATCGTCGACGCGCTCGACGACCTGCCCGCCCCGGGGCGACCCGCCCGCGACGGCCGCGTGCTGTCCGCGGCGGGCCACGGCCGCCTGTCCGCGCTGGCCCGACTGCTGCGGGAGCTGCGCGGCCTCACCTACCTCTCGCTGCCGGAGCTGGTCGTGGCCGCCGAGCGCGCGCTCGGCCTCGACGTCGAGGTCGCCACGGCGCAGGTGCTCGCGGACACGCTCACCCCGCTGACCGGGCCCGGCGGCGGGGCGGCCGCCGGGGTGAGCCTGCGCGGGCGGGAGCACCTCGACGCGTTCCGGGACGTCGCCGCGAGCTTCGCGCAGTCGGCCGACGTCGCGACGCTCGGCGCGTTCCTCGCCTGGCTCGGCGTCGCCGGCGACCAGGAGCGCGGCCTCGACATGCCCGTCCGGGAGCCCGACCCGGACGCCGTGCAGGTGATCACCGCGCACGCCGCCAAGGGGCTGGAGTGGGACGTCGTCGCGGTGCCCGGCCTGGTGGACGGTGTGTTCCCCAGCCAGGCCGAGTCGTCGCAGGGGCGCCTGGACGGCGGCTGGCTCACCGACGTCTCGGCCCTGCCGTACCACCTGCGCGGCGATGCCCCCGACCTGCCCGAGTTCACCTGGGCCGAGGCCGCCGACACCAAGGACCTCGCCGCCCGGCGCGACCAGTTCCGCGCGGACAGCGGCGCGCACCGCCTCGCCGAGGAGCGGCGGCTCGCCTACGTCGCGTTCACCCGCGCCCGCCGCGAGCTGTTCCTCACGGCGCACTGGTGGGGCACCGGCAGCACGCCCCGGCGTGTCTCGCCGTTCCTCGCCGAGCTCGTCGAGGCCGGGGTGGTCGACGCGGGCGGCTGGGCCGAGGCGCCCGACCCGTCGTCGGGCAACCCCCGCGACGCCGTCGAGAACGCCGCCCCGTGGCCCCCGCCCGACCGGTCCACGGGGACCGGGACAGCAGGCGACGCCGAGCCGGGTGCCACGACGGAGGCGCGGCCCGCGGGCGGGGCCGATGCCGACCCGACCCCGCGCGACGTCCTGCGCGCGACGGCCGTGCGCGTCGAGGCGGCGCGGCGCGACCCCGCGCGGCCGCGGGACGGCGCCCCGACCGGGGTCTTGCGCGACGCCGCGGGCCGCGACCTGGTGCTGCTGGCCCGGACGCTGCTCACGGAGCGCGGGGAGCGGGGGGCGCGCGAGGTCGAGCTGCCGGCGCACGTGTCGGCGTCGGGCCTGGTCCGGCTCGCGGGCGACCGCGACGGCTTCGCGCTCCAGCTGCGCCGCCCGGTGCCGCAGGAGCCCACGGTGCACGCCCGCCGCGGCACGCACTTCCACGAGTGGGTGGAGCGGTTCTTCACGTCGTCGTCGCTGGTCGACGTCGACGACCTCCCCGGTGCCGAGGACGGCGAGATCGCGCCCGACGTCGACCTCGAGACGCTGCGCCAGCGCTTCACGGAGTCGGAGTGGGCGTCCCGCACCCCGCTCGCGGTCGAGGTGGACGTCGAGACACCGGTGGGCGGCGTCATGCTCCGCAGCCGGATCGACGCCGTCTTCCCCGACCCGGACGCCCCACCCCCGGCCGAGGGCGAGGCGCCGGCCGTCGTCGTCGTGGACTGGAAGACCGGGCACGAGCCGCGCGACGCGGCCGCGCGCTCCGCCCGCGAGGTGCAGCTCGCCGTGTACCGCCTCGCCTGGTCCCGCTACGCGGGGCTGCCGCTGGAGAAGGTGTCCGCCGCGTTCGTGTACGTCGCGAGCGGCACCACCGTGCGGCCCCGGCGTCTGCTCGACGAGGCCGAGCTGGAGGCGCTGGTGCGCGGCGGGACGCACCAGCGGTAGGCCTCACCAGCGGTAGTCGAGGAACTTCCCGTCGAGGGTCACGACGACGCGGTCGCCGTCCGGGTGCGGGCGGCGGGCGATGTCGACCCGGAAGTTGATCGCCGACATGATCCCGTCGCCGAACTCCTCGTGGATGAGCTCCTTGAGCGCCGGCCCGTAGACGCTGAGCGCCTCGTGGAAGCGGTAGATCGTGGGGTCGGTCGCCACGGCCTCGTCGCGCACGCGGTAGGGCTGCAGCCGCAGGGCCTCGGCGACGTCCTCGCCCAGGCCGAGCAGCGCGCACGCCGCCGACGCCTGGTCCGCCGCCATCGGGTGGTTGCCGAGCAGCGCGGCGGTCGTCCAGACGACCGGGGCGCCGACGGCGTCGGCGATCTCCTGCCAGGTGAGGCCGGAGCGGAGGCGGGCGGTGACGACCTGCTCGGCCGCGGCGGCCTTGGTCATGATCGGGTCCACGGGTGTCCTTCGGTCGGTGCGGGCGGAGACGGAGGGGGAGCGGGGCGTCAGCCGACCGGCGCGGCCACGCGGTCCTCGACGGCGTCCACCGGTGCGGGACGGCGGCGCTCGGGGCGGGTGCGGTAGTGCGTCAGGTACAGGGGCAGGCCGACGAACGTCAGGCCGCCGACGAGGTTGCCGAGCACCGTGGGGATCTCGTTCCAGACCAGGTAGTCCATGACCGTGAAGTCGCCGCCGAGCAGCAGGCCGGACGGGAACAGGAACATGTTGACGACGGAGTGCTCGAACCCCATGTAGAAGAACAGGAACACGGGCATCCACATGACGACGGCCTTGCTGATCGTGTCCTTCGACATGAGGAAGGCGACGACGCCGGTGGAGACCATCCAGTTGCACAGCACGCCGCGCACGAACAGCGTCAGCATGCCGGCCGCGCCGTGGTCGGCGTACCCGACGGTGCGGCCCTCGCCGATGTGCCCGATGGCCTGCCCGACCTCGTTGGGGGCCACGTCGAAGCCGTAGGTGAACGTGATCGCCATCAGCACGGCCACGGTGAACGCGCCGGCGAAGTTGCCGCAGAACACGAGGCCCCAGTTGCGCCATATGCCGGCCCAGGTGGCGCCGGGGCGCCGGGCGATGACGGCGAACGGCACCAGCGTGAAGACGCCGGTGAGCAGGTCGAAGCCCATCAGGTACAGCATGATGAAGCCGATCGGGAAGAACACGGCCCCGAGCAGCGGGTTCCCGGTGTTCGTCGAGATGGTCACCGCCATCGCGGCGGCCAGCGCGAGGATCGCGCCGCCCATGAACGAGCGGATGAGGGTGTCCCGGGTGGACATGAACAGCTTCTTCTCGCCGGTGGCGATCATCTGCGAGACGAAGTCCTGCGGCATCACGTACGACATGGCGGACCCTTCGGCGGGAGTGGCGGGCTGGCGTGCCGCCGAGTCTCGTCGTCGCAGGTTGTGGCCACGTCGCCGTGGTGTTGAGGTCGTGTTTCGGCCCGGCCCGGGACGATGAGCCCGCGGTTTCCGCGGCCTCGCACCCGGGGGCCTGGGCCTGTGAGGCCCGGCGAGGGGCCCAGTGAGAGGTCAGGCGGGGGCGTCCTCGCGGGTGGCCTCGTCCAGGTCGGCGAGCATGGCCTCGGCGTCGGCGACGACGTCGTCCAGGCCGCGGCGGACGCCGTGCAGCAGCCAGCGGGCCAGGGCGAGCTCGCCCACGAGCAGCGCGCGGTCGACGAGGCGCGCGTCGTGCAGCTCGGTGCGCCGCAGCTGGTAGGCCTCCATGATCGAGTCGACCGCGTCCGGCGGGGCGGCGACGAGCAGCCAGGCGAGGTCGTCGGCCGGGTCGGCCACGCGGGCGTCGGACCAGCCGCTGATCGCGGTGACGCGCCCGCCGGTGACGAGCATCTGGTCGGTGGCGAGGTCGCCGTGCACGACGACGGGCTGGAAGCGCCACAGGGCCACGTCCTCGAGGGCGGCCTCCCACCGGCGCAGCAGCGTGGGCGGCACCTTGCCGGTCGCGGCGGCCTCGTCGAGCTCGACCAGGCGGCGCTCGCGGTACTCGGCCGCGGTGTACGACGGCAGCCCGCACGACTCCACCACGGACGCGGGCAGCTCGTGCACCGCGGCGAGGGTGCGGCCGAGGTCGGCGGCGAGGCCGGGGCCGGGGCGCAGCGCCTCGAGGTCGAGGGCCGTGCCGGTCACGTGCCGGTGCACGACGGCGCGCCCGCCCTCGGGCAGCAGGGCGAAGCCGGCCACCTGCGGCACCGTGAAGGGCAGCACTCCCGCGTCGACGTACAGGTGGAGCGCCTCGAGCAGCTCGGTCTCGGCCTCGAGGGCGGCGCCGGCCATGGTGGTGCGCGGCGCGCGCACGAGCCAGTCGACGCCGTCGTCGGCCGTGACGACGGCGACGTCGTAGTCGCCCGGGAGCTCCTCGGGGCGGACCGAGCGGGCGTCCAGGCCCGGGACGGCGGCCGTCGCGAGGGCGGCGAGGGCGAGCGGACTGCGTGGCACCCGCCCACCGTAGACGGTGCCGGGGCCCGCCCGGGAGCACCGCGGCGCGCGTGTCCGCCGTCGTTCCGCCGGTCGTGCGGTCGGGCACGGCTCGGGCCCGCCGCCGCGGGTACGGTCGAGGCGTGACGGCCCCCTTCGCGATCCCCGACCTCTCCTACACGCACGCCACCCACGACCGCGCGGCCGAGCGTCGCGCCGAGCCGGGGCTGCTGGCCCGGCTGCTGGACGACCCCGCCACGCGGGTCGTGCTGGTGCTGCGCGGCCGCGTCGCCGTCGACGCCGCGGGCGACCTGCTCCTCGTCGACGTCGCGGCCGTCGACGGGCTCCCCGCCGAGCCCGAGCGGGTCGACCGCCCGGACGCGCACGTGCCCGGTCACCGCTGGCTGTTCCTCGGCGAGCAGGACGGCGCGGGGCTGCTGGGCCTCGTGCTGCCCGACGAGGCGGACGCCGACGCCGTGGGGATCGAGGGGGTCTCCCCGGCGGCGCCCGCGCCGCGGCTGGCGCGCGAGCACCGGTGGGCCGGGCTGCGCGAGGTGGGCGGGCGGCGCGGCGACGCGCTCGCCGCGGAGGCGGTGGCCCTGGCCGCGTGGCACGCGTCGCACGAGCGCTGCCCGCGGTGCGGCGAGCCGACCGTCGTCGAGCAGGCGGGCTGGGTGCGCCGGTGCCCGGTGCAGGACGTCGAGGTCTACCCGCGCACCGACCCGGCGGTGATCATGGCGGTCGTCGACGACGCGGACCGCCTGCTGCTGGGCCACGCCGCGCACTGGCCGGAGGGCCGGTACTCGACCCTCGCGGGCTACGTGGAGCCGGGGGAGGGCCTGGAGCAGGCGGTGCGCCGCGAGGTCGCCGAGGAGACGTCTGTCGTCGTCGGCGACGGGCCCGGCGACGTCGTGTACCGCGGCAGCCAGCCCTGGCCGTTCCCCGCGTCGCTCATGCTCGGCTTCCGGGCGCGCGCCGTGGCGACCGACGTCGAGGTGGACGGTGCGGAGGTGACCGCGGCGCGCTGGTTCACCCGGGAGGAGCTGGCCGCGGGCGTGCGCGCCGGCGAGGTGGGCCTGCCGGGGCGTCCGTCGATCGCCCGCGCCCTCGTCGAGGAGTGGTACGGGGGAGAGCTGCCCGGCTGAGCGGCCAGGGGCGGGGGCCTCAGGAGGCCAGGCGTGCCTTCACGTCCAGCAGCGACGGGTTGGTCGCGGCGGTGCCGTCGGGGAAGACGACGGTCGGGACGGTGCGGTTGCCGCCGTTGACCTGCTCCACGAACTCCGCGGTCTCCGGCTGCTCCTCGATGTCGATCACCGTGTACCCGATGCCCTCGGAGTCGAGCTGGGTGCGCAGCCGACGGCAGTACCCGCACCACGCCGTCGAGTACATCGTGACGGTGCCGGGCTCGGGGAGCGTCGGGGTGGCGGTGGTCATCGGGTCCTCCTGATCGGGGTGCCGCGGCCCGGTGCCCCGGCCTGGGGACGACGGGAGCGGCGTGTCGGCGACGGCTGCGAGAATCGCAGACGATGTCGACCACCACCAACTCCCCGAGCGCCCCGCTTCATCCCGACGCGATCCTCGACGCCCTCGATCCCGAGCAGCGGGACGTGGCGCTGGCCCTCACGGGGCCGGTGTGCGTGCTCGCGGGTGCGGGCACGGGCAAGACGCGGGCGATCACCCACCGCATCGCCTACGGCGTGCGCACCGGCACGTACAAGCCGACGTCCGTGCTCGCGGTGACGTTCACCGCCCGCGCGGCGGGGGAGATGCGCACCCGGCTGCGCGACCTGGGCGTGGTGGGCGTGCAGGCGCGCACCTTCCACGCGGCGGCGCTGCGGCAGCTCGGCTACTTCTGGCCCCGCGTGGTCGGGGGCGCACCGCCGCGGATCCTCGAGCACAAGGCCCCCGCCGTCGCCGAGGCCGCGCGCCGCGTCGGCGTCAGCGTCGACCGGGTCGCCGTGCGCGACCTGTCCTCCGAGGTCGAGTGGGCCAAGGTGTCGCTCGTCACGGCGGAGGACTACGTCAAGGCGGCGCTCGTCGACGACCGCCCCGCGCCGTCGGGCTACGACCACCAGACCGTCGCTCGCCTCATCACGGCGTACGAGGACGTCAAGACCGAGCGCGGCGTCATCGACTTCGAGGACGTCCTGCTGATGCTCGCGGACATGCTCAACTCCCACCGGCAGGTGGCCGACGAGGTCCGCTCGCAGTACCGGCACTTCGTGGTCGACGAGTACCAGGACGTCTCGCCGCTGCAGCAGTTCCTGCTCGACCAGTGGCTCGGCGACCGCAAGGAGCTGTGCGTCGTGGGCGACCCGTCGCAGACCATCTACTCCTTCACGGGCGCGACGCCGCACTACCTGCTCGACTTCACGCGGACCTACGCCGACGCCCAGGTGGTCCGGCTCGTGCGCGACTACCGCTCCACGCCGCAGGTCGTGCACCTCGCCAACCAGGTGCTGCGCCGCGGGCGGGTCCCCGGGGCGCTGGAGCTGGTGGCGCAGCGGCCGGCGGGCCCGCCCGCGAGCTTCACGGCCTACGACGACGACGACGCGGAGGCCGCGGGGATCGCGGCCCGGGCCGGCCGGCTGATCGCGTCGGGCGTGCGGCCCAGCGAGATCGCGGTGCTCTACCGCACCAACGCGCAGTCGGCGGCCTTCGAGTCGGCGCTCGCGGACGCCGGGATCAGCTACCTCGTCCGTGGGGGCGAGCGGTTCTTCCAGCGCAAGGAGGTGCGCGACGCGATCGTCCTGCTGCGCGGCGCCGCCCGGTCCGCCGACCCGGACCAGCCGATGCCGGAGCAGGTGCGCGACGTGCTCACCACCGCCGGCTGGACGGAGCAGCCGCCCGCCGCCCGGGGCGCCGCGCGCGAGCGGTGGGAGGCGATGCAGGCGCTCGTCGGGCTCGCCGACGACGTGGCGGCCGTGGCGCCCGAGGACGCGCCCGCCACGATGGCGACGCTCGTCGGCGAGCTGGAGGAACGGGCCTCGGCGCAGCACGCGCCCACCGTCGAGGGCGTCACGCTGGCGTCGCTGCACGCGGCGAAGGGTCTCGAGTGGGACGCCGTCTTCCTGGCCGGGGTGAGCGAGGGGCTCATGCCGATCTCGCTCGCGGAGACGGACGAGGCGGTCGCGGAGGAGCGCCGCCTCCTCTACGTGGGGATCACCCGGGCCCGTGAGCACCTGGAGCTGTCGTTCGCGCGGTCCCGCAACCCGGGCGGCCGCGCCACCCGCAAGCGCACCCGCTTCCTCGACGGGCTGTGGCCGGACGACCCGGCGGACCGGCGGGGCCGTGGGCGGGCGGTGCGCGGCCAGGCCCGCCAGCAGCTCACGGGGGAGCACGACGTCGCGCTGTTCGACGCGCTGCGCGAGTGGCGGCTGTCGGTGGCCCGCGAGACGGACAAGCCGGCGTTCACGGTGCTCGGCGACGCCACGCTGGCGGCGATCGCGGAGCTCAAGCCGACGTCGGTGGCCCAGCTCGCGCGTGTGAACGGCGTGGGCCCGGCGAAGATCGACCGGTACGGCGAGACGATCCTCGCCATCGTGGCGGAGCAGGCCGGCTGACGCGTACGGCATATCCCGTATTTGTGAGCAAACCTGACGAAAGGTCTTGTGGGGCGTCGCAGGGCCTGCCAGATTGTCGGGGTCCGTCCCCCCGACGAGAGGTGTCCGCCATGGTCCCCGCCCGCCGTCCCCGCCCCGCCGCCCGTCGCGCCCGCACGGCACCCGTCGCCCTGTCGGCGACCGTCACCGGCGCCGTCCTCGCCGTCCTGCTGGCGGCCTGCTCCGGCGGCGGCTCCGACCCGGGCGACGGCAACGGGCCACGCGGCGGCGGCGACCACGCCGACCACGGGAGCTCCGAGGGTGGCGGCCACGCCGCCCACGAGCTGCCCGAGGGTTTCGCCGAGGCCCTCGAGCGCGTCACGACCGACCGCGGCACCGAGATCCTCGAGGACGGTCTCATCACCCAGGCCGAGGTGCAGGACCTCCAGCAGGTCCAGGTCGACTGCCTCCTCGACGAGGGTTTCGACGCGAGCCGCGGCGACGGCGGGCTGCAGGTCCGGGAGGTCCCGGACGGGCTCGACGACGCGGGCGTGGCGGCGGCGGTGGAGGGCTGCCTGGGCGACCTGAAGATCGTCGGCCCGCTGCACGCGTCGACGTCCGCGGGAGCCTGATCGGGTGCCCGGAAAAACTCGCCGAAGAAAAAGTCGAAAAAAGATGTGGCGGCCGCGGCGAGGCCGTCTATGCTCGGAGAGTCCCAGACGGAGTGGCGTCTGCCGAGAGGCGGAGGTCCGAGAGCAGTGAGGAGGTGGGTGCACAAGATGGACACGATGACTCAGATCGTGATGGCGACCGCGTCTGCCGGCGCGCCCGGGTACACGTCTGCCCGTGGCGAGCTCGACGCCGTTCGTCCGTTCCGCGCGCGCAAGCACGGAGCAGGCAACGCCGATCTCCACATCGCACCCGACTCCGCCCCCTGGAGCCATCCGGTCTAGAACCGGATCCAGGCCGCGGAGTCCCACCGGGACCCGCGGCCTTCGTCTTTCCGCCCAGGGAAGAAGACCTCACCAGGTCGTTCGAGCCGGACCTCTGACTCCAGGGGTCCACCGCAGGTCCTGAACACCGACGTTCATATCAAGACCCAGGACCTGACGGAGGAACTCGTGCGTCTCGCACAGCTGTTGGACGAGCGGCTGCTCGACACGATCCCCCAGGGCGGATCCGGCCCCTGGACCCCGCATCAACCCCTCACGCAGAGCCCGGCCGAGGTGGCCGAGCTCGACCGCCAGTTCGCGGCGCTGCTGCCGTGCCGCACCAACGACCCGGAGCTCTGGTTCGCGGAGCACACCGCCCAGGTCGAGGAGGCCAAGGCGCTGTGCCGCGGCTGCCCGCTGCAGGCCGGGTGCCTCGCGGGCGCCCTCGAGCGGCAGGAGCCCTGGGGCGTCTGGGGTGGTGAGGTCTTCGTCGACGGCAAGGTCGTGGCCCGCAAGCGCGGTCGCGGCCGGCCCCGGAAGTCGGAGACCGTCGCAGCATGACCGCGCGGTGCGCCCGGCACGCCCGGCGCGCTGACCATGCAGGAACCATGACAGGCCTCCGGCGAGCCCCCGGAGAGCACGCCCGCACCACGTGCGGCCGGCTCTCCGTGGTCTCGCCGGGGGCCTGTCCTCATGCCGGCAGGCGGGTGCATCCGCAGCCCGGGTGCGGCGCGACGTCTCGCACGCGCGGCACCGCCTCGGGCAGCGCGACCTCCAGACGTCGCCCCACGGTCGCCGGCGTCGCGCCGTCGAGCAGCGCCAGCACCTGCCCCGCGGCGAGCGCGGCGGCGGTCGCGGCGAGCGTGGTCTCGTGGGCGACCCCGTCGGACGTCCGGTGGGCGAGGTCCGCCACGACGGAGGGCCAGCCGGGGTCCGCGTCGGCGGCGTGCCGGTCGCAGCAGCCCACGCAGGCCGAGCGGCCGGGCAGGACCATCGGGCCGACGACGACGTCGGCCTCCCGCACGACGACGGGCAGGTGCGGGACGCCGGCGCCCAGCAGCCGCTCGTAGCGTCCCGGTCGCGCGACGTGCGACTCCACGACCACGACGACGTCCGGCAGGTGCGGCTCGTCGCCCGTCGTGACCCGCAGCTCGCTGCCGACCCGGAGCCGCGGGTGCGCGGCCGCGAGGCGCGCGGCCGCGGACCGTTCCCGGGGGCGGCCGACGTCGCCGGGTCCGTGGCCGCCGAGCCCGAGGTCGCTCACCTGGACCGGGTCGCGGTCGTCGAGCACGAGGCCGCCGACGCCGGCGTCGGCGAGGAGGCCCGCCAGGGCGGTCCCGGTCCGGCCGAGGCCGTGGACGCCGACCAGGCGCTCGGCGCGTCGGGCGAGGGTGAGCGTGCCGGCGCCGTCGGGCCGCAGGGCGCCCAGCACGGTGGCGTCGGGAGTCCAGTCCGCCGCGGCGCCCGCCGCGCCGGGCTCCCCGTTCCCGCCGGTCGGGACGAGGAAGCCGCCGTCGCCCAGCGCGCGCAGGATCTGCGCGTGACGCTCGGCGCTCACGCCCCAGTGCCGGGCGCCGCGCTCGAGGGACCGGTGCCGGCGCGCCCCGGCGTCGCGCAGCCAACGTGCCTCGTGGTCGTCCAGGCCGGACAGGACGAGGCTCCAGCGCGGGTCGGTGCCGAGCTGGACCTCGCCGTCGCCGTGGTCGAGGACGGGGGTCGCCGGGCGCAGCGTGAGGAGGGGGCCCGGCGCGGCGGGCCGGCTGTCGGCGGGTGCCATGCGGTCACCCTGGCACGTGCGCCCGGGGTCGGTCGGGCGTCGTCCACAGGTCCCGCGCCGGCCTCCTCGGAGGGCCCGACGGCGCCCGGTTCGTGTGTTCTGACACACAAAGTTCACGATTCCCCGGTACCGTCGTGCCGTGGCCCACGACACGATGATGACGTCGGTGGAGGTCCGGCGCAGCCGTCGACGGACCGCCACGGTCAGCGCGTACCGCGACGGTGAGCGCACCGTCGTGGCCATTCCCGCGCGCTTCTCGCGCGCCCAGGAGCGCGAGTGGGTCGCGAAGATGCTCGCGCGGCTCGAGGACAAGGAGCGCCGCCGGCGCCCGTCCGACGCCCAGCTCGTCGAGCGGGCCAAGGAGCTCTCCGAGCGGTACCTGGACGGCCGTGCCCACCCCACGAGCGTCTCCTGGTCGCCCCACCAGGGCCGCCGCTGGGGGTCGTGCACGCTGGTCGACGGCTCGATCCGGATCTCCACGCGCGTGCAGGGGATGCCGGAGTGGGTGCTCGACTACGTGCTGCTGCACGAGCTGGCGCACCTGCTGCACGCCGGGCACGGCCCTGCCTTCTGGCAGCTCCTCGAGAGCTACCCCCGCACCGACCGCGCGCGCGGCTTCCTCGAGGGCGTGTCGTTCGTCCAGGACGACGGCGGCGCGTCGCCGGCGCTCGCCGACGACTCGCCCGCCGCCGGCTGAGCCCGGCCGGACCGCTCAGGACGACGGGCGCTCCTCGTCGTCGCTCGTGCCCGTGCCCGTGTCGTCGGACCCCGCGTCGCCGGATCCCGTCTCGTCGGTGCGCGGCCGGTCGGAGCCCGCCTGGTCCGCGGCGTCGAAGATCTGCGCCAGCGCCGCGTCGACGTCGGACTGCTCCTCCGCCTGCTCCTTGCGGCGCGTGAAGTAGCCGGCGGGGTCGTCGAGGTCGGCGGTGCCGGGCAGCAGGTCCGGGTGCTCCCAGACGGCGTCGCGGGCCTCCGGGCCGCCCTCGGCGAGGACGTGCGCGAACAGCGCGGTGGCGTCGCGCGAGCGGCGCGGGCGCAGCTCCAGGCCGACCAGGGTGGCGAAGGTGTGCTCCGCGGGCCCGCCGGCCGCGCGGCGGCGCCGGATCATCTCGCGCAGCGGGTAGGTGTGCGGCAGGTGGGGGAGGGCCGCTGTCGCCGCGACCTCCGTGACCCAGCCCTCCACGAGCGCCAGCGCGGTCTCCAGGCGCAGCAGCGTGGCCTCCTGCTCGGGCGTGTGCTGCAGGCCGAAGACGCCGCCGGTCAGCGCGCCGCGCAGCGCCTCGGGGTCGCTGGGGTCGATGTCGCGCACCTGCTGCTCGAGCACGTCCAGGTCGATGGTGATGCCGCGCGCGTACTGCTCGACCAGGCCGTGCAGGTGCGCCGCGAGCCAGGGGACGTGCGTGAACAGGCGGGCGTGCGCGGCCTCGCGCAGCGCGAGGAAGTGCCGCACCTCCTCCAGCGGGGCGTCGAGGCCGTCCGCGAACGCGGTGACGTTGGTCGGGAGCAGCACGGTGGCGGGCTCGGACAGCAGCGGGACACCGACGTCGGTGGCGCCGAAGACCTCCCGGGAGAGGGTGCCGGCGGCCTGCCCCACCTGCATGCCGAAGACGGCGGACCCGAGGCGGCGCATCATCTGCGCGGGGTCGAACCCGCCACCGAGGCCGCCGCCCAGGGCGCCGGCGGGCAGGCCCGCGAGCCCCGGCATGCCCAGCGCGTCGTCGCCGAGGTCCCCGGGGAGCTGGTCGCGCAGCACGGTGGCGAGGGCGTCGGCGACCGACGTCGCCACCGGCGCCACCAGCCGGTTCCACGCGGGGAGCGTGGCCTCGACCCACTCCGAGCGGCTCCACGCGTGCGCGCGCCCGCCGGCGGGCGGCAGGTCGGTCACGGCGTCGAGCCACAGCTCGGCGACCCCGAGCGCGTCGGTCGCGGCCTTGGCCTGGCCGCCGGTCAGCGACGGGTCCCCCTCGGCGACGGCGACCTGGCGTGCGATGTCGTGCGCGACGTCGGTGTTCACCGGGCCGTCGCCGGACGCGGACAGCATCCGCTGCACCTGGGCCAGGACGTGCTGCATCGTCGCCGGGTCGGGCGTGCCGGCGCCCGGCATGCCCGCGAGTGCGGCCGGGTCGATGCCCTGCGCGCGCATCTGGGCGAGGACCTCGTCGGTGCGGTCGCCGAAGAAGCCCTCCAGCATCGAGCGCAGCATGCGCTCGCGCTCCTCGGCACCCTCGGGGTCGTCGGGAAGGTTGCTCATGCGGAGGCTCCTCGGCTGGGCGGTGGAGGGACGCGGTCGTGGGGACGCCCGTGACGGCGGCCGTCGGTCGACGGGTTCACCGTAACCACCGACGACGTCCGGCCGGGCCGTGGGGTTCCGGCAGTTCGCTCTGGGCGCAGATCTCCCGGAGACCCTGACGAGACCCTGACCGGGCACGTCGCCCGGGCGCACGCCCAGGAACGTCGGCGATGATGTGCCGGTGACCTTCGACCGCGACATCCTCGCGCCCGACGACCCGTCGTCGCCCGACGAGGACACGCTCCCTGCCGCGCGCGCGTCGCGACGCAGCGTGACGCTCGGCGTCTCCCTGCTGGTGACCGCACTCCTCGCCGCCGTGCTCCTCGTGCTCCCCACGCCGTACGCCATCCGCGCCCCGGGGCCCACGGAGGACACGCTCGGGCTGCAGGGCGCGGACGTCCAGGGCGGCTCGGGCGAGACGTCGAGCGGCGGCGAGAGCGCCACAGCGAAGCCCGTCGTCGAGATCGAGGGCGCCGACACCTACGACGTCACGGGCGAGCTGCGCCTCACCACCGTGTCGGTCTACGGCGGGCCCGGCGGCGACGTCCTGCTGGGGGACGTGCTGTGGGGCTGGGGCTCGCGCGAGCGTTCGGTGCAGCCGGTCGAGTCGATCTTCCCCGAGCAGACCACGCGGGAGCAGCAGCAGGAGGTCGGTCAGGCGCAGATGGCGGGGTCGGAGTCGGCCGCGACCGTGGCCGCGCTGACGGAGCTGGGGTACGAGGTGCCCGCCACCCTCACGGTGGCCGGCACCGTGCCGGACTCGGGCGCCGACGGCGTCGTCGAGCCGGGGGACGTGGTGCGCAGCATCGACGGGCAGGAGATCACGACGCACCAGGACCTGCTGGCCGGCCTCGACGACGTGACCCCGGGCGACGACGTCACGCTGGGCGTCGAGCGGGACGGCGAGGCGAAGGATCTCACGGTGACGACGTCGGACGGTGACGGGCGGGCGGCGCTCGGCGTGCTCCTCGACCCGAAGTACGCGTGGCCCGTCCAGGTGACGATCCGGCCGGGGGACATCGGCGGGCCGAGCGCGGGCACCATGTTCGCGCTGGCGATCATCACGAAGATGACGCCCCAGGACGAGCTGAACGGTGCGCACGTCGCGGGCACGGGCACCATGAGCGTGGACGGTCTGGTCGGGCCGATCGGCGGCATCCAGCAGAAGCTCTTCGGGGCGGTGGAGGACGGCGCCGACTGGTTCCTCGCCCCGGCCGACAACTGCGACGAGGTCGTCGGGCACGTCCCCGAGGGCCTGCGGGTGGCCCGGGTGGCGACCCTCGACGACGCGCGGGAGGCGATCGAGGCGATCGGCGCGGGCGAGGGCGAGGACCTGCCCACCTGCTCGTGACCGGCCTGTGAAGAGCACGTCGCCCACCCGCGGGCGAAGCGTGGGAACCTGAGGGATGACAGGGACGTTCCACACCAGAACGTCCGTCCGTCCCGAGCACGAGTGAGGTGCCCGCACCGTGTCCTTCGCTGCCCCGCCCCGTCGACGACCAGGCGGCCCGCCCGCCAAGCGCCGCCGCAGTCCTCTCGCGATCACGCTGGTCGTGATCGCCGCGGTCGTCGTCGCGCTGCTCCTGCTCGCGCAGTTCTGGACCGAGATCATGTGGTTCGACGCGCTCGGCTTCGGCAACGTGATCTGGACGGAGTGGATCACCCGCGGCGTCCTGTTCGTCGTCGGCTTCCTCGTCATGGCGGCGGCCGTGTTCTCGTCGTTCGCCGTCGCGTACCGGGTGCGCCCGGTCTACGCGCCGTCGACGCCCGAGCAGGCGACCCTGGACCAGTACCGCGAGGCCATCGAGCCGCTGCGGCGCGTCGTGACCATCGCCGGGCCGGTCGTCGTCGGGTTCTTCGCCGGCGTCGCGGCGTCCGCGCAGTGGCGCAGCGTGCTCCTGGCGATCAACCCGTCGTCGTTCGGCGAGAAGGACCCGCAGTTCGGCATCGACCTCGGGTTCTACGTCTTCTCGCTGCCGGCGCTGCGGTTCGCGGTGAGCTTCCTCATGGCGGTCGTGATCATCGCGGGCATCGCCGCCCTGGTGACGCACTACCTGTACGGGGGCCTGCGCCTCGGGCCCGTGCCGGCCGGCACGCCGCGCACCACGCGTGCGTCGCGGATCCACCTCGCCGTGCTGGGCTCCGCGCTCATGCTGGTGATCGGCGCGAACTACTGGCTCGACCGGTACTCGCTGCTCACGGCGACGAACGGCGGCAGCACCGCGGCCACCTACAACGGCGCCTCCTACTCGGACGTGCACGCGGTCATCCCCTCGAAGGAGATCCTCACCGGCGTCGCGGTGCTCGTGGCGCTGCTGTTCGTCGTGGCGGCCGTCCGGGGCACGTGGCGTCTGCCGGCCATCGGCGTGGGCCTCATGGTCGTGTCGGCGATCGCGATCGGCGGCATCTACCCGGCGGTCGTGCAGCGGTTCCAGGTGAACCCGAACGCGCAGGAGCTCGAGGCCGACTACATCCAGCGCAACATCGACGCGACGCACGCGGCGTACGGGCTGGACGACATCGAGACGCAGCCGTACGACGCGACGACTCAGGCCGAGGAGGGCGCCCTGCGCGAGGACGCCGACACGACGGCGTCGGTGCGTCTGCTCGACCCGCAGATCGTCAGCCCGTCGTTCCGGCAGCTGCAGCAGAACAAGCAGTACTACAACTTCGCCGACAACCTCTCGGTGGACCGGTACGAGATCGACGGCGAGTCCCGCGACACCGTGATCGCGGTGCGCGAGCTGAACCTCGCCGGCCTGGGCGACGGCCAGCGCAACTGGGTGAACGACCACACCGTGTTCACGCACGGCTACGGCGTGGTGGCCGCGTACGGCAACCAGCCCGGCCCGGACGGGCAGCCGGCCTTCTACGAGGGCGGCATCCCCACGCAGGGCGCGCTCACCGACAAGGGGTACGAGCCTCGCATCTACTTC
Organism: Isoptericola variabilis; assembly: GCF_050311655.1. Classification (GTDB taxonomy): domain Bacteria; phylum Actinomycetota; class Actinomycetes; order Actinomycetales; family Cellulomonadaceae; genus Isoptericola; species Isoptericola variabilis. The sequence goes on from NZ_JBNOZM010000001.1 coordinate 328,533, forward strand.
AGCCCGTCCACCACGGAGTACTCCATCGTGGGCGCGCCGGAGGACACGAAGCCGTGGGAGCTCGACTACCAGGCCGACGACGAGCAGGGCGGCCAGCAGGTCAACACCACGTTCCCCACGGACGAGGTGACCGCGGGCCCGTCCGTCGGGTCGTTCGGCAGCAAGCTGCTCTACGCGCTGAAGTTCGGCTCGCAGGAGATGCTGTTCTCCGACCGCGTGACCGAGGAGTCGCAGATCCTCTACGACCGTGACCCGATGACGCGCGTGCAGAAGGTCGCCCCGTGGCTGACCCTCGACCAGGGCATGTACCCGGCCGTCGTCGACGGGCGCGTCAAGTGGATCATCGACGGCTACACCACGTCGGACGCGTACCCGTACTCGACCAGCCGTCCGATGCAGGAGGCGACGGCGGACTCGCTGACCCTCGCCGCGCAGGGCGTGCCGGTGGAGATGCCGCCGGAGGTCAACTACATCCGCAACTCGGTGAAGGCGACCGTCGACGCGTACGACGGCTCGGTGGACCTGTACGCGTGGGACACGGAGGACCCCGTCCTCAAGGCCTGGTCCGACGTGTTCCCGACGTCGGTCCAGCCGATGTCGGAGATCTCGGGCGACCTGATGAGCCACATCCGCTACCCGGAGGACATGTTCAAGGTCCAGCGCACGCTGCTGACCCAGTACCACGTCGAGGACGCGGGACAGTTCTTCTCCGGCCAGGACTTCTGGGCGAACCCGGCGGACCCGGTGTCGACCGGGGGCGCGTCGGGCCCGAACGCCCCGAAGCAGCCGCCGTACTACATGTCGCTGCAGATGCCGGGACAGGAGTCGTCGGCGTTCTCGCTGACCAGCACCTTCATCCCGGGCGGTAACACGGACCGCGAGATCCTCACCGGGTACCTGGCCGCCGACGGCGACGCCGGGTCCACCGCGGGCGAGGTGGCGGAGGGCTACGGGAAGCTCCGGATGCTGGAGCTGCCTCGCGACTCCACGGTGCCCGGCCCCGGTCAGGTGCAGAACAACTTCGACTCGAACCCGACGATCTCCGAGCAGCTGAACATCCTGGAGCGGGGCTCGTCGAACGTCGTGCGAGGCAACCAGCTGACGCTGCCCGTGGGTGGTGGCCTGCTGTACGTACAGCCGGTGTACATCCAGTCCGCGGGAGGCACGGCGTACCCGCTGCTGCGTCGTGTGCTGGTCGCGTTCGGTGACCAGACCGGGTATGCGGAGACGCTCGACGAGGCCCTGGACCAGGTGTTCGGCGGCGACTCGGGCGCGACGGCCGGCGACGCCGACGGCGGGACCGAGACCGAGGTGCCCACCGCGCCGGTCGACGGCGGCGACGGGGGGACCGAGCCGTCCGCGGAGCCCAGCACGGAGCCGAGCACGGAGCCGAGCACCGAGCCGAGCACCGAGCCGAGCGGCGGCAGCACGCCGTCGGGCGACGCGCAGTCGCGCCTGAACTCCGCTCTCCAGGACGCGAACAAGGCGATGACCGACAGCGACGAGGCGCTGAAGGCCGGCGACTTCTCCGCGTACGGCGAGGCGCAGGACCGCCTGCAGAAGGCGATCGAGGACGCCCTCGCCGCCGAGCAGGAGCTCGGGTCCGCCGGCTGACCCCGGCGGGGTGGTGCGAGGCGCGGGGTCGTCGGTCTATCGGACCGGCGGCCCCGCCGTCGTTCGTGGGGAGGGGCAGCGTCGACGTCGTCGCAGGTCGGAGGCGGCCGCGGGTGTGACCTCCGTCCCATTCGCCCGATGCGATTTGATTCGTGCCCGGTGACGCCGTAATGTTCAGGGAGTCGACGCGGGGTGGAGCAGCTCGGTAGCTCGCTGGGCTCATAACCCAGAGGTCGCAGGTTCAAATCCTGCCCCCGCTACCACGGGATGTCGTCGACATCCAGAAGGCCCCGACCGGGATCCGGTCGGGGCCTTCGTCATGTCCGGCCGGTGTCGCCCGGGCTTCTCTGTCACCGTGCTCAGGAACGTGCCCCGGCGCGTTCCTCGGGATGCGACCTGGCGGCGTCGCGTCCACGGTGGAGTCACCGCGTGGAGACGACGCGCGGTGCCAGGACCGATCGACAGGTCGTGACCGGGAGGAGTCGCAGGATGCCGCGACGAGATGCGGGGCCGAGCGTCAAGGACAAGGAGCTCTACGAGGAGCTGCGCGACGAGGGCAACAGCAAGGAGAAGTCCGCGCGGATCGCGAACGCCGCCGCGGCGCGCGGCCGCAAGAAGGTCGGCGAGAAGGGCGGGAAGTCCGGCTCCTACGACGACTGGACCGTCGCCGACCTGCGCAAGCGCGCGTCCGAGATCGGCATCGAGGGCAGGTCGTCGATGCGCAAGAGCGAGTTGATCGACGCCTTGCGCTCGCACTGACGGCCGCCGCGCCCGGAGCCGCCCCGCCCGTCCGCGGACGTCGTCGGACGGTCGCGGGGTGCTCGCCAGGCGCTCTCACCTGCGGGGCGGACGGTGCTTCGCGAGGCAGGACCTGTGCTGCCGAGCGGCGTAGGAATCGCGCGCCCGACCCTTGCCCGCCGTGCGGGGTGCCGATAGGTTCCCGAGCAGACGCCGACGGGGGCGTCCCGACGAGAGGAACCACATGCCACGCGGGCGCGCCTTTTCGGTCCTGACGAAATCGATTTCGACCGCCGGGATCCTCGGCGTCGTTCTCGCCGGACCCGGAGCGGCGTGGGCCGCGGGCGCGTCGGGCGTCACGGGCCGGGCCCCCGTCGCCGCGAGCGCCGCGGCCGCCCTGGAGCTGCCGCCGGCCGGGCAGACCTTCGAGCACTATCCGGCGATGAAGGACGTGTACCGCGACTACTTCCCGTTCGGCGTCTTCGGCGCGGGCGAGATGCAGGCGCTGGTCTACAACTACGCGTCCTTCACCCCGGGCAACGAGATGAAGCCCGACTACACCCAGAAGGAGAAGGGCGTCTTCACCTACGACGCCGCCGACGACGCCTTCGCCAGGTACGCGGCCGCGAGTCCCGACATGACGTTCTCCGGGCACACCCTCGCGTGGCACTCCCAGACGCCCACGTGGATGTGGGACGCGCCCCCGGCCCGGTACGGCCAGCCGGGCACGTTCGACCACGACGTCGCGCTGGCCAACCTCGACACGCACATCGAGAACGTCCTCGGCCACTTCGGCGGCGAGCTGCAGGCGATCGACGTCGTCAACGAGGCCGTCGGCACGGCGAACCCCGACGACTGGCGCGCATCCCTGGCCAAGGGCGAGGGCTGGTACCAGGCGCTGGGCTCCGACTGGGTGGAGCTCGCGTTCCTCAAGGCGGCCGAGGTGGTCGACTCCCACGGCTGGGACGTGAAGCTCACCTACAACGACTTCGGCCTGGACTCGCCGGCCAAGGCCCAGGTCGTCCACGCCATGGTCGAGGACATCAACGAGCGCTACGCCGGCGTGCGTCCGAACGGCAAGCCGCTGATCGAGGTGATCGGCATGCAGGGCCACTACAACCTGGCCACGGACGTGGCCGCCGTCGAGAAGAACATCCGGCTGTTCGCCTCGCTGGGGAACGTGGACGTCAACGTCACCGAGATGGACATCGCCCTGCCGCCCGGCGAGCTCACGCCGGAGGCGGGAAACAACCAGGGCATGAAGTTCGCCGAGCTGTTCCGGGTGTACCGGGACTACGCGGCGGGCCCGGCCAACACCACCGACAACCCGCACGTGATCACGGGCGTGAAGCTCGCGGGCGTCCGCGACGTCGAGACCGGCTGGAAGGGTGGGGAGTTCGCGCTGCCCTACGACTACGACGGCAACGCGAAGGAGGCCCTGCTGGGCATCCTGTACCCGGCGGAGTTCCTCGCCACCCACGAGTACCTGGACCTGCCGGGCGACGAGGACCGCGCACCGGTGCCCGGCGTCCACGTCTACGACACCTCGAAGGGTGACGCCTGGAGCGGGGCGAACATCGTGCTGGGCGACGACGCGACGGCATGGCCCTGGTCCACGACCGACGACGGCCAGGTGGCGTTCACGCCCGAGAAGGGCGCAACCTACCGCCTCACCGTGAACTACACCGCGAAGGGGACGACGGCGATCCGGGTGCGGTGGCTCAAGGACAACACGAACGGCGGCTACACGACCGCCGACGGTGCCGCGATCAACGACCACCAGTACTCCGCCGACGAGGTGGCCACGCACATCCCGGCGTACTTCACCAGCGGCATGGTCAACATGGGCAGCTACGACCTGGTCACCGAGGTGACGCTCGACGGCGCGCAGCCCGCCGACGGGCTCGTCGGCAACATCGCCGTCCGCGGGGGGATGGGCGGCAACGCGTTCACGATCAACTCGATCACGGTGGAGAAGCTCACGGGCACCGGCTCGGAGCCGGTCGTGAGCTGGCCGGGGGCCGTCGTCGAGCCGACCCCGCCGAGCACGACCCTGTCGTACCAGGGGACCAACCGGGTCACGGTCGCCCTCGACGCCGCGGTGACAGCGCCCGCCACGCTGACCCGCACCGAGTACCGCGTCGACGACGGCGACTGGGTCGCGTACGACGGGCCGTTCACGCTCAAGCGGTCCACGCGCCCGACCATCGCCTATCGCAGCGTGGACTCCGGGGGCGCGGTCGAGGACGCGCGGTGCGTCACCCTCGCGCCCGGCGCCCCGGTGGACGTCGTCGTCGGGCCCGAGGAGGCGACCGGCTGCACCCCCTGACGGCCGGGGCGCCTCCGACGCTCGTGCGTGCGCCCGCGCCGACGCGCACGATGGACGCACGGGCGACGACGCACGGGAGGCGACGATGAGGGCGACGGTGGGCGACCGGATCGTGGTGGCGTCCGGGGTGGTCGGCGGGGCGGTGCGCGACGGCGTGGTGATCGCCTGCCCGCACGAGGACGGCTCGCCGCCCTACCAGGTGCGCTGGTCGGACACGGGGGAGGAGACGCTGGTCTTCCCCGGCGCGGACACCCTGGTGCAGCACGACGGGGGAGGGACGGAGCACGCGCGACCGCCGCAGCCGTCGCCCGCCCGTGCGCTGACGTGGGACGTGCGGGTCTCGCTCGTGGAGTCGGCCGGCAGCACGACGGCGGAGGCGATGCTGACGCCTGGACCGGACGTCGGCTCGCTGCGGGCCGTCGGGCACGCGCGCAAGGACCCGGACGACCTGCAGGTCCCGGTCATCGGGGACGAGGTCGCGGCGGCACGGGCCCTGCGCCGGCTGGCGGACGCGCTGCTCGAGCAGGCCGAGCAGGACATCTCCGCGCAGACGGGGCACCAGGCGCACGTGCACCCCTGACCGTCGGTCTGGCCTCGCGGGCGGGACGGTCAGGCGAGCTCGGCACGACGACGGCGCAGGTGGTCGTGCTCGGCACCCTGCCCGCACAGGGCGAGCGCTGCGTCGTAGGCCCGCAGGGCGGCGTCCCGGTCGCCGTCGCGCCGCAACAGCTCCGCCCGCAGGGCCGGCAGCCGGTGCCCGGGCAGCGCGACCCCCGCGAGCGCGTCGAGGCCGGCGCGCGGGCCGGCGACCTCGGCGACCGCGACGGCCCGGTTGAGCCGCACCACCGGGGTGTCGGTGAGCGCCAGGAGCTCGTCGTAGCGGGCGAGGACGCGGTCCCAGGCGGTCGCGTCCGGGGTGCGGGCGATCGCGTGCTCGGCGGCCACGAGGGCCTGCAGCAGGTACGGCGTCGGGGGAGCGGTGGCGAGCGGCGTGAGCAGGTCGAGGGCCTCCGCGATCTCGTCCTGGTGCCAGCGGGTGCGGTCCTGGTCCGGCAGGAGCACCAGGGCGCCGTCGCGCACGCGGGCGTCGCGGCGCGAGTGCTGGAGGAGCACGAGCGCGAGGAGCGCGTCGAGGTCGCGCGCCGCCACGTCGTCGCCGTCCGCGCCGTCGCCCCTCGCGGCGCCGCCCAGCGCGGGTCGGACGTCGCGCAGCACGCGGACGAGCCGCACCGCCTCGCCGGCGAGCTCGCCGCGCACGACGTCGTCCCCGCTGGCCGGCGCGTAGCCCGCGGTGAACGCGAGGTAGGCGACGTCGGCCGCGACGCCGAGGCGCTCGGCGGCCTCCTGGGCGGGCGGCAGCGCGAACCGCTCGCCCGCGAGCTTCTTGCGCGCCCGGGTGAGCCGCGCCGCCATCGTCGGCGTGGACTGCAGGAACAGGCGGGCGACGTCGGCCGTGGGCACACCGAGCACCAGGCGCAGCGAGAGCGCGGCCGCCGCCTCCCGCGACAGCCGCGGGTGGGCGCACAGCAGCACCAGGCGCAGCCGCTCGTCGGTGAGGGGCTCGCCGGCGTCCGCCATCACCCGCTGCGCCCGGGCGGCGAGGTCCGCCTCCACCTCCAGCAACGGCATCGAGCGCGCCAGGACCTGCTCCGACCGGAGCCGGTCGAGCACGCGGCGCCGGGCAGCCGTGAGGAGCCAGGCCGGGCCGTTCGCCGGCACGCCGTCGCGGGGCCAGGTGCGGGCCGCCGCCTCGAACGCGTCCGCGAGCCCGTCCTCGGCCAGGTCGAGGCGGCGGAACCGCGCGACGAGCAGGGCCAGCAGCCGGCCCCACTCGTCGCGCATCAGGTCCTCGAGGGCCGTCACGGGCGTCCTTCCACGGCGCCCTACCCCGCCACGGCCGGTCGCAGCTCGACCGTGAGCTCGTCCGGCAGCAGCCGCGCGAGCTCGACGGCGGTGTCCAGGTCGGGCACGTCGACGACGTAGAAGCCGCCGAGCTGCTCGGCCGTCTCGGCGTAGGGGCCGTCCGTGACCGCGCGGTCGCCGTTCGAGCCCGGCCCGAGCGTGCGAGCGGTGCCGGGATGGGCGAGTCCCTCGCCCGCGACGACCGTTCCCCGCTCCGCGACGGCGGAGTCGAAGGCCTCCAGCCGGGCGTAGAAGCGTTCGCGGTGCGCATCGTCGGCGGCGCCCCAGATCTCGTAGTGGTTCGGCTGCGTGAGCAGGACGACGACCTTCATGCCTCGCCCTCCCCGTGGTCGACGGCGGCGCGCACCTCGACGACGCCGTCCGCGTCGCCGCCGCCGGTCGAGCCGACGAGGGTCGCGCTGACCTGGAGCAGGTCGTCGAGGTCGTCCGACTCGACGAGGTAGAACCCGGACAGCTGCTCCGCCGTCTCGGCGAAGGGCCCTTCGGTCACGACCACCCGGCCCGCGGCGTCGCGGGAGACCTGCTTGGTGGTGCGGGAGTGCGTGAGCTCGGCGCCGCCGGTGATGCGGTGCCCGCGCTCGGCGAGCAGCCGGGCGAACTCCTCGTGCCTCGCGTAGACGGCGGCGCGCTCCTGCGCGCTCGCCCGTTCCCAGACGTCCTCGACGCCGGGCAGCAGTACGACGTACGTGGTCATGGTCCCATCGTCCTTCCTCGTGGTGGGTCGTACACGGTGATGACGCGCGCGGGTCGGGAAGATCGACAACCGCGCCGAGGTTCCTCTGTGACCACCGCCATGCCGCGGGAATCCGTGGTCGGCATAGGCTCGTCGGCGGCGCGACCCGCTCCGTCCTCGTCGGTCCCCCTCGTCGGAAAGGCACCACCGTGCGCACCTCCCGTCCTGTCCTCGCGGTCGCTCTCGCGTCGGCCGCCACGCTCGCGTTCGCCGGCTGCTCGTCGTCGGACGACGGCGGCGACGGCGCGCCCGCGGCCTCCGGCAGCGCGACCGACTGCACCCCCGAGGGGATGCAGACCCTCACCGACGGCACGCTGACCGTCGGTGCGAGCGACCCGTTCGAGCCCTGGTACGTGGGCGAGCCGAGCAGCGGAGAGGGCTTCGAGTCCGCCCTCGTGTACGCCGTCGCGGACGAGCTGGGCTTCGCGAAGGACGACGTCGAGTGGACCTCCGTCACGTTCGAGCAGATCATCAGCCCGGCCGTGAAGCCCTTCGACGTCGCCGCCTACCAGACGACGATCACCGACGAGCGCAAGAACGCCGTCGACTTCTCCAGCCCGTACCTCACCAGCCGGCAGGGCGTGATCGTGGCCGACGAGGGCGAGTTCTCGAAGGCCGCCAGCCTGGCCGACCTCGAGGGCGCGAAGATCGGCGTGACCGCCTCGCAGACGTCGCTCGCCGTCGCCGACGCCGCGTGGGGCGACGACGTCGAGGTCACCCCCTTCAACGCCGCGGGCGACGGCATGACGGCGCTGAGCTCCGGGACGATCGACGCCATGGTGATGGACGTCGACCAGGGCGTCGCCGCCTCGACCGTCTACTTCCCCGACACCCACGTGATCGGCACGCTGCCGCCCGTGGGCGAGCCGGAGCAGCTCGGGCTGGTGCTCGACAAGGGCTCGTCGCTCACCGCGTGCGTCTCCGCCGCCGTCGACACTCTCGAGGAGAACGGCACGCTCGCCGAGCTGCGCACCACGTGGCTCAAGTCCGACGACGTCCCCGAGCTGTCCTGACCCGCGCGTGAGCGACCCGACGACCGGACCTGCGACGACGCCGACCGGCGGCTGGCAGCCGTCGGAGCGGGCGCGTGCCCGCGCGGCCTACCGGCGGGCGCAGCACCGCCGGGCGCTGCTGGTCGCGGGCGTCGCGACCGTGCTCGTGGTCGCCGCCGTCGTGTACGTCGTGACGACGGCGCCCGGCTGGGAGCGGGCGCGCGAGGCGTTCTTCTCCCCGGAGCGCGCCTGGGAGGTGCTGCCGGAGGTCGCGGCGGGGCTGTGGCTCAACCTGCGGGTCTGGGTCGTGGCGAGCGTCGTCGGCCTGGTGCTGGGCCTGCTCCTCGCCGTCGTGCGCACCTCCCGCGTCCCGGCGCTGTTCCCGGTGCGGATGCTCGCCGTCGCGTACGTGGACGTGTTCCGTGGCGTTCCGCTGCTGCTCGTGCTGCTGCTGGTGGGCTTCGGCCTGCCCGCGCTGCGGCTGCCGTGGCTGCCGATGGACGCCGCGTTCCTCGGCGGCCTGTCGATCGTCGTCTGCTACACGGCGTACCTCGCGGAGATCTTCCGCGCGGGCATCGAGGCGGTGCACCCGTCGCAGGTGGCGGCCGCCCGGTCGCTCGGGCTGACCCGCGGGCAGGCGACGTGGCGCGTCGTGCTGCCGCAGGCGGTCCGCAACGTCACCGCGCCCGTGGCCAGCATGCTCGTGTCGCTGCAGAAGGACTCCGGCCTCATCTCGATCCTCGGCGCCGTCGACGCCATCCGCGCCGCCCAGATCGCCACCACCGGGGACTACAACTTCACGCCCTACGTGGTCGCGGGCCTGCTGTTCCTCGCGATCTCGATCCCGCTCACGCGCCTCGTCGACGCCTGGTCCGCACGGCAGGGCTGGCGCGGCGAGCTGCGCGGCGTCGCGGGCGCGGGGGTGGTGCGATGAGCGCCGTCGTGCCCGGGGCGCCGCTGCTGTCGCTGCGCGGCGTCCGCAAGTCCTTCGGCGCGGGGGAGGGGCGCAAGGTCGTGCTCGACGGCGTCGACCTCGACGTCGCCGCCGGGTCGTGCGTCGTCGTGGTCGGGTCGTCCGGCTCCGGCAAGTCCACTCTGCTGCGCGTGGTCGACCTGCTCGAGGAGGTCGACGACGGCCAGGTGCTGCTCGACGGCGAGGACGTCGCCGACCCGTGGGTGGACGCCGACGCCGTGCGCGCCCGCCTCGCGATGGTGTTCCAGCAGTACAACCTCTTCCCGCACCTGCGGGTGCTCGACAACGTGACGCTGGCACCGCGCGTCGTGCACGGGGTGCCGCGCGCCGCGGCCGAGGAGGCGGCGCTGGCGATGCTCGAGCGCGTCGGCCTCGCGGACAAGGCCCGCGCCTACCCCGACCAGCTCTCCGGCGGGCAGCAGCAGCGTGCGGCCATCGCCCGCGCGCTGGTCAACGGGCCCGAGCTGCTCCTGCTCGACGAGGTGACCTCCGCCCTCGACCCCGAGCTGGTGGGGGAGGTGCTCGACCTCCTGCTGTCCCTGCGCAGCGAGGGCGTCGACGGGCGGCCGACGACGATGCTCGTCGCCACGCACGAGATGGGCTTCGCGCGCGAGGTCGCCGACGAGGTGGTCTTCCTGCACGCCGGGCGCGTGCACGAGCGCGGCACGCCCCAGCAGGTGCTCGGCGACCCGCGGGAGCAGCGCACGCGCGAGTTCCTGCGGCGGCTGGGCTGAGGGGACCGGCAGCTCACCGGCTCCCGTAGCCTGAGCCGGCCGAGGACATCATCGGCGAGGGCGACAGGGGGGTCACGGATGCAGGGGACGACGATCGGGTTCGTCGGCACGGGGCCGATGGGGGCGCCGATGGCGCGGAACGTGCTGGCGGCGGGGTTCGACGTCGCGCTGTGGAACCGAACGGCCGCGAAGGCGGAGGCGGTCGCCGAGGGTGAGGCCCGCGCGACGGTCGCGGCGACGCCGGCGGAGGTGGCGCGTCCGGTGGTGGTCGTGATGCTGCCGGACCTGCCGCAGGTGCGGGACGTCGTCGACCGGCCGGACGGGCTGCGGGAGGGGTGGCACGCGGCGGGCACCACGGACCCGGTGCTGGTGGTGATGAGCACGGTGAGCCCGGTCGAGGTCAAGGCCTGGGCGGAGGAGCTCGCGGCCGACGGCATCCGCCTGGTGGACGCGCCCGTGAGCGGCGGCGTCGAGGGCGCGGCGGCCGGCAGCCTGAGCATCATGGCGGGCGGCGCGGACGACGACGTCGCGACGGTCCGGCCCGTGCTGGAGGCGATGGGCTCGACGGTGCGTCACCTCGGCCCGGTCGGCGCGGGGTCGCTCACCAAGACGTGCAACCAGATCGTCGTGGGCGGCACCCTCAACGCGCTGGCCGAGGCGGTCGCCATCGCGCAGGCCGGCGGCCTGGACCTCGCCACCGTGCTCGAGGTGCTGGGCGCGGGCCTCGCCGGCTCGCAGCTGCTCACCGACAAGTCGCGGCGCTACCTCACGGGCGACTACGCGCACGGCGGCGCGTGCCGGACCCAGCTCAAGGACCTCGAGTTCGGCCTCGCGGCCGGGCGGCAGCTCGGCGTCGACACCGCGCTGACGCAGGTCGCCCGCGACCGCTACCAGCAGATGGTCGACCGCGGGGACGCGGAGCTGGACCACAGCGCCGTCATCCGCGTCGTCGTCTGACGCTGCGTATCAGCAGCTCCTCGCCCCCCTCCGAGGTACATGGAGGGGACGACATGAAGCGACTGGTGCTGTGCTGCGACGGGACGTGGAGCCACGCGGTGAACCCGCAGGTGTCCAACATCGAGAAGATCGCGCGGTCCGTGCTGCGCTCCGGCGGGAGCGCGGACCCCGACGTCGAGCAGATCGTCGGCTACGTGGCGGGCGTCGGCGCCCGCGGCTACCTCGTGGACCAGCTGCTGGGCGGCGCGTTCGGGTACGGGTTCACCCGCAACGTGATCGACGGCTACCGGTTCCTGGCCATGAACTACGAGCCCGGTGACGAGATCGTCGTGCTCGGCTACTCCCGCGGGGCGTACACGGCGCGCAGCGTCGTGGGGATGCTCTCGCAGGTGGGTCTGCTCACGGTGGAGGCGCAGGACGCCGGTCTGCTGTGCGAGGCGGAGCGCGTCTACCGCCTCAAGCCGCCGACGGCGCGGCGCGTCGCGAGGGCGAAGCGCACGGTGGCGCGCACGCGGCCCGGGTCGTGGCGGCGCCGTCGGGCGGAGGCCGTGCTGCGGCAGGGCGACGACGTCCGGGCGGAGAAGGAGGCGTTCCGGGCGGAGCACGGGATCGAGGTCCCGGTCCGCTTCCTGGGCGTCTTCGACACGGTCGGCGCGCTGGGCGTCCCCGGGCCGTCGCGGCGCAAGAACCGCTTCCACGACGTCTCCCTCTCGCCCGCCGTGCTCACCGCGCGGCAGGCGCTCGCGATCGACGAGCGTCGGCTGACCTTCGCGCCCTGCCTGTGGACCGTGCCCGACGACGACCCGCCCGGCCGCGTGGAGCAGGTGTGGTTCCCGGGCACCCACGGCGACGTGGGCGGCGGCGGCGCTCGCTGCGGCCTGTCCGACGTCGCGCTGCAGTGGATGGCCGCCGAGATGCGCGCCGTCGGCGTGCAGTTCGACGAGCACCGGCTCGCGCGCCAGCTCAGCCCGCGCGCCCCGCTGATCCTGGACCAGGCCCCGCCGTGGCCGTTCCGCATCCTCAACGCGGTCACCCGCGTGCGGCCGCGCTACGCGACGGTCGACGGCCGCCTCGTGTTCCGCCGCGGCCTGCGGGTCCTCGCGCTGCCGGCGACGTCGTCGTCCGCGTCGTCCCCGGCGGAGCTCACCACCGGCATCACCGCGCACGACGGCGTGTCCGCGCAGGTCGTCGGTGCGTGGCGCGACGGGGTGCGCCTCGCGGACACCGTGCTGCGGCACGTGCTGCGCGACGGCTACGCGGCCCTCGCCCCCAACCTCGGCTGGTGGATCACCGAGGCCGGGGGCGTGGAGCGTGTGCCCGTCGAGCAGGTGGACGCCGCGCGCGGTGACCTGCGGCCGTTCGTCGTGCCCGGCGACGACGTCATCGAGCCGGTGCGAAGTCCTCGAGCGCTGCCGGCGGGTCGGTGAGGTCGGGGTCCTTCGCGAGGTAGGCCTTGGTCTCCCGCGCGATGAGCCCCGACAGCAGGAGCAGCCCGACGAGGTTCGGCAGCGCCATCAGCCCGTTGAGGACGTCGGCCACGCCCCACACGAGGTCCAGCTCCCAGACGGCCCCGACGAGGCACACGAGCGTGAAGATCGCGCGGTACGGCAGCGAGACCTTGATGCCGAAGAGCGACGTGGCGCACCGCTCGCCGTAGTACGCCCACCCGATCACCGTCGAGAGCGCGAAGAAGACGACGGCGATCGCGACGACGGCGCCGCCGAACTGCGCGAGCGGGCCGGACGACATCGCCGTCGACGTCATCGCGGCGCCCTCCTCGCCCGTGGTCCACGCGCCGGACGTGATGATGACGAGGCCCGTGAACGACACGACGATGATCGTGTCGATGAAGGTCTGCGTCATCGACACCAGGCCCTGGCGCACCGGGTGGTGCGTCTTGGCCGCGGCCGCCACGATGGCGGCCGACCCCAGGCCGGACTCGTTGGAGAACAGGCCGCGCGCGACGCCGTACTGCAGCGCCAGGGCCACGGTGGAGCCGACGAAGCCGCCCGTGGCCGCGGTGCCCGTGAACGCGTCCGTGAACACGAGGGCGAAGGCGTCCGGGATCGCGGTGACGTTCGCCCCCAGCACCAGGAGCCCGGCCACGATGTAGAAGACGATCATCATCGGCACGAACGACGCCGTGACCGCGCCGATCCGCTTGATGCCGCCGAGCAGCACCACGCCCACGAACAGCACGATGACGATGCCGGTCGCCAGCGGCGGGACGCCGAACGTGTCGTCGAGGGACTGCGCGATGGTGTTGGTCTGCGTCATGTTGCCGATGCCGAACGCGGCGAGCGCGGCGAAGACGGCGAACGCAACGGCGAGGATCGTGCCCAGCGGGCCACGGATGCCCCGCTTGAGGTACTCCTGCGGACCGCCGCGCTGCTCGCCCTTCTCGTCGACGACGCGGAACTTCGAGCCGAGGAACGCCTCGGAGTACTTGGACGCCATGCCCAGCAGGCCGGTGACCCACATCCAGAACAGGGCTCCGGGGCCGCCGATCCCGATGGCGGTCGCGACGCCGGCGATGTTGCCGACGCCGACGGTGGCGGCGAGCGCGGTGGTCAGCGCCTGGTAGTGGGAGATGTCGCCCTCGCCGTCGCCCTCGCCCGCCGAGGACTCCTTGCGCTGCAGCAGCCCGAGCCGCAGGGCGGGCCCGAGCTTGCGGAACTGCAGGCCCTTGAGCCGGACGGTGAGGTACAGGCCCGTGCCCAGCAGCAACGGGATGAGGAGGAACGGGCCCCAGACGAAGGAGCTGGCTGCGGCGATGAAGTCAGCGAAGGAATCCACGCCGCGCACCGTAACCCGTTGCGCCGGTCACGCGTCGTCGGTTCGCGGCGCGTGTCGGTGGTCGACGGTCGGGTCGACGGGACGGCGGGCCGTCAGGAGTCGTACGCGTCCTTGACGACGAGCACGGGGACGGGGGAGTCCAGCAGCACCCGCTGCGTCGTCGTGCCCACGAGGAACGTGCCCGCGCTGGACCGCTTGCGGGAGCCGAGGACGACGAGCGTCGCGTCGGAGGCCTCGGCGGCGTCGAGGATCGCGTCCGCGGGCTCGGTGCCGGAGGGCCGGCGGGTGACCGGCTGGACCTCGATGGTCTGGGAGGCCTCGGCGAGGAGGCCGTCGAGGGGGTCGCCGTCGGCGGGGTCGTCCGACCGTGCCAGGTGGACCACGTGCAGGGGGAGCCCGCGCCGGGTCGCCTCCGCGATCGCCGTCCGGACGGCCGCCTCACCGTGGGGCGACGGGTTGTAGGCCACGAGCACCGTCATGCGCACACTCTCGCACACGGAGGGAACCTCGCGCCGGTCCGACCCGTTGACCCCACCAGCCGACGAAGGAGCAGCGCACCATGCAGTGCCCCCACGACCAGTCCGTCCTCGTGATGTCCGAGCGCAAGGGGATCGAGATCGACTACTGCCCGCAGTGCCGGGGCGTGTGGCTCGACCGCGGCGAGCTGGACAAGATCATCGAACGGTCCCTCGAGTCGGAGATCGCCGCCGAGGCGCGCGGTCCCCTGCCGCCCGCGCCCGCGCCGGCGTCGTACGACGAGCGGCGCTACGACGACCGCCGGTACGACGAGAAGCGCTACGACGACCGCCGTTACGACGACCGCCGCCGCGACGACAGGCGGTACGACGACGGCTACCGCAAGCGCAAGAAGAAGGAGTCGTTCCTCGGGGACCTGTTCGACTTCTGAGCGCGGCCGACGTCGGGCGGGGGACGTCAGGCGGCGAGCTGCTCGCGCACCTGCCGCTTGGCGCGGGTGAGCATGCCCGCCATGCCGTTGAGGCGCAGCGGGCTGACCGCGCGGGTGAGCCCGATCATCAGCGGGAAGTCGTCGGGCACGTCCAGCACCTGCTGCGGCGAGAGACCGGACAGCCCCTGCGCGAGGATCGACGCGAACCCGCGGGTGGTGGGCGCCTCCTGCGGCGCGGTCGCGTAGAAGTGCACGACGTCGCCGTCGACCTCCGCGAACGCGCGCACGGGGGACTGGCACTCCTCGACGGCCTCGAGCAGGCCGGGCGCGCTCTCGTACCGCGGCGGCAGGCCCGGCAGCTCGCGGGAGAACTCGAGCAGCAGCTGGAGCCGCTCACGCTCCGGGAGGGCGAGGAACTCCTCGCGGATCTCGGCGAGCGGCTCGGGCAGGGGTGCGGCGTCGGTCATGGTCCCAGTCTCTCGTAGGAGGCCGGACGCCGGTCGAGCCGGTCCGGACCGCGGAAGGTCCGGACCGGCTCGAGCGCGTCGTCGTGTCCGGTCGGTCCGTCAGGCGGCCTGCTGCTGCTTGACGCTCGCGGGGACGTCGCCGGGCTCCGCGCCGGCGACGATCGGGACGCGCACGGCGTTGCCCCACTCGGTCCAGGAGCCGTCGTAGTTGCGCACGTCGTCGATGCCGAGCAGGTAGCGCAGCGCGAACCAGGTGTGGCTGGAGCGCTCGCCGATGCGGCAGTACGTGATCACGGAGTCGTCGGCGGTGAGGCCGAGGCCGCCCTCCTGGTAGATCGCCTCGAGCTCGGCGCGCGGCTTGTAGGTGCCGTCCTCGGCGACCGCGGTGGCCCAGGGCACGTTGCGCGCCGACGGGATGTGGCCGCCGCGCAGCACGCCCTCCTCCGGGTAGTCCGGGATGTGCAGGCGCTCGCCGGAGAACTCCTGCGGGGAGCGGATGTCCACCAGCGGGCCGTTGCCGAGGTGGGCCAGCACGTCCTCCTTGAAGGCGCGGAACGTGCGGTCGTCGCGCTCGACGACGGGATAGTCGCCGCGGGCGGGGGAGGGCACGTCGGTGGTGAGCTCGCGGCCCTCGGCCACCCACAGGTTGCGGCCGCCGTCGAGCAGGCGGACGTCCTCGTGGCCGAACAGCGTGAAGACCCACGCGGTGTACGCGGCCCACCAGTTGTTCTTGTCGCCGTACAGCACGATCGTCGTGTCGCGGGAGATGCCGCGGCTCGCGAGCAGGTCGGCGAAGCCGGCGCCGTCGAGGTAGTCGCGCTCGACCGGCTGCAGCAGGTCGGTGTGCCAGTCGATCTTCACGGCGCCGGGGATGTGGCCGGTCTCGTAGAGGAGGACGTCCTCGTCGGACTCCACGACCACCAGGCCCGGGGTGTCGAGGTTCTCGGCGAGCCATGACGTCGTCACGAGGCGCTCGGGGTGCGCGTACTCGGCGAGGCGCGGCGTCGGGTCGGTGGGTGCGGGCATGAGGTTCCTCCATCTGTGCGGCGTCCGGACGCCGACCGGGGTGCGGTGGGTCGCGACCGCTCGGGTCCCTGGACACTCTAGGAACTGCACCACCAGCAGCGACAGCCCGTGTCCATCATGTGGGACCACGATGCGAGACGCGGTTCACCCGTGCGAAACACCCGCGATACGGAATTGTGATTCCAAAAATGCTTGTGTCGTAGGTCACCGAGTGTTAGCGTCGCGCTTGCCTACGGCGGGCCCGGGCCGCACGGACGTCGACGTCGACGCACGTGCGGTGGTCGACGAGATCGATCCGACACCGGCAGCTATCTACCAGGCGGCATGAAGGACAACTCGCCTGCAGCGACCCGCCGAGCGCCCGGTGTTCACCGGGACCTCGAGGGGCCGACGGACCCGAGCACCCGGGGGCCGCTGCCCGAACCGTGGAGACTCACCATGGACCGCAATGCCGTGATCAACACCCAGGCACCCAGCACGGCCGTTGCTCCGGCCGTCCATCCGGCCGCAGCACACCTCGAGAAGGCCGTCTCCCTGGCCGTCGACAGCGTGGCGAACGCGGGCGGACCCTTCGGAGCCGTCGTCGTCACCCGTGACGGCCGCGTCATCGAAGGGAACAACCGCGTCACCCAGGACAACGACCCCACCGCGCACGCGGAGGTCACCGCCATCCGGCGGGCGTGCGCCGAGCTCGGCACGTTCGACCTCTCGGGGGCCGTCCTGTACTCGAGCTGCGAGCCGTGCCCCATGTGCCTCGCCTCCGCCCTGTGGGCGCGCGTGGACGCCGTGTACTTCGCCGCCGACCGCCACGACGCGGCCGAGGCGGGGTTCGACGACGCCGTGTTCTACGACTTCTTCGCCGCCCGCCTCCACGACCTGCCCGAGACCCGGACCGCCGGCGAAGTCATGACGGTGCGGCACGAGCGCACCGGCAGCGCCGTCGCGCCCTTCGACGCGTGGCGTGTCCTCGAGACCCGCATCGACTACTGACCCGCGGGCCGGAAAGGACACAACGACGTGACCATCCTGGGAACCCGGCGGGACACCGCCGAGAACGACAAGACGCCCCCCACCAGCGCCCGCCGCGGCCTGCTGGAGCGGCTGTTCAAGATCACCGAACGAGGCTCCACCACGGGACGCGAGATCCGTGGCGGGCTGGTGACCTTCTTCGCGATGGCGTACATCGTCATCCTCAACCCCCTGATCCTCGGCGGCACCAGCGCCGAGAACGCCCCCACCGACGTCGCGGGCGGCTGGCTCGCGACGGCCCAGGTGGGCGCCGTCACCGGCCTCGCCGCAGGCGTGCTCACCATCCTGTTCGGCCTCGTCGCGAACCTCCCGTTCGCGCTCGCGGCCGGGCTGGGGATCAACTCGTTCCTCGCCGTGGCCGTGGTCGGCGACGTCACCTGGCCCGAGGCGATGGGCCTCGTGCTCATCAACGGCCTGCTCATCGTGCTGCTCGCCGCGACCGGTGCGCGGTCGGCGATCTTCAACGCCGTCCCGCGCCAGCTCAAGGCGGCCATCACGGTCGGCATCGGGCTGTTCATCGCCTTCATCGGCTTCGTCGACGCTGGCTTCGTCACTCCCACCGAGGGCGGCCCGCCGGTGCAGCTCGGCGACGGGGGGTCGATCACGACCGTCCCGACGATGATCTTCGTCTTCGGCCTGCTGCTCATGGGCATCCTCGTGGCGCGCAAGGTCAAGGGCGGCCTGCTCATCGGGCTGGTCGCCACGACGGTCGTCGCGATCGTCGTGGAGGCCGTGGTCAAGCTCGGCCCCGCGAGCGCGGACAACCCGGGCGGCTGGAGCCTGTCGGTGCCCGCGCTGCCGGACACCCTGGTCTCGGTGCCGGACCTGTCCCTGCTGGGGCAGTTCAGCCTCGGCGCCTTCGACCGCATCGGGGCGCTCGCCGCCACGATGCTCGTGTTCACGCTGTTCTTCACGAACTTCTTCGACGCGATGGGCACGATGACAGGCCTGGCCAAGCAGGGCGGGCTCGCCGACGCCGACGGGAACTTCCCGCGGATCAAGTCGGCGCTGGTCGTCGAGGGCGTGGGCGCCGTCGTGGGCGGCGCGACGTCGTCGTCGTCGAACACGGTGTTCGTCGACTCGGCGGCGGGCGTCGGCGAGGGGGCACGCACCGGCCTGGCGTCGGTCGTGACCGGCGCGCTGTTCCTGGCCGCCATGTTCCTCACGCCGCTCACCGCGGTCGTCCCGATCGAGGTCGCCAGCGGCGCCCTCGTCGTGGTCGGCGCGATGATGATGCGAGAGATCAAGGAGATCGACCTGGGCGACTTCTCCGTCGCCCTGCCGGTGTTCCTCACGGTCGTGACGATGCCGTTGACGTACTCCATCGCCAACGGGATCGGGATCGGCTTCATCACGTGGGTGCTGCTGCGGTTCGCCTGCGGTCGGGCGCGCGAGGTGCACCCGCTGCTGTGGGTGGTCGCCGCGGGCTTCCTCGTGTACTTCGTGCGCGGGCCGCTCTCGGCGGCGCTCGGAGCCTGACGACGACGTCGGTCGGGCCTGCCGCGACCCGGCAGGCCCGACCGGCGGGGAGGGAACCAGCGATGCTCACCCTGGTCGACCAGCTCACCGAGTGGCTCGAGCCCGGCGTGCCGTCGTTCGCCGTCGCCACGGTGGTCGGCGCGTCCGGCTCGGTGCCGCGGCCCGTCGGCACGGCGATGGCCGTGCGCGCCGACGGCGCCGTCATCGGCAGCCTCTCCGGCGGCTGCGTGGAGGCGGCCGTGCACGCGGCCGCCCTCGACGCGATCGCCGTCGGCGAGTGCCACCGCGAGACCTTCGGCTACTCCGACGACGACGCGTTCGCCGTCGGGCTCACCTGCGGCGGCAGCCTCGAGGTGCACGTGCAGCCCGTGCGGCCCGGCGACGACGGCGACCCCGCCGCCGTCGCCCTCGCCCGCCTGGCGGCGGGTCGTGGCGCACCCGCCGCGCTCGTCCGCCGCCTCGACGTCGCGCGGCCCACCGCCGTCCTCCTCGACGACCTGTCAGGGCGAGGGAGCGGTATACCCGGCGCTGGTCCTGACAACTCGCTGCGGGGACTGGTGGACGACGGCGCGCTGCCGGCAGTGTCCGCGCAGGTCGCGGCCGTGCTGCGCGCGGGTGGCGCCGCCACCGTGCACGCGGCCCCCGGCGTGCGCGACGGCGCGTGCGAGGGCGAGCCGGAGGAGCCCGTCACGCTGCTCGTCGAGACGCGCCTGCCGCCGCCGCGGTTCGTCGTCGTCGGCGCCAACGACTTCGCCGGCGCCCTCGTGCGCGCCGTGCACCTGCTCGGGTACCACGTGACGCTCGTCGACGCCCGCGAGGTGTTCGCCGCGCCCCGGCGGTTCCCGCAGGCCGACGAGGTGGTCGTGGACTGGCCCGACCGGTACCTCGCCGCCGAGGCGGCCGAGGGCCGGCTCGACGGCCGCACCGCCGTCGCCGTCCTCACCCACGACGTGAAGTTCGACGTCCCGACGCTTCGGCTCGCGCTGGGGCTGCCGCTCGCGTACGTGGGCGCGATGGGCTCGCGCCGCTCGCACGCGCAGCGGCTGCAGGCCCTGCACGACGAGGGCGTGACCCCCGACCAGCTGGCCCGGCTGCGCTCGCCGATCGGCCTGGACCTCGGGGCGGTGACGCCAGAGGAGGTGGCCGTGTCGGTCGTCGCGGAGCTCGTCGCCGTGCGCTACGGGCGCGACGCTGCCGTCCCCCTCAGCCGTACCGACGGGCCGCTGCACGCGGCCCGCAGCACCACCGCCGGCACGACGCCCGGCACCACCCGAACCAAGGAGCACCCCCGGTGGACATGAACACCGTCACCGACCTGGTCCCCACGGCCGACCCCGCCGACTGGCGCGAGGGCGACGCGTGGCTGGCCGGCGGCACCGTCCTGTTCTCGTACGGCAGCCAGACGCTGCGCCGCCTGCTCGACCTCACGAGCGCCGGCTGGCCGGCCCTCACGGTGACCGACGCGGGCCTGGAGATCGCCGCGACCTGCACGGTCGCGGAGCTGTACGTGTTCCCGGAGGCTCCGGCGTCGGTCCCGGTGCGCGACGCGTGGCGCGCGCTGGACCTCGTGCGCCCGTGCTGCGACGCGTTCGTCGCGTCCTTCAAGATCTGGAACACCTCGACCGTGGGGGGCAACGTCGCGACGTCGCTGCCCGCCGGCCCGATGACGTCGCTCACCGCGGCGCTCGACGGCGTCGCCGAGGTGTGGGGGCCGGGCGGCACGCGACGTACCCAGCCCGTGGCCGAGCTGGTCACCGGCGAGATGCGCAACACCCTCGTCCCGGGCGAGCTGCTGCGCGCGATCCGGATCCCCGCGGCCGCGCTGCGTGCCCGGACGGCGTTCCGGCGGCTGTCGCTGTCGAACCTCGGGCGCTCCGGGGTGCTGCTGATCGGCCGCCTCGACGCGCCGGACGACGGCGGCGAGCTCGTGATCACCGTGACCGCGTCGACCCGCCGGCCCGTGCAGCTGCGGTTCCCCGCCGGCGCGCACCCCGACGCCGCCGGCCTGGTCGCCGCGATCGACGCCGCGATCCCGTCCGGGCTCTACCACGACGACATCCACGGCCTGCCCGAGTGGCGCCGCGACATGACCTACCGGCTCGCGGAGGAGATCCGCGCCGAGCTGACGACCCGCACCACCGACGGAGGCCGGCGATGACCGACGCGACCACCCGCCCCACGACCCCGCCCCCGGCGGCCGCGCCCGTGCTGCGCGTCGACGGCCGCGACGTGGACGCCGTCCCGCGGGCCGGCCAGTGCCTACGCACCTTCCTGCGCGAGCAGGGTTCGCTCGGGGTGAAGAAGGGCTGCGACGGCGGCGACTGCGGGGCGTGCACCGTGCACGTGGACGGCGTGCCGGTGCACAGCTGCGTGTACCCCGCGCGCCGCGCCGCCGGGCGCGAGGTGACGACGATCGGGGGCCTCGCGGCCACGGCCGAGGAGCCGACGGCGGACGGGCTGCACCCCGTGCAGCAGCGCTTCCACGACGCGCAGGGCTTCCAGTGTGGCTTCTGCACCGCGGGCATGATCATGACGGCCGCCACGTTCGACGACGACCAGCGCGCGAACCTGCCCCGCAGCCTCAAGGGCAACCTGTGCCGCTGCACGGGCTACCGGGCGGTCGCCGACGCGGTGCTCGGCGGCGACGTCTGCGGCACGGCGCACCCCGCGGGCGCTGCCGCCTGCGACACGGCGCAGGACGGGTGGAGCGCGGCGCACGCGCGCGGCGAGGACGCGGGGGCGACAGCCTCCGCGTTCGGCACCTCGGAGCCCGCGCCCGCGAGCCGGGGCGTGGTCACCGGCCAGGTGCGCTACACGCTCGACGTCGACCCGGAGGCGTACCCCGGTCTGCTGCACCTCAAGCTGGCGCGGTCGCCGCACGCACACGCGCGCATCGTGTCGATCGACGCCTCGGCCGCGCTGGCGGTGCCCGGGGTGCGGGCCGTGCTCACGCACGAGGACGCGCCCGCCGCCCGGTTCAGCACGGCCCAGCACGAGCTGTGGACGGACGACCCCGACGACACCCGGATCCTCGACGACGTGGTCCGGTACGTCGGGCAGCGCGTGGCCGCCGTCGTCGCGGACTCGGTCGCCGCGGCGGAGGAGGGCGTGCGGCGCCTGCGCGTCGAGTACGAGGTGCTGCCCGCGCTGATCGACCCGGAGCAGGCGATGGCGCCCGGCGCCCCGCTCGTGCACCCGGACCTCGACGCCGCGACCGCCCGGGTCTCGCGCCCCGAGGCGAACGTCGTCGCGGAGCTGCACAGCGAGCTGGGCGACGTCGAGGCGGGCCTCGCGGAGGCCGACATCGTGCACGAAGCGACCTACCGCACGCAGCGGGTGCAGAACGCCGCCCTCGAGACGCACGCCGCGATCGCGTCGTTCGACGACGACGGGCGCCTCGTCGTGCGGTCCTCGACCCAGGTGCCGTACCTCGCCCGCCGCCACCTGGCGCGGGTGCTGGACCTGCCGATGGACCGCGTGCGCGTCGTGTGCGAGCGCGTCGGCGGCGGCTTCGGCGGCAAGCAGGAGGTGCTCATCGAGGACGTCGCCGGGCTTGCCGCCCTCAAGCTCGGCCGCCCGGTCCAGCTGGAGCTCACCCGCACGGACACCTTCGTCGGCACGACGACGCGCCACCCGTTCCGCATCCGGGTCCGGGCGGGCGCCCGGCGCGACGGCACGCTCACGGCGCTGCACCTGGACGTGCTCAGCAACACGGGCGCGTACGGCAACCACGGCCCGGGCGTGATGTTCCACGGCTGCGGCGAGTCGATCGCCGTCTACACCTGCGCGAACAAGAAGGTCGACGCGCACTGCGTGTACACGCACACGCTGCCTGCGGGCGCGTTCCGCGGGTACGGGCTGAGCCAGATGATCTTCGCCGTCGAGTCCGCGATGGACGAGCTCGCGAGGCAGCTCGGCATGGACCCCCTCGAGCTGCGGCGCCGCAACGTCGTGCACCCCGGGGTACCGATGCTGTCCACGGGGCCGGAACCCGAGGAGGACGTGCTGTACGGCAGCTACGGCCTCGACCAGTGCATCGAGCTCGCCGACGACGCGCTGGCCCGCGGCCGCGCGCGCGACGTCGCCGCGTACGGCGCCGACCCCGCCGACCCGTCGCGCCCGTGGCTCGGCGAGGAGTGGGGCGTCGGCGAGGGCACGGCGGTGTCGATGATCGACACCGTGCCGCCGCGCGGGCACGTGTCGCACGCCCGCGCCCGGCTGCGCCCGGACGGCGTGGTGGAGGCGGAGGTCGGCACCGCCGAGTTCGGCAACGGCACCACGACCGTGCACGCGCAGCTCGTCGCCAGCGCGCTGGGGCAGCGAGCCGCGGACGTCGTGGTGAAGCAGTCCGACACCGACCTCGTGGAGCACGACACCGGCGCCTTCGGCTCGACCGGCACGGTGGTGGCCGGCAAGGCGTCGCTGGCGGCGGCCACGGAGCTCGCCGAACGGGTGCGGGTGGTCGCGTCGTCGCTCACCGGCACGCCGTCGGCCGAGTGCCGCCTGGTGCCCGGCGGCGTCGAGTACGAGGCCGGTGCGGTGGTGCCGCTCGCGAGGGTGGCGCAGCACGCCCGCGCCGCGGGCGTGCGACTCGAGGCCGAGGGGCGGTGGGGCGGCACCCCGCGGTCGGTGGCGTTCAACGTGCACGGCTTCCGCGTGGCCGTGCACCGCGGCACGGGCGAGATCCGCATCCTGCAGAGCGTGCAGGCCGCCGACGCCGGCGAGGTCGTCAACCCGCGCCAGTGCCGCGGCCAGGTGGAGGGCGGCATCGCGCAGGCGCTCGGCGCCGCGCTCTACGAGGAGGTCGTGATCGACGACGCCGGCCGCGTCACGACCGACATCTTCCGCCAGTACCACCTGCCCACCTTCGCGGACGTGCCGCGCAGCGAGGTGTACTTCGCGCAGACCTCGGACTCCACCGGGCCGATGGGGGCGAAGTCCATGAGCGAGAGCCCGTTCAACCCTGTCGCGCCGGCGCTCGCCAACGCGCTGCGCGCCGCCACGGGCGTGCGGTTCACGGAGCTCCCGCTCTCGCGCGACCGGGTCTACCTGGGCGTCAAGACCGCCGCGACGCCCTGACCGAACGTTGTGGGCCCACCCACAACGATCAGGCGAGGAGGTCGAGGTCGGCCTCGGTGTCGACGTCGCGGCCGTCGCCGGGGTGCGTGACGACGTCGACGAGGTCGGCGTGGGCGCGCAGGAACGCGCGCGCCCCGGCGTCGCCGACGGCGCTCGCGGCCGCCGGCGCGGCGAGCGCGGCGTCCAGCACGAGCGGGTGCGCCCACCGCGGCCGGCCGCTCTCGGGGGCTGCTGCGTGCGGCGCGGGCGCGTCGGCCCAGCGTGAGGCCGTCACGCGGCCCGGGCGGTGCGCCGCGAGCAGGCGCGCGACGTCGGCGGGCGTCACGCCCGGCTGGTCCACGTGCGCGACGACGACGCGCGCGGGAGCCTCGCCGTCGCGGGGCTCCCGCGCGGTCGCCACCCCCGCCCGCAGGGACGACCCCATGCCGGTGGCCCAGTCGGGGTTGACGACGACGCGGGCGGTCGTCAGGTCGGCGGCGGCCGCGACCCGCACCGCCTCGGCCCCGAGCACGACGACGACCTCGTCGCAGCCGCCGGCGACCAGCACGCCCGCGACGTGCTCCACGAGCGGGCGGCCGTGGTGGGGGAGCAGGGCCTTCGGGCCGCGGCCCAGCCGGGAGCCCGCGCCCGCCGCGAGCAGCACGGCGACGGCGCGACCCGTCACGACGCCTCGCGCCGCGCGTCGTACGCCCGCTGGGCCGCGCTGACCTCGTCGACGGCCCCCTCGAGGACGTCGATGAGGCCCACGAGCCGGTCGGCGACCCGTCGTCCCAGGTCGGTGAGCGAGTACTCGACGTGCGGGGGGATGGTCGTGCGCACCTCGCGGACGACGATGCCGTCGCGCTCGAGCGTCTGGAGGGTCTGGGCGAGCATCTTCTCGCTCACGCCGTCGATCCGGCGGCGCAGGGCGTTGAAGCGGACGGCGCCGTCGCGCAGCCCGGCCACGGTCAGGACGCCCCAGCGGCCGGTGACGGCCTCGAGCGCCTGGCGCGAGGTGCAGTCGCGCGCGAAGATGTCCGCGATCATCGCGTCGGTCGGTCCGGCGGGTGCGGGGGAGTCGGGGGCCACCGCACCAGGATACGGCGCGCACCGTCGGCGAGCACTGTGATCAAGACCGCGCATGCAACTGGTTGGCACTTACGAAAAGTTAGTGCATGCTGTCCGGGTCGGCCGACGAGACGGTCGACGGCCTGCACCACGCCCGTCGAAGGAGCACACCCCCATGACCATCGCCGTCACCGGAACCAGCGGCCACCTCGGCCACCTCGTCGTCGAGTCGCTGCTCGCCCGCGGCGCCGCGCCCGCGGACGTCGTCGCCCTCGCCCGCTCGACGGCGAAGGTCGCCGACCTCGCCGCCCGCGGCGTCGTCGTCCGCGAGGCCGACTACGACCGCCCCGAGACCCTCGTGCCCGCGCTGGACGGCGTCGAGGTGCTGGTGCTCGTCTCGGGCTCCGAGGTCGGCCGCCGGGTGCCGCAGCACCAGGCCGTGATCGAGGCGGCGAAGGGCGCCGGCGTCGGCCGCGTCGTCTACACGAGCGCCCCGCACGCCGACACGTCCCCGCTGATCCTCGCCCCCGAGCACAAGGCGACCGAGGAGCTGCTCGCCGCGTCGGGCCTGTCCACCACGGTGCTCCGCAACGGCTGGTACACCGAGAACTACCTCGGCGACGTGCAGCAGGCCCGCGAGACGGGCGAGATCGCGCGCAGCGTGGGCGACGGCCGGGTCGCCAGCGCGAGCCGCAAGGACTACGCCGAGGCCGCCGCCGTCGTCGCCCTCGACGCGCGCCGCGACGGCGCGCACGACGACGCCGTCTACGAGCTGTCCGGCGACGTGGCCTGGAGCTTCGACGACCTCGCGGCCGCGGCCGCCGAGATCGTCGACCGGCCCGTCACCTACCGCCGGCTCACCGCCGACGAGCACCGCGACGCGCTGCTCGCCGCGGGCCTCGACGAGGGGACGGCCGGCTTCGTGGTCGCCCTCGACGGCGACACGCGCGCGGGCCTGCTCGACGAGACGTCGGGCGACCTCGCCCGCCTGATCGGGCGTCCCACCACGCCGCTCGTCGAGGGGCTGCGCCAGGGCCTGGCCGGCTGACCGCCTCGCGCCCCGGACGCTTCGGTGCCCGGGGCGCGAAACTCCCTACACTCGCCCGGTGCGTCGTGTGCTGAGCCGGTGGGTGGATCCGTTCGTCGTCACGCTGGTCGTGGTGATGGTGCTGGCGCTGGTGGTGCCCGTCGGCCCGGGGGCGCAGCGGGTCGTCGACGTCGCGGCGGACGTCGCGGTGACGATCCTCTTCCTGGTCTACGGCGCGCGCCTGTCCACGCGCGAGGTGTGGGCGGGGCTGCGCAACTGGCGCCTGCAGGGCGGCATCCTCGTCGCCACCTACGTGGTCTTCCCGCTGCTCGGGCTCGTCGTCGCGTGGGCGATCACGCCGCTGGTCGGCGCACCGCTGGCGGCCGGGATGCTCTACCTGTCGCTGCTGCCGTCCACCGTGCAGTCCTCGGTGGCGTTCACCTCCGTGGCGCGCGGCAACGTCGCGGGCGCGATCTGCGGGGCCACGGTGTCGAACGTGCTCGGCATGGTGCTCACGCCCCTGCTGGTGCTGTGGCTCATGACCGACGCCGAGGGCTCCGGCGGCGCCGCCGGGCACGGCCTCGACGGGCTCCAGACGGTGCTGCTCCAGCTGCTGCTCCCGTTCGTCGTGGGCCAGTTGCTGCAGCCGTGGGTGGGGGGCTGGGTGCGCGCCCGCCGCTGGCTCACCCTGTCCGTGGACCGCGGCACCATCCTCGTCGTCGTGTTCTCCGCCGTCGCGGCGGCGAGCTCCGCCGGCGTGTGGGCCGGCACCTCCGGCTGGTCGATCGTGGCGCTGCTCGTCGTGAGCGGCGTGGTCCTGGCGATCATGCTCGGTCTCACCTGGTGGGGCGGCGCCGCGCTCAGGCTGCCGGTGGAGGACCGGATCGCGCTGCTCATGTGCGGGTCCAAGAAGTCCCTGGCCACCGGCCTGCCGATGGCCAGCGTGCTGTTCCCCGTCGCCGCGGCCGGCGTGATCGCCGTTCCCGTGATCATCTTCCACCAGCTCCAACTCGTGGTCTGCGCCGTGCTCGCCCGCCGCCTCGCGCTGCGCGACTGATCCTGCCGGCGGGCTGCGAGCACCCCGGCCCCGCGCCTAGCGTCGAGGCATGGCGAAGGACGACGACGGCGCGCGGTGGTCGCAGGACGTCACCGAGCACTCCGACGCGCTCGACCTCGAGGAGGACGTCTTCACCTGGGACGACCCCGCGCGCATCGCGGCGTCCCTGAAGCGCTCCGCCGAAGCCAGCGACCGACGCAAGGGCTCGGCGTACCAGTCGGCCATGTCGACGCTGACGTTCTACGTGAACCGCGCCGGGAAGAACCTGCCCGCCGCGCAGCGGGACGTGCTCGAGCGGGCGAAGGACGAGCTGCGCAGGGCGTTCGGCCGGGCCTGACGCCCGAGCGACGGTGGTCAGGCGAACGAGACGCCGGTCAGCTCCTCGGACAGCGCCCACAGCCGTGCGGCGTCGTCGGCACGGCGCAGGGAGGCCCAGGGGCGCTGCGGTCCGGGAGGACCGCCGAGGTGCCCCGGCCAGCCCGGCCCGTAGAAGCCACCGTCGCGCGCCTCGGGCGACGCGACCGCCAGGAGCGCCGGCAGGGCTGCGCTCTCGGCGGTCCCGACGAGGAGACCGCGCTCGGAGAGCCGGCGGATCACTCGCACGTCCCGGGTGTCCCCGGCGCGACCGACCTCGGGCCGCGCGGCGAGGAGGCTCGTGGGCGCCACCCCGGGGTGCGAGACGTTGCTCGTGACGCCCCAGCCGGCGGCCGCGCTGCGGCGGGCGAGCTCGAGACCGAACAGCGCGCAGGCCAGCTTCGACTGCGCGTACGAGCGGCGGCCGTCGTAGCGACGCTCCGCGTTCGGGTCGTCCCAGAAGATCGTGCCGCGGCGGGCGGCGATGCTCGACTGCGTCGTGACGCGGGCCCGCCCTGCCCGGAGCAGCGGCAGCAGGTGTGCGGTGAGCGCGACGTGGCCGAGGTGGTTCGTGCCGAGCTGCAGCTCGAAGCCGTCGGCCGTGACCTGACGCTCGGGCGGGGTCATGACGCCCGCGTTGTTGACCAGCAGGTGGATCGGCTCGCCCTCCGCCGTGAGCGTCGTGCCCAGGGCCGCGACCGACGTCAGGGAGGCCAGGTCCAGCTCGTGCAGCACGAGCCGCGCGGCCGGGTGCCGCGCACGGATCCGCTCGACGGCCGCCTCGCCCTTGCGGGGGTTGCGCACGGGCAGGAGGACCTCCGCACCGGCGCCCGCGAGGCGTGTCGCGATGCGCAGGCCGACGCCGTCGCTCGCGCCGGTGACCAGCGCGCGTCGTCCGGACAGGTCGGGGAGGGCGAGGTCGGGGAGGGCGCCGTGCGCGGTGCGTGACATGCCGTCCACGGTGCCCGACGGCACGGGGGCGATCCAGGGCCCGGCGATCCCTGGCTGAGCGCTCGGCCCCCTAGACTGGCGGGCACGCACCGGACGACGACGTCGGGAGGTCGCGGTGGAACGCTCGGCCACGTCGGTGGCGCGCGGGGACGAGGCCCGCGCGGCAGGCGTGCGTCGTGACCCGCGCACCGTGCGCGCCGCCTACGAGCGGTTCCTCGGCACGGGCGAGCCTCCCGGCGGCATCGACCCCGTCGTCGCCGACTCCTGGCGACGCTCCCTGCGCAGCGGCGTCGACCCGGACACCCCGCACCCGCAGGTGGCGCTCGCCGACTCGGAGCTCGACGCCTACCGCGCCACCCACCCGCTCGCCGCCGTCATGCCCGTGGTGCGCGAGCTCGTCGTCGACGGCGCGGCCGACGACGGCCTGGTCGTCGCGGTCTCGGACGAGATCGGCCGCCTGCTCTGGGTGGAGGGGAACCACCGCCTGCGCGGCACGGTCGACCGTGTCGGGTTCGTCGAGGGCGCCGTGTGGGGCGAGGAGAGCGTGGGCACCAACGCGCCGGGGACGGCGCTCGCCACCCGCCGCGCCGTCCAGGTGATCGGCGCGGAGCACTTCTCCCGGCCGGTGCAGGAGCTCAGCTGCGCGGCGGCGCCGATCCGTGACCCGGCGACCGGGCGCGTGCTGGGCGTCCTCGACGTCACCGGGCGGAGGGCCGCGGCGACGCACGTCGTGCTGTCCCTCGTGCGCGCCACCGTCGCCACCGTGGAGCGCGAGCTCGCGACCCGCGCCGCCGCGCACCCGTCCGGCGTCGCGCCCGTCGACCTCCGCGTGCTCGGCCGGCCCGTGCTGCGGACGCCCGCGGGGGAACGGCCGCTCTCGCTGCGCCACGCCGAGATCCTGCTGCTGCTCGCGGAGCACCCGCGGGGCCTGGCCGCCGACGAGCTCGCCGTGCTGCTGCACCCCGGCGAGCTGTCCGACGTCACGGTGCGGGCCGAGGTCTCCCGGCTGCGGCACGTGGTCGGCGCGCTGCTCGCCGGGTCGCGCCCGTACCGGCTCGCCCGTGCCCTGCGCACCGATGCGGACGTCGTCCGTACGGCCCTCGCCGCCGGCGACGTGCGCGCCGCCGTCGACGCCTACGCCCCGCTGCTGCCGCGGTCGGTCGCGCCCGGCGTCGAGCAGCTCCGGGCGGAGCTCTCGGCCGAGGTGCGCGCCGCCGTCCTGGCCGCCGGCGACCCGGACGCGCTGGACGACTGGGTGCGCGGCGCGGACGGCACCGACGACCTCGCCGCCTGGACCCGCCTGCTCGCCGTGGCGCCCGCCGGCAGCCCGCAGGCCGTGCGCGCCCGCGCCCGCGTCACCCTGCTCGACGCCGCCCTCTCCTGACGCTCGCGGCCGCTGCAACGGGACTGCAACCCTCGCCGTCCTACCGTCACCGCAACGCGGCGCGACGAGGCGCCGCACGTGCGAGGAGGCAGCATGACCGTCTACGCAGCCCCCGGTCAGCCCGGGGCGATCGCCGAGTACCGCGCCCGGTACGACCACTGGATCGGCGGCGAGTACGTGCCGCCCGCGAGCGGGCAGTACTTCGAGAACCCCAGCCCGGTCACCGGGCAGACCTTCACCGAGGTGGCGCGCGGCAACGCCGAGGACATCGAGCACGCGCTCGACGCCGCCCACGGCGCGGCGCCCGCGTGGGGCCGCACGTCCGTCACGGAGCGCGCGAACGTCCTCAACAAGATCGCGGACCGCATGGAGGCGAACCTCGAGCAGATCGCCGTCGCCGAGACGTGGGAGAACGGCAAGCCCGTCCGCGAGACGCTCGCCGCGGACATCCCGCTCGCCATCGACCACTTCCGCTACTTCGCGGGCGCCATCCGCGCCCAGGAGGGGTCGATCTCGGAGATCGACGAGGACACCGTCGCCTACCACTTCCACGAGCCGCTCGGCGTCGTCGGGCAGATCATCCCGTGGAACTTCCCGATCCTCATGGCCACGTGGAAGCTGGCGCCGGCGCTCGCGGCGGGCAACGCCGTCGTCCTCAAGCCGGCCGAGCAGACGCCGGCGTCGATCCTGTTCCTCATGGACCTCATCGGCGACCTGCTGCCGCCCGGCGTGGTCAACGTGGTCAACGGGTTCGGCGTCGAGGCGGGCAAGCCGCTCGCATCGAGCTCGCGCATCCGCAAGATCGCGTTCACCGGCGAGACGACGACCGGGCGCCTGATCATGCAGTACGCGTCGCAGAACATCATCCCGGTGACGCTGGAGCTCGGCGGCAAGAGCCCGAACATCTTCTTCTCGGACGTCGCGTCGGCGAGGGACGACTACTACGACAAGGCCCTCGAGGGGTTCACGATGTTCGCCCTCAACCAGGGCGAGGTGTGCACCTGCCCGTCGCGCGCCCTGATCCAGGCCGACATCTACGACCAGTTCCTGGGCGACGCGCTGGAGCGCACGAAGGCGGTGAAGCAGGGCAACCCGCTCGACACCGACACGATGATCGGTGCGCAGGCGAGCAACGACCAGCTCGAGAAGATCCTCAGCTACATCGACATCGGCAAGGCCGAGGGTGCGAAGGTCCTCACCGGCGGGCACCGGGCCGAGCTCGACGGCGACCTGGCGGGCGGCTACTACGTGACGCCCACCGTCTTCGAGGGCAAGAACTCCATGCGGATCTTCCAGGAGGAGATCTTCGGGCCGGTCGTGTCGGTGACGGACTTCGCGGACTTCGACGACGCCATGAAGATCGCCAACGACACCCTCTACGGGCTGGGCGCCGGCGTCTGGTCCCGGCAGGGGGAGACGGCGTACCGGGCCGGCCGCACCATCGAGGCCGGGCGCGTGTGGACCAACTGCTACCACGCGTATCCGGCGGCCGCGGCGTTCGGCGGGTACAAGGGCTCCGGCGTCGGGCGCGAGAACCACAAGATGATGCTCGACCACTACCAGCAGACCAAGAACCTCCTGGTCAGCTACTCGGGCCAGAAGCTCGGGTTCTTCTAGGCCGCGACGGGAGACGACGATGACCGACGACACGATCTCCCGTGTCGCCGTGACCGACGCCGCGGCCGGGCTCCTCGCCCGGCTGCGGCGTCAGCACGGCGAGCTGATGTTCCACCAGTCCGGCGGCTGCTGCGACGGCTCCAGCCCGATGTGCTACCCCGACGGGGACTTCCTGCTGGGCGACGCCGACGTGCACCTCGGCGACCTGCACCTGGTCGACGGGCCGCCCGAGGCGGCCGGCGCGACCGAGGAGCCCTTCACCGTGCCGGTCTGGATGAGCCGCGCCCAGTTCGAGTACTGGCAGCACACGCACCTGACGATCGACGTGGTGCCGGGACGCGGCGCCGGGTTCAGCGTCGAGGCGCCGGAGGGCGTGCGGTTCCTCATCCGCTCGCGGCTGCTCACCGACGCGGAGTGGGCGGCGCTGCCGGCCCGGCGCGGTTGAGGGCCGGTCGAGGTCAGAGCGCGGCGAACCGCCCGACGGCGACGAACACGGCGAGGGCGAGCAGCACGACGTTCACCGGGACGCTCTTGCCCTCGCCGAGGCGAAGGTGCAGCGGGATCGCGCCGACCTGCGTGACGGCGAGGCCGACGGCGGCGATCGGCGTGAGCACGGGCGCGACGCCGGTGGCCCACGGCAGGATCACGCCGACGGCGCCCAGCACCTCGAGCCAGGCGAGCACGCGCACGGCGGCGAGCCGCTCGGGGGTGACCCAGCGCATCTGCTCCTGGAGCGCGGCGGCGGGGCGCAGGGCCTTCCCGAGCCCGGCCATGAAAAACATGGCGGCGAGCAGGCCGGAGGCGATCCACAGGGCGACGTTCATGCGATGTCCTTCGAGGGGGGCGGTGACGACCCGTCTGGTCGGTCACTCTTTGTGCCTGGCAGCATGATGGGTAATCATCGAGGGGCGTACAAAAGGCACACGCGTGTGCCTCAGGCACATCGGACGGAGCGAGGATGACGACGACGGAGCAGGACGGGCCGGTGCGGCAGCTGCCGGTGCTGGGCGCGTCGTGCCACGCGGACGAGGCCACGAGCGAGGTGCGCGCGGTGCTCGACCGGGTGGGCGACAAGTGGAGCACCCTCGTGCTCGGGACGCTCGCGTCCGGGCCGCGGCGCTTCACCGAGCTGCTGCACGGCATCGAGGGCATCTCGCAGCGGATGCTCACGCTCACGCTGCGCCAGCTCGAGCGGGACGGGCTGGTGAGCCGCACGGTGCACGCCGTCGTGCCGCCGCGCGTCGACTACGCGCTCACGGACCTGGGGGAGACGCTCCTGCCACCGGTCGTCGCGCTGGTGGAGTGGGCGTTCGCCCACACGGACGCGATCCGCGAGCACCGGGAGGCGTACGACGCGGCGCAGGCCGAGGCTTGACGGGCGCCGTCGACGCCGTCACCAGCCGGCGAACCGCCCGACGGCGACGAAGGCCGCGGCGAGCAGCAGGAGCACGTTGACCCACAGCTGCGCGAGCTCGCGACGGCGCACGTGCACCGAGATCGCCAGCGCCTGCAGCACCACGAGGCAGGTCGCGGCCGTCGGGGTGAGCCAGGGCTGGACGTCGGTGGCGAGGGGAAGGATCAGGCCCAGCGCGCCGGCGATCTCCGCCAGGCCGATGAGGCGCACCACGACGACCGGGAAGTCCTCCACCCACCCCATGGACGCGCGCAGGCGTTCGCGGCTGCGGGTCAGCTTGACGAAGCCCACCGCCAGGTACAGCAGGGCCAGCAGCCCGGCGGCGACCCACAGTCCGATGTTCATCCGTGCCTCCTCGCGGCAGCAGCTCGTCGGCGGGGCGGCGGCGGTGCCTGGTGTCGTGCACGGTGCGGGGCGGCGACGCCGTCGTGCCTGCTGGGAACCTAGCGCGGGGACGGCGTCACAGGAACGACCGCGCCCGTGGTGTCGGAGGGTCGGCGCCCGATATGTTCTCCCGGTGACCCGAGAGACGCTCCCCTCCCTGTCGGCCCTGCCCGCGTGGCTCGTGCCCTCCGTGTACCTGCACTGGTCGGCCGACTGGCTGACGGAGTCCGTCGCGATCGCGACCCGCTCGCCGGAGCACCGGCTGCCGGCCGGCCCGGACGGCCCGCAGCGCGGGGACGTCGTCGTCACGGTGCTCGGCGACGCCGGCGTGGTCGCGGCCGTCGAGCTCATGGGCGCCACCGACGGCGAGAGCTGGGTGAGCGAGGACCTGTTCGGCCCCGACCGGCCGATCGTGTGGGCGGACCTGTTCGAGGGCGCCGACACCTACACGGGCACGTCCGGCTGGTTGCCTCCCGACCACGCGCGCCTCGTGCTCGACGGCGTCGCGGAGCAGTTCCGCGGCGGCCCCGTGCACACGCTGGACCCGGGCGACTGCGGCGTCGGCGCCACCGCGCCCGACGTGCACGCCCTGCGCATCCTCGGGCACCGGGCCGTGACGGGCTGGGCGATGCGGCGGGAGGAGCGCTGCGCCACCTGCGAGCGGTTCGTCGACGTGCACCGCATGCAGGCGCACGACGACGGCGCCGTCCGTCTCGGCACCACCACCGCCGGCGGGCGCACGCTCGAGCAGCTCGTCCGCGACGTGCACCTGCTGTGCGGGCAGTGCCACGACCTGCTGCACGCGCACACCGTGGCGTCGCAGCGGGCGCGCATGCGCCCGCAGTGCCCCGGCTGCGGCGCGCGCGGCAAGACCAAGCGGATCGTGTGGGGCATGACGTTCCAGGACGACGTGATGAACGCCGAGCCGGACGTCGTCTACGGCGGCTTCGAGGTGCCCGTGCCCACGCCCGAGTGGTACTGCACCGAGTGCCACGCGAACTTCGCGAGCAGCGTCATCGCGTCCCGCGCCCTCACGCCGGCGGACCGGGGCGCGAACGCCCTGCCCGCCACCGGGTCGCTCACCGTGGTGCCACACCTGCCGGAGGACGAGCCCGCGGCCTGATCAGGCCGCGGCCGTCGCCGTGGCGCGCCGTCGGCGGCGCACGAGACCGTGCTCCGCCGGCGGGACGAACGGCGCGAGGAGCAGCGGCATGCCTGCCTCCAGGGGCGTGCGGTCCGCCTTGCGCCCGTTGCACGCCTCGCACGCGGCGACGAGGTTGAGCCACGACGAGTCGCCGCCCCGGGAGCGGGGGATCACGTGGTCGACCGTCTCCGCCGGCCCACCGCAGTAGGCGCAGGCGCCGTCGCGGCGCTTCACGCCGTCCTTGGTGACCGCCGGCCGCCCGGCGCTGCGGTAGCGCCAGCGCATCGCGACGTACCGCACGAGGCGCAGCACGCGGGGGAGCGGGTACGGGCCGAACCGGTGGCCCTCCACCGCCTCCTCGACCACCGCGACCTCGCGGACCAGCATCGTGATGGCGTGCTTGACCGACACACGGTGAAGGGGCTCGTAGCCCGCGTTGAGCACCAGGACGTCGGCCACGGCTCCGCTCCCCTCCAGCTCGTCCGTCCAGCGGTCCGGTAGCGTGTGTGAATCCGGTCACAGCATGCTGCCGAGGTGAAAGTATGCCGCCGAGGCGTGGAAGTCCAGGGCAAAGACCGGTCGGGCGCCGATGACGGAGGATCCCATGCGGCTCAGCGTGAACATCTTCACCTCGCTCGACGGGGTCGTGCAGGGCCCCGGAGGGCCCGACGAGGACACCCGCGGCGGCTTCACCGAGGGCGGCTGGTTCGTCCCGTTCACCACGGACCCGGTGTTCGGGGAGGTCGTGGACGGCTGGTTCGCGGAGGTCGACGCGTTCCTGCTCGGGCGCACCACCTACGACATGTTCTGGGCGTCCTGGGGGCAGGTCACCGACCCGGACGACGCGCTCGCCGCCCGCATCGACGCCGGCCCGCGCTACGTCGTCTCCTCGACGCTGACGGACCCCGAGTGGGCCGGGACCACCGTGATCGACCCCGCCGACCTCCCCGGCGCGGTGCAGGCGCTCAAGGCCGGCCCGGACGGTGAGCTGCAGGTGCACGGCAGCGCGCGCCTCGCGAGCACGCTGCACGACCTGGGGCTCGTCGACGTCTGGCGCCTCGTCGTCGCGCCCGTCGTCGTCGGCTCCGGCGCGCGCCTGTTCGACACCGGGGCCGCGCCGTCCGGGTTCGACGTCACGCGATCGCGCCTCGGCGACAGCGGGCTCGTGTTCCTGGAGCTCGAGCCGAGGCCGCTGCGGCACGGCACCGCCGACGTCGTCGACGGCGCGCAGTCCGTCACCATGGAGGACTGAGCTCACGCGTCGTCCAGCGCCAGGGGGCGCACCTGCCCGCCGGCGGCGACGAAGAAGCCGCGCAGCCGCACGCCCTGGGCGTCGGCCTGCTCGCGCAGGTCGCGGTTCCAGGCGCGGTCGTCGGCCGTGAGGGTGGCGTCGCCGGGCCGCTCCAGCACGACGACGGCGCTGCCGCCGGGCGCCTCGTCGTCGACGACGCTCCGCAGCACCGTGCCCAGCCCGACGAGGGCGGCGGCGTCGGGCCGCAGCGGTACGTCCTCGATCGGCAGGGCGAGGCCGAGGAGCCGGTCGTCGGCGTCGAGCCAGGTGACGGTGAGGCTGCGCCGCCGCGGGTGCACGCCTCCCGCGAGGAAGTGGGCGAGCTCCAGCAGCTCGGCGTCGTCGGCGATCTCGTCGCCCGGGCGGAACGGGGTGATGGTGTCCATGCGCCGTCACCCTGCCGCACTACGGCCTGCGCCCGCGGCCGTTATCCACAGGCCCCCGCCCCGCGCTGCCGAGCATGCAGTTGCGCACGTTCTGAGCGCTCAGAACGTGCGCAACTGCATGCTCGGCGGTCAGAGGGCGAGCGTCTCGGCCAGCTCCGTGCGGCCCAGGAAGTCCGCCCAGCCCGCCGGCGTCGTCCCGAAGCGGTCGTCGACGGCGGCAAGGTCCGCGCCGTGGTCGAGGAGCAGCCGGGCGTCGTCCGGCGTGCCCGTGGCCGCCGCGTGGTGCAGGGCCGTGGAGCCGTCGTCGGCAGCGACGGTGACCGGGAAGCCGCGCTCGACGAGCGACCGCACCGCGGCCCAGCGGCCGAGGCCGGCCAGCTCGACGAGCAGGGTGGGGTGCCGGTCGGGCAGGTCGCCCAGGCCGCCGTCGAGCCGGAGCATCCGCTCGAGGTCGGCCGCGGTGCCCCCGAGCGCCACGGCGACCACGGGGTCGCGGCGCTGCTGCCGCGCGCGGTAGAGGTCGCGCAGCAGGCAGATCTCGGCCCCGTGCGCCATCGCCTCGCGGTTGAGATGCACGACGAGCGCGGCGAGCGAGTCCTCCGCGTACGGCCCGCCGCGCGGCCCGAGCGGCGCGGCGAGGGCGTCGTCGTCGAGCCGGGCGAGGTTGTCCCGCCACAGCGCGTAGCCCTCGCGCAGCAGCGCGAGGCCGCCCTCGGCCGTGAGCGGCAGCGGCTCGGGCCAGTGCCGCGCGTCGAACATGTCGGCGTCGTCGGGGGCCGGCGTCGGGCCGAAGAACGCGCGGCCCCGCC
This sequence comes from Isoptericola variabilis, assembly GCF_050311655.1. GTDB lineage: Bacteria > Actinomycetota > Actinomycetes > Actinomycetales > Cellulomonadaceae > Isoptericola > Isoptericola variabilis. The sequence continues at coordinate 365,174 of NZ_JBNOZM010000001.1, forward strand.
TGCCCCAGACGTCGCGGCCCAGGTGCGCGGCGCGCCAGGCGATCGTCGTCACCGGCGGCACGGGCGGGTCCACCGGCGTCTGCTCGATGCGAACGGTGCCGTCGCCGTCGCGCCGCAGGCTCCACGCGCCGTCGACCGGCTCCCAGAGGTACTCGTCGTCGGTCAGCCCCTGCAGCCGCGGCCACAGGTGCGCGTCCCAGGAGAACTCGACCTGGCCCAGCAGGAGCTCGCGCACCGTCGTCGCCATCCCCCGATCCTGCCCCGAGCATGCAGTTGCGCACGTTCTCGGGGCTGAGAACGTGCGCAACTGCATGCTCGACGGTCAGCCGGCGAGGTAGCGGGCGTAGGCGCCGGTGGTGAGGAACGGGGGGAACTCCTCGCCGAGGGCCACCTCGCGGAACAGCGCCGCGGCGTCCGCGAACCGGTCGCCGGCGGAGCGGGGGAGGCCGCGCAGGACGTCGCGCAGCACGGCCTCGCAGCGCAGGCGGGTGATGGGCAGGCCGTCCTCCGTCGTCGTGCCGGACGCGACCCACTGCCACACCTGCGACCGGGAGATCTCGGCCGTGGCGGCGTCCTCCATGAGGTGGTCGATCGCCGCCGCGCCGGTGCCGCGCAGCCACGACTCGATGTAGCGCAGCCCCACGGACACGTTGGTCCGCAGCCCGGCCGCCGTGACCGTCGCACCGCCGCGCCGCGCCGACGCGACGTCGAGCAGCTCGGCCTGGCCCACCTCGACGTCGTCGCGCCGGCGGTCGACCTGGTTCTCGCGCTCGCCGAGCACCTCGTCGAACGCGCCGCGCGCCACCTCGACCAGGTCCGGGTGGGCCACCCAGGTGCCGTCGAAGCCGTCGTGGGCCTCGCGGGTCTTGTCGGCCCACACCTGCTCGACGGCGCGCTCGGTCACCTCGGGGGAGCGGCGGTCGGGGATGAAGGCGCTCATGCCGCCGATGGCGTGCGCCCCGCGCCTGTGGCACGTGGCGACGAGCAGCTCGGTGTACGCCCGCATGAACGGCGCGGTCATCGTGACCTGCCCGCGGTCGGGCAGCACGTACGACGAGCCTCGCGTCCGGAAGCACTTGATCACGCTGAACAGGTAGTCCCAGCGACCGGCGTTGAGGCCGGCGCAGTGGTCGCGCAGCTCGTAGAGGATCTCCTCCATCTCGAACGCGGCCGGCAGCGTCTCGATGAGCACCGTGGCGCGGATCGTGCCGCGGGGGATGCCGAGGGCCTCCTGCGCCGCCTCGAAGACCTCGTTCCACAGCCGCGCCTCGCGGTAGCCCTCGAGCTTCGGCAGGTAGAAGTACGGCCCGCGTCCGCGGGAGATCAGCTCGTGGGCGTTGTGGAACAGGTACAGGCCGAAGTCGACCAGCGAGCCCGACGCCGGCTGGGTCGAGCCGTCCGGGCCCGTGTAGGCCAGGTGCGACTCGAACAGGTGCCACCCGCGGGGCCGGAACACGATCGTCGGCAGCTCGGTGAGGTCCGTCGAGCGCAGCTCGTACCGCTTGCCGACCGGGTTGGTGAACGTCAGCGTGCCGCGGATCGCGTCGTGCAGGGCGAGCTGGCCCTCCACGACGTTGCGCCACGTGGGCGACTGCGCGTCCTCGGCGTCGGCCAGCCAGCACCGGGCGCCCGAGTTCAGCGCGTTGATGGTCATCTTCGGGTCGGTCGGACCCGTGATCTCGACGCGCCGGTCGCTCAGCCCCGGCGCCCCGGCCGCGCCCGCGACCCGCCAGGACGGGTCGTCGCGCACGGGCCGGGTGGCCGGGTGGAAGTCCGGGTCCTCGCCGTCCGCGACGCGTCGCATCCGCCGCTGCCGCTCCAGCAGCAGCGCGGTGCGGTCGTCGGCGAACCGGTCGTGCAGCATCGCCAGGAACGCCAGCGCCTCCGGGGTGAGGATCTCCTCGTCGCGCGCCTCGAGCGGCGCGGTGACGGTGAGGTGCCCCTCCGCCAGCGACGTCCCGCCCCAGACGAACGGGTCGGTCGCGGTGTCGGCGAGCGGCGTGCCGACGGCGGGCACGGGGGCGGTGGTCGGGGACGTGAGCGTGGTCATGGCGTGCCTCCGGTCTGTCGGGGCTGGTCGTGGCTGGGGCGGGAGCGGGGGTGACCCGCTCAGAACTGCGCGGCCTCGGTGGAGCCGGCGAGCGCGAGGGTCGCGGCGTCGGGGTTGAGCGCCGTCGACACGCGGTCGAAGTAGCCGGTGCCCACCTCGCGCTGGTGCTTGGTCGCGGTGTAGCCGCGCTCCTCGGCGGCGAACTCGGCCTCCTGGAGCCGCACGTAGGCGGACATCTGCTCGCGGGCGTAGCCGTGGGCGAGGTCGAACATCGAGTAGTTGAGGGCGTGGAAGCCGGCCAGGGTGATGAACTGGAACTTGAAGCCCATCGCGCCCAGCTCGCGCTGGAACGTGGCGATCGTGGCGTCGTCGAGGTGCTTCTTCCAGTTGAACGACGGCGAGCAGTTGTACGCCAGCATCTGGTCCGGGAAGTCGGCCTTGACGGCCTCGGCGAACTTCCGCGCGAGCTCGAGGTCGGGGGTGCCGGTCTCCATCCAGATGAGGTCGGCGTACGGGGCGTAGGCCTTGGCCCGGGCGATGCACGGCTCGACGCCGTTGCGGACCTCGTAGAAGCCCTCGCCCGTGCGGCCGCCGGTGAGGAAGGGGCGGTCGCGCTCGTCGACGTCGGACGTGAGCAGCGTGGCGGCCTCGGCGTCCGTGCGGGCGATGACGACGCTCGGCACGTCGGAGACGTCGGCCGCGAGACGGGCCGCGTTGAGCGTGCGCACGTGCTGCTGGGTCGGGATGAGCACCTTGCCCCCCAGGTGGCCGCACTTCTTCTCGCTGGCGAGCTGGTCCTCCCAGTGCACGCCCGCGGCGCCCGACGCGATCATCGACCGCATCAGCTCGTACGCGTTGAGCGGGCCGCCGAACCCGGCCTCGGCGTCCGCGACGATCGGGGCGAGCCAGTCGCGCGTCGGGGCGCCGTTCTCGGAGACGTCGATCTGGTCGGCGCGCAGCAGCGCGTTGTTGATGCGGCGCACGACGGCGGGCACGGAGTTCGCCGGGTAGAGCGACTGGTCGGGGTAGGTCTGGCCCGCGAGGTTCGCGTCGCCGGCCACCTGCCAGCCGGACAGGTAGACGGCCTGGAGGCCGGCCTTGACCTGCTGCACGGCCTGGTTGCCGGTCAGCGCGCCGAGCGCGTTGACGAAGTCCTCCTCGTGCAGCTGGCGCCACAGGCGCTCGGCGCCACGCCGGGCGAGGGTGAACTCCTCGCCGACCGACCCGCGCAGCGCGACGACGTCCTCGGCCGTGTAGGTGCGCTCGACGCCCGCCCAGCGGGGGTCGGACGCCCACTGCTCGGCCAGCTCGGCGGCGGTCTGCGTCTGGTCGCCGGCGGCGGTGGTGCGGGGGTCGAGGGTGGCGGTCATGGCGTGCCTCTTTCGTCTCTCGGCGTCTCTCGTCGTGCGGCGACGGCGGGTCGCCCGCCGTCGTCCTTGGTCACGACCCTGGCGCGCCGCGCCACCCCGCGGCCAGAAAATCCGAGCAGAAATTTCTGGGTTCTTCTCCTGGACGGAAGGTGTGGTCCGTGTCACCCTCGAGCATGGCCATCTCGACCGATTCCGGGCCCGGTACCCGGGACGACGCCACGCTGCCGAGCGGCATCCCCATCGGGCAGGAGGCGGACGCCCTGACGATCGGCCGCCGCATCCGGCACCTGCGCACCCGCCGCGGCATGACCCTCGAACAGCTCGGCGAGGCCATCGGGCGTGCGCCCTCGCAGGTCTCGATGCTGGAGAACGGCAAGCGCGAGCCCACCATCGCGCGCCTGCAGGCGGTGGCCCGCGCCCTCGGCGCGAGCGTGGAGGACCTCCTGTCCGCCGAGCCGCCGTCGCACCGCGACGCCCTGGAGATCGAGCTGGAGCGGGTGCAAAGGGGGTCGCTCTTCTCCGCGCTCGGCGTGCGCCCTGTGAAGGTGGGCAAGTCGCTGCCGACCGACGCGCTCGAGGCGATCGTCGGGCTCCAGCGCGAGCTGGAGCGGCTGCACTCCGAGCGCGCGCTCACCCCGGAGGAGGCCCGCCGGGCCAACACCGAGCTGCGCGCCGACATGCGGGCGCAGGACAACTACTTCCCCGACCTGGAGATCGTCGCGCGCGGCCTGCTCGACGACGTCGGGCACGGCCGTGGCCCGCTGCCCCAGCGGGCGGTGGGGGAGCTCGCCGCCCACCTCGGCTTCTCGATCCACTACGAGCCGGACCTGCCGCAGTCCACGCGCGCCGTCATCGACCAGCTGCACCGCCGGGTCTACCTGCCGAGCAACGGGATCCGCGGTCGGTCGGAGGCACGCTCCGCGGTGCTCCAGGCGCTCGCGTCGCACGTGCTGGAGCACGCCGAGCCGCGGGACTACCGCGAGTTCCTCCGCCAGCGCGTCGAGGCCAACTACCTGTGCGCGGCGCTCCTGGTGCCCGAGCGCGAGGCGGTCAAGCAGCTGCGCGAGGCGAAGGAGCGGCGGTCGATCTCGTTGGAGGACCTGCGCGACGCGTTCGCCGTCTCGTACGAGACGGTGGCCCACCGCTTCACGAACCTCGCCACCCGGCACCTGGGCATCCCGGTGCACTTCATGAAGGTCCACGAGTCGGGCGCGATCCACAAGGCGTACGAGAACGACGGCGTCCGGTTCCCGGCCGACCCGCTGGGCACCGTGGAGGGGCAGCACGTGTGCCGCCACTGGACCGCGCGCGTGGTGTTCGGCATCGCCGACCGGCTCAGCCCGTACTACCAGTACACGGACACGCCGACCGGCACCTACTGGTGCACCTCGCGCGTGCAGGACACGCCCGACGGGCGGTTCTCCGTGAGCGTCGGCGTCCCGTACGCGCAGGTCAAGTGGTTCCTGGGCCGCGAGACGACGGCCCGCAGCACGTCACGCTGCCCCGACGACGGCTGCTGCCGGCGCCCGGCCGCGCCGCTGGCCCGCCGCTGGGACGGGCACGCGTTCCCCAGCGCCCGCCCGCACGCGTCGATGCTCGCCGCGATGCCGTCCGGCGCGTTCCCCGGCGTCGACACCACCGAGGTCTACGAGTTCCTGGAGCGGCACGCGCCGACCGAGTGACCGGTCCGACGAGCGGCACGGCGCTCAGTCGTGCCAGGCGCCGACCCACGCGTCCCAGCTCGGGCCCTCTCCGATCCCCGCGCCGCCGAGCGCGACGTCGTCGCGCGCCCCCGCCCGCAGGCCGGCCAGGACGAGCCGGAGGTAGCGCAGGTGCAGCGCGTCCGCCTCGGCGCGCGGGAAGGGGAGCGCGGGGCGCAGGTGCAGCAGCAGCTGCATGACGTCGGCCGTGGTGAAGCCGGCGGGGAGCAGGCCCTCGGCGCGGTCGTAGGCGATGAGCCGCTCGAGCCCGACCCGCAGGTCGCGTGTCGCGGCGGCCAGGTCCGCCGGGAGCGGGCCGCCCGCCCCCGGCGGTCGCAGCAGCGGGCCCGTCGCGCCCGTGATCTGCCGGGCGAGGAAGGTGCCGACCGCGCCGTCGTCGGCCGTGGCGTCGGAGCCGTGCTCCTCCGCGACCTCGGTCGCCAGCCGGGCCGCCTCCCGCACGGCCTGCACGTGCAGCGCCTCGACCAGCGCCTCCTTGGTGGGGTAGCGCCGGTAGACGGACCCGACGCCGACGCCCGCGTGCCGCGCGACGTCGGCCATCGAGGCGCCGTGCCCCTGGGCGGCGAAGACCTCCCGGGCGGCGGCCAGCACGGCGGTGTCGTTGGCGCGGGCCTCGCGCTGCCGGCCGGGCAGCGGGCGCCCGGCGCCCTCGTCGGCAGGCGTGGCGGGGGAGGGCATGGGCACACGGTAGCCCGTCGTGCGATGCTAGGGTGAATCGGAACGACGAGTCCGTTCCGATTCACCGGACCCTTCTCGGCCCGCGCGACGAGGCGCAGCCACCCTCACCACAGAGAGCGAGCATGACCGTGCCTCCGACCAGCCAGGCGCCCAGCGCCGGACCCGACGCTTCCCTCGACGCTGCCCTCGACACTGCCAGCGACGCCGTCCCCGCACCCGGCCCCGACAGCACCGCCGCGCGTCACCCCGGCCGCGTCACGTTCGCGCTGAGCGCCGCCGTGCTCGCCTTCTCGCTGATGCAGACGCTCGTCGTCCCGGCCCTGCCGACCCTGGGCCGCGAGCTCGGCGCGACCGCGCAGGGGACCGGCTGGATCCTCACCGCGTTCCTGCTGGCGGGGGCGGTCTTCGCGCCCGTGGTCGGCAACCTCGGGGACCGGTTCGGGCACCGGCGGGTGCTGCTCGGCACGATCGTCGTGTTCGGCGGGGCGACCCTGCTGGCGGCCGCCGCGCCGTCCCTCGGCGTGCTGCTCGCGGCGCGCGTGGTGCAGGGCGTGAGCACCGCGACGTTCCCGCTCGCCCTGGCGATCGCCCGGTCGGTGCTGGCGGGGCCGCGGCTCGCGGCGGCGTTCGGCTGGATCCCCGGGATGATCGGGCTGGGCGCGGGAGCGGCCCTCGTGGTGGGCGGCGTGGTCGTCGACGCACTGGGCTGGCGCTGGCTGTTCGTGCTCGGCGCCGTGCTGATCCTCGGCTCGGGCGCGCTGGTCGCGGCCTGGGTGCCGCGCGGCGGTGCGCCCGCCGTGCAGCGCCGGACCGACTGGCCCGGCATCGCGCTGCTCGCGGGCGGCCTGGTGGGCGTGCTGCTCGCCGTCTCCCAGGGCGGCTCCTGGGGCTGGGGCTCCCCCCGGACGATCGCCGTCGGCGTGGCCGGCGTGCTGCTGCTCGCCGTGCTGGTGCTCGTCGAGCGCCGTACCGCCGCGCCCGTCGTCGACGTCCGCACCTTCCGGCACGGGCCCATCGTGCTCGTCAGCCTGCTCACCGTGGCCGTGGGCTTCGTCCCGTACGTCTGCTACGTCGCGCTGCCGCTGCTCATGCAGGCCCCGGCGGGCACGGGGTACGGCCACGGGATGAGCGTCACCGTCTCCGGCCTCGCGATGCTCCCCAGCGCCGTCCTCGTCTTCCTCGGCGGTCGCGCGACGCCGGCGCTCGTGCGGCGCGTCGGCCCCGGCGGCACGGGCGCGGTCGCGGCGGCGGTGATGGCCGTCGGTGCCGTCGGCCTGGCGCTGTGGCCGGCGACGCCGTGGGCCGTGGTGGTCGCGTTCTCCGTGCTCGGCCTCGGCAACGGCATCGGGTACGCCATCTGCGCCCAGCTCGTCGTCACCTGGTCGCCGCCCACGGAGACGGGCGCGGCGACCGGGCTGAACAGCGTCGTGCGCACCGTCGGCTCCGCGGCGGCGGCCCCGGTGGTCACCGCGCTGCTCGCCGCCGGCACGGCCGACCCCGCCGGGGCCTACTCCGCCGCGTTCTGGGTCGCGACCGCGGCGAGCGTCGTGGGCGTGCTGGTCGCCCTCGTGCTCGCGGCGCGCTCCCGTCGGGTGGCCTGAGCGGTCGGGCGCCTCACCGGTGCGCGGACTCGAAGGGCCGGGTCGCCTTCCGGTACCAGTGCAGGAGCCGGAAGACCAGGCCGGTCCCCGCGACGAGGACGGCTAGGGTTGCGAGGAGCGGGCCGTCCCACCAGTCGGCCGGCCGGTGGACGACCTCCGCGTCCGCGCGGACGTCCACGTAGGCGGGGCTCACGGGCGGCGGCCGGCCGTCCCCGCGCGACGTCCCGAGGTCGTCGCGCAGCTCGGCGTCCACCAGCACGACGCTCCGGTCGTCGGCCGTGAAGGTCCCGCTCCAGCTGCAGTGCTCGGAGCCCCACGACCGCCGCCCGTGCCGCTGGGTGCAGTGCTGGCGCTCCGGGGTGAACACTCCCGCCACGCCGGAGCCGTGCGTCACGCGGTACGCCTCGACGGAGCTGGCGGCGGCCAGGGCGAGCATGCAGACCGTGAACAGGGCGACGGCCACGAGCCCGGCGATCAGGCCGACGCGTGCGCGGACCAGGCGGATCTCCGGCGACATCACGGCCGGAGCATAGCCACTCGCTCCGGAGCGAGACGCCGTTCCGGGTCCGTCGGCCGCCACGGCCCGGCAACCCGCTCAGGGTCGCCCCAGGGTCGAACCGGGGGGACACCCCATGGTGGCGGGCGGTGGCCCCGCCGGAGGCTGGGACGCATGATCGACGCGATCGGCTCGCTGTGGGCCCAGCTGGAGAGCACGCTGTTCGCGCTCGTGTCGTCCGTGTGGGCGTTCCCCGCCCTGTTCGGGGCGACCGCGGCGGACGGCTTCTTCCCGCCCGTGCCGGGCGAGACCGTGATCATCATGATGGCGGTGGGCGCCGAGACCGGCCAGGCCGTCAACCTCGCCCTCGTGATCCTCGTGGCGGCCCTCGGCGCATGGTGCGGCGACCAGGTCGCCTACGCCCTCGGCCGCGCGCTCGGCACGTCCCGGGTCCCGTTCCTGCGCGGCCCGCGCGGGCAGCGCGCCGTGGCCTGGGCGGCGCGCTCCTTCGAGCGGCGCGGCGCGTCCGTCGTCCTCGGGGCGCGGTTCGTGCCGGTGGGGCGGATGGCGGTCAACGTCACCGCGGGCGCGGTCGGGTTCTCGCGCCGCCGGTTCATGGGCCTGTCCGCCGTCGCGTCCCTGGCGTGGGCGGCGTGGTCGGTGCTGCTCGGGGTGATGGCCGCCCAGCCGCTCGGCGACCAGCCGTTGGTCGCCGTCGCCGTCGGGATCGTCGTGGGCACGGTGCTCGGGTTCGTCGTCGACCGGGTCCTCACGGCCTGGGCAGCCCGCGGCCGGCGGGCCGCCCCGGCCGCACGGACGGCCGCCGTGGCGCAGCGGGAGCCGGCGCTCGCGGGCGGCGCCGCGCCGCGGGTCCCCGCCCGCGGGCCGGCCGCGCTCAGTGCTCCCTGCGGTCCTTCTCGTCCCCGATGAAGTCGGCGACGGCGTCGTCGACGCCGTCGAGGTTCATATCGGAGGTGCGGGCGCGGCGGGCGTCCCAGCGCAGGGTCACGGCACCCAGCACCGCCGCGATCACCGAGCCCATGAGGATGGCCGCCTTGGCGCCCTCGGTGTGCTCGGAGGCATGCCCGAACGACAGCTCGGCCACGAGCAGCGCCACGGTGAACCCGATGCCCGCGAGGAAGCCGACCGGCAGCAGGTCGCGCACGCCGATGCCCTGCGCGAGCCGGAGCGGCGTGAGGCGCGTGACCAGCGCCGTCGTGCCCAGCACGCCGACAAGCTTGCCGACCACGAGGCCGACCGTGATGGCCGGGACCACGGGCTGCCCGAGGATCTCGGTGACGCCGCCGCCGTCGACCAGGTCCACGCCGGCCGCGAAGAACGCGAAGACGGGCAGGGCGACCCCCTGCGACCACGGCTTGACCGCCCGCTCGTAGCGGTGCGTGCGCGGCACGGCCTCGCCGTGGGTGGGGCGGGCCGCGACGGTGAAGCCCATGAGCACGCCGGCGACGGTGGCGTGCACCCCGGAGGCGTGCATGAACGCCCAGGCCACGGCGAACAGGGGGACGAGCATCCACCAGTACGGCCGGCGGGAGCGTACGACCAGGCCGAACACCACGATGGTCGCGAGGGCCGCGGCGAGGTAGCCGAAGTCGAGGTCCGAGGTGTAGAAGACGGCGATCACGATGATCGCGAGGAGGTCGTCCACGACGGCGAGCGTGAGCAGGAACGTCCGCACCGCGGCCGGGAGCCCCTTGCCGAACACGGCGAGCACGCCGAGCGCGAAGGCGATGTCGGTGGCGGTGGGGATGGCCCAGCCCTGGAGGGCCCCGGGCTCGCCCAGCACGACGACGATCACCGCGTAGAGGATCGCGGGCACCGCCATGCCGCCGACGGCGGCGAGCATCGGCACGCCCGCCTCCTTCGGGCTGCGCAGGCTGCCCGCCACGAACTCGTGCTTGAGCTCGACGCCGACGACGAAGAAGAAGATCGCGAGCAGGCCGTCCGCGGCCCACTCCGCGACCGAGAGGTCCAGGTGCACGGACAGCGGGCCCAGCCGGTCGAAGCCCAGCACCGCCTCGGACAGGGCGAAGTACGACTCGCGCCACGGGGCGTTCGCGCAGATCAGGGCGAGGACGGCGGCGCCGATGAGGAGCGCCCCGCCCGTGGTCTCGCGGGAGGCGAAGCGGCGCAGGCGGGCGCCGAAGGGCTGGGTGGCGGTGTCGGAGGTCAGGGTGGTGCTCCCGTCCGGTCGTAGGGGGTCGATCGTCGTACCGGCGTCGCAGCCGGTGCCACCGACCAGACTTCCCGGCTCACCCGCGGGCCAGCCTAACGTCCGGTGTCGGGTGCCCGACGCCGCCTCCCCGTCAGGTCGCCTCGCGGGCCATCGCGACCAGCCTGGTGAGGGTGTTCCAGTTCCGCGCGGTGGTCCAGGTCCCGGCGGCCTTGTCGATGAGCGCGGGGGTGAGCCTGGAGCGGCCGATGCCCGCCACGTAGTCCACGTAGAGCACGCCGTCCACGACGGCGAACCGCTCGAGCCGCCCCTCGGCCAGCCGCGCGAGAGCGTCGGCGTCCACGGGCTCGGGGGAGAGGTGCACCTGCACGTGGGACGGGTGGTCGGCCACGGCGTCCGGGAACGGGTCCGCGGCGAGGACGCCGGCCGCGCGCTCTGCCGTCAGGGCGACGACGCGCAGGTCGCCGTCGAGGCGGTCGGACAGCGCGGCCGCGACGCGCCCGGCGACGTCGCCGTCGTCCGCCGCGCCGACGGCCACGAGGTTGCCGCTGTTGGCGTAGGTGCGGGCGTCGGCGAGTCCTGCCGTGGCGGCGGCCTCGCGCAGGTCGGCGGAGCTCACCCGGCGGGACCCGCCGACGTTCACGCCGCGCAGCAGCACCACCCAGGCGGTCGGGTCGTCGTCCGTGGGTGTCGAGGGCTTCGGGGTCACGGCTCCATGGTGCTCGCCGTTCCTGCCCGCGTCGCGGCGGGGTCCGGCGCGTGAACGGCGGGTGACAACTTCCCGACCCGCCGACGTGGGGGTGGTGAGGGGAATCACAGCGTCGTAGTTTGGCGGCAGGGACGGTGTCCAGCCGTCCTCGGGGAGGCCAGCCGATGGGGTTCACGCTCCGTGCGGGAGGGCCGGCTCCGGCCCGGCGCCGCACGGCGCCCCCGGGGCGGCCGCCCGTCCACCTGGAGGGAGCTCGCCGTGGCCCGAACTGCACCCGTCCCTGAGCGCGACACCGTCGACGCCACCGACCCGGACGGCACCACCCCCCGCACGTTCGTCGTCGACACGTCCGTGCTGTTGTCCGACCCGCGGGCGATCCACCGCTTCGCCGAGCACGACGTCGTCCTGCCGGTCGTCGTGATCACGGAGCTGGAGGCCAAGCGCCACCACGCCGAGCTCGGCTACTTCGCGCGCAGCGCGCTGCGCATGCTCGACGAGCTGCGGCTCAAGCACGGCCGCCTCGACGCGCCCATCCCGGTGGGCGAGGCGGGCGGCACGCTGCGCGTCGAGCTCAACCACACCGACCCGCAGGTGCTGCCCGCCGGGTTCCGCCTCGGCGACAACGACACGCGGATCCTGTCGGTCGCGGCGAACCTCGCGGCGGAGGGCTGCGACGTCACCGTGGTCTCCAAGGACCTGCCGATGCGGGTCAAGGCGTCGGCCGTCGGTTTGCGGGCAGAGGAGTACCGCCACGAGCTCGCCATCGACTCCGGCTGGACCGGGATGCGCGAGATCGACGTCGCCGACGAGCAGGTGGGCACCCTGTACGAGGGCGGCGAGCTGGAGCTCGCGGCCCTCGACCCCGCCGTCGTGGAGGCGGCGTCGCCCCTGCTGTGCCACACGGGCCTGGTGATCCACTCGCCGGGCGGCTCCGCCCTCGGCCGCGTCACGCCCGACAAGACGGTCCGGCTCGTGCGCGGCGACCAGGACGTCTTCGGTGTGCACGGCCGCTCCGCGGAGCAGCGCATCGCCATCGACCTGCTGCTCGACCCGGAGGTGGGGATCCTGTCGCTGGGCGGCCGGGCCGGCACCGGCAAGTCGGCGCTGGCGCTGTGCGCCGGGCTGGAGGCGGTGCTCGAGCGCCGGCAGCACCGCAGGGTCATCGTGTTCCGCCCGCTGTACGCCGTGGGCGGGCAGGAGCTCGGCTACCTGCCCGGGTCCGAGTCCGAGAAGATGAACCCCTGGGCCCAGGCCGTCTACGACACGCTCGGCGCGCTCGTCTCGCCCGACGTCGTCGACGAGGTGATCGACCGCGAGATGCTCGAGGTGCTGCCGCTGACCCACATCCGCGGGCGCTCGCTGCACGACGCCTTCGTCATCGTGGACGAGGCCCAGTCGCTCGAGCGGAACGTGCTCCTCACGGTGCTGTCGCGCATCGGGCAGGACTCGCGCGTGGTCCTCACGCACGACGTCGCGCAGCGCGACAACCTGCGGGTCGGGCGGCACGACGGCGTCGCGGCCGTGATCGAGGCGATGAAGGGGCACCCGCTGTTCGCGCACGTGACCCTCACACGCTCGGAGCGGTCGCCCGTCGCGGCGCTGGTCACCGAGATGCTGGAGTCGCTGGAGATCTGACGGCTCCCGCGCCGCCGGTCAGGCCTCGGCAGGCCGGCGGCGCGGGTGCACCAGGACGACGGCGAGCACCCCGACGACGGCGCCGAGCACGGTGTCGAGGGCGCGCGACGCCGCGATCCCGGCGGGGTCGACGGACCCGCCGAGCGACGTCATGAGCAGCGCCATCGGCGTGATGGTGAGCATCGCCAGCCCGTAGTGCCGGCCGACGATCACCTCCGTGACCACCTGCAGCACCACCACGACGACGCAGGTCGCCGCCAACGACAGGTGCGCCGCGAGGAGGGGCCAGGCGAGCAGGGCACCCAGCACCGTGCCGCCGCCGCGCTGGAGCGCGCGGACCACGGCGTGGCGCGTGCTGGCGCCCTGCAGCGTCGCCGTGGCGCCGAGCTGCGCCCACGCGGGATGGCTCAGGCCCGCGGCGAGCGTGGCCCCGCCGGCGACGACGCTCGCCAGCACGACGCGGACACCGGCGAGCCGCCAGCCGGGGACGCGCCAGCCGGCCCGGAGGTCGTCGCGCAGGCGGCGACGCGGCGGGAGCGCGTCGGCGGGCGCCGTCGCGGCGCCCGCCGCGGAGGCGGACGGTGAAGAGGTGGACGGCGCTGAGGCGGCCGGCGCGTCCAGCGCGGCGGTGACCGCGGCCAGCTCGGCGGCCAGCACCCGCGCGGTGTCGCGGGTGCGTCGACGGGACAGGTCGTCGGCGAGCACGTCGCGGGCCCGGGCGACGGCGGCCGTCGCGGCCCGCGCGGCGTCCGGGGCTTCGGGGCCGGCGTCGAGCGACGTCCGCACCGCGTCGGCGGCCCGGCGGACGGCGAGGCGTGCCGGCGCGCTCGGGCGCACGAGCCACCCGCTCATCCCGACGAGCCAGGCGATCGCGGCACCGACGGCGAACGCGGTTCCCCGCTCGGCGACGTCGCCCCAGCCCAGGGGGCCGACCATGCCGCCCGCCGCGGCGAAGACGACGATGCTCGCCCCGGGCGGCCCGGTGCGGACGAGGGTGCACAGGGCCGTGGCCACGCCGGCCACCAGCGCCACGACCCCGAGCACGACGAGCGTCGGCGCGCCCGCGGCGGTGAGCGAGGCCGTGAGCAGGAACGCCACGACGAACACGGCGGCGACGCCGGCCAGCAGTGACGCGCGGCGCCGGTACGGCTCGTACCGCCCGTACAGGATGACGAGCGCGCCCAGCGAGGCGAAGGCGGCAAGGTGGGTGCGGCCGACGGCGGCGCTCAGCGCGAGGACGACGGCGGCCGCGGCGCCGACGCGCAGCGCCGCCGCGAGCGTGGCGTCGGCGGGGTTGATGCGCAGCGCGGCCCGCAGGTGGCCGGGATCGAGCACGTCGCGGGCGCTCGTCAGGACGGGGGAGGAGGTGGGAGGCATTGCCGCCCATGATAGTTCACCGGTAAATCATCAGGGAAGAAGTGGTGGTGTGACCTCTATCCTGTCGCCGTGGACTACATCGAGCGCGTGCGCGCGCAGTGGGCCGAGCGGCTGCCCTCCGTCGACACGTCTCCCGCCGACGTCGGCGCGCGGGTGCGCCGGATCGCGGCGCTGCTGGAGGCGGAGATGGGCGGCGACCTCGCCGCCCGCGACGTGACGCGGGCCGAGCTCGACGTGCTCACCGCGCTGCGGCGCTCCGGCCGGCCCCTGCGCGCCGGCGAGATCACGACGATGACGGGGTCGCCGGGCGCGTCGATCACCAAGCGCCTCGACCGGTTGGAGCGTGCCGGTCTCGTGGAGCGCGCCGTGCACGAGCGGGACAAGCGGGGCGTGCTGGTGGCGCTGACCGCCGAGGGGGAGCGGCTCGTGGACGAGCTGTTCCCGCGGCAGGTCGAGCACGAGCGCGCCGCCCTGGCGGACCTGTCCGAGGTGGAGCGGGCCGAGCTCGGCCGGCTGCTCGCCGTCGTGCTGCGCCGGCTGGACCCGAAGGACTACTGATCGCGGGGAGGCGCCGCACGTCTCAGGTGGAACCCCCCAGCCCCGCGCCCCGAGGGACGCCTCCCCGCGTACCGCCGACAGTAGCAGGTGAGGTTAGCCTAACCAACCCCGGGGCCGGGATGCGGTCACTCCGGAGACGCCGACGGCGGTGCCCCCCGAGGGGAGCACCGCCGTCACGGGGCAGGGGCGTCAGGCCTGCGGGGGCTTCGTCATCGACAGGACGTCGAGGGCCGAGTCGAGCTGCTCCTCGGTGACCTCGCCGCGCTCCACGAAGCCGAGGTCGATGACGGCCTCGCGCACGGTGAGGCCCTGCTTGACCGAGTGCTTCGCGACCTTGGCGGCGGCCTCGTAGCCGATCACGCGGTTGAGCGGCGTGACGATCGACGGCGACGACTCGGCGAACGCACGGGCGCGGTCCACGTTGGCGGTGATGCCCGAGACCGTCTTGTCGGCCAGCACGCGCGACGCGTTGGCGAGCAGGCGGATCGACTCCAGCACGCCCTGCGCGATCACCGGGATCTGCACGTTGAGCTCGAACGAGCCGCTGGCGCCGGCCCACGCGACGGTGGCGTCGTTGCCGACCACGCGGGCGGCCACCATGAGGACGGCCTCCGGGATCACCGGGTTGACCTTGCCCGGCATGATCGACGAGCCCGGCTGCAGGTCGGGGATCGCGATCTCGCCCAGGCCGGTGTTCGGGCCCGAGCCCATCCAGCGCAGGTCGTTGCAGATCTTCGTGATCGATACGGCGATGGTGCGCAGCGCGCCGGAGAGCTCGACGAGCCCGTCACGGGCCGACTGCGCCTCGAAGTGGTCGCGCGCCTCCGTCAGCGGCAGGCCCGTGTCCTCGCGCAGCAGCTCGATGACGCGCTGCGGGAAGCCGGCCGGCGTGTTGATGCCGGTGCCGACCGCGGTGCCGCCCAGCGGCACCTCGGCCGCGCGGGGCAGGGCCGCCTCGACGCGCTCGACGCCGTAGCGGATCGCGGCGGCGTACCCGCCGAACTCCTGGCCGAGGGTGACGGGGGTGGCGTCCATGAGGTGCGTGCGGCCGGACTTCACCACGGTGGCGAACTCGTCGGCCTTGGCGGCCAGCGCGTCGGCCAGGTGGGTCAGGGCCGGGATCAGGTCGTGGATCGCGCCGGCGGTGGCGGCCACGTGCACGGACGTCGGGAAGACGTCGTTCGACGACTGCGAGGCGTTGACGTGGTCGTTGGGGTGCACGTCCTTGCCGAGCGAGCGCGTGGCCAGCGTGGCCAGCACCTCGTTGGTGTTCATGTTCGACGACGTGCCCGAGCCGGTCTGGAAGACGTCGATCGGGAAGTGCGCGTCGTGGGCGCCGGACGCGACCTCGTCGGCCGCGGCGACGATCGCGTCGGCGACGTCCCGGTCGAGCACGCCCAGCTCGGCGTTGGCGCGGGCGGCGGCCTTCTTGATGCGGGCCAGGGCTTCGATGTGCCCGCGCTCGAGCGTGGTGCCGGAGATGGGGAAGTTCTCCACGGCCCGCTGCGTCTGCGCGCGGTAGAGCGCGTGCGCCGGGACGCGCACCTCGCCCATCGTGTCGTGCTCGATGCGGTACTCGGTCTCGCCCGCGCCGGACGCGCCGGGGACGACGGTGTCGGAAGTCATGCCTCTATCGTGCCGCACCTCGGCAGGCGGTCCGTCGTGAGGCGGGTCACTCCCGTGTGGGCGGCGCCCACCAGGATGGGGGCATGACGTTCACCCACGTGGTGCTCTACCGGGCGATGAACCTGGGCCATCGCGGCAGCCCGGTGCGCGCCGACCTGGAGGCCGCGCTGCTGGCGGCGGGGGCGCGGGCGGTGCGGTCGTTCCAGACCAACGGCACGGTGCTGCTCGACGTCGGCCCGGGCGGGGACGGCGCGGCGGAGGCCGTGGCCCGCGCCGCGGCGCCGCGGCTCGCGGAGCGGTGCGGGTACGCCGGCGCGGCGCTGGTGCGCCCGCTCGCCGACCTCGCGGCGGCGATCGACGGCGACCCGTTCGCGCTCACCCGCGACGAGCGGACGTACCGAGACACCCTGACCTTCGTGGACGGCGGGGAGCCGCTGCCCGTCGACCTGCCGTGGACCGACCCGCGAGACCTGCTCGACCTCGTCGCCGCCAGGCCGGGTGTGGTCCTCGCGGTCGTGCGGGGCGGCCCGGGGACGGGCGGCGACCCGAACTCCGCCGTCGAGCGCTTCACCGGCGGGGTCGCGACGACGCGGACGCTCGGCACCGTGCGGCGGCTGCTGGCGGCCGCCGCACGGACCTGAGCGTCCAGTCCCGCGCGGGGGATCAGGCGGCGGCAGGCTCCTCGCCGACCTCGCCGTCGACCGCCACGAGGCGGGCGCTGCCGTCGTCCAGGTCGTAGACGACGCCGACGACGGCCAGGCGGCCCGCGTCGATGGCCGCGGCGATCGCGGCCGAGTAGCCGCGCAGCAGCGCGACGGTGTGCTTGACGTGCTCGGTGCGCAGCACGTCCGGGTCGATCGGCCCGGTGACGCCCTGCCGGCTCGTGAGCTCCGCGACCGAGGGGATGACCTTGTCGACGACGGCGCGCACGAAGCCGGGCGGCTGCTCGCCGGTCGCGAGGGTGTGCGCCGTCGCCGCGACGGCGCCGCAGGAGTCGTGCCCCAGCACCACCACCAGGGGCGTGTGCAGCACCTCCGTGCCGTACTCGATCGAGCCGAGCACGGTCGTGTCGACCACGTGGCCGGCGGTCCGCACGACGAAGACGTCGCCCAGGCCCTGGTCGAAGATGATCTCCGCCGCCACCCGGGAGTCGGAGCACCCGAAGATCACCGTGTGCGGGTGCTGCACGGTGCGCAGCTCGTGGCGGCGGACGGCGTCCTGGTCGGGGTGGTCCGGCTCGTCGCGGACGAAGCGGCCGTTGCCGGCGCGCAGCCGGGCCCAGGCTTCGGTGGGGGTCAGGGTCATGAGTGCTCCTCTGCTCCGTGATCGTCTGCTGCGTGCTGGCCGGCCCGCACGCGGTCCGGCCCGACGAGGTCGTGGGGCCACGGCGGGTTCGCGCCGGCCCGGGAGACGGTGACGGCGGCCACGGCCACCGCGCGCACGAGCATCCGCGCCGTCGCCGCGCGGTCGATGGCGCGCAGCGCGTCCCGCCGGTCCGCGCCCAGCAGGTCCGCGCCCCACAGCCAGTCCAGGAGGGCGCCCATGAACGAGTCGCCCGCGCCGACGGTGTCGACGACGTCGACCCGCGGGGCCTCGACGGCGACCTCGCCGGCCGCCGTCACCGCCGTCGCGCCCTCGCCGCCGAGCGTCACCACGACGACCGCCGGCCCCGTGGCCTGCCAGGCCCGGGCGACGTCGAGCGGGTCGCGGCCGGGGTAGAGCCACGCCAGGTCCTCGTCGCTGACCTTCACCACGTCCGAGAGCGCGACGATCTCCTCGACCCGCGGGCGCACGGCGTCGGCGTCGCCCATGATCGCCGGCCGCGCGTTGGGGTCGTACGTGACCGTCGCCGTGCCGCGCGCCGCCGCCAGCAGTCGCCGCACGTCGGCGTCCCCGGGCGGGAGCATGGCGGCGATGGAGCCGGTGTGCACCGCGAGGGTCTCGCCGGTGGCGCCGGCGCCCGCGGGCACCTGCCACTCGAGGTCGAACTCGTAGGTGGCGGCGCCCGTGCCGTCGAGGGTCGCCTGCGCGACGCTCGTGCGGTCCGCGCCGTCGCTGCCCGGGGCCAGGGCCACGCGCGACTCGGCGAGCCACGCCCGCACGGCGTCGCCGCGGTCGTCGCGGCCGAGCCACGTCGCGAGCCGCACGTCGCGGCCGAGGCGGCCGAGCGTGAGCGCCACGTTCGCCAGGCTGCCGCCGGGGTGCTCCTCGCTGGTCCCGTCGGGGCGGTGCACCGCGTCCACCAGGGCCTCGCCCACGGCGAGGACGTGCGCGCTCACGCGTCGTCCTCCTCGTCCTCGGGCGACGGCGCCGCCGAGGCGGCCTGCGCAGCCGCCAGCCGCTCCCGCGCGCCGTCGAGCCACTGCTGGCAGCGTGCCGCCAGGGCCTCGCCGCGCTCCCAGAGGGCGAGCGACGCCTCGAGGGGCTCGCTGCCGGCCTCGAGCCGGGCGACGACCTGGACGAGCTCGTCGCGGGCTTCCTCGTAGGTCAGGGCGGAGACGTCGGCGGGCAGGTCCGGGGCACCGGGATTCGCATCGGTCACGGGGGACAGTCAACAACACCGGGCCGACAGGCCGCCGACGTCGTCCGTGTGGCGGGCAGGGCTGCGGGCGGAATTGCCTTGCGACCGGGCGGCGCGTCAGGCAGCGTGCCCGGCATGGGTCATCTGGAGGTGGCGCACGTCGAGCACGTGCTGCCGGACGGGCGCACGCTGCTCGACGACGTCTCGTTCCGCGTCCCCGAGGGCAGCGCCACCGCCCTGGTAGGGCCCAACGGCTCCGGGAAGACGACCCTGCTGCGCCTGCTCTCGGGCGACCTGGTGCCGCAGGCCGGCTCCGTCACCGTGACGGGCGGGCTGGGCGTCATGCGGCAGTTCGTCGGCTCCGTGCGGGACGAGACCACGGTGCGCGACCTGCTCGTCTCCGTCGCGCCGCCCCGGGTGCGCGACGCCGCGCGCGCCGTCGACGCCGCCGAGCTGGCGATCATGGAGGTCGACGACGAGCCCGCGCAGCTCGCGTACGCGCAGGCGCTCGCCGACTGGGCGGAGGCGCAGGGCTACGAGGCCGAGACGCTGTGGGACGTGTGCACCGTCGCCGCGCTGGGCGTCCCGTACGAGCAGGCGCGGTGGCGCGAGGTGCGCACCCTCTCGGGCGGCGAGCAGAAGAGGCTCGTCCTGGAGGCGCTGCTGCGCGGGCCGGACGAGGTGCTGCTCCTCGACGAGCCGGACAACTACCTCGACGTGCCGGGCAAGCGCTGGCTCGAGGACCAGCTCCTGGCCACCCGCCAGACCGTGCTGTTCGTCTCGCACGACCGCGAGCTGCTCGCGCGCGTCGCCGACCGCATCGTCTCCCTCGAGCCCGCGCCGTCCGGCGCCGACGCGTGGGTGCACGGCGGCGGCTTCGCCACGTTCCACGAGGCGCGCCGCGAGCGGTTCGCGCGGTTCGAGGAGCTGCGCCGGCGCTGGGACGAGAAGCACGCCCAGCTCAAGAAGCTCGTCCGGGAGCTGCAGCGCGCCGCGACGATGAGCGACGTCATGGCCGCCCGGTACAAGGCCGCCCAGACCCGCCTGCGCAAGTTCGAGGAGGCCGGCCCGCCGCCCGAGCCGCCGCGCGAGCAGGACATCCGCATGCGCCTGCGCGGCGGCCGCACCGGCGTGCGGGCGCTCACCTGCGAGGGCCTCGGGCTCACCGGGCTGATGCAGCCGTTCGACCTCGAGGTCTTCTACGGCGAGCGCGTCGCGGTCCTCGGGTCGAACGGCTCGGGCAAGTCGCACTTCCTGCGGCTGCTCGGGGGCGACGACGTCGCGCACACGGGTCAGTGGCGCCTCGGCGCGCGCGTCGTGCCCGGCATCTTCGCGCAGACCCACGCGCACCCGGAGCTGTTCGGGCGCACGCTGACCCAGATCCTCTGGGAGGACCACGCCCGCGACCGCGGCGCCGCGATGTCGGTGCTGCGCCGCTACGAGCTCACCGTCGCCGCCGACCGCGCGTTCGACCGGCTGTCGGGCGGGCAGCAGGCCCGGTTCCAGATCCTGCTGCTCGAGCTGGCCGGTTGCACCGCGCTGCTGCTCGACGAGCCCACCGACAACCTCGACCTCGCCAGCGCCGAGGCGCTGCAGGAGGGCCTGGAGGCGTTCGACGGCACCGTCCTCGCGGTGACGCACGACCGCTGGTTCGCGCGCACCTTCGACCGGTTCCTGGTGTTCGGCGAGGACGGCACCGTGCGCGAGACGCCCGAGCCCGTCTGGGACGAGGGGCGGGTCGTCCGGGCGCGCTGAGCGTCACCCCCGCCGCGTCGGGGGCGTGGCCCGGGACCGGCGGCCCGCGGCGACGTCGAGCACGTTGTCGACGAGCCGCTCGGCGGCGCCGGTCGCGTCGCTGATCCCGAGGGTGGAGCCGAGGTGCGCTGGCGCGACGAGCAGCAGGACGAGGTCGAGCGGATCGAGCTCGGTGGTCCCGCTCGCGTCCAGCAGCCGTTGGAAGAGGTCGAGCCGCGGCCGCAGCAGCTCCTCGGTGCGCTCGGGGCTCAGGCGCGCCTCGCGCGACGCCCGGACCAGGGCGTCGACGAAGGCGAGGCCGCCGGGCCGGTCGAAGGCGTCGAGCAGGCCGCGCGTGTACGCGAGCAGGTCGGCGCGCAGGTCGCCGGTGGCAGGGACCGGCGAGGCGGCGTTGACGTCGGCCACCGCGACGTCGAGCACGAGCGCGTCCCGGGTGCGCCAGCGGCGGTAGATCGTCGCCGGGTGGACGCCGGAGCGGGTCGCGACCGCGGAGACCTCGGGAGCCTCGCCGCCGTGCTCCGCCATCAGCTCGCGCACCGCCTGGTGCACGGCTTCCCTGGTCCTGGCCGTACGACCCCCTGGGCGGACGGTCCCGGTCGACTGGAGGCCGTGGTCGGTCGTGTCGCTCACGCCCGCCACCCTAACGCAACGAGTGTTGCATCAGTCGTTCCGCCGGGCTACGTTGCAAACGCAATCGGAGTCGCATCAATGGCGGAGGTGGGCGTCATGCCCAGAGTGCTGGTCGTGGGAGCAGGGATCGCGGGGGACGCGCTCGCGGTGCTGCTCGACAGGTCGGGGTGGCAGGTGACCGTCGTCGAGATCGCGCCGGGCCTGCGGTCCGGCGGGCAGACGGTCGACCTGCGCGGGGACAGCCGGGAGGTGCTCGACCGGCTGGGGCTCCTCGACGCTGCGCTCGCGGCCACGGTCGAGCAGCGAGGCATCGCGTGGATCGACGACCGAGGCCGGCGGCGCGCCGAGATGCCCGTCGAGGCGTTCGGCGGGGCGGGCTTCGTCTCGACGGAGGAGCTGCTGCGCTCCGACCTCGCCCGGTTGCTGCACGACGCGGCCGGCCCGCGCACCGAGCACCGCTTCGGGGACACGGTGACGGGGCTCGCCGAGACCGGCCTCGGGGTGCGGGTCGAGTTCCGCCGGCACGCACCGGAGGACTACGACCTCGTCGTCGGGGCAGACGGCGCGCACTCGGTCGTCCGGCGGCTCGCCCTGGGGCCGGAGCAGGACGTCCGGCGCCCGCTGGGGCTGGCGCACGCCTGGTTCACCCTGCGCGAGACGCGGACGACCCCGCCCCTCGACGGGTGGTTCCTCATGCTCAACCTGCCGGGATCCAGGGTCGTCGAGGCCCGGCCCGGGCGCGCCGGCGAGCAGGAGGTCGGTTTCACCTTCCCGGCCACGTCCCTGCCGCCGCGCGGTGACGCCGACGCACGGTTCGCCCTGCTCGAACGGACCTTCGCGGGAGAGGGCTGGCGCACGCCCGAGCTCCTGGCGGCCGCGCGCGTGTCCGACGACTTCGCCCTCGACACCTACGACCAGATCCGGATGGACAGGTGGTCGCACGGGCGCGTCGTCCTGCTCGGGGACAGCGCGTGGTGCGCCAGCCCCCTGAGCGGCCTGGGCACCGCGCTCGCGCTGCGCGGCGCGGCCACCCTCGCCGACGTGCTCGGCGACGAGCTCCCGGCCGACGTCGGCGCGCCCCTCGCCGCGTACGAGGTCGCGATGCGCCCGGTGGTCGAGCGCGCCCAGGCCATGTACCCCGGCCGGGTCCGCTCGTTCGCACCGCGCACGCGCTCCGGCATCGCGGTCATGACCGGAGTCATGCGGCTGATCCAGCGCGGCCCGGTCGCGGCGTTCCTCACCCGGCACGCCGGCGACTACGGGCGGGCGCCCGAGGCGGCGCCCGCCCCGCCGGTCAGGACCGTCCGCTGAAGAAGGCCTTCAGGTCGTCGGCCAGCAGCCCGGGCTCCTCCATCGCGGGGAAGTGACCGCCCTCGGGGTGCTCGACCCACCGGTCGATGGCGCCCCAGGCGTTGAAGACCTTGGCCATGAGCGGGTGGGTGTCGAACACGGACCACGCGGAGGGGACGTCGGCGGCGGAGAGCCAGTCGAGCCCGGAGTGCGAGGCCTCGTAGTAGAACTGCGCGCTGGACGCTCCGCTGCGGGTGAACCAGTACAGCGACACGTTCGTGAGGAGCTGGTCGCGGTCGACGGACTCGTCCGGCGTGGGGCGCTTCGGGTTGGTCCAGGTCTGGAACTTCTCCGCGATCCACGCGAGCTGCCCGACGGGGGAGTCGACCAGGGCCGCACCGATGGTCTCGGGGCGGTGGTTCTGCATCTCGAAGTAGCCGTGCTCGGCGGCGTCGCGGGCTCGCACCGCCTCGATCTGGGCGACCTCGTCGTCCGTCAGCCCGTCGGGCATCGGGAACTGCGTGCCGACCATGCCGAGCGTCCGCCCGTCGCTCCCGACATGGGTGGCGATCACGCGCTCCGGATAGAGGGCGGGGAGCCGGCCGGTGACACCGGCGCCGATGTCGGTGCCGTGCACGCCGTACCGCTCGTAGCCGAGGCGCGACATGATCTCGGCGTACGCCTCGGTGGTGCGCGCCACCTCCCAGCCGGTGCCGGACAGGGGGGTCGAGAACCCGAACCCGGGCAGGGACGGCACGACGACGTGGAACGCGTCGGTGAGCAGCGGGAGCAGCCGCTGGTACTCGACGAACGAGCCCGGCCACCCGTGGCACAGGAGCAGTGGCGTGGCGTCCGGGTTCGCGGAGCGCGCGTGCACCACGTGGAAGGTCTGGCCGTCGACGACGGTCGTGACCTGCGCGTACTCGTTGAGCGCGGTCTCCTGGGCGCGCCAGTCGAAGCCGTCGCGCCAGTACTCGGCGAGCTCGCGCAGGTACGGCAGGGGGATGCCGCGGCTGAAGTCCGTGCGGTCGTCGCGGCCCGGCACGGGAAGCGGCCAGCGGGTGCGCGCCAGCCGGTCGTGCAGGTCGTCGAGGTCGGCCTGCGGGACGTCGATGCGGAAGGGGACGAGGGTGGTGTCTGCGGTGGTGTCCATGCCTCCACGCTCGCAGCAATCGCGGAAGGTTTGCTTCCGCGATGGGTGAGATGCTCCGAGAATGCTCGAGACGTCGGCCCGCCTCCTCCAGCTCCTGTCCCTGCTGCAGCTGCGGCGCGACTGGACCAGCGGCGACCTTGCCGAGCGGCTCGGGGTGAGCACCCGCACCGTGCGCACCGACGTCGGCAAGCTGCGTTCGCTCGGCTACCCGGTCGAGGCCCGGCCCGGCGTCGCGGGCGGGTACCGGCTCGCCGCCGGGTCGGCGATGCCGCCGCTCGTGCTCGACGACGACGAGGCGGTCGCGGTCGCGATCGGCCTCGGCGTCGCGGCGGGCGCCGGCGCGGACGGCGGGGAGACGTTCCTCACCGCGCTCGCCAAGCTCGAGCAGGTGATGCCCTCGCGGCTGAAGCGCCGCGTCGAGGCGGTCCGCGAGGCCACCAGCGTGGTGCCGGAGGTCGACCCGGCCCCGGACCTCGAGGTGCTCGGCGCCGTCGCCGCCGCGATCCGGAACCACGAGCGGCTCCGCTTCGACTACACGACCCACGCCGGGACCGGGTCGGCGCGCCACACCGAGCCGCACCGCGTGGTGCGGTGGGGCTCGCGGTGGTACCTGCTGGCCTGGGACCTCGACCGGGCGGACTGGCGGGTCTTCCGCGTGGACCGGATCGCCCCGCGCCCGCCCACCGGGGCGCGGTTCCGGCCGCGGGCGGTCCCCGAGGACGCCGTGCAGCGCTACGTCGTGGCGCGGGTGGGGCGGGCGACCTGGCGCTACCGCGCGCGGATCCTCGTCCACGCGCCCGCCGACGAGGTGGTCGCGAGGATCGGCTCGCCCCTCGAGGTCGAGGTGCTCGGGCCGCGGACGTGCCGCGTGGAGGTCGGCAGCGACGATCCCGACCAGCTCGCGCTGTGGATCACCCAGCTCGGCATGGACGTCGACGTGCTCGAGGGGGACGAGCTCCGGGCGGCGTTCGGCCGGCTCGCGGAACGGCTCACGCGGGCGGCGCGGGTGCCGCCGTCGCCGTGACGGCGGCGTCCAGCGAGCCCTCGGCGACGCGCACGTGCACGGCGTCGCCGGTCGCGACGTCGTGGCTCGCCCGCACGACGTGCCCGTCCGCGCGCTGCACGACGGCGTACCCCCGCTCCAGCGTGGCCTGCGGGGAGAGCGCCCGGACCTGGGCCGCGAGACGGCCGACCTCCCCGGACGCGCGCAGCAGCGCGGCGTCCAGGCAGTGGCGGGCGTGCCGCACGTGCTGGGCGATCTCGCGCTCGCGGGCGTCGACCGTCGTCTGCGGGCGGGCCAGCACCGGGCGCGACCGCAGCGCGTCCAGCCCGTGCTGCTCGCGCTCGACCCGCCCCGCCATCGCGGCGCGCATCCGTCGTCGCGCCTGCTCCAGCCGCAGCCGCTCCTCGGCGACGTCGGGCACGACCTGCTTGGCCGCGTCGGTCGGGGTGGACGCGCGGTGGTCGGCGACGAGGTCCAGCAGCGGGGTGTCGGTCTCGTGCCCGATGGCGCTGACCAGTGGCGTCGTGGCGGCCGCCGCGGCGCGGACCAGCGCCTCGTTGCTGAACGGCAGCAGGTCCTCCACCGACCCGCCGCCGCGCGCCACGACGATCACCTCGACCTCGGGGCGGGCGTCGAGGTCGGCGATCGCGGCGCTCACCTCCCGGACGGCGTCGACACCCTGCACCGCGACCTCACGGATCTCGAACCGGACCTGCGGCCAGCGGGCACGCGCGTTCACCACGACGTCGTACTCGGCCTTCGACTCCCGCCCGCACACGAGCCCCACCACGGCGGGCAGGAACGGCAGCGGACGCTTGCGGTCGAGGTCGAACAGGCCCTCGGCGGCGAGCACGCGGCGGAGCTGGTCGATGCGGGCGAGCAGCTCGCCGACGCCCACCTGGCGCACCGCCGTCGCGCGCATCGACATCCGGCCGGTCTTGACCCAGAACTCGGGCTTGGCCTGCACCACGACGTGGTCGCCCACCTCGGGCTTGTGATGGAGCCCCTCGTAGATCCGCGACAGCAGGTGCACGGGGAGGGAGGCCTCGGCGTCGGTGTCGCGCAGGGTGACGAACTGCATGCCCGCGCGGGGCCGGTAGGTGTGCTCCACGACCTGGCCCTCGACCCAGACCGTCGACATCCGCGCGACGTAGTCCCGGATCTTCGCGGACAGCAGCCGCACCGGCCACGGGCGCTCCGCCGTCGTGTCGCGGGCGAGCTCGGGCAGGGGCTGCGGCTGGGCTGCTGTCCGGGATTCCGGCTGGGACGTGTCCGACACGTCGTCCAGCATGCCCCACGCCGCCGACGGGCCCGTCGGAGGTCGCCGACGCCCGGTCGTGCGCCCGTCACAGGACGTCCACAACGGCCCACCTAGACTGGCCGCGTGACTGTGACCAGCCCGGCTCCCGCCACCCCGACGTCCACCAAGCGCGTGCTCCTCGCCGCGCCGCGCGGCTACTGCGCGGGGGTGGACCGTGCGGTGGTCGCGGTGGAGAAGGCGCTCGAGACGTACGGCGCGCCCGTGTACGTGCGCAAGGAGATCGTGCACAACAAGCACGTCGTGGAGACGCTGCGCGACCGCGGCGCGATCTTCGTCAACGAGACCGACGAGGTGCCCGAGGGCGCCCGGCTCGTGTTCTCCGCGCACGGCGTCTCGCCCGCGGTGCGGGAGTCGGCCGCGGCCCGCAGCCTCGAGACGATCGACGCCACCTGCCCGCTGGTGACGAAGGTGCACAAGGAGGCCGTCCGGTTCGCCAAGGACGACTACGACATCCTCCTCATCGGCCACACCGGGCACGAGGAGGTCGAGGGCACGGCCGGCGAGGCGCCCGACCACGTGCAGGTCGTCAACTCCCCGGACGAGGTCGACCAGGTGCAGGTCCGCGACCCGCACAAGGTCGTCTGGATCTCGCAGACCACGCTGTCGGTGGACGAGACCATGGAGACCGTGCGGCGCCTGCGCGACCGGTTCCCCGAGATGCAGGACCCGCCCAGCGACGACATCTGCTACGCCACGCAGAACCGCCAGGTCGCGGTGAAGAAGCTGGCCCCGGAGTGCGACGTCGTCATCGTCGTGGGCTCGGCGAACTCGTCGAACTCCGTGCGGCTGGTGGAGGTGGCGCTGCAGGCCGGCGCCCGCAGCGCGTACCGCGTGGACCGCGCGACCGAGATCGAGGACGCCTGGCTCGACGGCGCGACGACGGTGGGTGTCACGTCCGGCGCGTCCGTGCCCGAGATCCTCGTGCAGGACGTCATCGCGCACCTGGACAGCCACGGCTTCGGCGAGGTCGAGGAGGTGCGCACCGCCACCGAGGACCTGATGTTCTCCCTGCCGCGCGAGCTGGCGCGCGGCCTCAAGGCCGCCGGCCAGGAGGAGAAGCGCCCCCGCCGCGGCGCGCGCACCGCGCTGCCGGTCGAGCCCGCCTGACCCGAGCCCGCGAGGCGCTCAGCCCGCGGCCGACTCGCCCTTCTCCTCGGTCCCGGTCGCGCGCTCGAGGTCGCGCTGCGCGGCGTCGACGAGCGACTCGACCGAGTCGCCGCGCGCCCCGGCACGCTCCCCGTCGGCGGACAGCGTGCCCAGGTCGACGACGAAGCCCTCCTCGACGGCCAGCAGCTCCGGCTTGGTCACGGTGCGCGTCGTGTCCTCGACCGCCTTGAGCGGCTCGATCGCCTGACCCGCGTCGACGACCTTGAGCTCGACCATCCGGCGCGCCTGCGGCAGAACGCGGGTCTCCAGCGATCCGACGAACGCGTTGTAGTGCTTGGTGGCGGAGGTCATCGACTGGCCGAGCTTGGTGATGCTCTTGGTCATCGTGACGATGCGGGCGTACAGCTCCTTGCCGGTCTGCAGCACCTTCTGGGCGTCCTCGGCGATGGCGTCCTGCTGCCACGCGTACGCCACGGTGCGCAGCATGGCGACGAGCGTCATCGGCGTCGCGACGAGCACCCGCTTGCGGATGGCCGTCTCGAGCAGGTCGGGCTGGCGCTCGACCGCCGCCGCCAGGATCGGCTCCGCGGGGACGAACATCACGACGAACTCGGGCGCGGCGTCGAACTGCCCCCAGTACGCCTTGCCGGCGAGGACGTCGACGTGCTTGGCGAGGTCCTTGGCGTGCGCGTCGAGCTCCCGGTCGCCGTCGGCCGGGCTGCCCGCCTGCTGGGCGCGCAGGTACGCGCTGAGCGGCACCTTCGCGTCGACCACGATGTTCTTGCCGCCCGCCAGGCTCACCACGAGGTCGGGGATGAGCGTGTCGCCCTCCGCCGTCGTGCGGTGCACCTGGGCCTCGAAGTCGACGTGGTCCATCATCCCGGCCGCCTCGACGACCCGCTTGAGCTGCAGCTCGCCCCACACGCCCCGCGTCTGGTTGGAGCGCAGCGCCGACACGAGGTCGCTGGTGCCGACGCGCAGCTGCGCGTTGACGCTCTCGAGCTGGCGCAGCTGCTCCGTGAGGGCCGTGTGCCCCTGGATGCGGGCCTGCTCGGCGGTGTCGACGCGGGCGTTGACCTTGTCGAGCGTCTTGCTCATCGGGTCGAGCAGCGCGCGGATCGCCTGCTCGCGCTGGGCGAGCGTCTCGTCGTTCTTCTGCGTGCTGCGGCGCAACCGCTCGTCCGCCAGGTCGAGGAACTGCTTCTGGTTCGCCGTCAGCACGTCGTTGGCCAGCGCGCGGAACCGCTGCGCCGCGGCCTCCTGGTCGCCCTTGGCCTCGGCGAGCTGCTCCTCGAGGTTCTCGCGCACCTGGGTGAGCAGCCGGTCGGCCTGCTCCCGCGCCTCCGCCACCCGGCGGTCGGCCTCGTCGCGGGCCCGGTCGAGGTCGCGGTCGGCGAGCTCGCGCTGCTCCGCGAGGCGGCGCGCGGCCTCGTCCGCGGCCTGGGTCAGGCGGCTGCGCAGCTCGGCGGCGTCGCGGCGCAGGGTCTCGAGCTCGCCGTGCTGCTGCACCCGCTGCATCTCCTGCGACCGGCCGGCCTTGGCCGCCCGGTTCGCGTGCCCCATCCAGCCCAGCAACGCCCCGAGCACGAGGGCGCCGGCGATGAGGAGGAGAGCGAGGGACGTCGTCATGGGCGACACGGTGTCACGGGGCACCGACACGGCCCAGCCTCCACGCCGGGCCCGCGACGCCCCGCTGAACTGGGTCGTCGCCGCCGGGACGCCTGTCCGGCGTCGGCCGCGCCGACTACGGTGGTCCCGTGAGCGACCAGACCGGGCCGCCGCCCGCCGCCCCCGCCCCCGTCCCGCCGCCCGACCTCGCCGCTGCCCTCAGCCTGCGCGGCCTGTGGAAGCGCTTCGGCCAGAAGATCGCCGTCGCCGGCGTGGGCCTCGATGTGCCGACCGGGTCGTTCTTCGGCCTCGTCGGGCCCAACGGCGCAGGCAAGACGACGTCGCTGTCGATGGCGACCGGCCTGCTGCGCCCGGACTTCGGCACGGTGCACGTGCACGGCACGGACCTGTGGGCGCAGCCCGAGCGCGCCAAGGCGGAGCTCGGCGTGCTGCCCGACGGCGTCCGGCTCTTCGACCGGCTCACGGGCGCGCAGCTCCTCACCTACGCGGGGCTGCTGCGCGGGCTGGACCGGGACACGGTCGCGGAGCGCACCGAGGACCTGCTGCAGGCGATGGACCTGGTCGGGGACCGGGACACGTTCGTCGTCGACTACTCGGCCGGCATGACGAAGAAGATCGGCCTGGCGTCGGCGATGATCCACGCGCCCCGCGTGCTGGTGCTGGACGAGCCGTTCGAGGCCGTCGACCCGGTCAGCGCCGCGAACATCCGCGACATCCTGCACCGGTACGTGGCCGACGGCGGCACGGTGGTCGTGTCGAGCCACGTGATGGACCTGGTGCAGCGGATGTGCTCGCACGTGGCCGTCATCGCCGGCGGGCACGTGCTCGCGGCGGGCACCGTCGCCGAGGTGCGCGGGGAGCAGAGCCTCGAGGACCGCTTCGTGGACCTCGTCGGCGGTCGTCGGGAGTCGGAGGGACTGGCGTGGTTGCGCAGCTCGTCCGCCTCAAGCTGACCCTCCTGGCCAACAC
The DNA here is from genome assembly GCF_050311655.1 of Isoptericola variabilis. Taxonomy (GTDB): domain Bacteria; phylum Actinomycetota; class Actinomycetes; order Actinomycetales; family Cellulomonadaceae; genus Isoptericola; species Isoptericola variabilis. The sequence goes on from NZ_JBNOZM010000001.1 coordinate 394,564, forward strand.
GTTCCGCCGGAGCGTGTGGCAGACGATCGGGCTGGTGATCGGGTCCCTGTACGGGCTCGGCGTGCTGGTCCTGGTGGTGGGCGCCGCGGTGGCGGGCGGCACCGCGGACCCGGTCGTGACCGGCCACGTCCTCACCGTGGCGGGCGCGCTGGCGGTCCTCGCGTGGTGGGTCGTGCCCGTCTTCGCGTTCGGGGTCGACGCGACCCTCGACCCGCGGCGCTTCGTCACCTTCGCCATCCCGCGGCGCACGCTGCTGGCCGGGCTCGCGCTGGCGGGGCTCGTCTCCATCCCGGCGGCGGTGACGACGCTCGCCGCCCTCGGCGTCTCGTTCGCCTGGTGGCGGTATCCCGCCGCGCTCGTGGCGGGGCTGCTCGGCGGGGTGCTCGCGACCGCCCTGTGCGTCGTCGGCTCCCGCGCGGTGACGACGGCCCTCGCGCCGCTGCTCGACTCGCGGCGGTACCGAGAGGTCCTGGCGATCGTGGCGGTGGTGCCGCTCCTGCTGATCGGGCCCGCCCTCGGTTGGCTGGCCGACGGCGTCGAGGTGACCGTGGACGGCGCCGGCGCCGGGGCGCTGGGGTCGGCGATCGCGCCGTTGGCCCAGGCGGTCGGCTGGACCCCGCTCGGGGCGCCCTGGGCGCTCGCGTCCGCAGTGCACGACGGCGCGTGGGCGCTGTTCGCGGCCCGGCTCGCGATCTGCCTGGCCACGCTCGCGCTCGCCTGGGTGGTGTGGGACCGGGCGCTCGCCCGCGAGCTCGTGACGCCGCACGGCGGCGGCTCGTCGGCGACGGCGGCGAAGGGCCTCGGCTGGTTCGGCCGCCTGCCGGCCACGCCGCTGGGCGCGGTGGCCGCCCGGGCCGCCACCTACTGGGTGCGCGACCCCCGGTACGCGGCGTCGATCGCGATGGTCCCGCTGCTGCCGCTGGTGTTGCTCGCCGTCGGGACGACGAGCGGTGCGGGCGGCGGGCTGCTGCTGGTCATGGCCCCGCTGGCGGCGTGGCTGCTCGGCTTCGGGATCTCGAACGACGTCGGCTACGACAACACGGCGTTCGCGCTGCACGTCGCGACGGGCGTCCGGGGCCGGGTCGACCGGTGGGGCCGCGTGCTCCCCGTGCTGGTGGGCGGGCTGCCGCTGTGCGTGGCGTTCGCCCTCGTCGGCTGCGCCGTCGCGGGCCGCTGGGACGCGCTGCCCGCGCTGCTGGGGCTGACGGTCGGCACCCTGGGCGCGTCGCTGGGCATCTCGAGCGCGGTGTCCGCGCGGCTCGTGTACCCCGTGCCGAAGCCGGGGGAGAGCCCGTTCAAGTCCCCGCAGGGCGCCACGATGGCGACGATGGTCGCCCAGTTCGCGACGATGGGGATCACCCTCGCCGTGAGCCTCCCGACGCTCGCCCTCGCCCTGCCGGCCATCCTGCTGCCGCAGGCGGCTTTCGGGTGGGTGGCGTTCGGCGTCGGGCTGGTCACCGGGGTGCTCGTGCTGCTGCTGGGCGTGCGCTGGGGTGCCCGCACCTACGACCGCCGCCTGCCCGAGCTCCTGCAGCAGGTCATGGCCTTCGGCTGACGTCCTGACGGGCTCGCGCGGGGCTTCGTGACGGGGCGGTCATGGGGAGCTCAAGGGACCCTTTGCGACAATGGGACGCGTGACCTTCGAGAACCTCGAGCACCTGCCCCTGCCCGACGGCTGGACGACGTCGGCCCCCGACCTGTCCGACCTGCCTCGCCTGGGCGAGCTGCGCGGCGCCGCCGCGGCCCCGTTCACGGGCTCGTCGGTGGTGAACCAGGACGCCCTGGCGGCCGAGGTGGCGGGTCCGGTGTCGTGGACGCGCCGCCAGGTCGTGGCGCGCGACCCCGAGGGCGTGGTCCGCGGGTGGGCGTGGGCGCACGACCGCGCCGCGGGGCGCGTCGTCGTGGGCGTCGACGTCGACCGCGACGTGCCGGGGGCCGACGCGCTCGCCGCCGCCGGGTACGCCTGGGCGGCGCGGCAGGGGCGCGAGCTCGCGGCCCAGCGGGGGGTGCGCCGCACCCAGCTCGACGCCGGCGCGTACGCGGGCGACGCGACCCAGCAGGCCTGGCTCGCCGCGGCCGGGTACGCCAAGGCCCGGTCGTGGCTGCAGATGTCGCGGCCCGTCGTCGCGGAGGAGGCGCACCGCGGCGTGCTGCCCGACCCGCGCCCGGGGGTGACGGTGCGACGCGTCGCGACGCACGACGACGGCATGCCCGTCGCCGAGGACCTGCAGACCGTGCACCGGGTGCTCGAGAGCGCGTTCGAGGACCACTTCAACTCCTACCGGGAGAGCTTCGGCGAGTTCCTGGTGCGGTTGCGGTCCGACCCGGGGCACCGGTGGGACCACTGGTGGCTGGCGTTCGTCTCCGACCCGGAGCACCCCGACGCGGCGCCCGAGCCGATGGGCGCCCTCGTCGGCGCCGTGCTGCCGTCGGGCGCCTCGGGCAAGGAGGGCAGCTACATCGAGTACCTGGGCGCCGACCGCCGGGCCCGCGGCCGCGGGGTGGCGACGGCGCTGCTGTTCGCCGTCGTGCGCGACGCGGCGGCCCGGGGGCGGGACCGCGTGGGTCTCGAGGTCGACGCCGACAGCCCGACCGGCGCGGCGTCGCTGTACGAGAGCTGGGGCTGGCGCACCCGCTACGTCACCGAGTCCTGGCACCAGGACGTCGACGTCTGAGTGTCGGTGGTCACACCTACGGTCGGTCGCATGGCAGATCCTGAGGCACGGTTCGGCCCGGACGACGAGCTGCGGGGCGCCCGCTTCGTCGAGGCGGACATGACGGGCGCCTCGTTCCGGCTGGTGAGGCTCGACGGCGTGCGGTTCGACCAGAGCTTCATGCCCGGTGCCGTGATGCGCGGCGTGGACCTCACCGACGCCGACCTCGACGGCGAGATCACGGGCCTGCGCGTCAACGGCGTCGACGTCGCCCCGCTGGTCGAGGCGGAGCTGAACCGCCGGTTCCCGGGCCGGGAGCAGGCGCGCTCCGCGGACCTCGGCGAGCAGCGCGCGTCGCTGGACGCGGCGCTGCGCGCCTGGGACGCGCACCTCGCGCGGGCGGCGGGGCTGGGGCCCGGTGCGGTCGACGAGCAGGTCGACGGCGAGTGGTCGACGACGCAGACGCTGCGGCACCTGGTGTTCGCCATGGACGGCTGGATCCGGTACGGGCTGCGGGGGATCGACGACCCGTTCTGGTACGCCGGGCTGCCGTTCACCGAGTACGAGCCGGAGGTCGCCGCCCTCGGGGTGGACCTCGCCGCGACGCCCTCGCTGGAGGAGACGCTCGCGGTGCACGCCGACCGCATCGCCCAGGTGCACGCGCTCTACGACGACCTCGCCGGCACGGACGCCACGGCGGACGCCCCGCGGCTGCCGCCATGGGCGCCGGAGGGGCTCACGCGCGCGGTGCACCAGAGCCTCGGCGTCGTCGCCCGGGAGCACTGGGCGCACCTGCAGTTCGTGGAGCGCGACCTCGCGACCCTGGAGGAGCGAGCCCGGGCGGCCCGCTGACCCGCGCCACGTAGACTCTCCCGACGTGGCACTCACCATCGGCATCGTCGGCCTGCCCAACGTCGGCAAGTCCACGCTCTTCAACGCCCTGACCCGCAACCAGGTGCTCGCGGCGAACTACCCGTTCGCGACGATCGAGCCCAACGTCGGCGTGGTCCCGCTCCCGGACCCGCGGCTGGACAAGCTCGCGGAGATCTTCGGCAGCGAGCGGATCCTGCCCGCGACGGTGTCGTTCGTCGACATCGCGGGCATCGTCAAGGGCGCGTCCGAGGGCGAGGGCCTGGGCAACAAGTTCCTCGCGAACATCCGCGAGGCCGACGCGATCTGCCAGGTCACGCGCGTGTTCGACGACGGCGACGTCGTCCGCGTCGAGGGCTCGGTGGACGCCGAGGGCGACATCGAGACCATCTCCACCGAGCTCATCCTCGCCGACCTCCAGACGCTGGAGAAGGCGCTGCCGCGCATGGAGAAGGAGGTCAAGATCAAGCGGGGCGACCCCGCCCTGTTCGCGGCCGCCACCACCGCGCAGAAGATCCTCGAGTCCGGCACCACGCTCTTCCAGGGCGCGAAGGCCGAGGGTCTCGACCTCGCCGACGTCGCGTCGCTGCAGCTGCTCACGGCCAAGCCGTTCATCTACGTGTTCAACACCGACGAGGCGGGCCTCGCCGACGCGGGGATGCAGCAGCGCCTGCGCGACCTCGTCGCCCCCGCGGACGCCGTCTTCCTCGACGCGAAGTTCGAGTCCGAGCTCGTCGAGCTCGAGCCGGAGGACGCCAAGGAGATGCTCGCCGACTCCGGCCAGGACGAGGCGGGCCTCGACCAGCTCGCCCGCGTCGGCTTCCACACCCTGGGCCTGCAGACGTACCTCACCGCCGGGCCCAAGGAGTCCCGCGCCTGGACCATCCGCAAGGGCTGGACCGCCCCGCAGGCCGCCGGCGTCATCCACACCGACTTCGAGCGCGGCTTCATCAAGGCCGAGGTCATCTCGTTCGACGACCTCGTCGACGCCGGCTCCGTCCAGGCCGCCCGCTCCGCCGGCAAGGCGCGCGTCGAGGGCAAGGACTACGTCATGCAGGACGGGGACGTCGTAGAGTTCCGCTTCAACGTGTAGCGCAACGCCGGCCGGCGGCTCGACGCGGCCCTGGTCAGAAGACCCGGCGGACCTCCTGCGGCCAGCCGCAGGCCTCGGCGACCCGGCCGGCCCACGCCTTCGCGGCGTCGTCGTCCGCGACGTCGATGATCGTCAGGCCGCCGATGCGCTGCTCCGCCGGGGCGAACGGCCCTGCGGTGACCAGCGGCGTGCCGCTGGTGGCGTCGGCGGTGAAGGCCGCGGCGTCGTCCTCGCCCACGCCGGCGGCGAACACGAGGACGCCGGCGTCCCTCATGTCGTCCACGACGGCGTTGGCGAGCGGCCCGCGCTCGGCGAACCAGTCGGGGCTGTGGTCGCCCACCCACTGCTGGTTGAAGTAGATGAGGTAGTGGCTCATGGTCCTCGCCTCGTCGACGTCGTCGGGAGTCTTGCGCAGGACGTTACCCGGACCGCCGTCGGCCGGCACCACCCTTGGGAGGATGGCCCCATGACCACTCCGCACGTCGAACCGGACCGCGTCCCCGAGCCGCTCGACCTGACCGTCCGCCCCGGAGCGGGGCCGGAGGAGTACCCCCGCCTGGTCGCGATCTGGCGGTCCGCGGTCGACGCGACGCACGACTTCCTGGCGGCGGACGACCGGGCGCGGATCGAGGAGCGGCTGGCGAGCGCGTACCTGCCGCACGTGCGGGTGCTGGTCGCCGAGCGGGCCGGCCGGGCCGTGGGCTTCGCGGGGGTCTCCGAGGGGTCGCTCGAGATGCTGTTCGTCGACGCGGCCGAGCGGGGGAGCGGCGTCGGGAGCGTGCTCCTGGCCCACGTCGTCGACCGGTGCGGCGTGACGACCGTCGACGTGAACGAGCAGAACGCGCAGGCGCTCGGCTTCTACGAGCACGCCGGGTTCACGGTGACGGGCCGGAGCCCGGTGGACGACGAGGGCCGGCCCTACCCGCTGCTGCACCTCTCGCTGCCGAGGTAGCCCCGCCCCGGACGCCCGTGCTCGCCGCGGGTCATCGCTCGTCGTCCGGCGCCGGCGGGAGCTGCGGGTAGTCCGCGACCGGGTAGATGCCGACGGCGAACCCGTGCACGACGTCGCCACGGCGCGGGAGGGCGTCGAACTCCTCCACCAGCGCCGCCATGCGCTGCCAGAACTCCTGCTTCTGCGACTCGTCGATCCGCGCGTGCCGCAGGAACCCCCACAGCTGCCCCTCGAGGTACGCGGGTTGCGACTCGCGTGCCGCGACCTCGAGGTCGTTGAAGTCCAGCGGCCGGTCGCGACCGTCGTCGCCACCCCCGTCGGCGGCGCTCCCGAGGGCGACGTGGAACAGCCGGGCGGTGCGCCCGTAGAAGGCCTCCTCGACGGCGCGGACCCGGCGAGTCCTGACCACCCGCAGCAGCCCGGCGTCGGCGAGCACCTTGACGTGGTGCGCGACCGTGCTCTTCGGGCGTCCGACGGCAGCCGCGAGCTCGGTGACGCTGGCGGCGCGCTCGTGCAGCAGGCCGAGGATCGTCGTGCGGAGCGGGTTGCCCAGCGCCCGGACCTGCTCGGGGCTGGTCAGGGCGATCCGGTCCTCGAGCGCGTAGTCGGGGGTCTTGCCGTCCATGGTCGACGATACTAACGTTCTGGAACGTTCGAAGTTTCTGGATCATTGTCGCCGGATCCACGAGGAGGGGCCATGGCCGAGATCGTCCTGTTCCACCATTCCCAGGGGCTGACGCCGGGGGTCCGGGCGTTCGCCGACGACCTCGCCGCGGCGGGGCACGTCGTGCACGTCCCCGACCTGTTCGAGGGCCGCACGTTCGAGGACGTCGGGTCGGGCGTCGCCCACGCGCAGGAGATCGGTTTCGACACGGTGCTGGCCCGGGGCGTCGCCGCCGCGGAGGGCCTTCCCGCGGAGCTCGTCTACGCGGGCTTCTCGATGGGGGTCATGCCGGCGCAGAAGCTCGCCCAGACGCGGGCGGGCGCCATCGGCGCGCTCTTCCTCGACGCGTGCCTGCCCGTCGAGGAGTTCGGGACCTGGCCCGAGGGCCTGCCGGTCCAGGTCCACGGCGGCCTGGACGACGAGTGGTTCGCGGAGGACCTGGAGTCCGCCCGTGCGCTGGCGGGCTCCGTGCCGACGGCGGAGCTCTTCCTCTACTCCGGAACGGCGCACCTGTTCGCCGACTCCTCGCTGCCGGGTCACGACGCCCCGGCCGCCGGGCTCGTCCTGCAGCGCGCGCTGCCCTTCCTGGCCGCGCTCTCCTGAGCGGCGGATCGGGCATGATGCGCGGGTGATGATCCGCCGCGGCGAGAGCGCCGACATCCCCGTGATCCTCGACTTCTGGGCGGTGGCGGGAGAGAACGCGTCGCGGCCCGCCGACGACGCCGCGCTGGTGGAGAACCTGCTGCGGCGGGACCCGGACAGCCTCCTCGTCGCGGAGCGCGACGGCGCGGTCGTCGGCACGGTGATCGCGGGCTGGGACGGCTGGCGGGCGCACCTGTACCGGCTGGCCGTCGCCCCCGACACGCGCGGCCAGGGCGTCGGCCGCCGTCTGGTGGAGGCGGCCGAGGCCAGGCTGCGGGCTCTCGGCGCCGTCCGGTTCGACGCCATGGTCCTGACGGAGAACGCGCTCGGGGCGGCCGCCTGGTCCGCGCTCGGGTACCGCCCCCAGGACGACTGGGCCCGGTGGGTCAAGCCCGCGTGACGACCCGCCGTCGGACGCGAATACTGGACGGCATGAGCCTGTACGACGACGTGGGAGGCTTCGACGTCCTGCTGGCGGTGTGCCGGCGCTGGAACGCGCTGTGCCTGGCCGACCCCGTGGCGACGCACCCGTTCTCGCACGGCACCCTGCACCCCCAGCACGACGAGCGGCTCGCCGCCTACCTGGCCGAGGCGCTCGGCGGTCCGCTCCTGTACACGGGCGGCTACGGGGACGAGTCGAAGGTGCAGCGGATGCACGCGGGCAACGGGGAGCACGCCGACCTCGACGAGGTGTGCGTGCGCCTGTTCCGTGAGGCGCTGGACGACGTCGGCGTGCCCGCGGGGGCGGGCTCTCGGCTGGGCGACTTCTTCGAGCGGCAGACCCTCGCCATGCGCGCCTACGGCCGTAGCCGCGACGACGTGCCCGCCGGGCTCGACGTACCGCGCGCCTGACGGCGCCGCCGTCGGGCCTACGATCGCCCGGTGCCGACGATCGTGCTGACGACCGAGATCCCCGCGGCTCCGGAGGCGTGCTTCGCGCTGAGCCTGTCGGTCGACGCGCACACGGCGTCGATGCGCCGCTCGGGGGAGCGGGCGGTGGCGGGCGTGACGTCCGGCGTCATGGGCCCGGGCGACACGGTGACCTGGCGGGCGCGCCACTTCGGCGTCCCGATCCGCATGACGTCGCGCATCAGCGCTCACGACGCGCCGCACCGGTTCGTCGACGAGCAGGTGGCCGGGCCGTTCCGCCGCTGGTGGCACGAGCACCGGTTCGAGGGGACGCCCGGCGGCACCCGGATGACGGACACGGTGGAGTTCGCGGCCCCGGCCGGTGCGCTGGGCCGGTGGGTGGAGCGGCTGGTGCTCACCCGGTACATGACGCGGCTGCTGCGCACCCGCAACGACTGGCTCGTGGCGACGCTCACCGCACCGCGCTGACGCCCGCGCCGCCGGCGTGTCCGCACCGCCGGCGGCGGCCGTGGGGGGCTCCACACGTGCCCGACCAGGCGATGCCCAGGCACGCTGCTTACCCTGAGCGTGATGTTGCTCCAGGCTCTTACCGCGCCCGAGCGCGCCCCGGACGGTCCCCGTCCCGGCACCCGAGCGGTGCGTGCCCGGCGGCGGGACCGCCCGCTCGCCCGCCTCACGTCGGCGCCGGCGCTCCTGGCCGGGCTGGTCGTCGTCACGCTCCTGGCGGCCGGTCCGTTCCAGGGGATCGACGAGGCCGCGCACGGGCACTGGGCCAGGGAGCTCACGCCGGGGCTGCGGCCGTTCCTCCAGCACGTCCTCGACCCGATCGCCGGGCAGGCGGTCTGCCTGCCGGTCCTGCTGGCCGTCGCGGTCACCCTCTCGTGGCGGCACCGCACGTGGCGGCCGCTGTGGTGCGCCGCGGCGGCCGAGCTGGCGTTCTACGGCGGGGTGGGGCTGCTCAAGGTGGTGCTCGCGCGGCCCGCGCCCACGACGGACGACGCCGACCTGTTCGACGGCGGGCTGCGCCAGCTCGGCTGGAGCGGCATCAGCTTCCCGTCCGGGCACGCCGCCGAGGCGGTGCTGGTCTACGGCACCGCCGTCTACCTCGTGGGGCGCTGGACGACCGCGTCGGCGCGGACGATGACGACCCTCCGGCTGGGCGTCGGCCTGGTCGCGCTCAACGCCGTCGCCGTGTCCTACTACCTCGGCTGGCACTGGATCAGCGACCTGGTGGGCGGCCTGCTCGTCGGCGGCCTGCTGCTGCGCCTGCTGGTCGAGGCGGACCGTCGGGGGTGGCGGCCCCGCTCCCGTCGCCCCGCGCCGTCGCGCATCCTTGCGTGACCGCGGCCGCCCTGGGAACGTCGGCCGGATGAGCAGACCCGCACCCGTGGCCGCGACGCGCGGCCGGTACGTCACCGCCTTCGTGGGCGGCCTCCTGGTGGCCAACAGCGCCCCGCACCTGGCGTCGGCCGCGACCGGACGTGAGCACCTCACCCCGCTGGCGGGACGCAGGTCGTCGCCGCTGGTCAACCTCGCGTGGGGCGCGGCCAACCTGGCCGGCGGTCTCGCGCTCGTGCGCTCGGCGACGGGCCCGGGGCGGCGCTGGGACCGGCGCCTCGTGGCCTTCGAGGCGGGCGCCGTGACGTTCGCGGCGTGGATGGCGGCGAGCGAGGCCTTCGCGCCCCTGAACTCGGTGCCGTACGGCGATCAGACCACGACGGCGGCCCCGGCCAGCGCCAGATAGATCCCGCCGGAGGCACGCCCCAGCCCGCGACGGGCGCGGTCCGACGCGCGCAGCCGCCACGACACCCGGTCGGCGAGCAGGGCGAACGAGGAGTCCACGAGGGCGGCGAGCCCGACGAAGAGGCCGCCGAGGAGCGCGAGCTGCGGTGCCACGGGGCCGCGCGCCGGGTCGGCGAACTGCGGGAGGAAGGCCAGGAAGAACAGGGCGGTCTTGGGGTTGAGGACGTCGACGAGGACACCGTCGGCGAACAGGCGCCAGCGTCGGGGTGACGACGGCGCCCCGGCGTCGCCGGTGACGGCGCCGACGGTGCGGGCCGCGCGCAGCTCGCGGACCCCGAGCCACACCAGGTAGGCGGCGCCGGCCCAGCGCACCGCGTCGAACAGCGCCGGCGACCGCGCCAGCAGGGCGGACAGCCCGGCCGCCGCGGCGGCGACGTGCAGCGCGGCGCCGGTCTCCAGCCCCGCCATCGACCACAGGCCGGCGCGGCGTCCGTGAGCGGTGGCGCGCGCGACGACGTACACGACGGACGGGCCGGGGACGGCCAGGGCCGCGAGGGACGCCCCGAGGAACCCGAGCAGCGCGGCGGCCCCCGGTAGCAGCGCCGTCACCGCCTCCACCGTCTGCGTCACCTGCATCGCCTGCACGGTCATGGTGGGGAGGGAGGGGACCGGACTGTTGTCCGTGACATCTTTCCCCGGGCTCGCGTGGCCCGTCCGGCCGCCCGGGGCGAGGATGGCCCCATGGCGGGATGGACGATCGTGCAGGTCAGCGACCCGAGCGAGCTCGTCGCGGCGTCGCACCTCTTCGACGGCCCGGTCACGCCCGAGGGCGCGGCGGACACGCTCGGCCGCCCGGGCCACGTCGTCCTGCTGGCCCGCGCGGCCGACGGGAGCGACGTCGGGTTCGTGTCGGGGGTGGAGATGCGCCACCCGGACAAGGACGCGGAGCTGTTCCTCTACGAGCTGGGCGTCGACGAGGCCTGGCGGCGGCAGGGGGTGGCGACGGCGCTGCTGGCGGCGCTGCGCGACGTCGCCCTGGCGCGCGGCTGCCACGGGATGTGGACGGGCACGGAGGCGGACAACGACGCGGCGCTCGCCACCTACCGCGCGGCGGGTGCGGAGATCGACGCCGGGTCGGTCTTCGTGGTCTGGGACGACCTGGTCGCGACCCGGGCCGACCAGGTCGTGCGCGAGGACGGGAGCGGCGGATGACGGGGCTCGGCGCGAGGTTCCGGCAGGCGTGGGGGGAGTTCGTCGGGCCGGAGGCGACGCCGGCGAACCACGCGCTGACGGCCGCGACGACGGCGGTCGGCGCGGTGGCGGCCCCGCTGGTCGCGCGGTGCCGCGGCGTGGGAAGGGCGCGGGTCGTGGCGGCGTGCCTGCTCGCCGTCGACCTGTCGGGCGGCGCCTACGTGAACAACACGCGGGCCTGCGCGCGCTGGTACGAGCGTCCGGGGCAGGGCGCCCCGGCGCACTACAGGTTCGCCGCGCTGCACGTGCACCCGGCGGCCGTGGCGTGGCTCGACACGGGCGTCGGGGGACGGCGGCGGGTGCCGCCAGTGGCGTGGGCCGCCGCGCAGTACGCCTACCTCATGGCGGCGACGGTCGTCGTCCGCCGCAACCCGGCGCGGCGTCGGGCGCTGGGCGTCGCCCTCACGGCGGGCGGCCTGGCTCTCGACGCCGCGCTGGGCCCGTCGCGCGTCGCCCCCTGGTTCGCGTGGACCTACTACCCGAAGCTGCTGCTCGGTCATGCGTCCGCCGCCTTGTGGTCCGACGAGGACCTGGCCGGCGACTGACGCCCGACGAGGCAAGGACCTGTCGGTTCCGTGCATCCCGGTGAAAACCGTTGCCCCGCGTGCTGCGCTCTGGAAGGGTGTCCGCCGTGAACGCATCAGCCGCGGACGTCGACGTCGCGCGCCTCCTCTCCGCCTACGACGACCAGCTGCGCACCGACGCCGAGACGCCGAGCGCCGTCGCCGTGACCCGCCTCGGCCCGCTGCGCCTCGTCACGTTCCCGGGCGGCCGAGGGTTCGTCACGTACCGCGACCTCGGTGGCGCCGACGCGGCGACGATCCGCGGGTTCGTCGCCGCGGCGCTCGCGCACTTCCGCGACGACGCGACCATCACGGACGCCGAGTGGAAGACCCGCGGCCACGACGTCGCCCCCGGCCTGCACGACGCGCTGGTCGACCACGGCTTCGAGCCCCAGGAGCCGGAGTCGATCATGATCGGCGACGCGCGGCTCCTCGTGGCGGACGTCCCGCTGCCGGACGGCGTCACCCTGCGCCGGATCACCGCGGAGGCGGACGTGCGCGCGATGTCCGCGATGGCAGACGAGGTCTTCGGCGACGACCCGGCCACCTCGGGGCATGCCGACCAGATCCTCCACCGCCAACAGCATGACCCCGACATGGAGCTGTGGGTCGCGGAGGCCGACGGGCAGGTGATCAGCGCCGGCCGGCTCGAGCCCGTGCCCGGCACCGACTTCGCCGGGCTCTGGGGCGGCTCGACCCGCCCTGAGTGGCGGGGGCGCGGCATCTACCGCGCGCTGACCGCGGCACGCGCCCGGTCCGCCGTCGCGCGCGGCAAGACCTACCTGCACAGCGACTCGACGGAGTTCTCCCGGCCCATCCTGGAGCGGTCCGGCCTGGTCAAGGTGTCCACCACGACGCCCTACGAGTGGCGCCGCTGAGGGCCACCGGATGGGCCTCGAGGACGACCCGTTCGACCACCGGGTCACCAAGGACGGCACGGTGCTGGTGAGCCGCGGCGGCCGCCCGGTCGTCACGGTCGCGGGGGCGCGTGCCGCGCGCCTGGCCGCGCTGCTCGGTCGTGACCCCGAGACCGACCAGGAGCTGCTGGCCCGCGCGACCGGCAACTACCGGCGCGGCAACGAGAAGCGCGGGCACCGTCCGTGAGCCGCGCCCGGCTGCTGGCGCGCCGCTCGGGCGCCCGACGAGGGCTGCTGGTCCTGGTCGCGCTGCTGGTCGCCACCGTCGCGGCCGCCCTCGGGACGGCGGTCGGGGCGGTCCGCGCCGCCGAGACGGACATCGTCCACGACGGGCTCACCCGCGGCGGGGACCCCGCCGTGGTCGCGGTGACCACCCGGCTTGCCCCGGAGGCCGACGCCGCGGCGCAGGACGCTGCGCTGCGCGGCGACGTCGAGGCGCTGTTCGCGCCCGCGCCCTACGCGCTGGTCCGCGAGGAGGTGCCCGACGACGACTCGGACGACCCGTTCGTGCGCTGGACGCTCACGCCGGACGTCGCCGCGACCGGCACCGCCGACCTCACCGTCCTCGCGACCGGCGCGGACGCCCTCCTCGAGACGGTCCTCGCCGACGACGCCGTGGCGGTGCGCGGCGCGACGGTGACGGGGGACCTGGGGGAGCGGGCGGCCGCCGCGGCGGAGGCGGCGGCCGCCGCGGCGGCCGTGGCGCTCGTCCCGATGCTGGTGCTCGCGCTGGCGGGCGCGGTCTCCGTCGGACAGGTGGCGCGCCTGCTCGCGGCCACGCGGGCGGCGGAGGTGCACCTCCTGGTCTCGCGCGGCGCCTCGGCGGGGCAGCTGGCGGCGGCCGGGGCGGCCGAGGCGGCGCTGGTGGTCCTGGGCGGCGCGGCCGTCGGCGCGGGCGCGGCGGCGGCCGTGCTCGCGGCCCAGGGCACGCCCGGCGGGGCGCTCGCGGGGACGCTGGCACCGTCGGCAGTGGCGACCGCGGCGGGCGCGCTGCTCGTCCTCGTGACCGTCGGCGGCCTGCAGGCGCGGGCGGCCGCGGCGCTGCGCGTCGTGGACCGGTCGGGCCGCGCGCGGCGGGCCGCCACCTGGGGGACGGTCGCCCTCGTCGTCGTGGCCGCAGGCGTCACCACGTGGCTGCTGCGCCGGTACGGGTCGCCCCTCGTCCCCACGCCCGACGGCGCACAGACCGACCCGGCGGCCGCCGCGGCGCCCGCGCTCGTGCTCGCGGCGGCGGCCGTCGTGGCGGTGGCCCTGCTGGGCCCGCTGTCGCGGGCGTGGGCGGGGGCCACCGCGCGCCGCCCGGGCACGCGGGTGCTCGCGGCGCGGCAGGTGGCGCGGCGCCTCGCCGTCACGGCGGTGCCCGTGGTGCTGGTCGTGGTGGCGGCAGGGAGTGTCGTCCTCGCGTCGGCCTACGCCGGGACCGGGCAGCAGCTGCGCCGGGCGGCCGCCACCGTCGCCGCGGGCGGCGACGTGCGCGTGGTCGCCACGGAGGGGACGCCCGGACCCGCCGCGACGTACGCGGCGCTGCCGGGCGCGGCGGCCGCGGCGCCCGTGCGGGTGTCCGAGGCGGCCCTCGACGGCGTCCCCCTGACCACGACGGGGGTCCCGCCCGACCGGGTCGCCGCGGTGGCGCGCGGACCGCACGGGCAGCAGGGCGTCGACGAGATCGCGGCGGCGCTGGACGGCGCCGGCCCGTACGCCGACAACCCCCGGCTCCCGGCCGGCACCACCGGGCTGTCGCTCCACGTCACGGGGCAGTTCTTCGTCGTCGACGAGGAGGCCACGGCCGAGGCCGGGACGGCGGGGGCGGGCGGCGAGCCGGCCTCGTGGGACACGCTCGTGGCGGCGACCGGGCCGACGGCCTCCGAGCGGGGCGGGCTGCTCGCGCTCGAGGGCTCCACGGTCGCGCTCACGCTCTGGCTCGCCGACGCCGACGGGCAGCTGGTCCCCGTCGACGTCGGGGCCCTCGACGTCGACCTCGACGGTGACCTGGACGGTGACCTGGACGGCGGCGTCGACGGGGAGGCCGACCAGAAGCACCCGATCGGCCCCGACGAGCGCACGCTCGAGCTGCGGGCCGAGGTGCCGCCCGCCCCCGCGGCCGCGGACGGCGCGCCGGGGGGCTGGACCGTCGTCGCGCTCGACACCCAGCTGCCGCCGTCGCGCAGCGCGCTCACGACGCTGCGGCTCTCCGTCGACGAGCTGGACGCCACCACGGACGCGGGCGGGACGACGGCGGTGGACGTCGCGTCCGTCGACTGGGCCCCCGCCCGCGACGACCCGAGGGCGAACGCCGTCTTCGGCGGACGCGAGGGCTCCGGCCTGAGCCTCGCGATCCAGGCGGACCACGAGGCGATGCCCTCCCCGTTCCGCGTCATGGTGGGGGGCTCGGGCCGGGGCCCGGCCCCGGCGGTCCTGTCGCAGAGCCTGGCCGGCCTGCTCGACGTCGCGCCCGGCGGCACGACGGAGCTCCCGCTGGGCGAGGGCGGGCGGCTGCCCGTGCAGGTGGTCGGCGTCGTGGACGTCGTGCCCGGCTCGACCCACCCGGCGGCGGCGATGGTGGGGCTCGACGCGCTGCAGGCCGCGTCGCTGCGCCTCGCCGCCGTCGTGCCCGGTGCGCGCGAGACCTGGGTCCGCGCCGCGCCCGGCGCCGACGTCGACCGGCTGGCCGCCGCGACCGAGGAGGCCGCCGGATCGGTGCCGGTCCAGGGGCCCGTGCTGGTCACGACGTCGAGCGGGGAGCAGGGCTCCGACGCCGCCGGCCCGGTGCGCCAGGCGTTCACCGTCGCCGCGCTCGCGGCCGTGGCGCTCGCCCTGGTCGGCGTGGGTGCGGTGAGCGTCGCCGGCGTGCGGGAGCGGCGCGGCGAGGTCGCGGTGCTCCGCGCCGTCGGCCTGCCGCCCCGGGCGCAGGGGGCGAGCCGTGCGACGGAGCTCGCCGTCGTCGCGGCCGCGGCGCTGCTCGCGGGGCTCCTGGCCGGGTGGGCGCTCGCAGCGGCCACCGTGCCGGGCCTGGCCGCGGCCACCCTCACCGGGTTCGCCGTCGTCCCCGTGCCCGCCGCGGCGTTCGCGCCCGCGGCGGCCCTGGTGCCCGGCGTCGTCCTGGTCGTGGGGCTGGCGGCCGTCGCGCTCGCCGTGCGGGCCGCCGTCACCGGCCAGGCGCGCGACGGCGGCTACCGGGAGGAGGTGCGCTGATGCTGTGGCTGCTGCTCCGCCGCCACCTGCGCACGGCGTGGGGGACGGCGCTCGTCCTCGCCGTCGTGACCGTGCTCGGGGCGGGTGCCGCGACCGCCGCCACCCGGGCGATCGGCGAGATGCGCTCGGAGCAGGTCACCTACGCCACCGAGCAGCTCTCGCCCCAGCGGCGCGACGTCACGTCCCGCGCGTCGGTGGTGCCCGGCGGCGGTCTGTCGGCCGCGGACGCCGTCCTGACCGAGCCGTCGGCTGAGCCCGCGGTCCCGCCGGAGCCTCGGTGGGACGAGTTCCTCGACGGCATGGTGACGCTGCGCGCCAGCCTGCCGCGCCCCCTGCGCGACGTGCTCGGCGAGCCGTCGTTCGCCGTCTCCTCCCGGGAGGCGGTGACCGAGCAGGTGCCCGGCTCCGGGATCGAGGTCCCGCAGGTCGTGATGCGGGCGTCGGCACGAATGACCGAGGACCTGCGGCTGGTCGAGGGGGAGTGGCCCGCCGCGACGCCAGTGGTCACGGGCTTCAACGGCCCCGAGGGCGACGAGCCCGTCCAGGTGGTCCTGTCTCGCTCGGCCGCTGAGACGCTCGGGTGGGAGCTCGGCGGGACGTACGCCGTGGACGTCTGGAAGTTCCCCCCGCTGCGGGTCGTCGGGCTCGCCGAACCGGTCGACCCCGACGCGAGCACCTGGTACCACCAGCCGTTCGGTCGGAAGGCCCAGCTGGGCACGACCCCGTCCGGCGCCACCATCGCGACGGCGGCCGTCTACGTCGACCCGGCGATGATCGGGTCCCTCGCCTTCCGGGAGGTGCAGACCGAGCTGTGGTACCCGGTGACGGTCGAGGGCCTGCGGTCCGGCGACGTCGCCACCCTCGCCGACCAGGTGCGCGGCCTCACCCACGAGACCCTGACCGTGCTGCCGGGCGACCCGGCGACCCTGCAGGCGCGCACCGCCCTCTCGGACGTGCTCGACGCGCTGATGCGCGAGCGCGTCACGACCGACGCGATCCTCGCGGTGCTGGTGGTGGGGCCGCTCGGCGCGCTCGGCGCGGTCGTGGTGCTGGCGGCGCGCCTCGTCGTCGAGCGCCGCCGGGCGGCGCTCGCGGTGCTGCTCGCGCGCGGTGCGACCGGCACCCGGCTGCGGCTGCTCACCGCGACCGAGGGACTGGCCGTCAGCCTGCCCGCCGCCGTCGTCGGCGTGCTGCTCGGCCTGCTCGTCCGGCCGGGCGAGGTGACCGGGACCCAGCTGCTGTGGGCCGCGGCGGCGGCGCTGGCGCCCGCGGTCGCGGCCGCCGCCGTGACGGTGCCGCGCTCGCTGCGCAACGAGCGCCACGACCTCGCCGCGGGCACCGGCGGGCGCTGGCGCCGGACGGCGGAGCTCTCGGTCGTGGGCGTCGCGGTCCTCGCCGTCGTGCTCCTGGTGCGCCGCGGCGTCGTCGGGGGCGCGGGGGACGGCGGGGTCGACCCCCTGGTGGCGGCGACGCCGCTCCTCGTGGCGGCCGCGGCCGCCCTCGTCGCGGTGCGCGTGGTGCCGCTGCTGGCGAAGGGCCTCGAGCGGCTGCTGTCGCGGCGTCGCGACCTCGTGCCGTTCCTCGGGGCGGCGCGGGCCACCCGGGCGCCGGCGGGCGGCGTCGTCCCGGCGCTCGCCCTGGTCCTCGCGGTCTCCGTGGGGGCGTCGTCGGCCGTCCTGCTGTCCACGGTGGACGCGGGGGTGGACCGCCAGGCGCACGTCGAGCTCGGGGCGGACCTGCGGGTGTCCGGGCCCGCGCTCGCCGAGGAGGACGTCGCGGCGCTGCGGGGCCTGGACGGCGTGGCGGCGGTGGCCCCCGCGGCCCGGGTGACCGAGACGGGCCAGCTCACGTCGTCCGACGGGAGGTCCCGTTCGGTGCAGGTGGTCGCCGTCGACGCGGCGGCGCTCGCCGCCGTGCAGGCGGGCGTGCCCGACGCCCCGCCCGGCGTCGCGGCGCTCGCCCGCCCGACCGCCGACGGCGACCTGCCCGTCCTCGCGCTGCGGGTCCCGGGGGTCGCGGCGGGTGCGACGGGTCTCGTCCTCGACCTGCAGGACGAGAGCGCCGACGTCGTGGTGGCGGGGGCGACGGACAAGGTGCCCGGCGTGATCGACGCGCCGTCGACGCTCGTGCTCGACGCCGGCGTGCTCGCCGGGCCGCTCGACATGGCGACCGAGCCGCGCACGGCCCTGCTGGCGCTCGACGACGACGCGGACCCGGCGCGGGTCGCCGCCGCGGTGCGCGACGTGCTGCCGGGAGCCGCCGTGGACGACCGCACGACGGTCGCCGACGAGCTGCTCGAGTCGCCCGCCGCCCAGGGGATCGCGACCGGCGCGCGGGTCTCCGTCGTCCTCGCGGGCGTGCTGGTCGCGCTCACCGTGGCGCTCACGCTGGTGCTGGCCGCACCGGACCGGGAGCGGCTGCTCGCGGTGCTGCGCTCGATGGGCGTCCGGCGCTCGGAGTCGCGCGGCCTCGTCGCGTGGGAGGTGGCGCCCTGGGCCCTGGGAGCACTCGTCGTCGGGGCCCTCGTCGGGGTCGCCGTGCCGGCGCTGCTGCGCGCCCGCGTGGACCTCACCGCGCTGACCGGGGGCGGGCCGCAGCCCGCGCTCACGGCCGATCCCGTCCTCGTGGCGCTGGGGGTGGCCGGCTTCGTGGCGACGGTGGTGGTCGGGGCCGTGGTCGCGCCGGTCGCGGGGCGTCGTGGCGCGACGCCGGAGCGGTTGCGGGAGGCGGCGGAATGACGGAGGACGACGGACGGGCGGCCGCGGTGACCGCAGGCCGTGACGGGAA
This sequence comes from Isoptericola variabilis, assembly GCF_050311655.1. Taxonomy (GTDB): domain Bacteria; phylum Actinomycetota; class Actinomycetes; order Actinomycetales; family Cellulomonadaceae; genus Isoptericola; species Isoptericola variabilis. The sequence goes on from NZ_JBNOZM010000001.1 coordinate 412,762, forward strand.
AGACGGTGACGAGATGGCGGTGACGAGATGGTGGTGACCGAGGAAGAGGCGCGCTGGCCGGCGGCCGACGCGGCCCGGACGGAGCCCGACGAGATCCGCTGCCGCGGGCTGGTGCGCATCTTCGCGACGGACGGCATCGAGGTGCAGGCGCTGCAAGGGCTCGACCTCACCGTCGACCGCGGGGACCTGGTCGCCCTGGTCGGGGCGTCGGGCTCGGGCAAGTCGACGCTGCTCAACATCCTGTCCGGCATGGACCTGCCCACGGCCGGCTCCGCCGTCGTGGGCGGCACGGACCTGCTGACGATGACGCGGCGCGACCGCGTGCGCTACCAGCGGTCCACGGTCGGGTTCGTCTGGCAGCAGACCGGACGCAACCTGCTGCCGTACCTCACCGCGGCCGAGAACGTCCGGGTGCCGCTCGAGATCGCCCGCACCGGCGACCGGGCGGCGCGGGCGGCGCGCGTGACCGAGCTGCTCGAGCTGCTCGACGTCGGGCACGTGGCCGACCGGTTGCCGGGCCAGATGTCGGGCGGGCAGCAGCAGCGGGTCGCGATCGCCGTCGCGGTGGCGGGCGGGCCGCGCGTGCTGCTGGCGGACGAGCCGACGGGGGAGCTGGACGAGGCGACGAGCGTCGAGGTGCTGGAGGCGCTTCGCGGCGTGAACGCCGCGACCGGCGTCACCACGCTGATCGTCACGCACGACCCGGCGGTCTCGGAGCACGTCGCGCGGACGGTGCAGATCCGCGACGGGCGCACGTCCACGGAGGTGCTGCGCCGCACCGAGGTGGACGAGGACGGCGCGCAGCGGCACGTCGCGGAGGAGTTCGCCGTGCTCGACCGGGTGGGGCGCCTGCAGCTGCCGCAGGACTTCGTCAGCGCCCTGGACCTGCGCGACCGCGTGCGGCTCGCGCTCGAGCCCGACCACGTCGAGGTGCGGCCGGACGGCCGGCGCGGACCGTCGACCGGGCGATCGGCCGGCAGACCGGGGGCGGAGCGATGAGCGTCACGACGACGGTGCTGCGCGCGGAGGGCGTCTCGCGCGTCTACGGCAGCGGCGCGAGCGAGGTGCGGGCGCTGGAGGACGTGTCCGTGGAGGTGGGGGCCGGCGAGCTCGTCGTGGTGGTGGGGCCGTCGGGCTCCGGCAAGTCGACGCTGCTGCACCTGCTCGGCGGGCTCGACCGCCCCACGACGGGCACCGTGCACCTCGGCGCCGACCCCGCGGCGGCCGGCGGCACGGGGGCCGTCGAGCGCGAGCTGGGCGGGCTGGGCGAGGACGAGCTGCACGCGGTGCGCCGCACCGAGATCGGCTTCGTGTTCCAGTCGTTCGGCCTGATCCCGGTGCTGTCGGCGGCCGAGAACGTGGAGGTGCCGCTGCGCCTGGCGCGGGTCGACGCCGCGGAGCGGACGGCCCGGGTCGCGGAGGCGCTGGAGGCGGTCGGGCTCGCGGACCACGCGGAGCAGCGACCGTACGAGCTCTCGGGCGGGCAGCAGCAGCGTGTCGGCGTGGCGCGGGCGCTGGTCTCCCGACCGCGGGTGCTGCTCGCCGACGAGCCGACGGGGCAGCTGGACTCGGCGACCGCGGCGCGCGTGATGGCGCTGCTGCGGGACCTGGTGCACTCGCGCGGGGTGGCCGCCGTCGTGGCCACCCACGACCCGGAGCTGGTGGCCATGGCGGACCGCGTGCTGGTGGTCCGCGACGGCCGGTTGGTGACGGTATGACGGTGTCCGGCCCCGGGCGCCGGTCGTGTCCCGGAAGTTGCGTCCAGATACCGGATTGGTCACGGTTCCGGGTGCAAACGGGGCGAAGGGTATGTGCGGGCCCCGAACCGTGACTAGAGTCACCCGCGCACAGTGCAGTGCGCGGGCACACGCGCCTGCACCTCACCGAGGGGTGATCCCCGCCGGTGAGCGACCCAACTCAGGAGGACACGTGACACCTCGACGACGACTTGCAGGCATCGGGGCCTTCACCCTCGCCTCGGCCCTGCTGCTGTCCGCGTGCGGTGGCGGCTCTGGTGACAGCCCCGAGGCCTCGGGCGACGGCTCGAGCACCGGGATCATCACCGTGCAGAACGGTGAGCCGCAGAACCCGCTCATCCCCACGATGACGAACGAGACCAACGGCTCCCTCGCCATCTCGAACATCTTCGCGGGCCTGGTCTACTACGACCAGGACGGCGCGCCCCAGAACGACATGGCGGAGTCCATCGAGTCTGACGACAACCAGACGTGGACGATCACCATCAAGGACGGGTGGACGTTCACCGACGGCTCGCCCGTCACCGCGCAGAGCTACGTCGACGCGTGGAACTACGGCGCCAAGCTGTCGAACAAGCAGAACCTGTCGTACTTCTTCGAGCCCATCGAGGGCTTCTCGTACGACAAGGACTCGGAGCTCACCGGCCTCAAGGTCGTCTCGGACACCGAGTTCACGGTCAAGCTCAGCCAGCCCGAGTCCGACTTCCCGATCCGCCTCGGGTACTCGGCGTTCATGCCGCTGCCGGAGGCGTTCTTCGACAACCCGGACGCCTTCTCCGACAAGCCGATCGGCAACGGCCCGTACATGGTCGAGAACTGGGTGCACAACGAGGTCATCGAGCTGCGCCCGAACCCCGACTACAAGGGTGCGCGGAAGGCGCAGAACGGTGGCGCCGACCTGGTCGCGTACACCGAGGAGGACACGGCGTACAACGACCTCCTCGGCGGCCAGCTCGACATCGTGAAGAACGTGCCGTCGTCGGCGTTCTCCTCCTTCGAGGACGAGCTGGGCGACCGCGCGGTCAACCAGGCCGCGGCCGTCATCCAGGTCGTCAACGTCCCGGAGTACGTCAAGGAGTTCCAGGGCGACGCGGGCGTGCTGCGCCGCAAGGCCATCTCCATGGCGATCGACCGTGACCAGATCACCGAGACGATCTACAACGGCACCCGCACCCCGGCGAAGGACTTCACGTCGCCGGTCATCGACGGCTGGTCCGACTCGGTCCCGGGCAACGAGGTCCTCGAGTACAACCCCGACGAGGCCAAGAAGCTCTGGGACCAGGCCGAGTCCGAGGACCCGATCGGCAAGGACTTCACGCTGCAGATCGCCTCGAACGCCGACTCCGACCACCAGACCTGGGTGGACGCCGTCTGCAACAACGTCCGTAGCACGCTCGGCATCGGCTGCGAGTTCGACCCGTACGCCACGTTCGACGAGTTCCTCGACGCCCGTGACAACGAGCAGATCAAGGGCCTCTTCCGCGGCGGCTGGCAGGCCGACTACCCGGCGCTGAGCAACTTCCTCGGGCCGATCTACGGCACGGGCGCGGGCTCGAACGACATGGGCTACTCCAACAAGGAGTTCGACGCCAAGCTGAAGGAGGGCAACGGCGCGAGCGACCCCGAGGCGGCCATCAAGGCCTACCAGGAGGCGCAGACCATCCTGTTCGGTGACATGCCCGGCATCCCGCTGTGGTACCAGAACGCCACCGGTGGCTTCAGCGAGGACGTCGAGAACGTCACCTTCGGCTGGGACAGCGACCCGATCCTGTACCAGGTCACGAAGCAGGGCTGACGCCCGATTCGGCGGAGGCCGGTCGCGTCCGGTAGGTTCGCGGCCGGCCCTCCGACGTCCGGAGGGCAGGGCGTGCCGACGAAGCACGCCCTGCCCCCTATCCTGTCCTGGCCACAGCCGTCGTGGCCGTCGTCCTGGCAACGAGGCCCGAAAACAGAACCCGTGGCCCTGGGAATCCCGGGGCGAACGAGGAGACAACACACATGCTCTGGTATCTCGGACGCAGGCTCCTACAGGTGATCCCTGTGTTCCTGGGGGCGACGCTCCTGCTCTACGCACTCGTGTTCCTGCGGCCCGGAGACCCCGTCGCCGGCCTCGGCGGGGAGCGTGGCCTCCCTGAGGCCGTGCAAGCCCAGATTCGCGAGCAGTACAACCTGAACGAACCGTTCATCGTGCAGTACCTGCTCTTCCTCAAGGGCGTCTTCACCCTGGACTTCGGCGTCGACTTCCGTGGTCAGGACATCATGGACGTCATCGGCGCCGCGCTGCCGGTCACGTTCCAGCTCGCGATCATGGCGCTCGTCATCGAGGGCGTCTTCGGCGTCGTCTTCGGGCTCTTCGCCGGGATGCGCAAGGGCGGCTGGTTCGACGGCACCGTGCTCGTGATCAGCCTGCTGGTCATCTCCGTGCCGACCTTCGTCATCGGCTTCGTCCTGCAGTTCGTCATGGGCGTGAAGCTCGGCTGGTTCCCCGTGACGGTGGGCAGAGACCCGAACTTCTACAGCCTGCTGCTACCGGCGATCGTGCTGGCAGCGACGTCCTTCGCGTACGTGATCCGCCTGACCCGCACGTCGGTCGCGGAGAACCTCGGCGCGGACTACGTCCGCACCGCGCGGGCCAAGGGGCTCCGTCGCTCGCAGGTCACCGGCCGCCACGTGCTGCGCAACTCGCTCATCCCCGTCGTCACGTTCCTGGGCGCCGACCTGGGCAACCTCATGGGTGGCGCGATCGTGACGGAGGGCATCTTCAACATCAACGGCGTCGGGGGGACGCTCTACCAGGCGATCATCCGCGGCGAGAACATCACCGTCGTCTCGCTCACGACCGTGCTGGTCATCGTCTACATCCTGGCGAACCTGCTCGTCGACCTCCTCTACGCCGCCCTCGACCCGAGGATCCGTTATGCCTGAGAACCGTTACGAGACCGTGCCCGGCGGGCGCCGACCGCGCCCCGGGCAGGAGCACTTCGCCGCCGAGGTCGACGAGGGCGGCCTGGGCGCCGTCGACGCGGTCAAGACGGACGAGGCGCCGTCCAGCCTGTGGCGCGACGCCTGGCGCGAGATGCGCCGGCGCCCCATGTTCTGGGTCGCGGCCGCGATCATCGTGCTCGTCATCACGGTGGCGGCGTTCCCCAGCTGGTTCACGTCCGTGCACCCGCGCTTCGACTGCGAGCTGGCCAACTCGCTCGCCGGCCCCGAGCCCGGGCACCCGTTCGGCTTCGACAAGCAGGGCTGCGACATCTACGCGCGCACCATCTACGGCGCCCGCGCGTCCGTGCTCGTGGGCGTGATGTCCACGGCGATGGTCGTGATCATCGGGACGATCATGGGCGCCGTCGCCGGCTACTTCGCCGGCTGGTTCGACGTCGTCCTGTCGCGCATCACCGACATCTTCTTCGCGATCCCGCTGGTGCTGGCCGCCATCGTCATCATGTCGATCACCACCAACCGGACCAGCTTCACCGTCGCCCTGGTGCTCGCGTCGTTCGGGTGGACGTCCATCGCCCGCATCACGCGCGGCACGGTGATGTCCGTGAAGAACAACGAGTTCGTCACCGCTGCCCGCTCGCTCGGCATGGGGCGCGGCAGGATCCTGCTGCGGCACGTGCTGCCCAACTCGGCGGCGCCGATCATCGTGTACGCCACGGTCGCGCTGGGCACGTTCATCGTGGCCGAGGCCACGCTGAGCTTCCTCGGCATCGGACTGCCGCCCAGCACCGTCTCGTGGGGCGGGGACATCTCCCAGGCGCAGCGGGCGATCCGCCAGGCGCCGGAGATCCTCTTCTACCCGGCCGCAGGCCTGGCGATCACGGTGCTCGGCTTCATCATGATGGGCGACGTCGTGCGCGACGCCCTCGACCCGAAGGCACGGAAGCGATGACGACACAGTTCCCAGTGACGAACGGCAACCAGCCCGTCGGTGAGGGCGCCGGCCGCAGCTACGAGGCGGGGACCGACAAGCCCCTGCTCGAGATCCGCGACCTGCAGGTGTCGTTCACGACCTCGGAGGGCGTCGTGCACGCCGTCCGCGGCGCCGACATCACGGTGTACCCCGGGCAGTCGGTCGCGATCGTCGGCGAGTCCGGCTCGGGCAAGTCGACCACCGCGCACGCCGTGATCGACCTGCTCCCCGGCACCGGCAAGGTGACCGGCGGCAGCATCATGTTCGACGGCCGCGAGATCGTCGGCCTGCCCCGCACGGAGATCGAGGCGATGCGCGGCCGGGACATCGGCCTCGTCCCGCAGGACCCGATGTCCAACCTCAACCCGGTGTGGCGCATCGGCACCCAGATCGAGGAGGCCCTCAAGGCCAACGGCTTCGAGGGGGGCAAGAAGGAGCGCAAGGAGCGGGTCGCCGGCCTGCTCCAGGAGGCCGGCCTCCCCGACGCCGAGCGCCGGGCGCGCCAGTTCCCGCACGAGTTCTCGGGCGGCATGCGCCAGCGCTCGCTCATCGCGATCGGGCTGGCCTCGCGGCCCAAGCTCCTCATCGCCGACGAGCCGACGTCGGCCCTCGACGTCACGGTGCAGCGGCAGATCCTCGACCACCTCGAGGTGCTCACACAGGAGCTCGGCACCGCCGTCCTGTTCATCACCCACGACCTGGGCCTGGCCGCGGAGCGCGCCGAGCACCTCGTGGTGATGTTCAAGGGCCGCGTCGTCGAGTCGGGCCCGGCCCGGCAGATCCTCGCGAACCCGCAGCACCCGTACACGCAGCGCCTGGTCGCCTCGGCGCCGTCGCTCGCGTCCCGCCGCATCCAGGTGGCGCACGAGCAGGGCGAGGAGTCGGACGAGCTGCTGGCTCCCGACCTCGACGCGACGGTGCCGCTGCGCGACGCCCGCAAAGCGGCGCAGTCGGACATCGTCGTGGCGAAGAACCTCACGAAGGTCTTCACCATCCGCGGCGGCCGGCCGGGGGCGTCGACGGACTTCAAGGCCGTGGACGACGTGAGCTTCACGCTCAAGCGCGGGCACACGCTGGCGCTGGTGGGCGAGTCGGGCTCCGGCAAGTCGACGGCGGCCAACATGGTGCTGGGTCTGCTCGACCCGACCTCGGGCGTCGTCGAGTTCGACGGCGCGGACGTCGCGAAGTTCACGCCCAAGGAGGCCTTCGCGTTCCGGCGTCGCATCCAGCCGGTGTTCCAGAACCCGTACGGCTCGCTCGACCCGACGTTCTCCATCTACCGCTCGATCGAGGAGCCGCTGGCGCTCCACCGGGTCGGCAGCAAGAAGGAGCGCGAGAAGCGGGTGCGGGAGCTGCTCGACATGGTGGCGCTGCCCCAGTCGGCCATGCGCCGGTTCCCGAACGAGCTCTCCGGCGGCCAGCGCCAGCGCATCGCCATCGCGCGGGCGCTCGCCCTGCGACCCGAGGTCATCGTGCTCGACGAGGCCGTGTCGGCTCTCGACGTGCTCGTCCAGGCGCAGATCCTCGAGCTGCTCGGGAACCTGCAGGAGGAGCTCGGGCTGTCGTACCTGTTCATCACCCACGACCTGGCGGTCGTGCGGCAGATCGCCGACTCGGTGGTCGTGATGCAGAACGGCCGCGTCGTGGAGCAGGCCACCACCGACGAGGTGTTCGACAACCCGCGTCAGCAGTACACGCGCGACCTGCTCGCCGCCATCCCCGGCGCAGGGCTGGAGGGCGCGGCGATCGCGGGCTGACGCCCCGACGCGGACCGGCGAGGGCCGGCGCACGACCAGGTCGTGGGCCGGCCCTCGCCGCGTCTGCGTTTGCCGGTGGTCCGGCCGGGCGTCAGGGTGAGGGGCATGGCAGGGGCATCGACGCTGGCCCGCGGCGTCTTCTACCCAGCAGCAGGCATCATCCTGCTGTTCGTGCTGGTCGCGGTCCTCTTCACCGACGCCACGGACGCCGTGATGACCACGCTCCAGGGCGAGGTGATCGGGGCCTTCGGCTGGTACTACGTGCTCCTGGTGGCGGCGTTCGTCATCTTCGCGATCTGGATGGGCCTGAGCCGGTTCGGCGACATCGTGCTGGGGCCCGACGACGAGGCACCGGACTTCAAGCTCCCCGTGTGGTTCTCGATGCTGTTCGCCACCGGCATGGGGATCGGGCTCGTCTACTACGGGGTGTCCGAGCCGCTGTCGCACTTCGTCACCCCGAAACCCGGCGTCACCGGCGACGACGCCGCGCTCGCCCAGGCGGCGATCTCCCAGACGTACGTGCACTGGGGTATCCACGCCTGGGCGATCTACGTGGTGGCCGGTCTGGCGCTGGCCTACGCGATCCACCGCAAGGGCCGGCCCGTGTCGATCCGGTGGGCGCTCGAGCCGGTGCTCGGCGACCGGGTGAAGGGCTGGCTGGGCAACGTCATCGACGTCGTGGCCATCATCGGCACGGTCTTCGGCGTCGCGACGTCGCTCGGGCTCGGGGTGCTGCAGGTGGCGCACGGGCTCGGCTACCTCGACGTCGTGGAGCCGAGCATCGCGCTCGAGCTCGGGCTGATCGCGGCCATCACCGCGCTCGCGGCGTTCTCGGTGGCCTCGGGCCTGTCCAAGGGCATCAAGTGGCTCTCCAACGGGAACATGGTGCTCGCCGGCGTCGTGCTGGTCGTGGTGCTGGTGCTGGGCCCCACCCTGTTCCTCCTGCGCAGCTGGGTGCAGTCGTTCGGGTACTACTTCGCGAACGTCATCCAGATGACGTTCGACACGCTGGCGTTCCGGGGCGACGAGGGCCTGGCCTGGGAGTCGAGCTGGACGATCTTCTACTGGGGCTGGTGGATCTCGTGGGCGCCCTTCGTCGGCGTCTTCATCGCACGGATCTCCCGCGGCCGCACCGTGCGCGAGTTCGTGCTGGGCACGCTGGCCGTCCCGATGGCCGTCGCCACGATCTGGTTCAGCGTCTTCGGGGGAGCGGGCCTGCACCAGGAGATGACGGAGCCCGGCAGCATGCTGGACCCCGCGACCGGCGGCGTGAACACCGACACGGCGATGTTCCAGCTCTTCGCGACGCTCCCGGGCAGCGGCACCTGGCTCGCCGTCGCGGGCATCGTGCTGGTGGTCATCTTCTTCGTGACGTCTTCCGACTCGGGATCGTTCGTGGTCGACATGCTCGCCAACGGCGGCGACCCGAACCCGCCGCTGTGGAGCCGCCTGTTCTGGGCGATCCTCGAGGGCCTGGTCGCGGCGGCGCTGCTCCTGGCGGGCGGGCTCACGGCGCTGCAGACGGCCGCCATCCTCATCGCCCTGCCGTTCTCTCTGGTGCTCATCGGCATGGCGGTGTCCATCGTCAAGGAGCTGAGCGTGGAGCACCGGCAGATCGTGCGCGCCGAGCGGCGTGCCGCCCGGGCGGAGCTCACGGAGCACGTGACCCAGGAGGTGGCGACCACGTTGGCGGGCCGGTGGGAGAACGTCCTGCCGCCGGCCCCGGGCGCGCTGCGGCTGCGCGTGCCGCGCCGTCGTGACGCCAAGGACCCGCCCGGCGCTCCGCCCGGGAAGGCGTCCGCGGCGGGCGGGGACGAGCAGCCTGGACCGGGCGGGTAAGATAGCGGCGGCCCGATTGACGGGTCGCCTCCCCACCCCAGGAAATGAGACCCGTAGATGTCTGTGCGCTCCGACCTGCGCAACGTGGCGATCGTCGCCCACGTCGACCACGGCAAGACGACCCTCGTGGACGCCATGCTGCGCCAGGCAGGCGCCTTCTCCGCCCACCAGCACGTGGACGACCGCGTGATGGACTCCGGTGACCTGGAGCGCGAGAAGGGCATCACCATCCTCGCGAAGAACACCGCGGTCCGGTACGCCGGCCCGTCGGCCGCGGAGGCGGGCGAGCCCGGCGGCATCACCATCAACGTCATCGACACCCCCGGCCACGCCGACTTCGGCGGCGAGGTCGAGCGCGGCCTGTCGATGGTCGACGGCGTCGTGCTGCTGGTCGACGCGTCCGAGGGCCCGCTGCCCCAGACCCGCTTCGTGCTGCGCAAGGCGCTCGCCGCGAAGCTGCCGGTGATCGTCGTCGTGAACAAGGTCGACCGCCCCGACGCGCGCATCACCGAGGTCGTGGGGGAGACCACCGACCTGCTGCTCGGGCTCGCGAGCGACCTGTCCGACGAGGTCCCGGACCTCGACCTGGACGCCATCCTCGACGTGCCCGTCGTGTACGCGTCGGCCAAGGCCGGCCGCGCGTCGATCGACCAGCCCGCCGACGGCGAGCTGCCCGCGAACGAGGACCTCGAGCCGCTGTTCGGCATGATCCTCGAGAAGATCCCGGCGCCCACGTTCGACGCCGACATGCCGCTGCAGGCGCACGTCACCAACCTGGACGCGTCGCCGTTCCTCGGCCGCCTGGCGCTGCTGCGCATCTTCAACGGCACGCTGCGCAAGGGGCAGACGGTCGCGTGGGCCCGTCACGACGGCACCCTGTCGAGCGTGCGGATCACCGAGCTCCTCGAGACGAAGGCGCTCGACCGCGTGCCCACCGAGTCCGCCGGCCCGGGCGAGATCGTGGCCGTGGCGGGCATCGCCGACATCATGATCGGCGAGACCCTCACCGACGTCGACGACCCGCGCCCGCTGCCGCTCATCACGGTGGACGACCCCGCGATCTCGATGACCATCGGCATCAACACCTCGCCGCTGGCGGGCAAGGGCGGCAAGGGCCACAAGGTCACGGCCCGCCAGGTCAAGGACCGCCTCGACTCCGAGCTCATCGGCAACGTGTCGCTCAAGGTGCTCCCCACCGAGCGCCCGGACGCGTGGGAGGTGCAGGGCCGCGGCGAGCTGGCCCTGGCGATCCTCGTCGAGCAGATGCGTCGTGAGGGCTTCGAGCTCACGGTCGGCAAGCCGCAGGTCGTGACGAAGCAGATCGACGGCAAGCGGCACGAGCCGATGGAGCGGATGACGATCGACGTGCCGGAGGAGTACCTCGGCGCCGTCACCCAGCTCCTGGCGCAGCGCAAGGGCCGCATGGAGACCATGAGCAACCACGGCACCGGCTGGGTGCGCATGGAGTTCATGGTCCCGGCGCGCGGCCTCATCGGCTTCCGCACGCAGTTCCTCACCGAGACGCGCGGCACGGGCATCGCGGCGTCCATCTCCGAGGGCTTCGAGCCGTGGCACGGCCCGATCGAGTCCCGCAACACCGGATCGCTCGTGGCCGACCGCGCCGGCAAGGTGACGCCGTTCGCCATGATCAACCTGCAGGAGCGCGGCTCGTTCTTCGTCGACCCCACGCAGGAGGTCTACGAGGGCATGATCGTCGGCGAGAACTCCCGCAACGAGGACATGGACGTCAACATCACCAAGGAGAAGAAGCTGACGAACATGCGGTCCTCGACCGCCGACAACTTCGAGAACCTCATCCCGCCGCGCCACCTCACGCTCGAGGAGTCCCTCGAGTTCGCGCGCGAGGACGAGTGCGTCGAGGTGACGCCGGAGGTCGTGCGGATCCGCAAGGTCGAGCTCGACGCCACGGCGCGCGCCCGGGCGACGGCGCGGGCCAAGCGCGCCTGACCCGTGCGCGACGGCGGCCTGCTCGCGGTGCACGCGCATCCCGACGACGAGACGCTCGCGACCGGCGCGCTCCTCGCGTCGTGGGCGGCCGCCGGACGGCCCGTCGCCGTGGTGACCTGCACCCGCGGTGAGCGCGGCGAGGTCATCGACACGCCGTCGCACCCCACGGGGCTGGCCCGCCTCGAGGGCGACGGGCCGGCGCTCGCCGCGCACCGGGAGACCGAGCTGGCGGCGGCGCTGGCCTCGCTCGGCGGCGCGCCCGGCGCCGTCGGGCACGCCTTCCTCGACGCCGTCGAACTGTCGGGCGCTCGGTCCGGGGAGCGCGCGACGTCCGACCGACGGTTCGAGGACTCCGGCATGGCGTGGATCGCGCCGGGGGTGGCCGGGCCGGCGGACGACGCGCCGCCCACGGCGTTCGCGCGCGTCCCGCTCGACGACGCCGCGGCGCGGCTGGCGGCCGTCGTGCGCGCGCGCCGCCCCGCCGTCGTCGCGACGTACGAGGAGCAGGGCGGGTACGGGCACCCGGACCACGTCCGCACGCACGACGTCACGGTGCGGGCGCTCGCCCTCGCGGCAGACCCGGACGCCCCCGTGCCCGGCGAGCCCTGGGGCGACGCCGAGCTGTGGCGTGCGGTGACGCCGTCCGGCGCGCTGCGCGCCGGACGCCGGGCGCTGGCCGCCACGCCCGCGGGCCAGGACCTCGCGGCCCGTACCGGGCTGACGTTCCCCGACCCGGACGAGCCCCTGCCCCCGCTCGCGCGCCACGACGCGGAGCTGCGCGACGCCGGGCCGCACGCCGTCGTGCAGGTCGACGTCGCCCCGGTGCTCGACCGGGTGCTCGGCGCGATGCGCGCGCACGCCACCCAGGTGCAGCACGCCGCCCCGGCGCCAGGGGCGGACAGCGCAGCGGGCACCACGGCGGGCACGGCGGAGGCCGACGGCACGCTGCTCGGGTGGTACGCGCTGAGCAACGACGTGCTCGCCCCGGTGCTGCCGCACGAGCACTATCTCGTGTCCCGGCCGGTAGGCTCACCGCGATGACGACGCCGGAGCACGTGAACCCCACCAGGCCTGCTGCCGCGTCGGGCGCCGGCCGGTGGTGGCGTTCCGCCGCGCGGACGGTGCTCGCCGTGGCGCTGGGCGCCGTCGTCGGGGTGCTCGGCACGGTCGCGCACCGCACCCAGTGGCAGGACCTGCCGGTCGGCATCGTCCTGGCTCTCGCGATCACCCTGTCCACCGCCGTGCTCTGCCGCGCCTGGGCCGGGCTGGGCCCGCTGCTCGCGGCCGGTGCTGGCTGGGTGGTCGCGGTGCAGGTGCTCGCCGTCGCCGGGCCGGGCGGGGACGTGCTGGTGCCGGCCCAGCCCGTCGGCCTGGTGTGGACCTACGGCGGCCTGGCGATGTTCCTCGTCGCCGCCTTCCTGCCGCGGTCCTGGTTCTCCGACCGGCAGGGCTGACGCGCGGGCCCGTGCCGTCTGTGCGCGTCCCGTGCGCGCCGCCGGGCCGGGCGTGACGAACCTGTGGGGACCGACGTCCGATTTGGCACTTTCACCCGGACTTGCTCCGGGACGGCAGGTGCCGCCCGAGTAGGATCCCCCAGGCGGGTCCGCCCCGCCTCACCTGTCCTCCGGGGCGTCGCCCCGCACCCCACCCTGACGGAGCATGCATGGGTCACCCGACCGAGCGCGAGCCGGACCCCGCCGGGCCCGCACCCGCCGAGCCTGCGCGCCCCGAGACCGAGTCCCCGACACCGGCCGCCGCCGAGCAGCCGGCGCCCGCCGAGCAGCCGGCGCCCGCCCAGCAGCCGGCGCCCGAGCAGCCCGCGGCCGAGCAGCCTGCCGCCGACGAGCCGGACGTGCCGTACCAGCCGCGGGTGCGGCTGTACGAGCAGCGCGTGATCGCGACCGTGCCGGCGCCGCCGTCGGGCCCGCCCACGCAGGCGCTGCCGGCGGTGGCGTCCGTCCCCGGCGCCGCGGGCACGCCCGGACCCGACGTCCCGCCGCCCGCGGAGCCCGGCTCGCCGCTCGACGGCCTGGCGGGCGACGGCGCCCCCAGCCGTGCGCCGAAGGTCGCGCTGTGGGCCGGCATCGGGCTCGTCGTCGTCGCGGGTCTGTACGCGGGGGCGCAGTGGGCCGTCGCGGGGAGCGTGCCGAAGGGCACCAGCGTCGCCGGCGTCGAGATCGGCGGCATGGACTCCGAGGCCGCGGTCGCGGCGCTCGAGGCCGACCTGGCGCCGCGCGCCGAGGAGCCGGTGGAGGTCCGCGCAGGGGAGGCGTCGAGCACGATCGACCCGGCCGAGGCCGGGCTGTCCTTCGACGCCCAGGCCACGGTCGACGGGCTCACCGGGTTCTCGCTGAGCCCGGCGCACCTGTGGGAGCACCTGGTCGGCGCCGACGCGGTACCCCCGGCGGTCGACGTCTCGCGGCCGACCCTCACGTCGGCGATCTCGGGCCTCGAGGACTCCCTCAAGGTCGAGCCGGTGGACGGCACGGTCGGCTTCGAGGGCGCCAAGGCCGTGTCCACGGACGCGGTCGAGGGGTCGGGCGTGCTGGTCGACGAGGCGGTGGACGCCGTCGCGGACGCCTGGCTCGTCACGTCGGGCCCGGTGGACCTGCCGACCGAGGTCGTGGAGCCCGCGGTCACGCAGGCGGAGACCGACGCCGCCCTGGAGCAGGCGCAGCAGGTGGTGAGCGGCCCCGTCACCGTCGACGTCGGGGAGCAGTCCGCCGAGCTGTCGCCGAAGGCGCTCGCCAAGGCGACGTCGTTCAAGAACACCAAGGGCGAGCTGAAGGCGCGTTTCGACGGCGAGAAGCTGGTCTCCGACGTGGTCGACGGCACCGACGACCTCCTCACCGAGCCGGACGACGCGCACTTCGTGTTCTCGGGCGGCAAGCCCGTCGTCGAGGGCGGGGAGCAGGGCACGACGCTCGACCCGGACGACACCGCGTCCGCCGTCGGCAAGGCGGCGCTGTCGACGGAGCGCACGACCGAGCTGAAGCTCGTGGAGCGCGAGCCGGAGCACACCAAGGAGGCCCTCGAGGACATGGGGGTCAAGGAGGTCGTCTCCTCGTTCTCCACCCCGCTGACGAGCGAGCCGATCCGTACGCGCAACCTCGTGCGGGGCGCCGAGATCCTCACCGGCACCCTCGTGGCGCCGGGCGACACGTTCTCGCTGCTCGACACCCTGTCGCCCATCGACGAGTCGAACGGCTTCGTCGCGGCGGGCGTGGTCAGCAACGGCGTGCACACCGACGCCGTGGGCGGCGGGCTGTCGCAGATGGCCACCACCACGTACAACGCCGGCTTCTTCGCCGGGTTCGACGACGCCGGGCACCAGCCGCACAGCTACTGGTTCAGCCGGTACCCGGCGGGGCGCGAGGCGACCATCTACGTGGGCGCCATCGACATGAAGTTCACGAACGACACCCCGTACGGCGCCGTCCTGCGGTCGTGGGTCTCGGGCGGCGAGCTGCACGTGGAGATCTGGTCGACGAAGTACTACGAGGTCAAGACCTCCGCCAGCTCCAAGCAGAACGTCCAGCCGGCGACCCCCGTGCACAAGTCCGGCGCGGGGTGCGAGCCGTACCCCGGCGGGAACGACGGGTTCACGATCACGAACTACCGCAAGGTCTACCACGACGGCGAGCAGGTCAAGGACGAGGCGAAGACCTGGACCTACAAGCCGGACAACCCCGTGGTCTGCGACCAGCCGAAGGCCGACCGCGACGCCGACCGCGAGCCCGCGGACGGCGGCGACAAGGACGGCGACAACGACGGCGGCGACGACGGAACGGCCAAGGAGGACTGATGCTCGGACGCTCGGAACGGGAGTCGCCGGCGCACGCGGCGCTGGCGGCGCACGACGCCGGCTGGTCGGGGGTGGCCCCCGGCTCGGTGGTGGCGGCGGCGGTGCCGGACGAGTCGATCGAGCTGCTGGACCTGGGCACGACGTCGGAGACGCTCGCGACCGTGGCGACGATCGACGACCTGGCGGCGGTGGTGCACCTCGGGCACCCGGAGCAGCCGTCGCCGGGGCTCGAGGAGGCGCTGCTCGCCGGCGAGCCGTCGCTCATCCTCACGGCGGCCGTCGCCGTCGCGCCGCAGTGGGTGTGGGTGGCCCCGGCGGGCGCGACGGGCGGCCAGGTGGTCATCGACGAGGCCGGCATGCGCGACTGCCAGGACCTGCTGCGCGGCATGGGGGTGAGCCCGCGCCTGGTGCCGACCCGCACCTCGGTGGACGAGCGGGTCGCGCTGGCGGGGCCGGCCGGGTCGCTCGTGGTCGAGCGGTCCCGGGTGCCGGCGGGCTGGGTCGAGGTGCCGGGCAGCGAGCGGCTCGCCGGCCGGCTGCCGGTCTGGTACGGGCTGCTGGAGGCGCGCGCGCAGTGGCCGCGGTTCGACGCCCCCGCCCAGGTGTGGCTCGCGGTCGGACCGTCGGACGACCACCGCGGGTCGCTGCAGCACACGCTGGCCGTCCTGTCCGAGGCGGGCGTCGACCTGCAGCACCTGCGCAGCCACCCGTCGGCCCGCGGGCCGCACGTGTTCTTCACCTCGTTCCGCTGCGGGTCCGTCGACGTGCTGGACGGGCTGGTCGCGGAGCTCGACGCGCGGGGCGTCGCGCACCGCACGTTGGCCGTGCTGCCGGGCGAGGGCTTCGTGCCGGGACCCGTGCCGCTCGCGCCGCGGTGGGCCTCCGGCTCGGCGGGAGCGTGAGGGAGCGCCGATGAGGATCGCGTACCTCGGGCCGGAGGGCACGTTCACCCACGAGGCGGTGCGACGCTGGGTCGGTGCCCGGTCGGTCGATGCCCGGTCGGGTGATGGTGACGTCGCGCAGCAGCCGCTGGCCACGGTCCGCGAGGTGCACGACGCCGTCGCGTCGGGCGCGGCGGACCGCGGCGTGGTGGCGGTCGAGAGCTCCGTCGAGGGGTACGTCGTGCCGTCGCTCGACGCCCTGCTGGGCAGCCCCGACGTCGTCGCTGTCGACGAGGTGGTGCTGGACGTCTCCTTCGACGCCTTCGTGCGCCCCGGCCACGCCGACCCGTCGGGCCTGCGCGAGGCGACGGCGCACCCGCACGGCCTCGCGCAGTGCACGCGTTTCGTCGCTGAGCGGAACCTGCTGCCCGTGCCGGCGTCGTCGAACGCGGCGGCGTGCCGCGACCTCGCCGACCACCAGGTCGCGTTCGGGCCGCGGCTGTGCGGCGAGCTCTACGGGCTGGAGACCCTCGCGACCGGGGTGGAGGACTTCGCCGGTGCGCGCACGCGGTTCGTCGTGCTGTGCCGGCGGGACGACGCGACCGCGGCGTGGGCGCCCGTCCGCGCGGCCGGTCGCGAGGCCGGTCGAGATGCATGGCACACGATGCTCGCCGTGACGCCGGTCGTCACGGGGCCGGGCGTGCTGGCGCGGGTCACGGCGGAGTTCGCCGAGCGCGGCGTCAACATGTCGAGCCTGGTGGAACGCCCGTTGAAGGTGCGCGAGAGCCAGTACGTGTTCGTCGTGACGCTCGACGGCGCCCCCTGGGAGCCGCAGGTCCGCGACCTGTTCGCCGCCCTGCTCGGCGCGGGCGACTCGCTCAAGGTGCTCGGCGCGTTCCCCGTGGCCCCCGGCGGCCGGGGCCTCGACGGCGTCCTGCCCGACCACGTCCCGACGGGCAGCGTGCTGGGTGGGGACGACGACGCGGCGGTCGCGCGGGGCCTGCTGTGGTGAGCGACCCGGCGGCGGGGCGCGTCGGCGTCGTCGGTGTCGTCGGGCTGGGCCTGGTCGGCGGCTCGCTCGCCCGCCTGCTCGCGGCCCGGGGCGTGGACGTCGTCGCGACCGACACCGACGCCGGCACCCGCGCCGACGCGCGCGCGGTCGGGCTGCGTGTCGCCGACGACCTGGCGGGCCTGTGCGCCGCGGGGCCCGACGTCGTCGTGCTCGCCGTCCCGCTGCGGGCCGTGCGCGCCACGGCCGTCGAGCTCGCGCCGCTCCTGGCCGACGACGCGACGCTGACCGACGTCGGCTCGGTCAAGGGCCCGGTCCGGGCGGCCGCGGCCGCCGCGGGGCTGGGGGACCGGTACGTCGGTGCGCACCCGATGGCCGGCACCGAGCACAGCGGCTTCGCCGCGTCCGACGCGGCGCTGCTCGACGCGGCGCCCTGGGCGGTCACCGTCGCGGAGCCCGGCGAGGGGGCGGCCGACGAGCCCCGGCGCCTCGCGCAGGTGCTGCGCCTCGTGACGGGCCCGCTGGCCGGTACCGCCGCGGTGGTCACGGACGACCGGCACGACGAGGCGGCGGCGCTCGTGAGCCACGTGCCGCACGTGGTGGCGACCCAACTCCTCAACGCCGTGGCGGGCGCCCCGGTGCGCGACCTCGCGCTCGGCCTCGCCGCCGGCAGCTTCCGCGACGGCACCCGGGTCGCACTCACCGACCCGGCGCGCACCGAGGCGATGGTCACGGAGAACGCGGCCTGGGTGGCGCCGGCGCTGCGCAAGGCCGTGCGCGACCTCGAGGTCGTCATCGGCGCCCTGGAGACCAACGGCTCGCTCCACGACGTCTTCCACGCCGCGGACGACGTCCGCGAGCTCCGTGCGGGCGGACGGCCCCGCCCGGCCGGGCCGGAGGAGGTGCTTCCGCTCGACGCCGGCTGGACGGCCGGCGCGGTCGGCGACCTCGTGGCGCGCTGCACCGCGGGCGCCGTCGTCGTGGGCGTCGACGACGACGCGGTCCGCGTGCGCGCCGCGCGCTGAGCCCCGGGGCTCAGGACTCGCCGGGCCGCCCGCGCCGCGGCCGCCGAGGCGGGACGGGCTTCACGGCCTCGACGTCGTCGGCGGCGACGGCCACCTCGGGCAGGTCGGGGGAGCGGTCGGGACGCACGCGCACCCCGTCGGGCCCGACGGCCGTGAGAATCCCCACGACGTCCGCCCACCGGGCCCCGTGCTCGGCCGCCTCGGCGGGAGACAGGCGCCGCCGCACGACGACGCGCGTCCCCGCAGGGACACCGGTCCAGGCGGGCGGTACGGCAGGTGGGACGGCTGACGGCGAAGGCACCACGTCAGCGATACTAGAGTTGGTCCGGCGCCCGGCTCTCCGGCGCGCGCCCTCGTCACCTGGAAGGTAGCCCGCAGTGACCTACGTGATCGCTCAGCCGTGCGTCGACGTCAAGGACAAGGCGTGCATCGAGGAGTGTCCCGTGGACTGCATCTACGAGGGCTCGCGCTCCCTGTACATCCACCCGGACGAGTGCGTCGACTGCGGCGCCTGCGAGCCGGTGTGCCCGGTCGAGGCCATCTACTACGAGGACGACGTCCCCGAGCAGTGGAAGGACTACTACCGCGCCAACGTCGAGTTCTTCGACGACCTCGGCTCGCCGGGCGGCGCCGCGAAGATGGGGCTCATCGAGAAGGACGACCCCATGATCTCCGCCCTGCCTCCCCAGGCCTGATGGGGTTCGCCGACCTCAGCGGACTGCCCTACCCCTGGGACACGCTCGAGGACGTGCGGGCGACCGCCCGCGCGCACCCCGGCGGCGTGGTCGACCTGTCGATCGGCACGCCGGTCGACCCGACGCCCCCGGTCGTGCGCGACGCGCTGGCCGCGGCGTCGGACGCGCACGGCTACCCGCTGACGCACGGCACGCCCGCGCTCCGGGAGGCCGTGGCGGGCTGGTTCGCCCGCCGTCGCGGCGTGCCCGGCCTCGACCCCGCGGGCGTGCTGCCCACGGTCGGGTCCAAGGAGCTCGTCGGCCTCCTGCCGTCGCTGCTGCGCCTGGGCCCAGGCGACGTCGTCGTGCACCCGGCGGTCGCGTACCCGACCTACGACGTCGGGGCGCGGCTGGCGGGTGCGACGCCCCTGGCCACGGACGACGTCGACGCGTGGGCGGGGCGCCGCGACGTGCGCCTGGTGTGGGTCAACTCGCCCGGCAACCCGACCGGCGAGGTCGCCGACGTCGCGCACCTGCGGCGCGTGGTGGAGGCGGCCCGGGAGATCGGCGCCGTCGTCGTGGGCGACGAGTGCTACGCCGAGCTGCCGTGGGCAGACGTCTGGGTCGGCGACGACGGCGTCTCGCGCGTGCCGAGCCTGCTCGACCCGCGCGTCACCGGGGGCAGCACGGACGGGCTGCTCGTCGCGTACTCGCTGTCGAAGCAGTCGAACGTGGCCGGGTACCGCGCCGCGTTCGTGGCCGGCGACCCGGACCTGGTGTCCGGTCTCCTGGCCACGCGCAAGCACCTCGGCATGATCGTGCCCGCGCCGGTGCAGGCGGCGATGACCGCCGCGCTGGGCGACGACGCCCACGTCGCCGCCCAGCGCGACGTCTACCGCCGTCGTCGCGCCGCGCTGCTCCGCGCGCTCGAGGCGGCGCGCTTCGTCGTCGACGGCTCCGAGGCCGGCCTGTACCTCTGGGCCCGCCCGTCCGACGGGTCGCCGCTCGCGGGAGCGTCGTCGCGCGACCTCGCGGCGTGGTTCGCCGGCCGGGGCATCCTGGTGGGGCCGGGGGAGTTCTACGGCGACGCGGGCCGTCGGCACGTGCGCGTCGCGCTGACCGCGCCCGACGATTCCGTGGCCGAGGCTGTGGCGCGCATCACATCTCCGTGACCCTCGGGATGGCTGCGGCTGGGCAGGGGATTGGATCACCTTGGTGTTGGGGGGTAGGTTCGACCGCAGGCCGAGGTAGCCCTGGAGGATGCCACGGCCGGCGTGCCCCGGGCCGCCCCCGTCCCAGAGTCACGAGTCACGCGCCCACCGGTCCCGTCGTCGGGAGTCGGCAGGCCCGTCACGGAAGGAAGACATGACGTCCACCACGCCTGCCGCAGGCACCACGGGCGACTCCGCCTCGGTGGAGCTCGTCGTCGACGGCACCGCTCGACAGCTGCCCGTCGTCCCGGCCACGGAGGGCAACGACGGCATCGTCGTGTCGTCCCTGCTGAAGGACACCGGGCTCGTCACTGTCGACCCCGGGTTCACGAACACCGCGTCGTGCCAGTCGGAGATCACGTACATCGACGGCGACCAGGGCATCCTGCGCTACCGCGGCTACCCCATCGAGCAGCTGGCCGACTCGTCCACCTTCCTCGAGGTGGCGTACCTGCTCATCCACGGCGAGCTGCCCTCGCCGGCCGAGCTGTCGGCGTTCGAGGAGCGGGTCAACCGTCACACGCTGGTGCCGGAGGGCTTCCGCGCCTTCCTCTCGTCGTTCCCGCGCGGCGGCCACCCGATGTCGATCCTGGCCTCGGCGGTCAACGCGCTCGCCACGTACTACCCCGAGTCGCTGGACCCGCACGACCCGGAGGCCGTCGAGCTCGCCACCGTGCTGATCCTCGCCAAGATCCGCACCATCACCTCGTACCTGCACCGTGCCACGCGCGACGAGCCGCTCATGTACCCGGACTACGCCCGCGGCTACGTGGACGACTTCCTGCGCATGACGTTCTCGCGGCCCTACGAGCAGTGGGAGTCCGACCCGGTGCTCGTGTCCGCGATGGACAAGCTCCTCATCCTGCACGCGGACCACGAGCAGAACTGCTCCACGTCCACCGTGCGCATCGTCGGCTCCTCGAACGCGACCCTGTACGCCTCGGTGGCCGCCGGCATCAACGCGCTGTCGGGCCCGTCGCACGGCGGCGCCAACGAGGCCGTCCTCACGATGCTCGAGAGCATCCGCAGCGGCGACGACTCCGTCGAGACCTTCATGAAGAAGGTCAAGAACAAGGAGGCCGGCGTCCGGCTCATGGGCTTCGGGCACCGCGTGTACAAGAGCTACGACCCGCGCGCCGCGATCGTCAAGAAGCACGCGGACGCCGTGCTGGGCCAGCTCGGCGCCAAGGACGAGCTGCTCGACATCGCCCGCGGGCTCGAGGAGATCGCCCTGTCGGACGACTACTTCGTCGAGCGCAAGCTCTACCCGAACGTGGACTTCTACACGGGCCTCATCTACAAGGCCATGGGCTTCTCGCCGGCCATGTTCACGCCGCTGTTCGCGCTCGGCCGGATGCCCGGCTGGATCGCCCAGTGGCGCGAGATGATGAACGACCCGCAGACCAAGATCGGCCGCCCGCGGCAGGTCTACACCGGTCCGACCGAGCGCGACTACGTGCCGCTCGAGCAGCGCTGAGGCCCGCACCCGCGCGGCACCGCACCGACGCCGGCCGTCGGCCCGCGACCAGGACGATCGATCACGACAGGACGATCCTCACCTGGCCGTCGGGTCGGCGGTCGGCGTCGTCGTCGACGGTGCTCCACGTGCCGTCCTCGCGGGTCCACACGCGCGTGCCTGCCGTGACCTCCTGCGCCCCGGTGACGGAGGCGGTGGCGACGGCCCAGTGGGCGACGGCCCAGGTGGCGAGGTCTCCGTCGAGCGGCACCGCGGCGGCGTCCAGGACGACGGCGTTGACGTCCGCGTCGGAGGTGTCGGCCCGTAGGGCGTCGGCCGGAAGGCCGAGGTCGCGCGCCGCGCGCTCGGCGAGCAGGTCCCGGGCGGCGGCGCCGGACGGCGCCCGGTCGTCCTCGGTGGGCGGCAGGTCGCAGGTGATCGCGCCGGGGGAGTGCCCGGTGAGCGCCGACGCCCACGCCCGCGACCGGGTCTCGTGCTGGGCGTAGGCCTCGGGAAAGCCCGAGCGCTGCACCGCCTGGGCGGCGACGGTGACCTCGAGGTCCTCGTAGCCCTCGACCTTGACGAGACCGTCGTAGAACTTCCCCGTCGAGTAGACGGGGTCCATGATCTCGTCGACCGTGCCCCAGCCCTGCGACGGGCGCTGCTGGAAGAGGCCCACCGAGTCCCGGTCGCCGTAGTCGATGTTGACCAGCCGCGACTCCTGGAGCGCCGTCGCGAGGCCGATCGTGGCGGCCCGCCCGGGCAGCCCGCGCTGCACCGAGGCCCCGACGATCAGGGCCGCGTTGTCCGCCTGGACCGGCGTGAGGTACCAGGAGGTGCCGTCCAGCGCGGCCGCGCACCGCTGCACCGACGGGGTGTCGACCCGGTCGAGGAACCAGACGACGCCGGCCGTGGCACCGGCGCCGACGACGAGGACCGCGGCGAGGGCGGCGCCGGTCGCTCGTCGTCGGCCCCGCCGCCGGCCCGGTCGGCCGGACACGTCAGTTCGCGTGCAGCGCGGCGTTGAGCTCGATGCCCACGCCGCCCCGCTCCAGCACCTCGACCGCGCCGGTGCGCGAGTTGCGGCGGAACAGCAGGTTGTCGCGGCCGGCGAGGTCGCGGGCCTTGACCACCAGCGGGTCGCCGTCGGCGCCCATCTCGCCGAGCACGGTGACCTTGGTGCCGGCGGTGAGGTAGAGGCCGGCCTCGACCACGCAGTCGTCGCCCAGCGGGATGCCGAGGCCGGCGTTGGCGCCGAGCAGCGACCGCTCGCCCACGCTGATGACCTCCTTGCCACCGCCCGACAGGGTGCCCATGATCGACGCGCCGCCGCCCACGTCGGAGCCGTCGCCCACGACGACCCCGGCGGAGATGCGGCCCTCGACCATGGAGGCGCCGAGCGTGCCGGCGTTGAAGTTCACGAAGCCCTCGTGCATGACCGTGGTGCCGGACGCGAGGTGGGCGCCGAGGCGCACGCGGTC
The DNA here is from genome assembly GCF_050311655.1 of Isoptericola variabilis. GTDB lineage: Bacteria > Actinomycetota > Actinomycetes > Actinomycetales > Cellulomonadaceae > Isoptericola > Isoptericola variabilis. The sequence continues at coordinate 435,541 of NZ_JBNOZM010000001.1, forward strand.
GGCGTCGGCGATCCGCACGCCGGCGGGCACGACGTAGTCCACCATGCGGGGGAACTTGTCGATGCCGTAGACGGTGACGGCGCGGCCGGTGTCGGCGCGCAGGCGCAGGCGGGTGGCCTCGAAGCCCTCGACGGCGCACGGGCCGTGCGAGGTCCACACCACGTTCGTCAGCACGCCGAAGAGGCCGTCGAGGTTGACGCCGTGCGGCTGGACCAGCCGGTGGGAGAGCAGGTGCAGGCGCAGGTAGGCGTCGGCGGTGTCCTGCGGGGCGGCGTCGAGGTCGATCACGGTGCGCACGACGACGACGTCCACGCGGCGCGCGTCGTCCCGCTCGGTGAGGGCGTCGAGCTCGGCCGGGATGTCAACGTCGGACTCCGGCGGCGCGCCCAGCACGGGCGCGGGGTACCAGACGTCGAGGGTGGTGCCGTCGTCGGCGACCGTGGCGAGACCGAGGCCCCAGGCGGGGCGGGAGGAAGCAGGCGTCGTCATGCGCCCAGCGTAGTGGGCTCGTCTGCCACGATGGTGCGCGTGACCACGGACCGCACCGCCCCTTCACCCGACGCCCCCGACCGCTCCCGGACCGGCGCACCGCTGGACGCGCTCCTCGACACCCTGCTCGACCCAGGGACCGTCGGGACCTCGGACCTCGTGGACCTGCTGGCGGCGATCTGCGACGTCCCGTCGGTCTCGGGGGACGAGGCCGCGCTCGCGGACGCCGTCGAGCGGGTGCTGCGCGCGCAGCCGCACCTCGACGTGCTGCGCGACGGCGACGCGCTGGTCGCCCGCACCCACCTGGGCCGCGAGCGGCGCGTGGTGCTCGCCGGTCACCTCGACACGGTGCCGCTGACCGACCCGCCGAACCTGCCGACGCGGCTCGAGAGGGCCGCGGACGGCACGGTGGAGATGTGGGGCCGTGGCACGGTGGACATGAAGGGCGGGGTCGCGGTCATGCTCGCGCTGGCCGTCGAGCTGGGCCGCCCGGGCCGCGAGCCCGCCCACGACCTCACGTACGTCTTCTACGACCACGAGGAGGTCGAGGCGTCGCTCAGCGGGCTCGGCCGGCTGGTGCGGAACCACCCCGAGGCGCTCGCCGGAGACGTCGCGATCCTGGGCGAGTCGAGCAACAACGGGATCGAGGGCGGCTGCAACGGGACGCTGCGCGTCGAGGTCCGCACCCACGGCGTCGCCGCGCACTCAGCGCGCGCCTGGGCGGGGGTGAACGCGATCCACGCGGCGGCGCCGGTGCTCGACCGCCTCGCCGCCTACGAGGCGCGCGAGGTCGAGGTCGACGGGCTCGTGTACCGGGAGAGCCTGGGCGCCGTCGGCATCCGTGGGGGCATCGCAGGCAACGTGGTGCCGGACGCCTGCACCGTCACGGTGAACTACCGCTTCGCGCCGTCGCAGGGCGTCGCCGAGGCGGAGGCGCACGTGCGTGACCTCTTCCACGGCTTCGAGGTGGTCGTCACCGACGCCGCCGCGGGCGCCCGGCCCGGCCTCGACGACCCGCTGGTGGCGGACTTCGCGGCCGCTGTGCAGGCCGCGACCGGCACCACGCCGACACCCAAGTACGGCTGGACGGACGTGGCGCGGTTCGCGGAGCTCGGCATCCCGGCCGTGAACTTCGGCCCGGGTGACCCGGTGCTGGCGCACAAGGACGACGAGCGCCTGCCCGTCGCCCGCCTCGCGGTCGGCCGCGACGCCCTGCGCGCCTGGCTGCTCGGCGCGCCGGCGGGTGGCGTGGATAGTCTCGAGTCATGACGCGAGCGACGACCTCCCCCAGCGCCCACGGACCCGGCCACGGACCCGGCAACGGACCGCAGCGCGGGGACGACGGGGTGCCCGAGCAGGGCCGGGGCTACCGCAAGGGGCCGGTGCTCCTGCGGGGCAAGGAGATCCCGGCCCAGACCACCGACCAGCGGCTCCTGGCCGGCGGCGGGGACTCCGACTGGGTGCACTCCGACCCGTGGCGGGTGATGCGGATCCAGTCGGAGTTCGTCGAGGGCTTCGGCGCGCTGGCCGAGGTCGGCCCCGCGGTGTCGGTGTTCGGCTCCGCGCGCACGCGCGCCGACCACCCGGACTACGCGCAGGCGATCGAGGTGGGTCGGCTGCTCGCCGAGGCGGGGTACGCCGTGATGACGGGCGGCGGGCCCGGGATCATGGAGGCGGCGAACGCCGGCGCGCACAAGGCCGGCGGCACGTCCATCGGGCTCGGGATCGAGCTGCCGTTCGAGCAGGGCATGAACGAGTTCGTGAACCTGGGCGTGAACTTCCGCTACTTCTTCGCCCGCAAGACGATGTTCGTCAAGTACGCCCAGGGGTTCGTCGTGCTGCCGGGCGGCTTCGGCACCTTCGACGAGCTGTTCGAGGCCCTCACGCTCGTGCAGACCCACAAGGTGACGGAGTTCCCGATCGTGCTGGTCGGGTCCGACTACTGGGGCGGCCTGCTGGAGTGGCTGCGCACCGCCGTCGCCGACCGCGGCATGATCGGCCGCGCCGACCTGGACCTGCTGCACCTCACGGACTCGCCGGAGGAGGCCGTGAGCTACGTGATCGAGCGCGGGCGCGCCCTCGCCGCCTCGGAGCGAGAGGCGTTGGACGAGCTCGTCGAGGACCAGCGGGGGGCGGCGGACGACGCGGCCGACGACTCGTGACGGCCCAGGTCCCCGGCCCGACCGGCGTCCCGGCGGCGGGGACCCCGCTGGTGCTGCGCGGGCGCGAGGTCGGCCGCGGGCCCGACGGGGTGCTGCGCCCCGTGGTGATGGCGATCGTCAACCGCACCACGGACTCCTTCTACGCCCCGGCGCGGCGGCCCGACGACGGCGCGGCGCTCGGCGCGGCGCACCAGGCGTGGGCGGACGGCGCGCAGATCCTCGACGTCGGCGGGGTGCGCGCCGGCGTCGGCCCGGAGGTCGACGAGGCGGAGGAGATCCGCCGGGTCGTCCCGTTCGTCGCGCGGGTGCGCGAGGAGCTGCCCGACCTGCTCGTGTCGGTCGACACGTGGCGCTCCGCCGTCGCCCGCGAGGTCGTGGCCGCGGGCGCCGACCTCGTCAACGACACCTGGGCCGGGCACGACCCCGCGCTCGTCGAGGTGGCCGGCGCGGCGGGGGTCGGGGTCGTGTGCTCGCACACCGGCGGGGCGGTGCCGCGCACCGACCCGTACCGCGTCGAGTACCCGCCCGTCGACCGTCCACCCGTCGACCACGCCGGGCCCGGGGAGGGCGCGGACCCGCGCGACGGCGTCCTGGACGACGTCGTCGCGACGCTGCGCGCGGCGGCCGCCCGCGCCGTCGCCTGCGGCGTCCCGCCGCGGTCCGTGCTCGTGGACCCGACGCACGACTTCGGCAAGAACACCTGGCAGTCGCTGCACCTGCTGCGCCGCACCGCCGCGCTGGCGGGGCTCGGGTACCCCCTGCTCATGGCGCTGAGCCGCAAGGACTTCGTGGGGGAGACGCTGGGTCTCGGTCCCGACGACCGGCTCGAGGGCACCCTCGCCGCCACGGCGCTCGCCGCCTGGCAGGGCGCGACCGTCTTCCGTGCCCACGACGTCGCCGCCACGCGGCGGGTGCTCGACCTGGTCGCCGTCGTCCGCGACGAGGCTCCGCCGCACGCCACCCTGCGGGGCCTCGCCTGACCTGGCGCGGCACGGCCGGGTCTCGCCAGGCGACCTCTGACGTCCGGGGTGTGGAAGTCAGGGGTGGGTTCTGACCTAGAATGGTGGGGCGCGCCTCGTCTCGCCCCCGCCGACCGGCGGGCCGCGGGCAGGGGGCAGGCCGAGGAACCGGACAACGGAATGGAGAGCCACAGATGGCTGCGATGAAGCCGCGGACGGGCGACGGGCCGCTGGAGGTCACCAAGGAAGGACGCGGCATCGTCATGCGGGTCCCGCTCGAGGGTGGCGGCCGTCTGGTCGTGGAGCTGAACGCCACCGAGGCGACCGAGCTGGGCGAGGCACTCCAGGCCGTCGTCTCCTGACGACGGACCCCGAGCAGTACGGCGAGCGCCGGACGACCACGTCGTCCGGCGCTCGCCGTGTCTCAGCGCTGTCTCACCGCTGGATCAGAGGTGTCTCACGGCTGTCTCGGTGCCGCCTCAGCGACGCACCGCGAGGAGCAGGCCGTCCCCGGACGGCGCCAGCGCGGGCAGCACGCGGTCGTCGGAGCGCAGCGACCGGCCGACGTCGCGCACCACGGTGGTCACCTCGTCGCGCCGCGCGGGGTCGGGCACGCGCCCGCCGTGCAGCGCGCCGTCGACGGCGAGGACCCCGCCGGGGCGCAGCAGCCGCAGCCCGGCCTCGACGTGCTCGGGGTAGGAGTGCGGGTCGGCCCCGACGAGCACGAGGTCGTACGCGCCGTCGGTGAGCCGGGGCAGGACGTCGGTCGGCCGGCCGGGGATGGTGCGGGTGCGGGCGGGCGCGATCCCCGCCTCGGCGAAGGCCCGCTTCGCGGCGCGCTGGTGCTCGAGCTCGGCGTCGATGGTGGTGAGCACGCCGTCGGCGGGCATGCCGCGCAGCAGCCAGAGGGCGGCGACGCCGGTGCCCGTGCCGATCTCGACCACGGCCCGCGCGTCCAGCGCCGCGGCCATGACCTGCAGCAGCGCCCCCGTGCCGGGGGAGGCGGCCCCGCAGCCGAGCTCGGCGGCGCGCTCGCGGGCGCGCAGCAGCACCTCGTCCTCGGGCACGAAGGACTCGCTGTAGGCCCAGGCTGCGGTGCGCCCGCTGCGGGCGTCGACGTCGGTGGTGATGGCGGTCCTCCACGGCGGGGTCGCCGGCGAGAGGCCGGCGCGGGTGATGCTGCGGTGATCGTACGCGGGAACGCGGCGGCGTGCCCGGACGTTGCCGTGGGACGATGGTGATGATGACGACCGACCCCGCACCCGTGCCGGACGCGCCCGAGGCCCCCGCCGAGGCGGCCTTCGGCACGCCCCAGGACGCCGCGCGCGACACGGCGTGGACGCCCCCGACGTGGGACGAGATCGTGCGCGAGCACTCGGCGCGCGTGTACCGCCTCGCCTACCGGCTGAGCGGCAACCGGCAGGACGCCGAGGACCTCACCCAGGAGACGTTCCTGCGCGTCTTCCGCTCCCTGTCGAGCTACACGCCGGGTACGTTCGAGGGCTGGCTGCACCGCATCACGACGAACCTGTTCCTCGACCAGGTGCGGCGCAAGAAGCGCATCCGGATGGAGGCGATGGGCGACGACGCCGCCCGGGTGGCGGCCCCCGAGGACCACGGGCGCCCCGAGCGGGGGTTCGAGCACGCCAACCTCGACCACGACGTGCAGGCCGCGCTCGACGCGCTGCGCCCCGAGTACCGCGCGGCCGTCGTGCTGTGCGACATCGAGGGGCTGAGCTACGAGGAGATCGCCGTCACGCTGGGGATCAAGCTCGGCACGGTCCGCTCCCGCATCCACCGCGCCCGTGCCCAGCTCCGCGACGCGCTGGAGCACCGGCGCGCGGAGGTGACGGCGCACGGCGCGAGCGGCGGTGGGGCGTCGTGACGGGGTACACCGGCTCCGGGCACCTCGGGGTGTGGGTCAGCGACCTGGCCGACGGTCAGCTCGACGCCGCGGCGACCGAGCGCGCGCTCGCGCACGTCGCGGGCTGCGCCCGGTGCGCGGCCGAGCTCGACGCCGCCCGCGACGCGCACCGCGCCCTGGCGGCCGCCTGCGACGTCGCTCCCGACCCGGAGCTGACGGACCGGCTGCTGGCGCTGTCGGCGTCGATCCCGTCGGCGACCGGGGACCCGCTGCGAGACCGCGGGCGGTCCGCGGGCTGGGAGCGCCCCCGCGCCTGGGAGCCGACGCTCTCGGGCGACCTGGGCTCGCGGAGGCGGCACCGCACCCGACGGCTGGTCGTCGCCGGGGCGGGCGGCGTCGGCGTGCTCGGCGTCGCGCTGTTCGTGCTGGGGCAGGCGCCCGTGGTGAGCCCCGACCCGTCGCGGGTCGCGGCCCTCACCCTGCTGGCGGACGCCGAGCCGGGCGGCCACGACGCGGCCGCCGGCCGCGCGGCCACCGCCGACGCGCTCGCGTGGCTGACCGACCACGGCTGGTCGGCGCCGGCCGCGCTGCCCGACGGGTACGCCGTCACCGCGCTGCGCACCGACGGCTGCGCCGGCACGCACGGTCCGCGCGGCGCCGTGGAGCTGGACATCGCCGGGCCGGACGGGTCGGCCGTCGCCTGCCTGCGGCAGGGCCGGCTCGCGGACCTGGGCACGGCCGTCGCCGGGCCGGAGGACGGGGCACCCGCCGCGTTCGCCGCCGGCGACCACGACGTGCGCGTGCTCTCCTCCGACCCCTGGCACGTCGCCTGGCAGTCCGGGGACACCGTGGTCGACGTGGCCACCGACGTCGACGAGGAGACGCTCGCCGCGCTCGTGGCGGCCTTCCCCGGCGCCGCCGAGGGCGGCGACGTCGGCGTGCTGGGCGACATCTCCCGCGGCTGGTCCGCGGTGGGCGACGTGGTGGGCGACGTGATGACCGACGCGATGTCCGGAGCGATGACAGGAGCCCTCTGGCGCCGATGACCGAACCGTCCCGCCCCGACGACCTGTTCGCACCCCCCGAGCCGCCGGCCCGCGCGCCGGAGCCCGACCCGTACCTGCCGCCCCCGGCGGCCGCGCTGTTCCCCGGCACGGCGTCGGCGCCGCGCGAGCCGGCGCCCGGCCCCACGCCTGACCCGACGCCAGATGCCATGACGCCCACGGCCGCGACGCCCGCCACCCCCGCGGCGACCCCGGTGCGTCGGCGCCGCCCCGGGGCGGCGGCGGTCGTGGCGCTCGCGCTGGTCGCGGGTGTCGTCGGAGGCTTCGCGGGCGACCGGGTCTCGGACGCCCTGGACGACGGGAGGCCCGCGGACGCGGCGCTGCCCGCGTCGGAGGGCGCGGACACCGACCGCGGCACGACGGCGGGCGCGTCCGCCGGCGGCGACCGCCCGGACGGCTCGGTCGCGGCGCTCGCGGCCGACGTCCTGCCGAGCGTCGTCTCGATCCAGGTGCAGGGAGCGCAGGGCGCGTCGAGCGGGTCCGGCTTCGTGCTGCGCGAGGACGGCTACATCCTCACCAACAACCACGTGGTGGCCCCCGCGGCGACCGCGGGCGGCTCGGCCGTGGTCGTCTTCGCCGACGGTCGCAAGCGGGACGCCGAGGTGGTGGGCCGCACCGCGGACTACGACCTGGCCGTGGTGAAGGTGGACGCCGACGGCCTGGAGCCGCTCGTCCTCGGCGACTCCGACGCCGTCGTGGTCGGGGACCCGGTGCTCGCCGTCGGCGCGCCGCTGGGCCTGGACTCCACCGTGACCACCGGGATCGTCAGCGCGCTGCACCGGCCGGTGCAGGCCGGGGACGAGACCGGGGGAGGGGACACGACGGCGTTCATCGACGCGATCCAGACGGACGCCGCGATCAACCCCGGCAACTCCGGCGGGCCGCTGATCGACTCGGGCGGCGAGGTGGTCGGCATCAACTCGGCCATCGCGCAGCCGCCGGGCGCGATGTCCGCGACCGGCAGCATCGGCCTGGGCTTCGCGATCCCCGCCTCCCAGGCGCGGCACACCGCCGAGCAGCTCATCGAGACGGGGCACGCGACGTACCCGGTGATCGGGGCGCTGCTCGACACGAGCTACACGGGTGAGGGCGTGCAGGTCTCCTCGGCGCCCCAGCAGGGCCAGCCGGCCGTCACCCCCGACGGCCCGGCCGACCGGGCCGGCATCCGCCCCGGCGACGTCATCCTGGAGATCGACGGCCGGCCCGTGACCGTGAGCGACGCCCTCATCGTGGCGATCCGCGCCCGCCAGCCCGGCGACGCGGTGACCCTGCGCGTGCGCACGGACGGCGAGGAGCGCGACGTCCGGGTGGTGCTCCAGGAGCACCAGAGCGAATAGGCTGTCCGCGTGTTCGACATCAACGGCGGTGAACTCATCATCATCGTGGTGCTCGCCGTCCTGCTCATCGGGCCCGAGCGCCTCCCCGGGTATGCCGCCCAGCTGGCGTCTCTGGTGAAGCGCGGCAAGCGCCTGCTGCAGGACACCAAGGCGCGCGTGGACACCGAGCTCGGCCCGGAGTTCAAGGACGTCGACTGGTCCAAGCTCGACCCGCGCCAGTACGACCCGCGCCGTATCGTGCGCGACGCGCTGATGGACGACGACGACGCTCCCGCACCGGCTCCGCGCGCCGCCGCGGCGGCGGGGGGCGCCGCGGCGGCGGCCGCCGCCACGCGCACCTCCGACGAGCCGCGCGCCGCGGTCCCCGCCCCCTTCGACGACGAGGCGACGTAGCCCGTCGGGCCGGGGCCGGACGGGTTTCCGAGCGGTCGCGCCGACCTGCCACAATGGACGCCATGTCCGACGTCGCCACCTCACCGTCCCTCCAGCGCGGAGCGTCCGCGCCGGGACTGCCCCGCATCTTCTCCGGCATGCAGCCGACCGACGGGTCGCTGCACCTCGGGAACTACCTGGGCGCGCTCGCCCAGTGGGTGGCGCTCCAGGACGACCACGAGGCGCTGTACTGCGTCGTCGACCTGCACGCCCTGACGGTCAACCCGGACCCGGCGGCGCTGCGCGAGCGCACCCGCCGCACCGCCGCCCAGTACCTGGCCGGCGGCATCGACCCGGAGCGCTCCATCCTCTTCGTGCAGTCGCACGTGGCGGAGCACGCCGAGCTCGCGTGGCTCCTGTCCTGCCAGACCGGTTTCGGCGAGGCCGGCCGCATGACCCAGTTCAAGGACAAGTCCGCGAAGCAGGGCTCCGAGGGCACCACCGTGGGGCTGTTCACCTACCCCGTGCTCATGGCCGCGGACATCCTGCTCTACGACACGGCGCTCGTGCCGGTCGGCGAGGACCAGCGTCAGCACCTCGAGCTCACCCGCGACCTCGCGGAGCGGCTCAACGCCCGCTTCGGCGAGGGCACCGCCGTCGTCCCCGAGGCGCACATCGTCAAGGCCGTGGCGAAGATCCAGGACCTCCAGGAGCCCACGGCGAAGATGAGCAAGTCGAACGCCGGCGGCAAGGGCGTCGTCTGGCTGCTCGAGGACCCGAAGAAGGCCGTCAAGGCGATCAAGTCGGCGGTGACCGACGCCGACGAGACGTACGGGGTGCGCTACGACCCCGCGGCCAAGCCGGGCATCTCCAACCTGCTCACGATCTTCTCGGCCGTCACGGGCCGTGGGGTCGACGAGATCGCCGCCGAGTACGACGGCCGCGGCTACGGCTACCTCAAGGTGGACCTGGCCGACGCGGTCGTCGCGTTCCTCGAGCCGTTCCAGGCGCGGGCGCAGACGTACCTCTCCGACCCGGCCCAGCTCGACAAGGTGCTCGCCGACGGCGCCGAGCGCGCGCGAGAGATCGCGCGCCCGGTGCTGAACCGGGTCTACGACCGGTTCGGCCTGCTGCCCCGGGGAGCGCGGTGAACCTCCCCGACCGCGGCCCGGCCCAGGTGCGGATCGGCGTCGCCATCGCGGTGCCCGAGCCGTTCGGCTCGCAGCTCCAGGAGGCGCGCGCCGCGCTGGGCGATCCGCTGGCCCACGCGATCCCGCCGCACATCACGGTGATCGGCCCCACGGTGGTCGACGAGTCCGTGCTGGACGCGGTGGTCGAGCACCTCGAGAAGGTCGCGTCGGAGACGGCACCGTTCCGGGTGCACCTGCGGGGGGCCGGCACCTTCCGCCCGATCTCGCCCGTGGTGTTCGTGGCCCTCGCCGAGGGCATCGCGGAGTGCGAGCAGCTCGAGACCGCCGCCCGCTCGGGCGTGCTGGCCCAGGAGCTGCGGTTCAACTACCACCCGCACGTCACCGTCGCGCACGAGGTCTCCGAGGCCGACCTGGACCGCGCCTTCGTCGAGATGGCGGACTTCGACGGCGTGTTCGAGGTGGACCGCCTGTGGCAGTACGAGCACGGCGACGACGGCGTGTGGCGACCGCAACGCTCGTTCCGGCTCGCGGGGGAGCAGCCCGCTCCCTGAGGGGTCTCGCTGTGTAGTGTCGCGGTGTGAACGACCGACTCGAGCGTGCCAGGAGCCGGTCCGTCGTCGCGTACCAGTGGTTCAAGAGCCTGCGACCCGTGCGGTCGTGGTACTGGTACGTCGACCGCCGCGGCGCCCTCCTGTGCGGCGGCATCGCCTACACCGCGATCTTCTCGCTCTTCGCGGCCCTGACCATCGGGTTCACGGTGTTCTCGCGGGTGCTGGCGGGGCGGCAGGAGCTGCAGGACGAGGTGTTCGAGCAGATCAACGACTGGCTCCCGGGCCTCATCAAGACCGCCGACAACCCGAAGGGCGTCCTCGCCCCGAGCCAGCTCGTGCTCGACTCGGCCCTGACCTGGACGAGCGTGATCGCCTCGGTCGTCTTCCTGTGGACCGCGATCGGGTTCATGCGCGCGCTGCGCATCTCCGTGCGGTCGATGTTCGACCAGCCGGTGGTGGGCGTCAGCCCCGTGCTGTCGAAGATCTGGGAGCTGCTCGGCTTCGTCATCCTCGGCGCGATGATCGTGGCCTCCGCCGGGGCGAGCATCCTCTCCCAGACGTTCAGCCGACAGATGCAGGCGTGGTTCGGCAGCTCGTACCTGCTCGCCCAGCTCACCGCGCTCGGCACCGCCGTGGTGGGCGTGCTGCTCGACGCGCTGCTCGTCTACCTCATCGTGCGGGTCGTGGCCCGGGTCAGGCCACGCCGTCGGCGCGACTTCGTGCTCGGGTGCCTGGCGGCGGGCGTCGTCGCCGGAGCGCTGCGCTGGCTGGGCACGTCCGTGGTGGCGGCGGGCGCGGAGCGCAACGCGCTGCTGGCGGCGTTCGCCGGCCTGGTCACGGTGCTGGTGCTGGTGAACTTCGTCGCCCGGGTGCTGCTGCTGGTGTGCGCATGGGTGTACGACCCGCCGCGGCTCGACGAGATCGCGCACGCGGAGGCGGAGGTGGCGGCGATGCGCGACGCGGCGGAGATCGAGCGTGTGGTCCGCCGGGGTCAGGGGTCCGGAAAGCCGTGGAGCCCCGTCGTACGCGGGGTACGACGGGGCTCCTACGCCATGCGGATGTCCAGCGTGCGCCGGGTGGGCCGCGGTGGCCGGGGGGTCAGAACGCGCGCGTGATCATGGCGCGCTTGACCTCCTGGATCGCCTTGGTGACCTCGATGCCGCGCGGGCAGGCCTCGGTGCAGTTGAAGGTCGTGCGGCAGCGCCACACGCCCTCCTTGTCGTTGAGGATCTCCAGGCGCTGCGTGGCGCCCTCGTCGCGGCTGTCGAAGATGAACCGGTGCGCGTTGACGATCGCGGCCGGGCCGAAGTACTGGCCGTCGGTCCAGAACACGGGGCACGACGACGTGCACGCGGCGCACAGGATGCACTTGGTGGTGTCGTCGAAGCGCTCGCGGTCCTCGGCGGACTGCAGGCGCTCGCGCGTCGGCTCGTTCCCCGACGTGATGAGGAACGGCATGATCTCGCGGTAGGAGGCGAAGAACGGCTCCATGTCGACCACGAGGTCCTTGACCACGGGCAGGCCCTTGATGGGCTCGACCGTGATCGGCTTGTCCGGGTTGACGTCCTTGAGGAGCGTCTTGCAGGCGAGGCGGTTGCGGCCGTTGATGCGCATGGCGTCGGAACCGCAGACACCGTGCGCGCAGGAGCGGCGGAAGGTCAGCGACCCGTCCTGCTCCCACTTGATCTTGTGCAGGGCGTCGAGCACGCGGTCGGTGCCGTGCACCTGGACGGTGAAGTCGTCCCAGGTCGACTCCTCGCCGTGCTCCGACTCGGGGTTGTACCGCCGGATGCGGAGCGTGACCTCGAAGCTGGGGATGGCACCGGCCTTCGGCTCGGAGGCCGGGGCCGCAGGGTTCTCGAGAACAGCAGTCATCAGTACTTCCGCTCCATGGGCTCGTACCGGGTCTGGATGACGGGCTTGGACCCCAGGACGACCTTGTAGTCCCCGAAGTCCTCGACGTGGTCGAAGTAGCCCGGGACGTGGCCGTCGCCGGCGTCGGGGGCCGACGTCGGACGGCGGTACGCCATCGTGTGCAGCATGTAGTTCGCGTCGTCGCGGTCCGGGAAGTCCTCCCGGTAGTGCCCGCCGCGGGACTCCTTGCGGTTGAGGGCGGCGACGACGGTCACCTCGGCGATGTCCAGCAGGAAGCCGAGCTCGATCGCCTCGAGCAGGTCCGTGTTGAACAGCTTGCCCTTGTCCTGCACGGAGACGTTCCGGTACCGCTTCTGCAGCTCCCGGATCTCGGCCAGCGCCTCGTTGAGGGAGTCGCCGGTGCGGAACACCTGGGCGTTCGCGTCCATCGTCTCCTGGAGCGCCTTGCGCACGTCCGCGACGCGCTCGCCGTCGGGGCGGTCGCGCATCTCGGCGAGCTGCGCCTCGACGCGGGCGGTCGGGTTCTCCGGGAGCTCCTTGTGCTGGGCGACCGTCTTGGCGTACGCCGCGGCGGAGCGGCCGGCGCGCTTGCCGAAGACGTTGATGTCGAGCAGCGAGTTGGTGCCGAGGCGGTTCGACCCGTGCACGGACACGCACGCGACCTCGCCGGCCGCGTAGAGACCCTTGACGACGTTGTGGCTGTCGCGCAGCACCTCGCCCTGCACGTTGGTCGGCACGCCGCCCATCGCGTAGTGCGCCGTCGGGTAGACGGGCACGGGCTCGGTGTACGGCTCGATGCCGAGGTACGTGCGGGCGAACTCGGTGATGTCCGGGAGCTTCGCGTCGATGTGCGCGGGCTCCAGGTGCGTGAGGTCGAGCAGCACGTAGTCCTTGTTCGGGCCGGCGCCGCGGCCCTCGCGCACCTCGTTGGCCATCGAGCGGGCGACGATGTCGCGCGGCGCGAGGTCCTTGATGGTGGGGGCGTAGCGCTCCATGAAGCGCTCGCCGTCGGAGTTGCGCAGGATGCCGCCCTCGCCGCGCGCCGCCTCCGACAGGAGGATGCCGAGGCCCGCGAGGCCCGTCGGGTGGAACTGGAAGAACTCCATGTCCTCCAGCGGCAGGCCGCGGCGGTACGCCAGCGCCATGCCGTCGCCCGTGAGGGTGTGCGCGTTCGACGTCGTCTTGAAGATCTTGCCCGCGCCGCCGGTGGCGAAGATGATCGCCTTCGCCTGGAACACGTGGATCTCGCCGCTGGCCAGGTCGTAGGCCACGACGCCGGTCGCGTTGACCTCGGCGCCGTCCTCGAGCTGCTCGGTGGTGAGGTCGTGGTCCGTGAGCAGGTCCAGCACGTAGAACTCGTTGTAGAACTCGACGTTCTGCTTCACGCAGTTCTGGTACAGCGTCTGCAGGATCATGTGGCCGGTACGGTCCGCGGCGTAGCACGCGCGGCGCACGGCGGCCTGGCCGTGCTCGCGGGTGTGACCGCCGAACCGGCGCTGGTCGATGCGGCCCTCGGGCGTGCGGTTGAACGGCAGGCCCATCTTCTCCAGGTCGAGGACCGAGTCGATGGCCTCCTTCGCGAGGATCTCCGCCGCGTCCTGGTCGACCAGGTAGTCACCGCCCTTGACGGTGTCGAACGTGTGCCACTCCCAGTTGTCCTCCTCGACGTTCGCGAGGGCCGCCGCCATGCCGCCCTGGGCGGCACCGGTGTGGGAGCGGGTGGGGTAGAGCTTCGAGATGACCGCGGTGCGGGCCTCGCCGGAGGCCTCGAGCGCCGCGCGCATGCCGGCGCCGCCTGCGCCGACGATGACGACGTCGTACTGATGTGTCTGCATCGGGGGGTGCCTGTCCTTAGTTCGAGAAGCAGATCGACGGCAGGAGCTCGGCCGGGGCGCCCGGCGGGCAGGGGTTGAACGTGAAGATCACGAGGGTGCCGAGCACGACCACGATCGTGAACGCCAGGTACAGCAGCACCTTGAGCACGCCACGGGTGGAGTCCTTCTGGGCGTAGTCGTTGATGATCGTCCGCACACCGTTGGTCCCGTGGATCATCGCGAGCCACAGCATCAGCAGGTCCCAGACCTGCCAGAAGGGGCTGGACCACTTGCCGCCGACGAACGCGAAGTCGATCGCGTGCACGCCGTCGCCGACCATGAGGTTGACGAACAGGTGCCCGAAGACGAGCACGAGCAGCACCACGCCGGACGCCCGCATGAACACCCAGCTGTACAGCTCGTAGTTGCCGCGGGTGGTCTTGCGGCGCGCGTACGGGGACCGCGGGGCGGCGATCGCGGACGGGGTCTGGGACCCGGTCTGTGTCGTGGCCATCAGTGCCCACCTCCGAAGACGTTCATCAGGTGCCGCGGCAGGAAGCCGGCCATGGTCACGACGAACAGGCCGACGACGACCCAGAGCATCGCCTTCTGGTACTTCGGGCCCTTGGCCCAGAAGTCGACGAGGATCACGCGGATGCCGTTGAACGCGTGGAAGACGATCGCGGCGACGAGGCCGGCCTCCCCGAGTCCCATGATCGGCGTCTGGTACGTCCCGATGACGGCGTTGTAAGCCTCGGGCGACACCCGGACGAGAGCCGTGTCCAGGATGTGCACGAGGAGGAAGAAGAAGATGAGCACGCCGGTCACGCGATGCGCGACCCAGGACCACATGCCTTCACGGCCGCGGTAGAGCGTGCCAGCAGGTGCTGTAGGCACGGGGGGAGCCTCCGTTGGCGGATTCTGTGTGGATTCCGTTCACGGTCACTGTAGTGACATCCGGTCGTCTCGCGGCACACGAGGTCCGGCAAACCGGGACGGTCCGGTGTCTTTCGTGACCTATTCCACAGGGTTGACGTCGCCGACGGCGCGGGCGTCAGCACGCTTATGCTGCGGGGATGAGCGCGGACACGAGCACGGGGGCGACCCCCACCCGTCCACCGATCCCCGGGTTCTACGCCGTGATCCCCGCCGGGGGCGCCGGCACCCGGTTGTGGCCGCTCTCCCGCGCGAGCGCGCCGAAGTTCCTCCACGACCTCACGGGTGCGGGACGCACGCTGCTCCAGGGCACCGTCGACCGGCTGCGTCCGCTCGCCGGCGGCGGGGTCGTGCTCGTCACCGGCGAGCCGCACGTCGCGGCCGCACGCGAGCAGCTGCCGGAGCTGGCCGAGGACGCCGTGCTCGCGGAGCCGTCCCCGCGCGACTCGATGGCCGCGATCGGGCTGGCAGCGGCCGTGCTCGAGTACCGGCACGGGGACGTCGTCGTGGGCTCGTTCGCCGCGGACCAGGTGGTCTCCGGCGCGGCGTCGTTCGACGCCGCGGTGCGGGAGGCGGTCGAGGCCGCGCGCGCCGGCTACGTGGCGACGATCGGCATCGCCGCCTCGCGCCCGTCGGTGGCGTTCGGCTACGTGCGCAGCGGCGACCCGCTGGGCGTCGAGGGCGCGCCGAGCGCCCTGCACGCGCGCGGCTTCACGGAGAAGCCCGACGCCGCGACCGCGCGCGAGTACGTCGCGTCCGGCGAGTACCGCTGGAACGCCGGCATCTTCGTCGCGCGCTCCTCCGTCCTCCTGGGCCACCTGGCCACGCACCGCCCCGCCCTGCACGACGGGCTGCGGGAGATCGCCGCCGCGTGGGACACGCCCGACCGCGGGGCCGTCGTCGCCCGGGTGTGGCCCGGCCTCGAGAAGATCGCGATCGACCACGCCGTCGCCGAGCCCGTCGCGGCCGAGGGCGGCGTCGCCGTCGTGCCCGGCACGTTCGGGTGGGACGACGTCGGCGACTTCAACTCGCTCGCCGCGCTGCTGCCGTCGGACGACGAGGGCGGCTCCAAGGTGCTGGGCGACGCGGCCGACGTCGTGCGCGTGCAGTCCGCCGGCTCGGTCGTCGTGCCCGGCGGGGACCGGGTGATCGCGCTGCTCGGCATCGACGACGTCGTCGTGGTGGACACCCCAGACGCGCTCCTGGTGACCACCCGGGCCCGCGCGCAGCAGGTCAAGGACATGGTCGACGCGATGCGCGCACACGGCCGGGAGGACGTGCTGTGAGCGCCCGCGAGGCCGGCGTGGGCGCGCGCCTGGACGAGATCGTGTTGGGCCTCGAGGCGGAGCTGGTCGAGATCCGGCGCGACGTGCACGCGCACCCGGAGCTCGGCCGGCAGGAGGTCCGCACCACGGCGCTCGTGGCCGACCGGCTGCGCGCGGCCGGCCTCGAGCCGCGGCTGCTCGAGGGCACCGGCCTGGTCTGCGACGTCGGCCCCGACCGGTCGCCCGACGGCCTGGGCCGGGTGGCGCTGCGCGCGGACATCGACGCCCTGCCGCTGGACGACTCGTGCGGCCTGCCGTTCCGCTCGGTGGTGCCGGGCGTGGCGCACGCCTGCGGGCACGACGTGCACACCACCGTCGTGCTGGGCGCGGGCCTGGCGCTCGCCGCGCTGCACGACGAGGGCCTGCTCGAGCGGGGCGCGCGCCTCGTCTTCCAGCCCGCCGAGGAGGTCATGCCCGGCGGCGCGCACGACGTCATCGCGCAGGGCGTGCTCGACGGCGTGGACCGCATCGCCGCGGTGCACTGCGAGCCCAAGCTGGACGTCGGGCAGATCGGCACCCGCATCGGCCCGATCACGTCGGCGTCGGACACGGTCACCGTGACGCTGTCGTCGTCGGGCGGGCACACCTCGCGGCCGCACCTGACGGGCGACGTCGTGTACGCCCTCGGGCAGGTCATCACGCAGGTGCCCGCGGTGCTGGGTCGCCGGCTCGACCCGCGCTCGGGCGTCAACCTCACCTGGGGCGCGGTGCACGCGGGCAACGCGCACAACGCGATCCCCGCGACGGGCACGGTCGGCGGCACGCTGCGCTGCCTCGACGTGCGGGCGTGGGAGCGCGCCGGGCAGGTGCTGCACGACGCGGTGGAGCAGGTCGTCGCGCCGTACGAGGTTGACGTCACCGTGCGGCACGCGCGCGGCGTCCCGCCGGTGGACAACGACGCCGCCGTGACCGGCGCGCTCGAGGCGGCGGGGGCGGCGGTGCTCGGCCCCGACGGCGTCGTGCTCACCGAGCAGTCGCTCGGCGGCGAGGACTTCGCCTGGTACCTCACCAAGGTGCCGGGCGCGATGGCCCGCCTCGGCACCGGGACCCCGGGGGAGCGGCGCTACGACATCCACCAGGGCGACCTCGTCGTGGACGAGCGGGCGATCGCCGTCGGTGCCCGGTTGCTGGGACGTTTCGCGCTCCAGCCGTGAGACGCCGGAAAGTGTCCGGCGTGTTACCGAATGTCCCGGCGGCCCGTGGTGTCGATACCGCTTCGGTAACGACTCCTGCGGGTTCGCCGCCTGCGGTTCTCGGCCGGGGTGGCGGTGGCTAGGCTTCTCGTCGGTGACGGGCCGGACGATCCTGGCCCGACGAACGATCGACAGGAGCGACAGGTGAAGAGAGCGATCCAGCTCACCGCCCTCGCCGGCGTCGCCGCGCTCGCGCTGGCGGCCTGTGCGGAGGCCCCCGAGGAGTCCGGCGACGGCGGCAACGCGGGCGCGACGAGCGACTTCAAGCCGTGCATCGTCTCGGACCAGGGAGGGTTCGACGACAAGAGCTTCAACCAGCTCAGCTACGAGGGCGTCCAGCAGGCCGCCGAGGAGCTCGGCACCCAGGCCGTCGAGGTCCAGTCGCAGTCCGAGAGCGACTTCAAGCCGAACCTCGAGTCGCTCGTCGGGCAGAACTGCGATGCCATCGTGTCCGTCGGTTTCGCGCTCTCCGCCGCGACCATCGAGTCGGCCAACGCGAACCCGGAGACGCACTACATCATCGTCGACGACGCCGCGGACGCCGACTTCGACGGCAAGGCCGACGCGGAGAACATCAAGCCGCTGCTCTACGACACGGCGCAGGCCGCGTTCCTCGCGGGCTACCTCTCCGCGGGGTACTCCGAGACAGGCAAGGTCGGCACCTTCGGCGGCCAGCCGTTCCCGACGGTCACGATCTTCATGGACGGCTTCAAGCAGGGCGTCGAGTACTACAACGAGACCAAGGGTGCCAAGGTCGAGGTCGTCGGCTTCTCGGGCGGCGAGGAGGGCTCTTTCACGGGCGGCTTCGAGGCCAACGAGACGGCGAAGACCACCGCGCAGAACATCATCGACCAGGGCGTCGACGTGCTGCTGCCGGTCGGCGGCCCGATCTACCAGTCGGCGATCGCGGCGATCCAGGACTCCGGCAAGGACATCGCGCTCGTGGGCGTCGACGCCGACTTCTACGAGACCGACCCGTCCACGCAGGACTACGTCCTCACCTCGATCCTCAAGCGGATGGACGTCTCGACCTCCGAGGCGGTGCTCGCCGCCGGCCAGGGCAACTTCGACCCGACGCCGTACGTGGGCACCCTCGAGAACGACGGCGTGGGGCTCGCCCCGCTGCACAACTTCGAGGACAAGGTCGACCCCGCCCTCATGGACGAGGTCAACGCCCTCAAGGAGCAGATCATCGCCGGCGACGTGACGGTCGAGTCGTACCTCTCCGGCCAGGAGTGACCGGCTCCTCGACACACCGGTGACGCTCGTGCGCGGGCCCGCGGGAACGTCCCCGGGCCCGCGCACGACGTATGCGGGCGGCGACGACGGCGCCCCGGTGAGAGGCTGACGACGGTGCGTCAACCCGGCCCCGGACGGTCCTCGACCGACCCTCGACGGATGGAAGGCAGAGCATGAGGCTCGAGCTGCGAGGCATCACGAAGCGCTTCGGCGCGCTCGTGGCGAACGACCACATCGACCTGGTGGTGGAACCGGGCGAGATCCACTGCTTGCTGGGTGAGAACGGTGCCGGCAAGTCCACCCTGATGAACGTGCTCTACGGCCTCTACCAGGCCGACGAGGGCCAGATCCTGCTGGACGACGCGGTCCAGGACTTCGCGGGGCCCGGCGACGCGATGGCCGCGGGCATCGGCATGGTGCACCAGCACTTCATGCTGGTGCCGGTGTTCTCCGTGGCCGAGAACGTCATGCTGGGACACGAGTCCACGCGCGCGGGGGGCGTCCTCGACCTGGACAGCGCCCGCGCGAAGGTCCAGGAGATCTCGGCACGGTTCGGCTTCCAGGTGGACCCGGACGCGCTGGTCGAGGACCTGCCGGTCGGGGTGCAGCAGCGGGTCGAGATCATCAAGGCGCTCTCCCGGGACGCCGACGTGCTGGTGTTCGACGAGCCGACGGCCGTGCTCACCCCGCAGGAGACCGACGAGCTCATGGCGATCATGCGGCAGCTGCGCGACGAGGGCGCGGCGATCGTCTTCATCACGCACAAGCTGCGCGAGGTGCGCGCCGTGGCCGACCGCATCACCGTCGTCCGGCACGGCAAGGTGGTCGGCGAGGCCAGCCCCGGTGCGACCGACGCCGAGCTGGCGTCGCTCATGGTGGGCCGCGCGGTCGAGCTGACGGTCCGCAAGGACGCGCCGCGCACCACCGAGAACGAGCTGAGCGTGTCCGACCTGCGGGTCACCGGGCCCGACGGCCAGGTGCTGGTCGACGACGTGAGCTTCACCGTCCGCGGCGGCGAGGTGCTCGTCGTGGCGGGCGTTCAGGGCAACGGGCAGACCGAGCTGACCGAGGCCCTGGTCGGACTCCAGGAGCAGGTCTCCGGCAGCGTGCGGCTCGACGGCAAGGAGCTGGTGGGACGCTCCGTGCGGCGGATCCTCGACGCCGGCGTCGGGTTCGTGCCGGAGGACCGCAACGAGGACGGCCTGGTCGGCGAGTTCACGATCGCCGAGAACCTCGTGCTCGACCGCACGGACGGTCCGCCGTTCGTGCGCCGGGGCACCCTGCAGCTCGCGGTGCGCGACGAGTTCGCCCGCGAGAAGGTCGCCGAGTTCGACGTCCGCACGCAGGGCATCGAGACGCGCGTGGGCCGGCTCTCGGGCGGCAACCAGCAGAAGGTCGTGCTCGCGCGCGAGCTGTCCCGCGAGCTGCGCCTGCTGGTCGCGGCCCAGCCGACCCGCGGCGTCGACGTCGGGTCGATCGAGTTCATCCACAAGCGGATCGTCGAGACGCGCGACACCGGCATCCCCGTGGTGGTGGTGTCGACCGAGCTCGACGAGGCCGTCGCGCTCGCCGACCGGATCATGGTCATGTACCGGGGCCGCGTGGTCGGGATCGTCCCGGCGGACACCCCGCGCGACCTGCTCGGCCTCATGATGGCCGGCATCGCGCCCGAGGACGCGTCGCCGACCGGCCCCCAGAACGAAGGAGACGCGGCGTGAGCGGCGAGACGCCCCGGGACCGGGGGCAGGACCCGGCCCAGGACCCGGCATTGGGGCCGGGGCCCGACGTCGACCCCGGCTCGCGCCTCGGTGAGGCGCTCGAGAGCGTCGACGCCGCGGCCGAGCCCGGGCTCGCGGAGGAGCTGGAGCAGGAGGCCGCGCGCGAGCAGGCGGCGGTCGTCGAGGAGTCGGGCCAGCGGTGGCGGGACGCGTTCCGCCGCGCGACGTCGGGCGGCTGGGCCGTCGCCCTCGGCGCGATCGTGCTCGCGATCCTCGCGGGCTCGGTCCTCATCGTCGTCACCGACGAGAGCGTCCAGGCGGCCGCGCCGTACTTCTTCGCCCGTCCGGGGGACACGCTGGCGGCGATCGGCCAGGCGGTCGGCGGGGCGTACTCGGCCCTGTTCCAGGGCGCGGTCTACAACTTCGGCGCGGACTCCTTCGCGCAGGGCATCCGGCCGCTCACGCAGACGCTCACGAACGCCACGCCGCTCATCGCGGCCGGCCTCGGCGTCGCGCTCGCCTTCCGTGCCGGGCTGTTCAACATCGGCGGACAGGGGCAGATGCTTGTCGCGGCGACCGCCGCGGGCTGGATCGGCTTCGGCGTCACCGGGCTGCCGTTCCCGTGGCACATGCTGCTGTGCCTGGTGGCCGGCGTGGCCGCCGGCGCGCTGTGGGCCGGCATCGCGGGCCTGCTCAAGGCGCGGACCGGGGCGCACGAGGTGATCGTCACGATCATGCTCAACTACGTCGCCTTCTACCTGCTGTCCTACTTCCTGGCCACGCCGGGCCTGATGCAGGCCCCTGGGTCGGCCAACCCGAAGACCCCGCCGATGCAGGACAGCGCCGTGCTGCCCCCGCTCCTCGGGGACCGGTACAACCTGCACTGGGGCTTCGTGCTCTCGCTGCTCGCCGTCGTCGGCGTGTGGTGGCTCCTCAACCGCTCCAGCACGGGCTTCGCCTTCCGCGCGGTGGGGGAGAACCCCAAGGCGGCACGGGTCGCCGGCATCGACGTCCCGCGGACCACGGTGCTCGTGATGCTCGTCGCGGGTGGGCTGGTCGGGCTCGCGGGCACGCAGCAGGTGCTGGGCACGGTGACGACGGGCTTCAGCGCCGACATCGACGCGGGCATCGGGTTCGACGCCATCACCGTGGCGTTGCTCGGCGGCTCCTCGCCGTGGGGCGTGCTCGGCGCCGGCATCCTCTTCGGCGGCTTCAAGGCCGGCGGGTCCGCGATGCAGGCTGCCCAGGGCATCCCGATCGAGATCGTCCTCGTGGTGCAGTCCCTGATCGTGCTGTTCATCGCGGCGCCGCCGCTGGTGCGCGCGATCTTCCGGCTCCCGCAACCGGAACGCACACCCCGGAAGCGAGAGACCCGGCGGGACCGCCGCCGCGCCGCGAGCACGGGCACCACCGAGGGAGGACGGGCATGACCGCCACGACCGTCGACGCCGCGGGGCCCGCGGCCACGGCGCCCGCGCCGCGTGCCGGCGCCCCGGTGACCTGGAAGGCCGCGACGGGCCTCGCCGTGGTCCTCGCGCTGTACGCCCTGCTGCTGCTCCTGGCGCCGCACGAGGGCTCCGCGCGGTTCGCGCTCTCGACGAGCACCGACCTCGTGGTGCTGTCCACCCTCGTGGTGCCCGCGATGGGCACCGCCTGGGTGTGCGGCGCCGTCGGGCTCGTCGTGCTCGCCTACGCGGTGCTGCGCACCCGTGCCGGGCGGCGCGTGCCGGCGTGGGCGATCGCGATCTTCGCGGCCGCCCTGCTGATCGGGTTCCTGGCGTGGGCCGCCGCGGGCAGCCCGCGCGACCTCTCCGTCGTCGGCCTCCTGGGTGGCGCCGTCGGCCTGTCGGTCCCGCTGGTGTACGGCGCGCTCGGCGGCGTGATCGGCGAGCGCGCCGGCGTCGTGAACATCGCCATCGAGGGACAGCTGCTCGCGGGCGCCTTCGTCGCGGCGATCGTCGGTTCCCTGACGAACAGCCCGTGGGCCGGGCTCGTCGCGGCGGTCGTCGCGAGCGCCCTGGTCGCGCTGGTGCTGGGGCTCTTCACCATCACCTACCGCGTCAACCAGGTGATCGTCGGCGTCGTGCTCAACGTGCTGGTGATCGGCCTGACGAGCTTCTTCTACTCCGAGCTGCTCGTGCCCAACGCGGAGACGCTCAACTCCACGGTGCGGTTCCCGCGGCTGCCGATCCCGGGACTCGAGAGCATCCCCGTCATCGGGCCGGTGCTGTTCAACCAGACGATCGTCGTGTACCTGATGTACATCGCGGTGCCGGCCGTCTGGTACGCCCTGTTCCGGACCAGGTGGGGCCTGCGGGTGCGGGCGGTCGGCGAGCACCCCAAGGCGGCCGACACGGTGGGCATCGACGTGCTGCGCACGCGCTACCGGGCCGTGCTGATCGGCGGCGCGGTGGTCGGGCTCGGCGGCGCGTTCTACACGGTGGTGTCGATCAACCAGTTCGGCCGCGAGATGACGGCGGGCGCCGGCTTCATCGCCCTCGCCGCGGTCATCTTCGGCAAGTGGGACCCGCTGCGCGCTGCCCTGGCCGGCCTGCTGTTCGGCTTCGCCACCAACCTGCAGAACGTGCTGTCGGTCGTGGGATCGCCCGTCCCGAGCCAGTTCATGCTCATGCTGCCGTACGTGGTGACGCTGCTCGCGGTGGCCGGGCTGGTCGGCAGGTCCCGCGCGCCCGCGGCGTCCGGGACGCCCTACACCAAGGAGTAGCCGTGCCCGAGCCCGCAGCGCCCGAGACCCCGGTGCCCGAACCCGCCGTCGACTGGGACGCCCTGCGCGCCGCGGCGCGCGAGGTCGTGGGCCGCGCGTACGCGCCCTACTCGGGGTTCCCCGTGGGTGCCGCCGCACTGGTCGACGACGGCCGCGTGGTGGTGGGCTGCAACGTGGAGAACGCCGCCTACGGGGTGACGCTCTGCGCGGAGTGCTCCCTCGTGTCGGCCCTGGTCACCGGTGGTGGCGGGCGCCTCGTCGCGTTCACGTGCGTGGACGGCGCGGGCCGGACGCTCATGCCGTGCGGGCGGTGCCGGCAGCTGCTGTGGGAGCACGGCGGACCCGACCTGCTGGTGGAGTCCGCGCGGGGGGTGCTGCCCATGACCGAGGTGCTGCCCGACGCGTTCGGCGCACCGGACCTGGACCGCTACCGCGAGGGGAGCGACGCGTGACCGTGCCGGGAACACCTTCGGGCACGACGTCGGGCGACGAGCCGTTCGACGCCGTCGACGTCATCCGGACCAAGCGCGACGGGCACCCGCTCGAGGCGGCGCAGATCGACTGGGTGGTGGACGCGTACACGCGCGGCGCCGTCGCCGAGGAGCAGATGTCGGCCCTCGCGATGGCGATCCTGCTGCGGGGGATGACCCGCCCGGAGGTCGCGCGCTGGACGGGCGCGATGATCGCCTCCGGCGAGCGGATGGACTTCTCCGGCCTGTCACGCCCCACCGCGGACAAGCACTCGACCGGCGGCGTCGGGGACAAGATCACGCTGCCGCTCGCGCCGCTCGTCGCGTCGTTCGGCGTGGCGGTGCCGCAGCTGTCGGGCCGCGGCCTCGGGCACACCGGCGGCACGCTCGACAAGCTCGAGGCGATCCCGGGCTGGCGGGCGGCGCTGTCCAACGCCGAGCTGATGGCGCAGCTCGAGGACGTGGGCGCGGTGATCTGCGCCGCCGGGGCGGGGCTCGCCCCCGCCGACAAGAAGCTCTACGCGCTGCGGGACGTGACGGGCACGGTCGAGTCGGTGCCGCTCATCGCGAGCTCGATCATGAGCAAGAAGATCGCGGAGGGCACCGGCGCGCTGGTGCTCGACGTCAAGGTGGGCTCGGGCGCGTTCATGAAGGACCTGGCGTCCGCCCGCGAGCTCGCCCGCACCATGGTCGACCTCGGCACCGACGCGGGCGTGCGCACGGTCGCGCTGCTCACCGACATGGCCGTGCCGCTCGGCCGCACCGCGGGCAACGCGCTCGAGGTGCGGGAGGCGGTCGAGGTGCTCGACGGCGGCGGGCCGGCGGACGTCGTCGACCTCACCGTGGCGCTGGCCGTGGAGATGCTCGCCGGCGCGGGGCGGCCCGTGCCCGAGCCGGAGGTGCGCGCGGCGCTGGCCGACGGTCGCGCCAAGGAGGTCTGGCGCCGGATGATCGCGGCGCAGGGCGGCGACCCGGACGCCGAGCTGCCGCGGGCGCGGGAACGGCGTGACGTGCTCGCGGACCGGTCCGGCGTCCTCACCGCGCTCGACGCGTACGCCGTGGGCGTCGCCGCTTGGCGGCTCGGCGCGGGGCGCTCGCGCCGGGAGGACCCGGTGCAGGCCGGGGCGGGCGTCGAGCTGCACGCGAGGCCTGGGGACGAGGTCGTCGCCGGGCAGCCGCTGCTCACGCTGCACACCGACACCCCGGAGCGCTTCGACCGCGCCCGTGCTGCGCTCGAGGGGCGGTGGGCGGTGGACGATGCCGCGGACGGCGGGGTGGGCGGCGACGCGGCCCGACCGCTCGTCCTCGACCGCGTGGGATGACCACGCTGCGGCTGACGGACGTCCTCGCGTCCCTGGGCGCGTTCGCGGGGCCGGTGCCGCTGCCGCCGCCTGCCGGGCGGTTCGACCGCCCGGAGGTGCCCGCCGACCTCGCGCCGGCGCTCGCGACGCTCGCCCCGGCGGTGCGGGCACGGGTGCTCGACCCGCTCGGCCGCGGCGAGCCGCCGCCGGCCCCGGGGCGCCCGCGGACGCTGTCGCTGCCCGGGGCCGAGGTCGACACCCCGGCACGGCAGGTCGACGAGCGCACCTGCGGGGCGGCCGTGCTCGCGATGCTGCGCCTCGCCGGAGACCCGCGCCGCGCGCTCGAGGTGTGCCGCTGGCCCGCGGGCGCGGCAGCGGCGTTCGTCGTCGCCCAGCGCGAGCTGCACGCGCGCGCCGTCCGGGGCCCGGGCGGCGTGCCGTGGTGGCCCGCGGCGCTCGGGACCCCGCCGTGGGGCGCCGCCCGCGCAGCGCGGTACGGGCGCGTGCGCTACTCCCACCGCGTGGTCGGCGGGCGCACGGCCCGCAGGGTGCTGGGTGCGGCAGTGGAGGCCGTGGCCCGCGGCGTGCCGGTCCCGCTGTACACCGGCGGCGACCTCGCCCGGGGCGTGTCGACGGCGGTGCCGCGGCACGTCGTCCTGCTGACCGCGGTGCACGACGGCGTGGCGACGCTCTACGAGCCGTCGTCCGGCCGCCTGCACGCGGTCCCGATCCCGGCGCTCGTGGCCGCGGGCCGGGAGGGCGGCGACCGCCGGCTGCTGACCGCCGCGCTCGGCGGCTGGCCGCACGTCGTGTGGGCTCTGCTGCCGCTCGACGCGCGGGGCTGAGCGCTCCCCTGGCGCACCACGGGGGCCGGGGCCACGATGGGAGCGCACCGCCGTCGAGCGAAGGGAGAGACCCATGAGCACCGCACCGGACGACGCCTGGCGGGACGCCGGGCTCGAGAGCCCCGACGACACCACGAGCCTGGTCGAGGACGCCCTGACGGACGACGCGCAGGGCGGCGAGGACGAGGCGCCCGAGGTGCGCGCGGAGGAGTACAAGCCGCGGCACGCCCGCCCCGACCTGGCCGGCGAGGCCGCGGAGGCCGACGTCGTCGAGCAGAGCCAGGAGGTCCCGGAGCTCGACGACCCGGAAGCCTCCGACGACGCGTGATCGCCGGTAGGTTGGCCCCATGACGCAAGCCCTCGTCGACCTGATCCCTGCCCTGCCCAAGGTGCTGCTGCACGACCATCTCGACGGGGGCCTGCGACCGCAGACCGTGCTCGAGCTCGCCGCCGAGGTGGGCCACGAGCTCCCGGCGTCGGACGCCGAGTCGCTCGGCACCTGGTTCGTCGAGGCCGCGGACTCCGGGTCCCTGGTGCGGTACCTCGAGACGTTCGACCACACGATCGCCGTCATGCAGACGGCCGACGCCCTGGCGCGGGTCGCGCGCGAGGCCGTGCTGGACCTCGCCGCGGACGGCGTCGTGTACGCCGAGCAGCGCTGGGCGCCGGAGCAGCACCTGGCCCGCGGCCTGACGCTGCCGGAGACGGTCGAGGCCGTGCAGGCGGGCATCGACGAGGGCATCCGCGAGGCGGCGTCGCGCGGGCATATCATCCGCGTCGGGCAGCTGGTCACCGCGATGCGCCACACGGACCGGTGGCAGGAGATCGCCGAGCTCGCCGTCGCGTACCGCGACCGGGGCGTGGTCGGCTTCGACATCGCGGGCCCCGAGGACGGCTTCCCGCCGTCGCGGCACGTCGAGATCTGGCGCTACCTGGCCGAGCAGGACTTCCCGACGACGATCCACGCGGGCGAGGCGGCCGGCCCGGCGTCGATCGCCGAGGCGGTGCACCTGGGCCAGGCCGACCGCATCGGCCACGGCGTGCGGATCGTCGAGGACATCACCTTCCACGAGGGGTTCGACGACGACGGCGAGCGGCGCGCCGAGCTGGGGCGCCTCGCGCACTGGGTGCGCGACCACCAGATCGCGCTCGAGGTGGCTCCCGTGTCCAACCTGCAGACGGGCGCCACGTCGGCGACGTCGGTGGCCGACCACCCGATCACGCGCCTCAAGGAGCTGGACTTCGCGGTCACGCTCAACACGGACAACCGCCTCATGTCCCGCACGTCCATGTCGAACGAGATGACGCGACTCGTCACCGAGGCGGGGTGGACCATCGACGACCTGGCCGACGTCACCCTGACCGCCGCGTGGAGCGCGTTCATGCACCACGACGAGCGCCGCGCGCTCGTCGACGACGTCATCCTGCCGGGCTACCAGCAGGTCGAGGGAGCACAGCGATGAATGGTCCGACGCCGTCTGCCGCCCGGCCCGGGCAGGCCGACCTGCCCTCCGACGCCCTCGCGCTCGCGCGGTACGTCGACCACACGCTGCTCAAGCCGGAGGCCACCAGCGCCGACGTCACCGCGCTGGTCGAGGAGGGCGTCCGGCTGGGCGTGTTCTCGGTCTGCATCTCGCCGACGTTCGTCGCGCACGCGGCGCGCGCCGCCGCCGGTCGGATCGCGGTGGCGACCGTGTGCGGCTTCCCGTCGGGCAAGCACGTCAGCGCGGTGAAGGCGGCCGAGGCGGCCCGCTCCGTCGCCGACGGCGCCGACGAGGTGGACATGGTGATCGACGTCGGCGCGGCCAGGGAGGGCGCGTTCGACGCCGTCCGGGCGGACATCGCCGCCGTGCGCGCGGCCGTGCCCGAGGGCCACCTGCTCAAGGTCATCATCGAGGCGGCCGCGCTCACGGACGACCAGATCGTCGCCGTGTGCCGGGCCGCGCAGGACGCGGGCGCCGACTTCGTCAAGACGTCGACGGGCTTCCACCCCTCCGGCGGCGCGTCCGTGCACGCGGTCGAGCTCATGGCCGCCACGGTGGGCGGCGCGCTGGGGGTCAAGGCCTCGGGCGGCGTCCGGACGCTGGACGACGCGCTCGCCATGATCCGCGCCGGCGCCACGCGGCTGGGGCTGTCCGGCACCGCGGGCGTGCTCGCGGGCTTCGCCGGGGGCGAGCAGGCCGCCGCCGGGTCCGGCTACTGACCGTCGGCGTGCCCGAGCCGCTCGTCGACGTGCGCGCCGCGACGCGCACGCACGGCACCGTCCAGGTCCTCGGGCCGACGTCGCTGACGCTGGGGCCCGGCGCGGCGGTCGCCGTCGTCGGGCCGAACGGCAGCGGCAAGTCGACGCTGCTGCGCCTGGTCGCGGGCAAGGACGAGCCGACGTCGGGCGAGGTGCGCGTGCTCGGCCTGCCCGCCGGGCAGGCACGCCTGCGCCGCCGGGAGGACGTCGCTCTGCTGCTGGGCGGCCTGTCCGCCTACCCCGACCTCACGGTCGCCGAGCACCTGCGCCTCGTCGCGTCGGCGTGGGCCGGGCGGCACCCCGGCCCGGACGTCGAGACGGCGCTCGAGGCGGCCGAGCTCGCCCGGGTGCGCGACCAGCTCCCCGGGGAGCTGTCGTCGGGGGAGGGCCAGATGTTCGCCCTCGCGACGACGCTGTACCGGCCGGCCCGCCTCGTGCTGCTCGACGAGCCGGAGCAGCGCCTCGACGCCCGCTGGCGGGCGGTGGCGCGGCGCCTCGTCGCCGGCGCGCTGGACGCCGGCCGGGCGCTGCTCGTCGCGACCCACGACCCCGACCTGCGCGCCGACCTCGCCCGCCGCGGCCGCGAGGTCGAGCTCGCGGCGCCGGGGCCGCGATGAGCCGGAGGACGAGTCGATGAGCGTGACGGCGCACGTCGACGACGGCTCCCGCGTGCCGTATCCGCGCTGGCGGCGGTGGGTCGCGTCGCTGCGGCGCCGGGCGCTGGTCGCGCGGGCCGCGGAGTCCGGCGGGGACCCGCACGACCGTGTCTACCTCGGCTACGGGGTGGTGCTGCTCGCCCTCGTGTACGGGCCGATCCTGTGGAGCGCGCTCGCCGAGGCGGCCGCGGCGGTGCCGCTGCCCGGCGCGCTGCCGGGCCGGGCAGCGGCCGTGGTGGCGGGGACGGTGCTCGCGCTCGGCGCCGCCTGCCTCGCGGCGCTCGCCACGGCCCGCGCCGGCGGCCCGCTGTGGACCACCCCCGCGGAGACGGCCTTCGCCCTGTCCGGCCAGTTCCGACCCCGTGACGTGCTGCGTCGCCGCGCGCTGCTCCTCGTCCTCGGCGCCGCGGCCGTCGGAGCCTTCGCCGCGACCGCCGGAGCGGCGGGGCTCGCGGGCGGGTCGGCGGCGAGCGAGCCGGGGGCGCTCCTGGGCGCGGGCGTCGGGGCGGCGCTGCTGGCGCAGGTGCCGCTGACCGTCGGCGCGGCGGCGCAGGTGCCCGGCCGGCGGCGCGCCGCAGTCGGGGTCACCCTGCTCCTGGTGACGCTCGGGCTGGTCGTTGCCCTGGGCGCGGTGACACCCGGGGCGCTGCCCGCCTCCCCCGGGGCCGCCTGGGCACGGGCCGGGGTGACGGCGCTGGTCGTGCTGGTCACGGCCGTCGGACTGGCGTCGTCGTGGCTCGTCGTGCGGGTGCTGCCGGACGAGCTCGACGTGGACGCCGCGGCCGCGGGGCAGTCGCGCACGGTGACGGTCGGCCGCGGCCTGGTGGGCGGCGACTCCGGCGCGACGACGGACGTGCTGGGCCCCCGGACGTACCGTGGGCGCCGGGCGGGTCTGCCGCGGCGGCTGCTGCGCGTGGCGCCCCTGGTGGCGCGGGACCTGCTGGGCCTGCGTCGCCGGCCCGCCGCGGTCGTCGCCGCTCTCGGGACCGGCGTCGTCGGCGCGCTCCTGGTGCGGTGGGGGGCCGAGGGCGGGCCCGCCGTCGTGACCGTGGCCGGTGCGCTGGCGCTGTACGCGGCGGCGCGGACGTGGTCCGACGGCCTGCACGCGTTCGCCGCCCAGCCGCAGCCGGGCGCCCTCCTGCCCGGCTCGTCCGCCCGCGCCGTCGCCGGTCACGCGGTGGTGCCCGCAGGCCTGTCCCTGGTCGCGGTCGCGGCCGGCGTAGCGGGCGCAGGCACGGGCGGGGTCGTGGCGGTGCTCCTCGTGGTCGTGCTGGTGCTCGGCGCGCGCGTCTGGGTGGCGGGCGCGACGGCCGCGCCGCCCGGGCTCTTCACACCGATGATGACGCCGAACGGCGACATGTCGATGCTGGTGCTGGGCGCGTGGTACCTGCGCGGGTGGCTCGTCGTCGGCGGCGCGGCCTGGCTGTTCCAGCGGGCGGGCCCCGGTGCCCCGGCGGTGGTGCTGCTCCTGGCGCTCGCGGCCGCGCTGGCCGCGGCGGGAGCACGGCGGTTCGCCTGGGCGTGACACGACGCACCCGGCCTCCGGTCGCGGCGCGAGACCTTCCGTCGCACGCTCGTGGCAGGGCTCGAGACCCGGGCCGCCGCCCGACCGAGAGGGACCGCTCGTGTACTACAGCAACGGCAACTACGAGGCGTTCGCGCGCCCGCGCAAGCCCGCCGGCGTCGACGACAAGTCGGCGTGGCTCGTCGGGGCGGGGCTCGCGTCGATGTCCGCCGCGGCGTTCATGATCCGCGACGGTCGGATGGCGGGGGAGCGGATCACGATCCTCGAGCGGCTGCGGTTGCCGGGCGGTGCGCTGGACGGCATCAAGGAGCCGACGAAGGGCTTCGTCATCCGCGGCGGGCGCGAGATGGAGGACCACTTCGAGTGCCTGTGGGACCTGTTCCGGTCGGTCCCGTCGATCGAGATCGAGGATGCGTCGGTGCTCGACGAGTTCTACTGGCTCAACAAGGACGACCCGAACTACTCGCTGCAGCGTGCCACCGTGGACCGGGGCCAGGACGCGCACACGGACGGCCTCTTCGGCCTGACGGAGAAGGCGCAGAAGGACATCGTGACGATCTTCCTCGCCACCCGCGAGGAGATGGAGGGCAAGCGGATCGACGAGGTCTTCGGGCCCGACTTCCTGGCCAGCAACTTCTGGCTGTACTGGCGCACGATGTTCGCGTTCGAGGAGTGGCACAGCGCGCTGGAGATGAAGCTGTACCTCCACCGCTTCGTGCACCACATCGGCGGGCTGCCGGACTTCTCGGCGCTGAAGTTCACCAAGTACAACCAGTACGAGTCCCTGGTGCTGCCCCTGTACCGGTGGCTCCTCGACCAGGGCGTGACGTTCCGGTTCTCCACGGAGGTCACCGACATCGACTTCGAGATCACGCCCGCGCCCGACGGCCGCGGCCGCAAGCAGGCGACGCGGATCCACTGGGTGGCCGACGGCGAGCCCGGCGGCGTCGACCTCGGCGAGGACGACCTGGTGCTGACCACGATCGGCTCGCTGACGGAGAACTCGGACGACGGCGACCACCACACGCCCGCCCGCCTGGACACCGGCCCCGCGCCCGCCTGGGACCTGTGGCGCCGGATCGCCGCGAAGGACCCGTCGTTCGGGCACCCCGACGTCTTCGGCGGCGACATCCCGCGGACGAAGTGGGAGTCGGCGACCGTCACGACGCTCGACCCGCGCATCCCCGGGTACATCCAGAAGATCTGCAAGCGCGACCCGTTCAGCGGGAAGGTGGTCACCGGCGGCATCGTCACGGCGAAGGACTCGAGCTGGTTGCTCAGCTGGACCGTCAACCGGCAGCCGCACTTCAAGCAGCAGCCCGCCGACCAGATCGTGGTGTGGGTGTACTCGCTGTTCGTCGACACGCCGGGCGACTACGTGAAGAAGCCCATGCAGGAGTGCACGGGGGAGGAGATCACCCGTGAGTGGCTGTACCACCTGGGCGTGCCCGTCGACCAGATCGACGAGCTCGCGGCCAGCGGGGCCAAGACGGTGCCGGTGATGATGCCGTACGTGACGTCGTTCTTCATGCCGCGGCACGCGGGCGACCGGCCCGACGTCGTGCCGCCGGGCGCGGTGAACTTCGCCTTCATCGGCCAGTTCGCCGAGACCAGCCGCGACTGCATCTTCACCACCGAGTACTCGGTGCGCACCGGCATGGAGGCGGCCTACCGCCTGCTCGACATCGAGCGCGGCGTGCCGGAGGTCTTCGGCTCCACCTACGACGTGCGCACGCTGCTCAAGGCCACCAGCCGCCTGCGCGACGGCGAGGAGGTGGACCTGCCCGGGCCGAAGTTCCTGCGGGAGCGGCTCATGCGGCGCCTCGACGGCACGCAGATCGGCGAGCTGCTCACCGACTTCGGGCTGATCCCCGAGCTCGGCGGCACGGCTCGTCGCGAGCGCGCGGACGACGCCGTCGAATGACCCGGCGCCGGACGGGCGGTGACGGACCTCACAGGCGGCACGGGGGCGTGAGGAAGTTAGGCTCGCCTCACCATGTCTGACACGCAGCCTGAGCCCACCGCCCCGCCCGCCCGCAAGCGCACCCCTCGGCACGCGACCGTCACGGCCGTCCGCCGGGTCACCCCGCACCTCGTGCGGGTCACGATCGCGGGCCCGGAGCTCGCGGCGATCGAGCCGACCGGGCACACGGACACGTACGTGAAGCTGGTGCTGGGCGAGCTGGCGGACGGGCGCCCGCTGCTGCGCGCGTACACGGTGCGCGCGCGGCGCGACGCCGCCGTCGCCGCGTCGGGCGAGGCCGAGTGGGACCTCGACCTCGTGGTGCACGGCGACGAGGGCGTGGGCGGGCCGTGGGCGGTGCGGGTGCAGCCGGGGGAGCCGGTGACCTTCCTGGGCCCGGGCGCCGGCTACGCGCCCGACCCGGGGGCACCCTGGCACCTGCTCGTCGGCGACGACGCCGCGCTGCCCGCGATCGCGGCGGCGCTCGAGGCGCTCCCGGCCGGCGCCGTCGCGCACGCCGTCGTCGAGGTCCCCGGCCCCGAGGACGAGCAGGCGCTGGTCAGTGCCGCCGACCTCACGCTCACCTGGGTGCACCGCGGCGTCCGCGACAGCGCCGGTATCGCCGGCACGGTGCGCGCCGCGCACGCCGCCGGAGAGCTCCCGGCGGGCGCGCCGCACGTCTTCCTGCACGGCGAGGCCGGCATGGTGCGCGACCTGCGCCGGTGGGCCCGCGCCGAGCTGGGCGTGCCGCGCGAGCTGCTGTCGGCGTCCGGCTACTGGCGTCGCGGCAGCACCGACGAGGACTGGCGCGCCCGCAAGGGCGAGTGGAAGGCCGCCGTCGAGCGGGACGACGCCGCCCTCGTGGGCTGACGCGTCTGCCGTGCGACCCTGCTGAGCGTCAGAGCCCGAGCGCGCCCTTGAGGTCGGCCTTGATCCGGTCGAGCTTCTTGTGGGCGACGACGCGCAGCCTTCCGATGTCGATCGCGGACGCGTCCGGGGCCACGGGTTCCACGACCTCCAGGTAGCACTTGACCTTCGGCTCCGTACCGCTGGGCCGTACGACGACGCGCGTGTCGTCGGCGCCGAGCAGCACGATGCCGTCGGTGGGCGGCAGGCCGTCGACGCCGTCGGACAGGTCGAGCACCTCGGCGACGCCGGCCCCCGCGAGCGTGCGCGGGGGTGACGTGCGCAGCCGCGCCATCGTGTCGGGGATGCGGGACAGGTCGTCGAACCGCACGGAGAGCTGGTCGGTGACGAACAGGCCGTTCTCGCGGGCGACGTCGTCGAGCGCGTCCACGAGCGTGCGGCCGGCGGCCTTCTCCCGGGCGGCGAGCAGCGCCACGAGCACGGCGGTGCTGAGCCCGTCCTTGTCGCGCACGTGCGCGGGGTCCACGCAGTAGCCCAGCGCCTCCTCGTACCCGAAGACCAGGCCCGGGGTCCGGGCGATCCACTTGAAGCCCGTGAGGGTGGTCGCGTGGCCCACCCCGTAGCGGACCGCGATCGAGGACAGCACCCGCGACGACACGACCGAGGACGCCACGACGGGGCCGGTGCCGGAGCCGTCCGGCGCGGGCACGTCGCCGCGGGCGATGCGCCGCACGGCCTCGCGCCCGAGCAGGGCGCCCACCTCGTCGCCGTGCAGCATCCGCCAGCCGTGCGAGCGGGCCGTCTCCGCGCCCTGGTGCGTGCCGTGGCTCGGGTCGTACACGGCCACCGCGCAGCGGTCGGCGTCCGGGTCGTTGGCGATGACGACGTCGGCGTGCGCCTCCGCGAGGGCGACCGCCATGTCGATGGCGCCCGGCTCCTCCGGGTTGGGGAAGCGGACCGTGGGGAACGCCGGGTCCGGGTCGAGCTGCTCCTCGACCGGCAGCACCCGCGTGAAGCCCGCGTCGGCCAGCACCCGCGCGAGCACCCGCCCGCCGACGCCGTGCAGGGACGTGGTGACGATCCGCAGCGCCGCGCGCTCCGTCGGCCCGGTGGACGTGCCGGCGCGCTCGGCCAGGTCGTGCACGGACGCGACGTACGCGTCGACCACCTCGCGGCCCAGGACCCGCCAGCCGGACTCCACGCGCGGGACGCCCGACGGCGGTCCCGCGGCGGCGATGGCCTCGGCGATGCGGGCGTCGTGGGGTGGCACGATCTGCGCCCCCTGTCCGGCGTCGGTGACGACGCGGCCGCCCAGGTACACCTTGTAGCCGTTGTCCTGGGCCGGGTTGTGGCTCGCGGTGACCATGACGCCCGCGTCGGCGTCCAGGTGGCGCACCGCGAACGCCAGCACCGGGGTGGGCAGGGCGGACGGGAGCAGCAGCACCTCGTGGCCGGCGGCGGTGAGCACGGCGGCGGTGTCCGTGGCGAACGTCGACGACCGGTCGCGGGCGTCGTAGCCGACCACGACGCGCGCCGGCACGCCGCGGCCCAGCACCGACGTGAGGTACGTGCCGAGGCCAGACGCCGCCGTCGTGACGACCGCGCGGTTCATCCGGTTCGGGCCGGGCGCCATCGCGCCGCGCAGCCCCGCCGTGCCGAACTGGAGCGAGCCCGCGAACCGGTCGCGCAGCAGCGCGACGGCGTGCTCGCGGGTGCTCGGTCGCTCGGACGACGTCTGCTGCGCGAGCCGGGACAGCTCGGCCTTGTCGTCCTCGTCCACGTCGTAGCGGATCCAGCGCTCCACCGCGTCGAGCAGGGACGACAGGCCGGTCGCCCTCGCGGCAGGCTCGAACGCCGGGTCGTCGGTGTCCAGGCTCATTCCTGACCTCCTCGTTGCGGTGCTCTGCTCACAGGGCGGTGACGATGCGGGCGAGGAGCTCGCTGATGCGCGGGCCGGCGGCCTGGCCGGCCTCCAGCACCTCCTCGTGCGACAGCGGCTGCGGGCTGATGCCCGCGGCGAGGTTGGTCACCAGGGAGATGCCGAGCACCTCCATGCCGGCGTGCCGTGCGGCGATGGCCTCGAGCGTGGTCGACATGCCGACGAGGTCCGCTCCCATCAGGCCGGCCATCTTCACCTCGGCGGGCGTCTCGTAGTGCGGCCCGCGGAACTGCGCGTACACGCCCTCGGGCAGCTCCGGGTCGACGGACTGGGCGATCTTGCGCAGCCGCGCGGAGTAGAGGTCGGTGAGGTCGACGAACGTCGCGCCCTCGAGCGGGGACGCCGCCGTGAGGTTCAGATGGTCGCGGATGAGCACCGGCTGGCCGGGACGCCACGCGATGTGCAGGCCGCCGCAGCCGTTGGTGAGCACGACCGACTCGCAGCCCGTGGCGGCGGCGGTGCGCACCCCGTGCGCGACGCGCCGCACCCCCTTGCCCTCGTACAGGTGCGTGCGGCCGCCGATGACGAGCGCGTGCCGCACCGCGCCGTCCGGGCGCTCCACCCGGATCGAGCGGGTCGTCGCGACGTGGCCGACGACCGACGGCTTCGCGAACCCCGGGATCTCGTGGGTCGGGATCTCGGCCACGACGTCGCCGACGAGCTCGGCGGCGCCACCCCAGCCCGAGCCGAGCACCAGCGCCACGTCGTGACCGGGCACCCCCGTGGCCTCGGCGATGTGGTCCGCCGCGGCACGCGCGACGTCGAACGGGTCGGTGGTCGGGTCGTCGAGGTCCCCGACGCTGCGGCTCGTGGTGCTCATGGTCCCGAGGGTAGTCCGGGCCGGGGCCCGCCGCCGCGCCGGCGTCGGGGCCTCCGGGGCCTGACACAATGGCCCCCGTGCCCTCCGTGAACACCCCTTCCCCGGACACCGCTCCCGACGCCCCGGCCTCGACGATCGCCCCCACCCCCGGCGTCCCCGAGGCCGACCCCCGCGCCCCGCACGTCGTCGTCGTCGGCGGCGGCCCGGGCGGCTACGAGGCCGCCCTCGTGGCCCGTCGGCTCGGCGCCCGCGTCACCGTCGTCGAGCGGCACGGCCTCGGCGGCGCGGCCGTGCTCACCGACGTCGTGCCGTCCAAGACCCTCATCGCCACCGCCGAGTGGTTCACCACGGCCGAGCAGGGGCCGGAGCTCGGCGTCCGCGGGGAGGCGCCGACGGGCGAGCGCCGTGACCTGGTCGACCTCCAGGCCGTGAACGCCCGCGTGCTCGCGCTCGCCGACGCGCAGTCGCGCGACATCCACGCCCGCCTCGAGCGCGAGGGCGTCGAGATCCTCGTCGGCGAGGGGCGGCTCGACGGCCCGTCGCGGGTCGTCGTCGACACGGGAGAGGGGACGACGACGCTCGACGCCGACACGGTGCTCGTCGCGGTCGGCGCCACGCCGCGCACGCTCCCCACCGCCGTCCCGGACGGGGAGCGCATCCTCACGTGGACGCAGCTGTACGGCCTCGACGAGCTGCCGGAGAAGCTGATCGTCGTCGGGTCGGGCGTCACCGGCGCGGAGTTCGCGGGCGCCTACCAGGCCCTCGGGTCGCAGGTCGTGCTCGTCTCC
Source organism: Isoptericola variabilis (assembly GCF_050311655.1). Classification (GTDB taxonomy): domain Bacteria; phylum Actinomycetota; class Actinomycetes; order Actinomycetales; family Cellulomonadaceae; genus Isoptericola; species Isoptericola variabilis. The sequence goes on from NZ_JBNOZM010000001.1 coordinate 471,731, forward strand.
TCCCGCGACCGGGTGCTGCCGGGCGAGGACATGGACGCCGCCGAGCTGCTCGAGGGCGTCTTCCGCGCCCGTGGCATGACCGTCATGTCCCGTTCGCGCGCCGCGTCCGCCGTGCGCACCGCGGACGGGGTCGCCGTCACCCTGGTCGACGGCCGCGTGGTCGAGGGCTCGCACGTGCTCATCGCGGTCGGCGGGGTGCCCTCCACGGCGGGCATCGGCCTCGAGGAGGCGGGCGTGCGCCTGTCCGCGAGTGGGCACGTCGAGGTGGACCGCGTGTCGCGCACCTCCGTGCCCGGCGTCTACGCCGCCGGCGACTGCACGGGCGTGCTGCCGCTCGCGTCCGTCGCGGCCATGCAGGGCCGCATCGCGATGTCGCACGCCCTGGGGGACGCCGTCGCGCCGCTCAAGCCGGGCCGCGTCGCCGCCAACATCTTCACCGCGCCGGAGATCGCCACGGTCGGCCTCAGCGAGGAGAAGCTCCGCGAGCGGGGTTACCGGTACGTCACGACGACTCTGCCGCTGGCGCGCAACCCGCGCGCCAAGATGCTGGGCATGCGCGACGGCTTCGTGAAGCTGTTCGCCCACCCGGACGCCGGCGTCGTCCTCGGCGGCGTCGTCGTCGCCCCGCGGGCCAGCGAGCTGATCTTCCCCATCACCCTCGCCGTCGCGCACCGCCTCACCGTGGACGACGTCGCGGACTCGTTCACCGTCTACCCGTCGCTGTCCGGGTCGGTCGCCGAGGCCGCGCGCGTGCTGCACGGGCAGTCGGGCGAGGGCCTCAGCGCCTGACGGCGTCCAATCGGGCGCGCAGCACCGGCCACGCCGCCCCGAACGCGGGCAGCAGCGGCAGGGACTCGACGTCGCCGACGGCCACCCACCGCACCTCGAGGCTCTCCGGGTCGGCCGCGGCGGGCGTGACGTCCGCGCCCGGCACGACGTCGGCCAGCACCGTCGTGTAGGCCCACGGGCCGTGGTCGAGGACGTGCGTGCCGAGCACGTGCACCGTCCGGGGCTCCACGGCGGCCTCCTCGAAGCTCTCCCGCAGGGCGCCGTCGACGGGCGTCTCGCCCGGCGCGAGCGCGCCGCCCGGCACGCCCCACGTGCCGCCCTGGTCCGACCAGACGGCCCGGTGCTGCAGCACCACGTCGGTCACCGGGCCGGGCGCCCCCGCGGCGCCCGGCGCTCGCCGCGCGAGCAGCAGACCCGCCGCGCCGTGGAGGCCCCAGTGCCGGTGGTCGCCGCAGGCCACCCAGCCGTCCCCGGGGTGCCGGTGGAGGGTCTCTCGCGGGGAAAATCGGCTGGGCACGCGGTCAGGCTACAGGCGACGATGACACGGTGAGCGCGCACGGCACCGATGAGTTCCCCGACCCCGCACCGTCACCCACCACCATGGACCTGGACACGGACCCTGACACGGACGCGGGCACGGGCGAGATGCCCGGCTGGAAGCGGAACGTCGCGATCTTCCTCACCGGCCAGACGGTCTCGCTGCTCGGGTCGATGCTCGTGCAGTTCGCCGTGATGTGGCACCTGACGATCGTCACGCAGTCGGGCTCGGTGCTCATGCTCAGCATCGTGTTCGGCATGCTCCCGCAGGCCTTCATGTCGATCTTCGGCGGGGTGTGGGCGGACCGGCACTCCCGCAAGCTCCTGATCATCGGCGCGGACAGCGCCATCGCGACGATCACGCTGGCGCTCGCGCTGCTCATGCTGTCCGGCGTCGACGACCTGTGGCTGATCTACGTGGCGCTCGCGGTCCGCTCTACGTTCGCGGGGATCCAGACGCCCGCGGTGAACGCGATGGTGCCGCAGATCGTGCCGGCGTCGCAGCTCATCCGCATCAACGGGATCAACCAGTCCATCCAGTCCGGGATGATGCTGCTCGCCCCCGTGGTCGCCGCCGCGATCTACGCCAGCTTCGACATCGTCGCGGTGTTCTTCGTCGACGTCGTCACCGCGGTGCTCGGCATCGGGATGCTGCTGCTGGTCACCGTGCCGCGACTGGTCCGGCACGACGCCACCACGCCGGGCGGGTCGGCCCCGGAGAAGCCGAGCTACTTCGGCGACCTGGCCGCGGGCGTCCGGTACATCCGCGGCCACGGCGCCGTGAAGTGGCTCATGACGATCTTCGCCACCACGATGGTGCTCATCGGCGCGCCGTCCTACCTCACGCCGCTCATGGTCACCCGCACCTTCGGCGACGAGGTCTGGAAGCTCACCACCAACGAGGTGTTCTGGGCGGCCGGCATGCTGGCCGGCGGGCTCGCGATGGCGGTGGTCGGGACGCGCGTGACGAACCGCGTCGCGCTCATCGTCGGCAGCACGCTGGCCGCCGGCGTCTTCACCGTCGGGCTCGGGCTGGCCGGGAACATGTGGGTCTTCTTCGTCCTGGGGCTGGGGGTCGGCACGACGTTCACGCTGATGTCCGCGCCCAGCATGGCCATCCTCCAGGAGACCGTGGAGCCCGAGATGCAGGGCCGCGTCTTCGGCTTCGTCGGCATCGTGATGACCGTCGCCATGCCGCTGAGCATGGTCGTCTTCGGCCCGCTCGCCGACCGCTACTCCGTGCAGGTGCTGCTCGTCGTCGCCGGCGCGCTGCTCGTCGCCTTCGTCGCCGCCGTGCTGGCCGCGCCCTCCGCACGGCGCTCGCTCGCCGCCATCGCCCGTCCGGCGCCGACCGAGCCCGTCTTCGACGCGCCCGTCGACGCCTGACGACCGGCCCGGCGGGACCTCAGAACGGCGGTCCGGGGTCGGGGATCTCCGGGCCGCGGGGTGTCGCACGGTGGACGGTGGTGTCGACGGGGTCGGGCGCGGTGATGTGTCGGCGGCCGGTGGGGGAGGTCCATTCGAGGGTGCCGCCCCAGTCTGTGGGCTCGTGGTCGTTCCCGGTGGTGTCGATCTGTCTGACGCGCCACGTCGATTGGTGCTTGATCACGGGATGCTGCCGGCACAGTGCGGCCAGGTTGGCGGCGCTGGTGGTGCCGCCGGTGGCCCATGGCTGGGTGTGGTCGAGGTCGGCGTGGGTCGCGGGGTGGGTGCAGCCAGGGAAGCGGCAGGTGCGGTCCCGTGCGCGGACGAGGGCTGTGAGGTCGGCGGGGACGGTGTAGGTGGTGCGTCCGGCGGACAGGACGGTGCCTGTCTCCGGGTCGGTGAGGATCCGTCGGACCGAGGGCGCGAGGGCGGTGAGCTGGCGGGCGGTGTCGGGGTCGATGGGGACGTGGCCGTTCATGGTGGCGGGGGCGTCGGTGATACCCAGGAGCGTCAGGACCGGGACGGTGATGGTGACCTGGGGGCGGACGGAGCGGGCCAGGGTGGCGAGGAGGTTCTGCTCGTGCTGCAGCTCGCCCGCGCCAAGGTCACCGTCCGAGTCCGAGTCCGAGTCCGCGTCGGCGTCGGCGGGTGCCCTGCCTGGCTCGTTCGTGGGCTGGCCGGGTTCGGCGTTCGAGGGATCGCTGCGGTCGACGGTGCCGTCGTCCAGGAGAAGTGCGGCGAGCGTGTCGGCGCGGGCCTGGGCGAGGGTGCGCCCGTTTCCGGGGTGCTCGGTCGCCTTGTCGGTCCGCAGGTGTCGGGCGGTGCGGGTGAGGCGGTCGTAGGCGGCGTGGGCGAGGGATGCGGGCAGGTGGGCGACCAGCCAGGCCATGCCGTCTCGGTCTTCGTCGAGGTAGACCGCGCGCTGGGCTGTGGCCTCGGCGTGTCGGACGTCGGCGGGGACGGGATGGGCGGTCTCGCGAGCGCGCCGTGCCCGGCGGGCGACCTGTGCGGGAGTGCATGTGACCGACCCTGTGCCGGGTGGGGGCGGGTGTCGAGGATCGTGGTCAGCACGGACCGTTCGACGGCTGCGGCTGCTTCGGGGGTCAGACCGGCGACGTGCTTCGTGATCGCGGTGGCGTGCGCCCAGGACAGCCGGCCGTCGGACAGGGCCTGCAGGGTGGCGGGAGCCTTGCTGGTCATTGTCACGGCGTGGTCGGTCAGAGTTCCCGCGGTGTGTTCCCCGAGGTGGAGGGTGGTGGCGATCTCGGCGGTCACGGCGCGGTGCGCGAGCTCGAGCCTGCGGGCGGAGGGGGCGCGCCGGGCGGTGGGGTCGTCCGGATCGAGCAGGTCGGACTCGAGCGCTTCGGCCAACGCGGCTGCCTGTGCGAGGAGGACTACCCGGCGCGCGTGCAGGGTCGCGATCTCGGCGTCGTTGGCGGCGAGTGCGTCCAGCACCCGGTCCAGGTCCGCCAGCGCCGGGCGTTCCGTCGACGCCTGCGGTGGCTCGGTGTCGTGCCTGCTGGTGTCGTGCCCGCGGGTCGCGTCGAGTCGTCGTGCTTCTTCCTCGAGCAGCTCGCCGATCGACGGGGTCCATGACCGGGGCATCGCCGCGAGCCGGTCGGCCTCCGCGCGCAGATCCACCGACATCCTCGTGCCGGCGTCGGTGCCGGACACGGGGTCGGGGAGCGTCGTCGTCATATCCCGAGCCTAGCGAGATTCGAACACCTGTTCTAGACCTTCGCGAGGATCTGTGGACAACCGCAGTCGGGAGCGGGGCCGCCGCGCCTGGCTAGGGTGGCGTGGTGTCGTTCGCCGTGTACGAGCCGGAGGCCACGGGCGAACGCCTGCCGGTGACGGTCCGTCCTGCGCTGGCAGACGACGTCGAGGCGATGACAGACATCGGCCTGCGCGCGGGTCGTCCGGTCCGCCCCGACGCGTACCTCCGTGCCCTCGACGACGAGCGACGGTGCGTCCTGGTCGCCACGGCGGACCTCGCCGGCATCGAATCGCAGGTGGTCGGTTGGGCACAGACGTCCCACCGCACGGTCGTGACGGACCCGGCGCCGGCGGGGCACTACCTGGCCGGCGTGACGGTCGACCCGCGCCTGCGCCGTCGGGGCGTCGCGACCGCGCTCACCCGGGCGCGCCTCGAATGGGTGGCCGGTCGTGCGATGGAGGCATTCTTCGTCGTCAACGCCCGGAACCTCGCCTCGATCGCGCTGCACCGGCCCTGGCGGTTCGCGGAGGTCGCACGAGGCCCGCGGCTGGCGGGCGTGACGTTCGAGGGCGGCGTCGGCCTGCTCCTGCGCGCTCCGCTGGCGCCGCCCGGTGCCGGGACGGGCGGCGGCCGCGGAGCGGTGCGCTGACGACGTGACCGACGCGACCCGTGCTCGGGCCGCGCTCCGCGTGGCGCCGGGGCACGATGGCGGGATGAGGCGCTGGCAGGACCTCGCGCGGACGTACTGGGCCGTCGCGCTGACGATCGTGGTCGGTCTGGCCGGGATCGGGCTCTGGCTCGGCGGCGCGGGCGCGGCGATGTCGTGGTTGTTCGGCGTCTACGCGATCGCGATCGCCGTCTGGCAGGCCGTGGGCATGGTGCGGCAGCTGCTGCGCGGGAACGTCGGGCTCGACGTCCTCGCCATCACCGCGATCGTCGCGACCGTCGTCGTGGGCGAGTACGTCGCCGCCCTCGTCGTCGTGCTCATGCTCACCGGCGGCGATGCCCTGGAGGACTACGCCAACCACCGCGCCAAGCGGGAGCTCGACGCGCTGCTGTCGCGCGCGCCGCAGCGCGCTCACCGCGTGGAGGGCGACGACATCGTCGACGTCCCCGTCGGCGACGTGCGGGTGGGCGACGAGCTGCTCGTCCGCCCGAGCGAGCTCGTCCCCGTCGACGCGGTGCTGGTGAGCGGGTCGACGTCGATGGACGAGTCCTCCCTCACCGGGGAGAGCCTGCCCGTCGACAAGCACCCCGGCGACGAGCTGCTGAGCGGCTCGGTGAACGGGCCGGTGGCAGTGACGGTCAGGGCGGCGTCGGCCGCGGCCGACAGCCAGTACCAGCGGATCGTCGCGCTCGTGTCGGAGGCGAGCGCGAGCCGCGCCCCTGTGGTGCGCCTCGCGGACCGGTACGCGGTGCCGTTCACCGCGTTCTCGCTCGCGCTCGGCGCGGTGGCCTGGGCGGTGTCCGGCGACCCGGTGCGGTTCGCCGAGGTCCTGGTGCTCGCGACGCCCTGCCCGCTGCTGATCGCGGCTCCCGTCGCCTTCCTCGGCGGCATGAGCCGCGCGTCGCGCAACGGCATCATCGTCAAGGGCGGCGGCGTGCTCGAGCAGCTCGCGCGCGTGCGGACGGCGGTGTTCGACAAGACGGGCACGCTCACGCGCGGCACCCCCGAGGTGGACGAGGTACGGCCCGAGGCCGGGTTCGACGCGGACGGCCTGCTGCAGCTCGTCGCGTCCGCCGAGCAGTACTCCTCGCACGTCCTCGCGAGCGCGATGATCCGGGCCGCGAAGGCGCGCGGGCTGGAGCCGGACGAGGCCGCGGACGCGCGGGAGGAGGCGACCAACGGCGTCGTGGCGACGATCGCCGGCCGGCGCGTGGCGGTCGGCAAGCTCGCCTTCGTGCAGGGCCTCGCCCCCGAGGCGACGGCGGCGCCGATCGCGCCGAGCCAGCTCGCCGTCTACGTGGCCGTCGACGGGCGCTTCGCGGGGTCGGTCCTCGCTCGCGACGAGGTGCGGCCGGAGGCCGCGGCGACGCTCGCGGCGCTGCACGGGCTCGGCGTGCGCGAGGTGCGCATGCTCACGGGGGACGCGGAGCCGACGGCGCGGCACATCGCCGGCGAGCTGGGCATCGACCGGGTGCGCGCGGGGTGCCTGCCGGCCGACAAGGTGCAGGAGGTGCAGGAGATCGCCGAGCGGCCGGTGGTGATGGTCGGCGACGGCGTCAACGACGCGCCCGTGCTGGCGGCGGCGGACGTCGGCATCGCCCTCGGGGCGAAGGGCACGACGGCGGCGAGCGAGTCGGCCGACGTCGTGGTGCTCGTGGACGACCTGTCCCGGGTCGCGAAGGCCGTGCGGATCGGCCACGACACCGTGCGCATCGCCCTGCAGTCGATCTGGATCGGCATCGCCGTGAGCGTCGGCCTCATGTCGGTGGCCGCGTTCGGCGTCATCCCGGCGACGGTGGGCGCCGTGCTGCAGGAGGTCGTGGACCTCGTGGCGATCCTCGCGGCGCTGCGCGCCATCGGCGGTCGCGCCGACGCGCGCGCGGGGGCGGCCCCCGCGTGGGACGACGCCCGCGCGCCGCTGGACGTCGCCTCGGCGCGCGCGGAGCGGGGCTAGTCGACGATCTCGCAGATGACGGCGCCGGCGGTGACGCCGTCGCCCGGGGCCGCGGACAACGACCGCACGGTGCCGGCCTTGTGCGCCAGCAGCGGCTGCTCCATCTTCATCGCCTCGAGCACGACGACGAGGTCGCCCTCGGCCACCTGGGCGCCGTCCTCGACGGCCACCTTGACGATGGTGCCCTGCATGGGCGACGCGAGGGACGCTCCGCTCGCCGCGGAGGACGTGCGCCCGTTGCCGCGGCGGGTGGGACGGCGCGCGGCGTTCGCGCGGCGCGCACGACCGGCGGCCACGCCGAGCCCGGCGGGGAGCACGACCTCGAGGCGGCGGCCGCCGACCTCGACGACCACGCGCTCGGCGAGCTCCTCGGCGGGCTCCTCGGCGTCGGGCGCCGGGGCCGGAGCCGCCGGGGCGAGCTTGCCGAGCTCGTCCGCGAAGTCGGTCTCGATCCAGCGGGTGTGCACGCGGAACGGCTCGCCGGTGCCGGCGGGGACGAAGTCCTCCGCCTCCATCACCGCGCGGTGGAACGGCACCACGGTGGGGATGCCCGCGACCTCGAGCTCGCGCAGCGCGCGGCGGGCGCGCTGGGCCGCCTGCTCGCGGGTGGCGCCGGTGACGACGAGCTTGGCGATCATCGAGTCGAAGGCGCCCGAGATGGTGTCGCCCTCGACGACGCCCGTGTCGACGCGCACGCCGGGGCCGGACGGCCAGCGCAGCGTCGTGACGGTGCCGGGGGAGGGCAGGAAGCCCGCGGCCGGGTCCTCGCCGTTGATGCGGAACTCGAACGAGTGGCCGCGCACGGTGGTGGAGTCGTAGCCCAGCGGCTCGCCGGCGGCGATGCGCAGCTGCTCGCGGACCAGGTCGATGCCGGTGACCTCCTCCGTCACCGGGTGCTCCACCTGCAGGCGCGTGTTGACCTCGAGGAACGACAGCGTGCCGTCGGTGCCGACGAGGAACTCGCAGGTGCCGGCGCCCACGTAGCCGGCCTCGGCGAGGATGGCGCGCGACGCACGGTCGAGCTCGGCCTCCTGCTCCGGCGTGAGGAAGGGCGCGGGCGCCTCCTCGACGAGCTTCTGGTGGCGGCGCTGCAGCGAGCAGTCGCGGGTGGAGACCACGACGACGTTGCCGTGGGAGTCGGCCAGGCACTGGGTCTCGACGTGGCGCGGCCGGTCGAGGTAGCGCTCCACGAAGCACTCGCCGCGGCCGAACGCGGCGACAGCCTCGCGCACGGCGGACTCGTACAGCTCGTCGATCTCGTCGGCCGTGCGGGCGACCTTGAGGCCGCGGCCGCCGCCGCCGAACGCCGCCTTGATGGCGATGGGCAGCCCGTGCTCGGCCGCGAAGGCGTGCACCTCGTCCGCGCCCTGGACCGGGTCGGCGGTGCCGGGCACCAGCGGGGCGCCGGCGGCCTGCGCGATGTGCCGCGCGCTGACCTTGTCGCCGAGGGACTCGATGGCGGCGGGCGGCGGGCCGATCCAGACCAGCCCGGCGTCGATGACGGCCTGGGCGAACTGGGCGTTCTCCGACAGGAACCCGTAGCCCGGGTGCACCGCGTCCGCGCCGGAGCGGCGCGCGACGTCGAGCAGCTTCTCGACGTCGAGGTAGGTGTCGGCGGCGCGCTGGCCCTGCAGCGCGAACGCCTCGTCGGCGAGCCGCACGTGCAGCGCGTCCCGGTCGGAGTCGGCGTAGACGGCGACGGAGGCGATACCGGCGTCGGTGCAGGCACGGGCGATGCGGACGGCGATCTCGCCGCGGTTCGCGACGAGGACCTTGCTGATGGTGGGCACGGCTCACGGTAACGCGTGCGCCGCCGTCCTCCGGCACCCGCGGGACGCCCGCGCCGAAGTCTGTGCCGGGTACCAACGTCGATCCGGGCCGTTTGGAGGGATCCCACATGGACCCGGGCGGTAGGCGGTGTCCGGCGGGTCCGCCGTTGGTGGTTTCGACAGGGAGCCGGGGGGCTCAGCGCGGGTCGCGGAGCGACCGCCAGGGGATGTCCAGCTCGCCCAGCAGCTCCCGCAGCAGCGGCAGGCTCAGCCCGACGACGCCGTGGTGGTCGCCCTCGATCCGGTCCACGTACGGGCCGCCGAGCCCGTCGATCGTGAAGGCGCCCGCGACGTGCAGCGGCTCACCGGTCGCGACGTAGGCGTCGATCTCCTCGTCGTCGAGGTCGGCGAAGTGCACGGTGGTGGACGACGTCGCGCCGAGCGTGCCGCCCGTGCCGCCGTCGTCGGCGTCGCGGAGGTCCACGAGCCAGTGCCCCGTGTGCAGCACGGCCGCGCGGCCGCGCATCGCGCGCCAGCGACGGCGGGCGTCGTCGGCATCGGTGGGCTTGCCGAGGACCTCCCCGTCCAGCTCGAGCATCGAGTCGCAGCCGAGCACGAGGGCGGACCCGTCGTCGTCCGCGTCGTCGTCCGCGCCGGCCTCCAGGCGGGCGCTCACGTCCTCCGCCTTGGCCTGGGCGAGCACGAGGACGGCGTCGGCGGGCTCGAGATCGCCGCCGAACCCGGCGCGCGCGGCGTCGAGCACGGCGGGCTCGTCAACGTCGGAGACGACGACCCTGGGCGTGACGCCGGCCGCGGCGAGGGTGGCCAGTCGGGCGGGGGACTGCGAGGCGAGGACGAGGCGGACGGGCGCGGTGGAGGCAGGCACCTGCGCACCCTAACCAGTCAGCCGGTGTGCAGCAGCAGCGACGAGACCAGCAGGACGACGGGCGACGCGACGGTCGTGACGAGGATGGTGTCGCGCGCGAGCAGCTCGCCGGTACGGAACCGCGCCGCGTAGTTGTACACGTTCTGCGCGACGGGCAGCGCGGCGAGGGTCACCGCCGTCGCCACCTGGGCGGGGTCCAGCCCGAACGCGAACCGGGCGAGGACGAACGCGACCGCCGGCATGACCGCCGCCTTGAGCACGGACGCGACCACCACGGCCGTCCGCCCGCCGGGCTGCTGGAACGGCCGCGACCCGTGCAGCGACATCCCGAAGGCGAGCAGGATCATCGGCACGGCCGCCCCGCCGAGGATCTCCAGCGGCGCGAGCACGGGCGCCGGGACGCTCCACCCGGTCAGCGACACGACGGCGCCCGCCAGCGAGCCGAGGATGATCGGGTTGCGCACCGGCTGGGCCAGCACGAACCGCACCGACACCCGCCCCGAGGTCTGCGCGTCCAGCACCAGCAGCGTCACGGGCGCGAGGATCAGCAGCTGCAGCAGGATCACCGGGACGACGGCGGCGGGGTCGCCCAGCACGTAGACGGCCACCGGAAGGCCGATGTTGTTGGCGTTCACGTACCCGGCCGAGACGGCACCGATCGTCGCCTCCGTGGCGGGGCGGCGCAGCCACAGCAGGTTGACCACGACGAACACCGCCGCCACGGCCACCGCGGAGATCGCCTGCACCAGCAGCGGCGCCTGGAACAGCTCGCCGACGTCGGCGCCCGCGATGACCGTGAACAGCAGCGCGGGGCTCGCGACGAAGAAGCCGATGCGGTTGAGCGCGGTCCGGGCGTCGGGCCCGCCGAGGCGCAGGCGCGCCGCGACGTACCCGACGGCGATGACCACGCCGATGATCGCGAAGCCGGTGAGGATGCCTTCCATGCGGGACCCGGTGCGCGGCGCGCCGCGTCAGCGGGCGTCGCGCAGGGCGCCGGTCAGCACGTCCAGGCCCACCGAGCCGAGGCTGAGCGCCCGGGCGTGGAACGCCCGCAGGTCGAACTCCTCGCCGCGCGCCTGCGCCGCCGTCCGGGCGTCGTCGCGCGCCTGCTCCCACAGCCGCTGGCCCACCTTGTACGACGGCGCCTGCCCGGGCCAGCCCAGGTAGCGGTTGAGCTCGAACCGCACGAACGACTCCGGCATGTTGACGTTGGACTTGAGGAACGGCCACGCCTTCTCGGCGTCCCACACGCCCCCGCCCCACCGCTCCGGGGCGGGCTTGCCGAGGTGCACGCCGATGTCGAGCACCACGCGGGCGGCGCGCATGCGCTGCGCGTCGAGCATGCCGAACCGGTCGCCCGGGTCGTCGAGATGGCCGAGGTCGGCCATGAGCCGCTCGGCGTACAGGGCCCACCCCTCGCCGTGCCCGGAGACCCAGCACATGAGGCGGCGCCACGAGTTCAGCGTGTCGCGCGCGACGACGGCGGCCGCGCACTGCAGGTGGTGGCCCGGCACGCCCTCGTGGTAGACGGTCGTCTTCTCGCGCCAGGTGTTGAACTCCGTGACGTCGGCGGGCACCGACCACCACATGCGCCCCGGCCGGGAGAAGTCGTCGCTCGGGGGCGTGTAGTAGATGCCGCCGGTCTGGGTCGGGGCGATGCGGCACTCGATGGTGCGCACCGGGCCCTCGATGTCGAAGTGCGTGCCGGCGAGGTCCTCGATCGCGGCGTCCGCGGTCTCCTGCATCCAGCGGCGCAGCGCATCCGTGCCGTGCAGGGTGCGGGCCGGGTCCTCGTCCAGCGCGGCGACGGCGTCCTCGACGCTCGCGCCCGGCCCCGCGATCTGCCGGGCCACGGCCTCCTGCTCGGCCACGATGCGGGCCAGCTCGTCCAGGCCCCACTCGTACGTCTCGTCGAGGTCCACCTCGGCGCCCAGGAACTCGCGGGAGAAGCGCGCGTACCGGTCGCGGCCGACGGCGTCGCGCTCCGGCGCCTGCGGCGCCAGGTCGCGCTCGAGGAACTCCGCGAGGCGGGCGTAGGCGTCGCGGGCGGCGGTCGCGCCGCGCTCGAGCTCGGCGCGCACGAGGCTGCACGCGCCCGACTCGTCCAGGACGGCGGCGGCGTCGTCGCCCCGCACGAGGCCGTCGAAGAACGACGTGTGCCCGTCGAGGCCGGCGAGCTCGCGCGACTGGGACACGCCCTCGCGCACCTGCCGGATCGCCGCGACCTGCCCGCGGCGGGCCGCCTCGGTGAGCGACGCGACGTAGCCGTCGATCGCGTCGGGCACCGCGTCGAGGCGGGCCGCGACGTTCTCCCAGGCCTCGACCGAGCCGGTGGGCATGAGGTCGAAGACGTCGCGCAGCTGCTGCACCGGCGACTCGATGTTGTTGAGGCTCGCCAGCGGCTCGCCCGCGTCGTGCAGCTCCAGCGCCAGGCCCACCCGCTCGCGCATCGCGGCCAGGGTGACCCGGTCGACGTCGTCGAGCGGGCCGCCGTCGCGCTCCGCCGCGTCCAGCTCGCGCAGGACGGCGCGGTCCGACTCGGCGCGCGCCTCGTGCCCGGCGGGGGACAGGTCGGTCATGCGATGGTCCTGACCCGGCAGCCCGATCGCGGTGGCGAGCAGCGGGTCGAGCTCGGCGGACCGGGCGACGTAGGCGTCTGCGACGGCGTCGACCGCCGAGGGGGTTCGAGGGGCGGCCGGGACGGTGTGCTGAGTCACACGCGAAGCCTAGCCCCGCCCGGACGCGTGCCCGGCTCCGGTCCGCTCAGGCCGGCGGGGGCTGGCGGCGGTCGTCGTACCGCTCGACGGTGTGGCTGGTGTGCGCCCGCTGCCGGTTCTGCACGAGTCCCAGGATCAGCGCGAGCAGCCCGGCGCCGATGCAGATGTAGCCCACGATGTTCAGGTTGACGACCTCCCAGGTGTCCGGCGCGATGGCGAACGCGAGGACGGCGCCGACGACGATGAGGAAGATGCCCGTTCCGATACCCATGAGCCTGCCTCCGTTCCGTGGTGTCCGGGCGTCGGACGCCCGCCCCTCGATCCTCGCGGGGGACGTCGATGCTCGCGCGAGCATCGAGGACCCCCGAGACGAGCACGCTCCGGCGCGCGGGCTCGGCTAGCCTCGGGCCTCGTGCACGAGGACGTGAAGAACACCCCCGGCCCCCGGCCCCTGCGCGTCGTGGTCGCGCCCGACTCGTTCAAGGGCAGCGCGACCGCCACCGAGGTGTCCGCGGCGCTCGCCGCCGGGGCCCGCGCCGCCCTGGGCGACGGCGCCGACGTGCGCGCCGTGCCGTTCGCCGACGGCGGCGAGGGCACCCTGGACGCGATCCTCGGCGCGTGGGGCCAGGAGCCGCGCACCTGCGCCACGACCGACGCGCTGGGCCGGCCGACCACGGCGCGCTTCGGCATCTCGCCCGACGGCCGCACGCTCGCGGTCGAGGCCGCCGAGGCGTACGGCCTGCCGAAGGTGTCGGACGTCCCGCTGCGCCCGCTCGACGCGACCAGCCACGGCGTCGGCACCGTGGTGCTCGCCGCGCTCGACGCCGCCCCGGACGCCGAGGAGGTCGTGCTGTTCGTCGGCGGGTCGGCCTCGACCGACGGCGGGGCGGGGCTCCTGGCCGGCCTCGGCGCCCGGTTCCTCGACGCGGACGGCGCGGCGGTGGCGCCCGGCGGCGGCGGGCTGCGGTCGCTGTCCCGGATCGACCTGGACGGCCTCGACCCGCGCGCCCGCGCGCTGCGGTGGCGCATCGCGTGCGACGTCGACAACCCGCTGCTCGGGCCGCGCGGCGCGGCCGCCGTCTTCGGGCCGCAGAAGGGCGCGTCGCCGGAGGACGTCGAGGTGCTCGACGACGGGCTCGCGCACCTCGCCGACGCCCTGGCCGCCGCGACCAGCCACGACGCGCGCGACCTGCCCGGCGCCGGGGCGTCCGGCGGGCTGCCGGTGGGGCTGTCCGCCGCGCTCGGCGCGGAGCTGGTCCCCGGCGGCGAGCTCGTCGCCGAGGCGGTGGGGCTCGCGGGCGCCCTCGAGGGCGCCGACCTCGTGCTCACCGGGGAGGGCCGGCTGGACGAGCAGTCCCTGCACGGGAAGGTCGTGGACACCGTGGTGCGGCTGGTCGCCGGGCGCGCGGCGGTCGTGGTCGTCGCGGGCGGCGTGGAGCTCACGCCCGCGCAGGTCGCGGACGCCGGGATCGCGGCGGCGTTCTCCCTCGCCCCGGGGCCGCGCACGCTCGCCGAGCTCTCCCGCGACGCCGTCGTCGAGCTGGAGCGCACCGCGGCGCACGCGTGCCGGCTGTTCGCCGCGGGGCGCGCGTCGCGGTGACGCGTCAGCGCCGGCCGGTGCGACGACGGACGGCGTCGGCCCAGTCGCGGTGGTAGCGCACGACCACGGTCTCGGTGCCCGGCGCCCACCAGACCGCGACCGGGTCGCCGTCGCGCGGCGACGGCAGTCGTTCCTCGTCGTCCCGGCGCAGCAGGTACGAGAAGGGACGGTCGGCGGTGCCGTCGTCCGTCGGGTAGGACACGACGCCGCTGAGCAGGAGGCCGGAGCTCGTGCGGCGCTCGTTCACCGAGACCGACCCCGTGGCCGACCGGGCGTCCGCGCCGAACGCTGCGGCGTCCCGCCCCTCGGTGGCCTGGCGCTGGTCGTCCCGGTAGCGGACCAGGGCGGCGACGGCGGTGACCATGAGGCCGGCGAGCATGCCCATGAACAGCCAGAGCTCGAGCTCACCGGACGGGTTCTCGATGGTGCGCCGCAGCACGTAGAGGGCCGCGGTCACCACCAGGGCGGGCGCCCACAGCCACCGCCGCAGCCAGCCCGGTCGCGGGGGAGCGGGCAGCTCCGCCAGCGGGGTGTCGACGTCGTCGGGGCCCTCGACCTGCTGCCAGACGACGCTCACGAGTGCAGGCTCCAGCGCCACGCGTCGGCGTTGTGGCGCCCCCAGCGACCGCCGAAGCTCTTCGCCGTCACGCCCGCGCCGTTGCCGCGCACCGTGCGGGCGCGGTTGGTCCACTCCTCGACCGGGGCCTCGTCGTCGGGCAGGCCGCTCGCCGACGCGACCGCCGCGAGCCCCGCCACCAGGGCGGCGACCTCGACGTCGTCGGGCCGCCCGCGCACCACACGCACGCTGTTCGCTCCGCTCATCGCGCACCCCCCAGCGGGTCGTCGCCGTCGTCCTCGTCCATCAGCCCGTCGTCGAGCCCGTCGTCCAGCTCGTCGTCCAGGTCGTCGTCGCCGAACTCCACCGCGGCGCCCCGCGACGTCGCCCACTCCGCGACCTCGTAGCCGCCGTCGAACAGGCGCTGCGCGACGTCGCCGCCGGCCTCGTCCAGGAGCTCGACGACGCCGTCCAACGTGCCGGGCGCGCCGGGCGCGGGGTCGGCCACGACGAAGCCCAGGTAGAACACCTCGGCCGGCACGGCGCCCTCCGGGGCGTCGTGGGTGTGCTCGTCCTCCTCGTCGTCGCCCTCCCAGACCGAGCTGGTGAGGTCGGGGTGCATGCCCAGGCCGTCGTGGAGCGCGTCGAAGACGGCGGCGTTGAGCTGCCCCACCCGGTTCTCCAGCGCGAGCACCCGCGGGTCCTCGTCCGCCTCCGACGCGCCGAACTCGGCGCGCACCCCGACCGCGGTCTGCACGTACTCGTGCAGCGCGGCCGCCAGCGCGTCGACGGCGCGGTGCATCGGCTCCGGGTCGACCGACCCCAGCGGGGCCGGTCCGTGCGTGGCGTCCTCGTGGCTCATCAGGTGATTGTCCTACCGATCGTCCTGCGGGGGGAGTCGGGTCACAGCGGGATGTTGCCGTGCTTCTTCGGCGGCAGGCTCGCGCGCTTGGTGCGCAGCGCCCGCAGCGCGCGCACCACCTGGACCCGCGTCTCGGACGGACGGATGACGGCGTCCACGTAGCCGCGCTCGGCCGCGTCCCACGGGTTGACGATCGCCTCGGTGTACTCGTCGGTGAGGCGCTGCCGCTCCGCCTCGACGTCGCCGCCGGACTCCGCGACCTCCTTGAGCGCCGAACGCTGCAGGATGTTCACCGCGCCGGACGCGCCCATGACCGCGACCTGCGCCGTCGGCCAGGCGAGGTTGACGTCCGCCCCGAGCTGCTTGGAGCCCATGACGATGTACGCGCCGCCGTACGCCTTGCGCGTGATGACGGTGACCAGCGGCACGGTGGCCTCGGCGTACGCGTAGATGAGCTTGGCGCCGCGCCGGATGATGCCCTGGTGCTCCTGGCCGACGCCGGGCAGGAAGCCGGGGACGTCGACGAAGGTCAGCACCGGCAGGTTGAACGCGTCGCAGGTGCGCACGAACCGCGCGGCCTTCTCGGCGGCGTCGATGTCGAGCGTGCCGGCCATGGACAGCGGCTGGTTGGCGATGATGCCCACCGACTGCCCCTCCACGTGGCCGAACCCGATGAGCACGTTCTGCGCGAACAGCGGCTGCACCTCGAGGAACGACTCCGGGTCGAGGACGGCCTCCACGACGGCGCGCATGTCGTAGGGCTGGTTGTCGCTGTCGGGGACGATGACGTCGAGCGCCTCGTCGTCCTCCGTGACCTCCAGCGGCGTCTCGTCCTCGGGCGGGAACGACGGCGCGTCGCCCAGGTTGTTCTGCGGCAGGTAGCCGATGAGGTGGCGCACGTAGTCGATCGCGTCGTCCTCGTCCGCGCCCAGGTAGTGCGCCACGCCGGACGTCGCGTTGTGCGTGCGGCCGCCGCCCAGGGTCTCGAAGTCGACGTCCTCGCCCGTCACCGTGCGGATCACGTCCGGGCCGGTGATGAACATGTTGGACGTGCCGTCCGCCATGACGATGAAGTCGGTCAGGGCGGGGGAGTACACGGCGCCGCCGGCGCTCGGGCCCAGGATGAGCGAGATCTGCGGGATCACGCCCGACGCCGCGACGTTGCGCCGGAACATCTCCGCGAACTGCGTCAGCGCGGCCACGCCCTCCTGGATGCGCGCGCCGCCGCCGTCCGAGATCCCGATGATCGGCACGCCCGTCCGCAGCGCGAGGTCCTGCACCTTGGCGATCTTCTCGCCGTGCACCTCGCCGAGCGAACCGCCGAAGACCGTGAAGTCCTGGCTGAACACGCACACCTGGCGGCCGTCGATCGTGCCGTGACCGGTCACGACGCCGTCGCCCGCGATGCGGCGCTTGTCGAGGCCGAAGTTGCGGCTGCGGTGCATGGCGAGCGCGTCCAGCTCGACGAAGCTGCCCTCGTCCAGCAGCGCCTCGATGCGCTCGCGGGCCGTCTTCTTGCCGCGCGGGTGCTGCCGGACCTTCGCCTTCTCCTCGGCGTCGGTCACGGCCTCGGCCCGTCGGCGCTCCAGGTCGGCGAGCTTGGCGGCGGTGCCGGAGGGCTCCGGGGCTGCAGTGGTGGCGTCGTTCACCCGACCGACCCTAGTTGGTGGGTTGCCACGCATCGATGCGCGACAGGCTGCGGCCCGCCCGGATTCTTTGGAGGGACCCCACAAAGGGTCGGTGGCGGGGGGATGCGGGACGATCAGGGACGTGAGCCACTCCCCTCGCAGAGCCCCCCTCGACCTGCCCGCGCTGCGCCGCGACCTGCTCGCGCCGGCCGGCCCCCTCGCCCGGCTCGACGTCGTCGAGGTCTCGGCCTCCACGAACACCGAGCTCGTCGGCGCCGTCCGCGCCGCGCCGGGGGAGTGGCCCGCGCCCGCGGCCCTCGTCGCGGAGCACCAGGCCGCCGGGCGGGGCCGGGCGGGCCGGGCGTGGGAGACGCCGCCGCGCGCCGCGCTCACCGTCTCGGTGCTGCTCCGCCCGCGGCTCGCGCCCGCCCGGCTGGGCTGGCTGCCGCTGCTCGCGGGGCTCGCCGTCGTGCGTGCGGTCGACGCCGCGGGGGTGCCCGGCGCCGCGGTGAAGTGGCCCAACGACGTGCTGCTGCCGGCGCCCGACGACGCGGCCGGGCTGGGCCCGTTTCGCAAGGTGGCGGGCGTGCTGGCCGAGGTCGTGCCTGTCGCCGACGACCGGGGGCTCGCCGCCGTCGTCGTCGGCGTCGGGCTGAACGTGGACCAGTCCGCGGCCGAGCTGCCGGTGCCGACCGCGACGTCGCTGGCGCTCGCCGGGGCGGACGCCGACCGTGGCGCGCTGCTCGGGGAGCTCGTCCGAGGTCTGGTCGAGGCCGCTGGCGCGCTGGAGGACGCCGGGGGCGACGCCGCCGCGGCGGGGCTCGCCGCCGAGTACGCGCGCCGCTCGGCGACGCTCGGTCGCCCGGTGCGGGCCGAGCTGGCCGGCGGCGCCGACGTCGTGGAGGGCGACGCGCTGCGGGTCGACGACGACGGCAGCCTGGTGTTGGCCACGACCGCGGGCGAGCGCGCCGTGACGGCGGGCGACGTGCACCACCTGCGCGCGACGTGACCTGGGGGTTACCGGCCGGCGAGCTCGGCGACCACGGGCGCGAGCCGGTCGGCGGCGTCGGCGCCCACGACGACGTAGGAGAAGCCGCCCTCCTCGCGGCGCCGCAGGAGCTCCTCGGTGGCGGCCCCGGGGTCGGCGGGCAGCTGCAGCAACGAGTCGGCGGCGCGCAACGCGGCGGTGTCGGTGTCGGGCGGCGCCATGAACGGCGAGACGGCGTCGCCGACCACGGCCGCGTGGAACGCCAGCTCGAGGTCGGCGCGTGCCCGGAGGTCCGCCGCGATCGCCATCGTCACGGCCCGCGCGTCGTCCGGCATGATCGCGACCGTGGCCGTGTCCGCGAGGTCGACGGCGAGGGCGCGCGCCTTCGGGCCCCGCACCGCCATCACGACCGGCGTCCGCCGTGCCGCGCCGTCGAGGCCGCGGAGCAGCGCGACGGTCTCGCGCACGCGGGAGAGCCGCTGCGACGCGGACAGGACCGGCATGCCCAGCTCCCGCAGCTCGTCCTCGATGCCGGGCCTCCCCGCGCCGATGCCCATCTCGAACCGGCCCTCCGTCAGCACCGACAGGGAGTGCGCCTCCCAGGCGGTGTTGCGGGCCGCGCGCAGCGGCGAGGCGTACACCCAGGTGCCGACGCGCAGGTCGGCGAGCGTCGCCGCGACGGCCAGGCTGGGACCGGGTGCCGGCTGCCACTGCTGGACGTCGGGCATGAGGAGGGTCGAGTAGCCCTGGTCGGCGACCCGGCGGGCCTGGTCCCGCCACGCGGGCAGGTCGGTCCCCACGGGGGCGACGACCCCGAAGCGGAAGGCGCGCGCCGTCCTGGGTGCCGTCCCGGTCGTGCGGTCGTGGGTCATGGTCGTCGTCCTCTCGCGCGGGCGTGCTCGGGTGCACTCCTCGACCCTCGGCACGACCCGGACTCATCGGCTGCCGCTCGGGCTCCCAGCCGGGGCACAGCCCGCGCTGACTACAGTGGGTGCGTGACGAGCGACACCACGACGGGACCCGGACTGCCGACGGACGACGACGCCCGGCGGTCGGGGGACACCGCGGCCCGGCTGGACGAGGCGATCCTCGGCGGTCCCCGCCGGTACACGCTGTCGGACCTCGTGGAGGGCACCGGCCTGTCGCAGGAGTTCATCGAGAACTACTGGCGCTGGCTCGGGCTACCCGTCACCCACCCCGACGAGGTGGGGTTCACCGACGCGGACATGCAGGCGCTGCGCGAGATCGGCGAGCTCGTGGACACGGAGCGGCTGGACGAGCAGGCCCAGATGACGCTCATCCGCTCGCTCGGGCACACCACGGACCGCCTCGCGCTGTGGCAGGTGGAGGCGTTCGTCGAGCACCTCAGCCGCCGCGACGGCCTGGACGACGTGAGCGCGCGGCTCGCCGCCATCGACCGCATGCCGGACCTCACCTCGCAGCTCTCCCGCCAGCTCGAGCACGCCTGGCGGCGCCAGCTCGCCGCGCTCACGGGGCGGCTGGCCACCGAGTTCGGCGGCGCGCGCCGTGGCACGCAGGAGGCCCACGACGACGAGCTGCCGCTGCCGCGCGCCGTCGGGTTCGCGGACATCGTGTCGTTCACCAAGCGCACCGCGGGCCTCGGGTCGCAGGAGCTGTCGGAGTTCGTGCAGCTCTTCGAGTCCCGCGCCCGCGACGTCATCACCGAGGCCGGCGGCCGCGTCGTCAAGACCATCGGCGACGCGGTGCTCTTCGTCGCCGACGACGTCACGACCGGCGCCGAGGTGGCGCTCGGCCTGGCCGCGCCGCACGTCTCGGAGCCCGAGATCCCCGTGCGCGTCGGCTTCGTGTGGGGCCGGGTGCTGTCGCGGTTCGGCGACGTCTTCGGCTCCGACGTCAACCTCGCCTCCCGCATCACCGAGCTCGCGGAGCCGGCCTCCGTGCTGGTGGACCCGCACACCGCGTCCCTGCTCGCGTCGTCGTCCCGCTACGCCCTCACTGCGCAGCCGCCGCAGGAGGTGCAGGGCATCGGCGAGATCACCCCGGTGCGGCTCCAGCGCGCGTACACCGGGGCCTGACGCCCCCGGGCCCTCGCGCCCGCCCTCAGGAGGCGTCCGCGCGCACGACGCGCAGGGTGCGGTCGCCGGCGGCCAGGTCGTCCAGGGCCCGGTCCGTCGCGGCGTCCGCCGGGAGCAGCAGCTCGATCCGCAGGTGGTCGCCGCCGCCGGGCACCAGCACCTGCGGTTCCACCCGCAGGGCGCCCGCCTGCGGGTGGGCGAGCCGCAGCACGGCGTCCCGCCCCCGGTCGGCGACCGGCCGCGCCCACCGCTCGGTGAACGCGGCCCCCGCCAGCACCGTGAGGGCGTCCACCAGCTCGCCCAGCGCCGGGTCGGACGGGACCGACTCGCGCTGCAGGTCGGCGACCACCCGGTCGGCGACGGCGTCCCAGTCGGGGAACAGGTCGCGGGCCCGCGGGTCGGTGAGGACGACGGGGGCCAGCCGCGGCTCCCCGCCGTCGAGCCCACCGTCGTCGAACAGGCCTGCGGGCGCGAGGAGCGCCCGGTAGGCGGGGGTGCACGCGAGCACGGTGCCGAACCGGTCCAGCAGGACGGCGGGCGCCGGGGTGAGGCGGTCGAGCACCGCGCGGGTGGCGGCGGGGACGTCGTCGCCCGGCGCGGTCGCCAGGCACACGCCCGCACCCTGGGCGTCCTTGGAGGCGAGCAGCAGCACGCGCCGCTCGTCGTGCCCGAGGCGGAGCGCGTCGGCCAGCGCCCCCACGACCGCGGGCGACGGGTGCCGGTCGCGCCCCTGCTCCAGCCGGGTGAGGTACTCGACGCTCACGCCGGCGAGCACCGCCAGCTCCGCGCGCCGCAGGCCTGGGGTGCGGCGGCGCCCGCCCTCGGGCATGCCCACGTCCCGGGGACGCACGTCCTCGCGGTACGCGCGGATCAACGAGCCGAGGTCCCTCTCGATCCGGTCGGCGGTCCGGTCGGCGTCGGTCATGCGGCCAGCCTAGGCAGGCGCCCCCTGTCGGAGGGTGGCCCTGGTACGGCCAGCCTCGCGGCGGCCTCCCCGCGCCGCGGCGGCGGGGCGACCGTGGACGGCGTCGGCACCGACCGGTGGCCGGCGCACAGCCGTCGCACGGAGCACAGCGAGGAGCACAGCATGGACCTGGGACTGCAGGGGCGCACCGTCGTCGTCACGGGGGCGTCCGGGGGGATCGGGCGGCACGTCGCCGCCCAGTTCGGCGCGGAGGGCGCCGACGTCGTGGTCACGTACCGCGAGTCGAAGGACGACGCCGCACGCGTGGCCGAGGAGATCGGGGAGCGGGCGCTCGCCGTCCGCTACGACCAGACCGAGGACGGCGCGGCCGAGGGGCTGCGCGACGCCGTCCTCGCGTGGACCGGCCGCGTCGACGTGCTGGTCAACAACGCGGTGACCTGGAGCCCGCCGGGGGCGGACGGCCCGCGCGGCTTCGAACACGTGCCCGACGTCGAGTGGCTCGAGACCGTGCGTGCCAACGTCGAGGGGGCGGTGCGGCTGACCCGCGCGGTCGCCCCCGCGATGCGCGCCCAGCGGTGGGGGCGGCTGGTGCACCTGTCGTCCAGCCTGGTGCGCGACGGCGACGAGGGCACGGCGTACTACGCCACCGCCAAGTCGGCGCTGCACGGGTTCAGCCGGTCGGTCGCGTTCGCGCTCGGGCACGAGGGCGACATCCTGTCGAACGTCGTGCTGCCGGGGCTCACCCGAACGGTGCGCAACGCGGGGATCGTCGAGGCGTTCGGCGAGGCCGCGGCGGCGCGCGCGCCGCTCGGCCGCCTGCTCGACGCCCCCGAGGTGGCGAACGCCGTCGTCTACCTCGGCTCGGCGGCGAACACCGGGATCACGGGGCAGGAGGTCGCGGTGACCGGCGGCGCCTGAGGCGGCTCACGACCGGCCCGCGGTGACCACGTCCGGGTCCCGCGGGTCGGGGTCGACGTCGAGGAGCGAGGGCCGGTTGTTCTGGACCGACCCGACGGCGTCGCCCACCGGGCGGGTCGCCATGCCGACCTGCGGGCCCGTGACGATGCCCATCGCCTGCTCCGCGCCGACCGCCGGGTCGAGCCAGGCGTCCCACGACGCCCGCGGCAGCACCACGGGCATCCGGTCGTGGATGCGCTCCAGGTCCTGCGACGCCGCCGTGGTGATCACCGTCGCGGACACGAGCCAGCGGTCGGGGTCGTCGTCGGCCTTGGTGCGGTCGCGCCAGAACTCGTACAGGCCGGCGAGCGCCGCGACCCCGCCGTCGTCCGGGTGGATCCAGTACGGCTGCTTCGGCACCTTCGCCCTCGCCGGTGCGCCGGGCGGCAGCTCCAGCTTGCGCCACTCGTAGTAGCCGTCCGCCGGCAGCAGGCAGCGCCGGACGCCGAGGGGCTTCGCGAACGCGGACTTGTCGAGGAGCGTCTCGGTGCGGGCGTTGATCATGCGCGCGCCGATCGACGGGTCCTTCGCCCACGACGGCACGAGGCCCCAGCGTGCGAGCCGCATCGAGCGCGTGATCTCTCCGGTCTGCCCGCCCTCGAGCCGCTGCGGGCGCTCGACGACGATGCGCACGGGGTCCGTGGGGGCGACGTTCCACGACGGGGGCAGGAGGCGCGCGTCCTCCGCGATCTCGGCGACGGCGAGGTCGTCGGCGATGTCCTGGGCGTCACGGAAGGACGCGTAGCGGCCGCACATGGGTCCATCGTGACGCATCCCACCGACAACCGTGCCGGTCGCCGTCGGAATCGCCCTGGGCGCGGTCGTAACGATTCGATAGGATCGGCACCATGCCCGACGACTCCGCGAGACTTCCGCGCGCCCGCTCTCCGTACCGTTGGGTCATCATGCTCGGGGCGCTCGCGGCGCTGCCGGCGTTCACCGTCGACATGTACCTGCCGTCGCTGCCCGAGGTGGCGGCCGACCTGGGCTCGTCCGCCTCGTTCGCGCAGCTGTCCGTCTCCGTGATGCTCATCGGCGGCGCCCTGGGCCAGCTCACCATCGGCCCGCTCTCCGACCGCTTCGGGCGCCGGGCGCCCCTCATGTGGGGCCTCGCGCTGCACGTCGTCACGTCGGTCCTGTGCGCGTTCGCGCCGAACATGATGGTCCTCGTCGGGCTGCGCCTGCTCCAGGGCTTCTTCAACGCCGCGTGCGGTGTGGCGGCGATGGCGGTCGTGCGCGACCGGTTCGTCGGCGCCGAGGCCGCCCGCATCCTGTCCCGGCTGATGCTCGTCATCGGCGTCGCGCCGATGCTGGCGCCGACCTTCGGCTCCGCCGTCGCCGCCGCGGCCGGCTGGCGCTGGGTGTTCGGCGTCCTGGCGCTCGCGGGCGTGGCGATGGGGGTCGTCGTGTGGCGGTTCATGCCGGAGACGCTGCCGGCCGAGCGGCGCCAGGCCGGCGGTGCGCGCGGCGTCTTCGCGGGCTACCGGACGCTCGTCAGGGACAGGCAGTTCATGGCGCTCGCCGTCATCCCGGGCCTCGGGCAGGCCGTGCTGATGAGCTACGTGGTCGGCTCGCCGTTCATCTTCCAGGAGGGCTACGGGCTGAGCCACGGGCAGTTCTCCGTGCTGTTCGCCGTCAACGGCCTGGGCCTGGTGCTGTCCGCGCAGGTGAACGCCGCCCTGGTGCGGCGGGTGGCGCCCATCCGGCTGCTGCGTGCCGCGCTCGCGATCCAGGGCGTCGTCGCCGTCGGTCTCCTGGTCGTGGCGGTCACCGGCGGCGGAGGGCTGATCGGGCTGCTCGCGATGCTCTGGCTCGTGCTCGCCTTCCAGGGCCTCATCCCGGCGAACGCGTCGGCCATCGCCCTGTCCCGGCACGGCGAACGTGCCGGCACCGCCGCCGCGGTCATCGGCGCCGTGCAGTCCGGCATCGCCGGCCTCGTCTCGCCGCTGGTGGGCGTGCTCGGCGGCGACGCCGTCGCGATGTCCTGGGTGATGCTCGCCGCGCTGGCCTGCGCGCTCGCCGTCCTCGGGTTCGCGACGCCGGCCTACCGCAAGGACGGCTGGGTCAAGCTGGCCTGACCCTGCCGTCGTCGCGGAGCCCAGGTCAGGCGAAGCCGAACACCGGGCCGAAGGCGACCACCACGAGCGCCGCCCACACCGCGTACACCGGCAGGAAGCGCGTCTGCCACCGGACCAGCGCGCCGAACGGCCGCCGCTCGCGCAGGAAGCCGAGCAGGAGCAGCCCGGACCGGGCCAGGTGCACCAGGAGCAGCAGGTTCAGCCCCAGCGCCGCGACCTTGTTGGGGCTGAAGCCGAACTCGGCGATGCGGGTGAGCATCGCGGTGAGCGCCACGGCGTCGACGGCGAGGGCCGACGCGACGAGCACCAGCTGGAGGCCGTCGAACCAGCCCGGGCGGGCGAGCGGGTCGCGCGCCGAGACGGAGTAGAGCAGCAGGCAGAGCACCAGCACGAGGATCGCGTCCATGAGGATGAGCAGCTCGCGCTCGACGTCCGCGAGCCCGCCGGCGCCGAGCAGGACGACGAGCGTCACCAGCAGCATCACCGTGGTCAGCGGCGTGAACACGCGCGTGAGGACGGGGGCGATGTTCTCGACCACGTCCTGCTTGGCCTCGACGAGCCACGCGCCCACGACGACGGCGCCCGGCACCGCGAACGGCATGATCCAGCCCTCCATCGCGGGCTCGATGTCCACGCCGACGAGGCTCAGCGTCGCGGCCGTGAGGCCCAGGAGCACCCCGCCGCCGATCGCGAGCAGCGTGACGTACACGACCAGCTCGCCGGTGAAGCGGGCGAAGTCCATCCGCGGGTCCTGGTCGCGCCAGCGGCCGCCCACGTAGACCACGCCGACCAGCGCCCACAGCACGACGGGGGCGTGCAGCGCCGCGAGGACGACGGTCGAGCCGGTCTCGACGTACGGGTAGACGTTGAGCACGACGGCGAGCAGCGCGTAGGGCACCAGCAGCGCGGCGACCACGCGCCACCCCACGCGGCGCTTCCACACGAAGTAGGCGGCGAGGAACGGCGCCGTCATGAGCGGGACGTTGCGCAGCAGCGCCGAGTCCGTGCCGAAGACGGTGAGCGCGACCTTGAGGGCGATCCCCGCGCCCACCGCGAGCGCCAGGACCACCGCGAGCTCGCGCCACGCGGGCCCGGAGTCGGCGGCGGGCCCGTCCGGGACCAGGACGAGCTGCTTCCACAGCCGGTCGGAGTGCTCGCGGGCGAACTCGCGCGACACGGCGTCGAGGTTGCCCATGCGCCGCACCGCCACGAGGAACGCCTCGTCGTCGTCCAGCCCGGTGGCGACGAGGTCGTCGACGCGGCCGCGCAGGTGGTCGGTCATCTCGTCCACGTCGGCGGCCGAGATGGCGCGGTGCCGCTGCACGTAGGAGCGCCACTGGTCGATCTGCGCCTCGAGCCGCTCGTGCTCGCGCTCGTGGTCAGCCATCAGGCCCAGCCCTCCGCGACGGCGGGACGCACGGGGGCCTGCGCGGCCTGCCGCGCGGACCGCTGCGCCGACTCCCAGACCTGCTGCAGCACGTCCGCGACGACGGACCACTGCTCCTGGCGCTCCGCCAGCGCGTCGCGGCCGGCACGGGTGAGGGCGTAGTGCTTGCGGCGCCGCCCGGCCTCGGAGGTGCCCCAGGTCGCGACGACCAGGCCCAGGCGCTCGAGGCGGTGCAGCAGGGGGTAGAGCATCCCGTCGGTCCACTGCATGCGGCCGCCGGAGAGCTCCGTGACCCGCTTGAGGATGGCGTACCCGTACGACTCGCCCTCGGCGAGGATGCCGAGCACGAGCGGGGTGGCGGACGCTGCCACCAGGTCCTTGTCGAAGCGCACCTCGGGCTCCTATGTCTAGATCTGCTAGGGATGCTGAACCTAGCAGATCTAGGCATCGTCCGGGAGGGGTCGCTGTCCGGGTGGCACCGGACCGCCATCCAGCGGACGGTCAGGGTTCACCCGGGGTTGGCAGGGTCGTCGTGGAGCGCCGGTGGGATCGGGGCCATGAGTCGATCACTGCTGCTCCGCGCCGCCGCGGTCGGGACCGCCGCCGCCGTCGTGCTCACCACCGCGAGCGTCACCGCCGTCGCGGGCGGCCGCCACGACGACCGCGGGTCCGACCGGCACGGCCGGGTCACGACCCACCTCGTACCGACCCTCGCGGGGCGCGCCACGCTGTCCGCGGACTTCCTCGCCGAGGGGCCGCCGTCCGGCGCCCAGGCCTCCGCCGCCAACGGCCGGCAGGGACCCTGGGACGGCCAGGTGATCCCGGGCTTCTCGGCGATGGTCGACAACGGCGACGGCACGTTCTGGGCGCAGCCGGACAACGGCTTCGGCAGCCAGGGCAACTCCGCCGACTTCCTGCTGCGCAGCTACCTCGTGAAGCCCGACTGGGACACGGGCGGCGGCCGGGGGAGCGGCTCGGGCGAGATCGAGGTGCTCGACCACGTCTCGTACAACGACGAGAACCACGTGCTGGACTTCGACATCGTCCGCGGTGACACCGAGGAGCGGCTGCTCACCGGGGCCGACTTCGACATCGAGTCCGTGGTGCGGGCCGACGACGGCACGCTGTGGGTGGGCGAGGAGTTCGGCCCGTTCCTGCTGCACTTCGACGCCGACGGCACGCTCCTGGAGAAGCCGTACGAGCTTCCCGGCGGCCTGAGGTCACCGCAGAACCCGTACCTCGCCGACGGCGAGGAGCCCACCGTGCGCGCCAGCCGCGGCTTCGAGGCGATGGCCGGGGTCAGGGGCGGGCGCTACCTGTACCCCGTGCTCGAGGGTGCGCTCGTCGGCGACGCGGACCAGCGCCGTCGGGTGATCCACGAGTTCGACACCCGCCGCGGCGCGTACACCGGCCGCACCTGGGACTACCAGGCCGACCAGGAGGCCAACGTGCTCGGCGACGCGTTCGCCGTCGGGAAGGACTCGTTCTGGGTCGTGGAGCGGGACGACTTCGAGGGGCCCGCGTCGGTCACCAAGCGGGTCTACGAGATCGACCTCGGCGAGACGGATCGCGACGGGTACGTCCGCAAGGAGCTCGTCCTGGACGCGCTGCGCGTGGAGAACCCGCGGGGGATCGACGCGGGGGAGGGGTACGGCCTCGGCGAGACGTACGCGCTGCCCGTGCAGTCGTTCGAGACGGTGCTGCGGCTGCGCGACGGCCGCCTCCTCATCGGCAACGACAACAACTACCCCGGCAACGCGGCCCGCAACCCCGGCACGCCGGACGACACCGAGATGGTCGTCATCGACCTGGAGAAGCAGCGCACCCGGGACGACGGCGTGACCGTCATCGGGCACCGCGGCGCCTCCGGCGACCGTCCCGAGCACACGCTCGCCGCCTACGAGCAGGCGATCGTGCAGTGCGCGGACGTCATCGAGCCCGACGTCGTGCCGACCAAGGACGGCGTGCTCGTGGCCCGGCACGAGAACGAGATCGGCGGCACCACCGACGTGGCCGAGCACCCCGAGTTCGCCGACCGGCGCACGACGAAGACGATCGACGGCGCGCGGGTGACGGGCTGGTTCACCGAGGACTTCACGCTCGCCGAGCTGCGCACGCTGCGCGCCACGGAGCGGCTGCCCGAGCTGCGCCCCGCCAACACGGCCTTCGACGGGCTCTACCAGGTGCCCACCCTCGACGAGGTGCTCGACCTCGCCCGGCACTCCGAGACGTGCGACGGCCGGCCCGTCGGCGTGGCGCCGGAGACCAAGCACCCGACCTACTTCGACTCCGTCGGCCTCTCGCTGGAGGCGCCGCTCGTGGCCGAGCTCCGCGCGAACGGGCTCGACTCGCGGCGCGCGCCCGTCGTCGTGCAGTCCTTCGAGACCACCAACCTGCGCGAGCTCGACCGGCGCACGGACGTGCGCCTGGCGCTCAACGTCTCCGCGAGCGGCGCGCCGTACGACCTCGTGGCCGCGGGCGACCCGCGCACCTACGCCGACCTCGTCACCCGCGCGGCCTGCGGGAGCTCGCCCGGTACGCCGACATCGTGAGCCTGGAGAAGAACGTCGTCGTCCCGCGCACCGCCGAGGGCACGCTCGGCGAGCCGACCACCGTGGTGCGCGACGCGCACCGCGCCGGGCTGGAGGCGTACGCCTGGACGTTCCGCGCCGAGAACCAGTTCCTGCCGGCCGAGCACCGCTCGTCGGCGGATCCCGCAGAGCGCGGCGACCTGGCGGCCGAGCTCGACACGTTCCTCGACACGGGGCTGGACGGGGTGTTCTCGGACCAGCCGGGTCTCGCCGCCGAGGCCGTCGCGGCCCGACGCTGACCCCTCGCGCGAGGGGTGAACCTGCGGCGGCGCAGGGCACCCCTCGCGCGAACGTGCTGCTCAGGGCCTAGGCTCGCGCTGTGCGGACCCTGCCACGGCACGCGACCAGCCTCGCCTCGCACCGGGTCGCCCGCACGATCGCCCTCGTCGTCACCGCGGTGGTGGCGTTCGTCGCGGCGGCCGCGGTCGCGTCGTTCGTCGACCTGCGCTCCCAGATCGGCGTCTCCGACGTCGACGACCTGCTCGCCGGCGACCGGCCGCCCGAGGTCCCGGCCGAGCAGGACCCCAGCGACCCGTTCGCGGGCAAGGACCTCAACATCCTGGTGATGGGTACGGACTTCCGGGACGAGGCCAACGCCGAGATCGCCGGGGAGGGCGACGAGTTCCACTCGGACACCACGCTGCTGGTGCACCTGTCCGGCGACCGCAGCCGCATCGAGGCCGTGTCCATCCCGCGCGACTCCCTCGTGGACATCCCGTCGTGCAAGCTCCCCGGCGGCGGCGAGACCGCACCGCAGACGAACGCGATGTTCAACTCGGCGTTCTCCCTCGGGGGCGGACCCGACAAGGACGTCACCGGGGCGGCCGCCTGCACCATCCGCACCGTCGAGAAGCTCACCGGGGTGCGCATCTCCGACCACGTCGTGGTGCAGATGACCGGCGTGATCGGCGTCGTCGACGCCATCGGCGGGGTCACCATGTGCCTCCCCGAGCCGGTCAAGGGCCAGCGCGTGGACCTCGACCTGCCGAAGGGGAAGCAGAAGCTCGACGGCTACACCGCGATCAACTTCCTGCGCGCCCGCAAGGGCGAGGGCATGGGCCTGGAGATCGGCAGCGACCTCAAGCGCATCGAGCGGCAGCAGGCGTTCTTCGACGCCGCGATGCGCGAGATCCTGTCGCAGAACGTCATCACCGACTCGCCCCGGCTGTACCGGATGGTGCGCGAGATCCTCGGCTCCATCTCCACGGACCCCGAGCTCGCGAGCCCGACGGCGCTCGCGGGCCTCGCGTGGAGCATCCGCGACCTCGACCCGTCGCAGCTCGTGTTCACCTCCGTGCCCGTGACCACCGCGCCGAGCGACCCCAACCGCGTCGTCTGGACGCCCGAGGCCGACGCGATCTGGAAGCGGATCCGGGCCGACGAGGCGCCGCCCGGCACGGCGCCGGCCCAGGACGGCACGACGAAGCCCGGCGGCACGGCGTCGGCCTCGCCGGACGGCGCGACGGCGGTCGACGACGAGGTGGCGTCGCCCGACGTCGAGAGCGGCGAGGCAGGCGAGGACGGCGGCACCCAGGGCGGCGATGACGGCGCGGACGGTGAGGGCGCGTCGCCCGACCCGTCGCCCAGCCCGTCCGTGCTGCCGGGCGTCTGCGCCTGACGGTCGGCGAGCCCGGAGCTCAGCGCTGGGGCAGGGCGCGGCGCGCCTCGTGCCGCAGGGCGGCGGCGACCCGGTCCAGCACCGTCGAGCGCAGCTTCCACTGCTGCAGGTAGATCGGGACGTCGACGACCGCGTCGTCGTCGAGCAGCACGACCTGCCCGCCGGGGTCGCCCGGCCCGCCGTCGAGCATCCCGAACCGCGCGCCCGGGCCGGGGAGCGGTCCCCACATGCCCCATCCCAGCCCGCGGCGGATGCCGTCGACGTACTCGGGCGTGCTCGGCACGTGGTGCCGGGGCGGGTCGGGGACCACGGTGCCCGGGGTGCTCGCCGCG
Source organism: Isoptericola variabilis (assembly GCF_050311655.1). Classification (GTDB taxonomy): domain Bacteria; phylum Actinomycetota; class Actinomycetes; order Actinomycetales; family Cellulomonadaceae; genus Isoptericola; species Isoptericola variabilis. The sequence continues at coordinate 501,771 of NZ_JBNOZM010000001.1, forward strand.
GCGGCGGCGCGCTCGCGCAGCCAGGCGTCCTGGAGGTCGTCGGCCCGGTTGAACACGAGCATCGGGGCGCGGCCGAGCGCCTCGAGCGTGGGGCCGTCCGGGAACCAGCGGTCGACCACCTCCCGCGTCGCGGCGGGCCGGTAGCGGGTGACGCCGAGGAACGTGGAGGTGCAGCCCTGCACGGGCTCGCGCTGGGACGTGATCGCGGCCATGACGACGCCGGCCGGCAGGAGGTCCACCGTGCGGTCCTGGTCCTCGCGGTGGAGGTCGAAGCAGACCCCCTCGACGCGCGCGAGCGCCCGCATCACCCACGTCGCGAGCGAGTCGGCGTTGACGGCGATCGGCACGGTGACCGGGCGGGGCGGGGCGCCGTCGGGGTCGTCGTCGGCGTCCCGGGGCCCGAGCTCGCGGCTCGCCTCCGCACCGAGCAGCTCGACCTGGCGCGCCAGGCGCAGCAGCGTGCGCCCCGGGCCCGTCGGCGCGACCGGGCGCGTGCGGCGCACCAGCACGGAGCCGGCCGCGTTCTCCAGCGCGCGCACGCGCTGGCCGACCGCCGACGGCGTGACGTGCAGCGTGCGGGCCGCGGCCTCGAACGAGCCCTCGGCGACGACGGCGGCGAGCGCCTCGAGCTGGCGGGAGTCCCATCGCATGCGCCGAGCCTAGATGAAGAACTGCTTCGCCAGCCGAAGAAATCGTAGATGGACTTCACTTCCTGACGGTCCTAGCGTCGAGGGGTGCTCTCCCTCCTCCCCGGCCTCGGGTTCGGCCTGTCCCTCATCGTCGCCATCGGCGCGCAGAACGCCTTCGTGCTGCGCCAGGGCGTGCGCCGCGAGCACGTCGGCCTCGTCGTCGCCGTGTGCGCGGCGTCCGACGTCGTGCTCTACCTCGCCGGGACGGCCGGGCTCGGCGCGCTGGTGGTGAGCCACCCCGCCGTCGTCGAGGCCGCGCGGTGGGCGGGCGCCGTCGTCGTGCTCGGGTACGGGGCCCTCGCCGCGCGACGGGCCCTGCGCGGCGACGAGGCGGGACTGGCCGCGGCGTCGGACGGCGCCGTCGCCGACGCGGGACGGCGCGCGCGGCCCGTGCTGCTCACGGCGCTCGCGCTCACCTGGCTCAACCCGCACGTGTACCTCGACACGGTCGTGCTGCAGGGCTCGCTCGCGGCGTCGTACGGCGACGGCCGCTGGCTGTTCACCGGCGGCGCGATCGTCGCCAGCGTCCTGTGGTTCGTCGGCCTCGGCTACGGCGCCCGCCTGCTCGCGCCCGTGCTCGCCCGTCCAGGCGCCTGGCGTGTCGTCGACGGCGTGGTCGCCCTGATCATGCTGGTCGTCGCCGTGAGCCTGGTGCTGCCGGCGCTTGCGGCGTAGAGCCCGTCGGCTCGGCGACGGCGGGGTCAGCGGGTGAGGCGGTGCAGGCGGTCGACGGCGTCGCGCAGCACGTCCTCCCGCTTGACGAACGTGAACCGCACCCGCGACGCGAGCGCCTGCGCCGTCGTCGAGCCGGCGCGGCAGAACGCGGAGACGGGGACGCCGACGACGCCCGCGAGCTCGGGCAGCCGGCGGCACAGCTCGTGCCCGTCGGGGACGCCTAACCGCTCGAGCAGGTGCGCGCCGTCCGCGACGACGAAGTAGGTGCCCTGCGGGACGACGACGTCGAACCCGGCGGCGGTCAGCCCCTCGCACAGCAGGTCGCGGCGCGAGGCGAGCGACGCGGCCAGCGTGCGCGGCGCGTCGTCGTCGGCGAGCGCCGTCGCGATGGCGGGCTGGAAGGGTGCGCCGGACGTGTAGGTGAGGAACTGCTTCACCGTGCGCACGGCCGTGACGAGCTCCGCCGGGCCGTGCACCCAGCCGACCTTCCAGCCCGTGAGGCTGAACGTCTTGCCGCTGGAGGAGACGGTGAGGGTGCGCTCCGCCATGCCGGGCAGCGTCGCGACCGGCACGTGGACGGCGTCGTCGAAGGTGAGGTGCTCGTAGACCTCGTCGGTGAGGACCACGGCGTCCGCCTCCCGCGCGACCGCGGCGACCTGCTCCAGCTCGGCCCGCGTGAGCACCGTGCCGGTGGGGTTGTGCGGGGTGTTGAGCACGATGAGGCGCGTGCGCGGCGTGACCGCGGCGCGCAGGGCCGCGGCGTCGAGCCGGAAGCCGTCGGCGGTGAGCGGCACGGGCACGTGCGTCGCGCCGGCGAGGGCGATGCTCGCCGCGTGCGAGTCGTAGAACGGCTCGAGCGTGATCACCTCGTCGCCCGGTCCCGCGAGCGCGAGGATCGACGCGGCCAGCGCCTCCGTGGCTCCCGTGGTGACCAGCACCTCGCCGTCGGGGTCGACGTCGAGCCCGTAGCGGCGCCGCTGGTGGTCGGCGATCGCGCGCCGCAGCTCGGGCACGCCGTCGCCGGGCGGGTACTGGTTGCGGCCCGCGTCGATCGCGGCCTTCGCGGCGTCCCGGATGAAGGCCGGACCGTCCACGTCGGGGAAGCCCTGGCCCAGGTTGGTCGCGCCCGTGCGCGCGGCGAGCGCCGTCATCTCCGCGAAGATCGTCTGCGCGACGGCGCCGTCCGCGCCGAGCAGTCCCGTCGCGCGGGCGACGTCGTTCCAGCGGCCGGGCGGGGGAGAGGTCGGCATGGGCCGACCCTAGCCCGACGACGGATCGCCACGCCGCGACGCCGGCGCTGACCACGATCCGAGACGCCGGACGAGCGGTCCGGGGCACCTCGGGCGAGCGTGAACCCGCAGGTCAGAGGCCGGTGCAGGGGCGGGGCCGGTGCCCCCGGCGGGCGGTCTGCCGGACTTGTCCACAGGCCGCTCCCAGCCGATTGCCCGGGACCCCTATCCTGGTCCCGCCTTGCCGCCTCCAGCGCCCTCGCTGGGCACGACGAGAGGACCAGATCAGTGTCGATCGACACGACGGCGCCCGCCGACGCCGCCGCACTGCTCGAGCACGAGGTGCGCGAGCTCGTGCGCCGTCGTGCCCTCGACCCGGTCCGCGACCGGCCGGGGCTGGAACGCCTCGTCGCGGAGGCCTCGGCCGACTACACCGAGCGCGCCACGCGCGGCGTCGTGCCGGCGCTCGTGGACCCGCAGGGCACGGCCCGGGCGGTGGTCGACGCGCTCGGCGGGCTCGGGCCGCTCCAGCGGTACCTCGACGACCCCGAGGTCGAGGAGATCTGGATCAACTCGCCCGCCAAGGTGTTCGTCGCGCGCCGCGGGGTCCCCGAGCTCACGACGACGATCCTCACCGCCGGGCAGGTGCGCGACCTCGTGGAGCGGATGCTCAAGGCGTCGGGTCGCCGGCTGGACCTGAGCAGCCCGTTCGTCGACGCGTCGCTGCCCGGCGGCGAGCGGCTGCACGTGGTCATCCCCGACGTCACCCGGCACGACATGGCCGTCAACATCCGCAAGCACCTGGTGCGCGCGGACCACCTCGACCACCTGGTGCGGCTGGGCTCGCTCACGCCGCACGCCGCGGCGTTCCTCGACGCCGCCGTGCGGGCCGGCCTGAACGTGCTCGTCTCGGGCGCCACGCAGGCGGGCAAGACGACGATGCTCAACGCCCTGGCCGGGTCGATCCCCGCGGGCCAGCGGGTGATCTCCTGCGAGGAGGTGTTCGAGGTCCGCTTCGCGGCGCGCGACCACGTGGCGATGCAGTGCCGGCAGCCCAGCCTGGAGGGCACCGGGGAGATCCCGCTGCGCCGCCTCGTCAAGGAGGCGCTGCGCATGCGCCCGGACCGGATCGTCATCGGCGAGGTGCGCGAGGCCGAGAGCTTCGACATGCTCGTGGCCCTCAACGCCGGCATCCCAGGGATGTGCACCGTGCACGCGAACTCGGCGCGCGAGGCCGTCACGAAGATGTGCACGCTGCCGCTGCTCGCGGCGGAGAACGTCTCCGACCGGTTCGTCGTGCCCACCGTCGCGTCGGCGATCGACCTGGTCGTGCACCTCGACGTCTCGCCCGACGGCGCCCGGCAGGTCCGCGAGATCGTCGCCGTCACGGGCCGCGTCGAGGCGGACCGGGTCGAGACCGCCGGGCTCTTCCACCGGCTGCCCGCGGAGCAGGGCGGCGACCTGGTGCGCGGCGACGGCTTCCCACCCGGCGAGGAGCGGTTCTCCCGCGCCGGCGTCGACGTCCGCGCGCTGCTGGCCGGCGGCCGCTGATGGGGGTCGTCGTCGGGCTCCTGCTCGGTGCGGGCCTGGTGTCCGTGTGGCTGTCGTGCTGGGACGCGCCAGCCCGCCCGCGCCGTCGCGCCGGACGGTCCGCGGCCGTGCAGGACCTGCTCGTCCAGGCTGGGGCGCCCTCGGTGACGCCGGCAGCCCTGTGGTGGCTCAGTGCGGCGGCGGGCGTCGTCGTGCTGCTCGCCGGCCTGGCGCTGACACGCTCGCCCGCCATCGCCGCGTGCTTCGCGCTGATGGCGGCGGCCGCGCCGGAGCTGCTCGTGCGGGTGCGGGCCAGGAAGCGGCGACGGGACCTGCGCGAGGTCTGGCCCGAGGTGGTCGATCACCTGGCGTCGGGCGTGCGGGCCGGGCTCTCGCTGCCGGAGGCGGTGGCCCAGCTCGGCGAGCGAGGCCCGGCGGAGCTGCGCGAGCCGTTCGGCCGGTTCGCAGCGGACTACCGTGCGACCGGCCGATTCGGCGAGTGCCTCGACCTGCTCAAGGCGCGGCTCGCGGACCCGGTGGCCGACCGGATCGTCGAGGCCCTGCGGCTGACGCGGGAGGTGGGCGGCACCGACCTGGGGCGTCTGCTGCGCACCCTGTCGTCGTTCCTGCGCGAGGACGCGCGGACGCGGGGAGAGCTCGAGGCGCGGCAGTCGTGGACGGTCAACGGGGCCCGGCTCGCGGCCGCCGGCCCCTGGGTCGTCCTGGCGTTCCTCGCGACCCGGCCGGAGACGGCTCAGGCGTACAACTCGGCGGCGGGGGTCGCGGTCCTCGCCGCGGGGGCCGCCACCTCGGCGCTCGCGTACTGGTTGATGCGGCGCATCGGGCGCCTCCCCGAGGAGGGGCGGGTGCTGCGATGACGGTCCCCGGGTTCTCGGGAGTCGGCGCCCTCGTCGGGCTGCTCGGCGGTCTCGGGCTGCTGCTCGTGATCTCTCGGCTGCGTGCGCGTCGTGCGACGCTCGAGCAGCGGCTGGCCCCGGCGCTGCGCCCGCGCGACGCCACGTCGGGACTGCTGCGCGACCAGCCCACGCATACCCCGTTCCCCGTGGTCGAACGGCTGCTCGCCCCCTGGGTCGCGGACGCCGCGCACTGGTTCGAACGGCTCGGGTCGTCCCGGGCGGACGTGCGGCGTCGCCTCGACCGCGCGGGCTGGCACGAGAGCGTCGAGGCCTTTCGGGCACGCCAGGTCGTCTCGACCGCGCTCGGTCTGGCCGGCGGGCTGCTGCTCGCGCTGCTCCTCGCCGCGACCCGCGGGTCCTCGCCGGTGCCGCTGGCGGCGGTCGTGGTGCTCTGCGGCGCCGCCGGGTTCGTCCTGTGCGACCAGTGGTTGAGCCGCGCCGTCCACCGGCGCGAGGAGCGGATGCTCGCCGAGTTCCCGACCGTCGCCGAGCTGCTCGCCCTCGCCGTGACGGCGGGGGAGGGGCCGGTGCCTGCGCTGGAGCGGGTCGCCGCGACCGCCCGCGGCGAGCTGTCCGGCGAGATCTCCACGATGCTCGCCGACGTCCGCGCGGGCGCGCCGATCGCGGCGGCGCTCACGGCCATGGCCGACCGGACCGGCCTGCCCTCGCTGACCCGTTTCGCCGAGGGCGTCGCCGTCGCGCTGGAGCGCGGCACGCCGCTCGCCGACGTGCTGCGCGCGCAGGCGCAGGACGTGCGCGAGTCCGGCCGCCGGGCCCTCATGGAGGCCGGCGGCAAGAAGGAGGTCGCGATGCTCGTGCCCGTCGTCTTCCTCATCCTGCCGATCACCGTCGTCTTCGCGGTCTTCCCGTCCCTGGCCACCCTCCAGGTCGGGTTGTGAGCCGCGCCCCGCACACCGTTCCCGCCGCGCTCGCGGCGCCACCGAAAGGACCGACCATGCACGACGAGACCGACAGCACCGTGCCGCTCGGGCGACCCGACGCCGACGACCCCGAGCGGGGCGACGTGCCGGGTTGGGTGCTCGTGACACTGATGACGGCAGGCTTGGTCGTCGCGTTGTGGGCGATCGCGGGCCCGCTGCTCGAGGACACCTTCACCCGCGCGATCACGAGCGTCACGGGTCCGTGACCCGGGGCTCTGGTGCCGCGGCGATCGGCCGACTGCACCACCTGGTGGTCGACTGCCCGGACCCTCGGGGCCTCGCGGCGTTCTGGTCCGCCGTGCTCGGCCAGGACGTGACGTACGCGGACGACGACTTCGTCGTGGTGGCGCCCAGCGAGCGTCACTCCGGGCTCGCGTTCCAGCGTGCACCCGACCACCAGCCGCCGGAGTGGGGCGACCCGGCCCGCCCGCAGCAGATGCACCTGGACGTCATGGTCGACGACGTGCCCGCGGCGCACGCCCGGGTGCTCGCGCTCGGGGCGCGCCGGCTCACGGGCGCCCCGCCGGGCGCGGGGGAGGGCGACGTGTACGCCGACCCCGCCGGCCACCCCTTCTGCCTCGTCCCGCGGCCCGGGTGGGCCCCGCCGGTCGGGGACGGGCGGGCGTGACCGCATCGGGCGCCGACGCCCCCGCGGCCCCCGCCGCGACCGGCCGCGAGGGAGAGCGAGGGTCTGCCGTCGCGGAGTTCGTCATGGTGTCCGCGCTGGTGCTCGCGCTCTTCCTCGCGGTGGTGCAGGTCGCGCTGGCGATGCACGTGCGGGCGCTGGCGATCGACGCCGCGGCGGAGGGCGCCCGCGTCGCCGCGCGAGCGGACCGCGACCTGGCGAGCGGCGCCACCCGGACGCAGGACCTGCTCGCCGCGGCGCTCGGCTCCCGGTACGCCGACGACGTGTCCGTGCGGCAGACGGTGCAGGACGGGCTCGACGTGGTGGAGGTGACGGTGCGGGTGCCGCTGCCCGTGGTGGGGCTGATCGGGCCGTCCGGGGTGCTCACGCTCCAGGGGCACGCGCTGGAGGAGTCGTGAGCGCGCCCGGGCCCGCGGACGCGGCGCACGACCGCGAGGGGCACGACGCCGGTGCGCACGACCCCGAGGCGGGCGCGGCGCTGGTGGAGTTCCTCGGCACGGCGGTGCTGCTGCTGGTGCCGCTGGTGTACCTCGTGCTCACGGTCGCGCAGGTGCAGGCCGGGGCGTTCGCGGTCGAGGGTGCCGCGCGGGAGGCGGGCCGGGCGATGGTCACGGCGGACTCGGCGGAGATCGGGGCCGGGCGCGCCCGCGCGGCCGCCGGGATCGCGTTCGCGGACCAGGGGTTCGCCGCCTCCGACGGCTCCGTGTCGCTGGAGTGCTCGGCGGACCCGTGCCTCACGCCCGGCGCGACGGTGGGGGTCCGCACCCGGCTGGCGGTGCCCCTCCCGTTCGTGCCCGAGGCGCTGCGCGGCCGGCTGCCGCTGGAGATCCCGGTCACCGCGACCCACGTGGCGACGGTCGACGAGTACGGGAAGGCGCGGTCGTGACCCGGCGGCAGCGACGCGACGGCGCACCCGAGCCCGGCGCGCCCGAGCCCGTCGCCCCCGGCCCCGAGGACGGGCGGATCATGCTGCTCACGGCCGGTGTCGTGGCGCTCGCGCTGATGCTCGTCGGCATGGTCGCGTCGGCCACGGCGGTGCACCTCGACCGCAAGCACCTGTACGACCTCGCCGACGCGGTCGCGGCCGACGCGGCGGACGCCGTTCCCCGGGAGCGGTTCTACGACGGGACCGCGTCCTCGCAGGGCGAGGCGGTGCTCACGCTCACCGACGCCGACGTCGAGGAGTCGGTGCGCGACTACCTCGCCGCGCACCCCGGGGAGGCGGAGGGCCTCGATGGCCTGCGGCTCGTCGAGGCCACCTCCCCGGACGGTCGGACGGCGCAGGTGGGGCTCGTCGCGACGTCGCACCCGCCGTTGCTGCGGTGGTTCACGGACGCGTTCGGGGGCGGGTTCACCGTCGCCGCGACGTCGTCCGCCCGCGCGGGCTGAGCGCTGCCGCCCGCACGGAAGCCCTGCGGGCGCACGCCGGGGGGAGTGTGGAACTTCCCACACCGCTAAAGGCGCATCCGTAATGCCGATTTGGCTAGCCTGCGGGTGTGCAGCTCACCGCGTTCACCGACCTCGGCCTGCGGATCGTCATGCGCCTCGCCGTGCTCGACGCCGAGACGGCCACGACGCGCGCGCTCGCCGAGCAGCTCAACGTGCCGGCGACGCACGCGGCGAAGGTCGTCACGCGGCTGGGCCACCTCGGCGTCGTCGAGGCCCGCCGCGGCCGGGCCGGTGGCCTGCGCCTCGCGGAGGGCGCCCGCGACCTGTCCGTCGGGTTCGTCGCCCGGGCCCTCGAGGGTGACGGCGAGGTCGTCGAGTGCGAGGGCGCGAACCCCTGCCCGCTGCGTGGCGGCTGCCGCCTGCGCGGCGCGCTGGCCCGCGCCCGCGAGGCCTTCTTCGCGGCCCTCGACCCGGTGACCATCGCCGACGTCTCGGCCGCGCCCACCCGGGACCTGCTGCTCACCATCGGCACGCGCCCGCCCGGCTGACGTCCGCCCACGTCCACGCCCGCGCGCACCCCGCCCGGACGCGAAGACCCCCGAAGGAAGAGACAGGAGTCACCCATGCTCACCCCCGAGTCCGCCGCCGTCGTCCGCGCCACGCTGCCCGTGATCGGCGGCGCGATCGGCGACATCACGCCGGTCTTCTACCGACGGATGTTCGCCGCGCACCCCGAGCTGGAGCGCGACCTGTTCAACCGGGGCAACCAGGCCCGCGGCGACCAGCAGCGGGCCCTCGCCGGGGCCATCGCCGCCTACGCAACCCTCCTCGTCGACGGCGGCCCGGACCCCCGCACCGTCCTGGCGCGTATCGCGCACAAGCACGCGTCGCTCGGCATCCTCCCGGAGCAGTACCCGATCGTGCACGAGCACCTGTTCGCCGCCATCGTCGAGGTGCTCGGCGACGCGGTCACCCCCGAGGTCGCGGCGGCGTGGGACGAGGTCTACTGGGACATGGCTGACGCGCTCGTCGAGATCGAGCTCGGCCTGTACGGGGAGGCGGGCGTGGCGCCCGGTGACGTGTGGCGCACGGTCTACGTGCGCCGGCGGGTGCAGGAGTCGCCCGACACGGTCTCCTTCGAGCTGGTCTCCTCGGACGGTGGCCCGCTGCCGGTGGCGCGGCCGGGCCAGTACGTCTCGGTCGCCGTCACCCTCGCCGACGGCGCGCGCCAGATCCGCCAGTACAGCCTCACCGGCGCCGGCGCGCCCGGCGCGTGGGCGGTCTCGGTGAAGGCCATCCTCCCGGGCCTCGACCCGGCCGGCGTCGCGCCCGCCGGCGAGGTCTCGAACCACCTGCACGACAACGTGTTCGAGGGCGACGCCCTGGAGGTCTCGATCCCGTTCGGCGAGCTCACCCTGGTCGAGGGGGAGAACCCCCTGGTGCTGATCTCGGCGGGCATCGGCATCACGCCGATGATCGGATTCCTGCACCACCTGCGCGACGTCGGCACCTCGCGCCGCGTCGTCGTGCTGCACGCGGACCGGTCGCCCGCGCGCCACGCGCACCGCGCGGAGCTCCGCGCGCTCGTCGACGACCTGCCGACGGCCGAGCTGCACCGCTGGTACGAGGACCTCGGCGCACGGCCGGTGCAGGAGCGGCTGCGCACCGGCTACCTCGACCTGGACGGCGTCGACGTCCCGCACGACGCCGACGCCTACCTGTGCGGCCCCGCGCCGTTCATGACCGCCGTCCAGTCCGCGCTCCTCGGGCGCGGCATCACCGCCGACCGCATCCACCACGAGGTGTTCGGCCCCGGCCGGGAGATCGCCGCCGCCTGACGGCGCCGCCGTCGACGGGCCCGGCTCCGGCGCGTCACCCGGCGTCGACCACGCGCGAGAAGAGCCCGGGGTAGTCCACGACGAGGCCGTCGGCGTCGACCGAGATCTCGCGGTGGAAGTCGCCGTCGCGGGACTCGTAGACGTACCGGTCGGCGTCCACCCGGGTGTAGCGCTGCGGGTCGGGCGACACCCGGAACGTGTCTCCGTCGACGTACGCGGTGACGATGTCGGCCGCCGCCCCGACCGCGAGGTCGAGGCGGCGGATCGGCAGCGCGTTCGTGAACGGGCTGAAGGAGAGGTCCACGTCGACGGCGTCGGCCAGGTCGGGCCGGGCCGCGCCGTCGACCCACCAGCCGCCGCCGTCCCGGCTCACGTCGAGCTGGCGCCCGTCCGACGCGCGCAGGCGCAGCACCAGGAACGTCCACGCGGCGTCGAGCTCCATCGCGTACTCGAGCCGCACGGGGCCGAGGTCGACGACGGACCGTGCGCGCAGCCGGTCGTCGCGGGGGAGCAGGTCGAGGTGCTCGAGACCGCCGCTGCCGAGCCCGCGCCACCGGTACGTCGTCATGGCCGACCTCCTCCGGTCCTCGCCCTCCACCGCCTCGTCCAGCATCGACCAGGTCCGCCCGGCCTGCCCGGTAGATTCGCCGGCATGAGCCACGACGACCTGCCCGACGACAAGCTGCCGGTGGACCTGGACCAGATGTTCGACCTCGCCCGCGCGGGCGCCGACCTGCTCCTGGAGTTCGTCGACGCCGGCGTCCCGGCCGACCACGCCGACGCGGCGGGCAACACCCTGCTCATGCTGGCCGCGTACCACGGCCACGCCGGCCTCGTGCGGGGCCTCGCCGAGCGCGGCGCCGACGTGGACCGCGTCAACGCCCGCGGGCAGTCCCCCCTGGCGGGCGCCGTCTTCAAGGGGGCCGACGACGTGGTCGCGGCGCTCCTCGACGCGGGCGCGGACCCCGACGCCGGGACGCCCAGCGCCCGCGACACCGCGCAGATGTTCGGCCGGGTGCTGCCCGAGCGCGGCTGACGCCGGGGGAGGCCGCGGGCCGGGCAGCCCGCGGCGGCGGGTAACCTTGAGGATCGTGGCCACCATCGACTTCCCCGCAGAGATCAAGGCGCTGCGCGCCACCCTCGAGTCCATCGAGGCCGTGAGCGACCCCACCGCCCTGCAGGCGAAGATCGACGACCTCACCCAGCAGGCGTCGGCCCCCGACCTGTGGGACGACCCGGAGAAGGCCCAGCAGGTCACCTCCGCGCTCTCCACCGCGCAGAACGAGCTGCAGCGCGTCGAGCGGCTCGGCGCGCGCATCGACGACGTCGAGACGCTCGTCGAGCTCGGCCACGAGATGGAGGACGAGGACTCGCTCACCGAGGCGGAGGGCGAGGTCGCCGCGATCCGCAAGGACCTCGACGCGCTCGAGGTCCGCACGCTGCTGTCCGGCGAGTACGACGCCCGCGAGGCCGTCGTCACGATCCGCGCGGGCGCCGGCGGCGTCGACGCCGCGGACTTCGCCGAGATGCTCATGCGCATGTACCTGCGCTGGGCCGAGCGGCACGGCTACCCCACCAAGGTCATGGACACCTCCTACGCGGAGGAGGCCGGCCTGAAGTCGGCCACGTTCGAGGTGAACGCCCCCTACGCCTTCGGCAACCTGTCCGTCGAGGCCGGCACGCACCGCCTGGTGCGCATCTCGCCGTTCGACAACCAGGGCCGCCGCCAGACGTCGTTCGCCGCCGTCGAGGTGGTGCCGCTCATCGAGCAGACCGACTCGATCGAGATCCCCGAGTCCGACCTGAAGATCGACGTCTTCCGCTCGTCCGGCCCGGGCGGGCAGTCCGTGAACACCACGGACTCCGCCGTCCGCATGACCCACCTCCCCACCGGCACGGTCGTGTCGATGCAGAACGAGAAGTCGCAGATCCAGAACCGCGCCGCGGCGCTGCGGGTCATGCAGTCGCGCCTGCTGCTCCTCCGGCAGCAGGAGGAGGCCGCGAAGAAGAAGGAGCTCGCCGGCGACATCAAGGCGAGCTGGGGCGACCAGATGCGCTCCTACGTGCTGCAGCCGTACCAGATGGTCAAGGACCTGCGCACCGAGCACGAGTCGGGCAACACGCAGGCCGTGTTCGACGGCGCCATCGACGACTTCATCGAGGCCGGGATCCGCTGGCGCCGCTCGGGCGGCGCCGACGCCGCCTGACCGGCCCCGCCCGCCCGGCGACGCCGCGGACACCCCGAACGGGTGCCTCGGGCGTCATTCCTGACCCGCGACACACCGGCGTGTCCTTCGCGCCACCCTCCCCGCCGGGTGCGACTCTCGGGAATCGGGCGGCCCCGGCCCAGGTGCGGTGTGACCACGAAGCGACACCGTGCCCGCTCCGGTGCCGCACGGTCGACAGGCAGGGGAGAGGCACGTCGTGATCCGGTTCGAGAACGTCTCGAAGGTCTACGCCCGCGGGGCGCGTCCCGCGCTCGACGACGTCTCCGTCGACGTGTCGCGCGGGGAGTTCGTCTTCCTCGTGGGGGCGTCCGGCTCGGGCAAGAGCACGTTCCTGCGGCTCGTGCTGCGCGAGGAGCGACCCACGGGCGGCACCGTCTACGTCGCGGGTCGCGACCTGTCCCGCCTGTCGAGCTGGAAGGTGCCGTCGCTGCGCCGCAGCATCGGCGTCGTCTTCCAGGACTTCCGCCTGCTGCCCGGCAAGACGGTCTACGAGAACGTGGCCTTCGCCCTGCAGGTGATCGGCAAGCCGCGGCACACGATCCGCACCACGGTGCCCGAGGTGCTGGAGATGGTCGGCCTGGACGGCAAGGAGAAGCGGCTCCCGCACGAGCTGTCCGGCGGCGAGCAGCAGCGCGTCGCGATCGCGCGGGCGTTCGTCAACCGCCCGCAGATCCTGCTGGCCGACGAGCCCACGGGCAACCTCGACCCCACCACGTCCCTCGGCATCATGCGGCTGCTCGACCGGATCAACCGCACCGGGACCACGGTGGTCATGGCCACACACGACGACGAGATCGTCAACGAGATGCGCAAGCGTGTCGTCGAGCTGTCGACGGGGTCGGTGGTGCGCGACGAGGTCGACGCCGTGTACGGGGAGCGGGAGTCGATCCTGCCGCAGGTGGGCCAGACGCCGGTGCTCGACGCGCCCGGGCGCGGCACCCGCGCCGTGCAGCGCGTCCAGGTCACGCCCGAGCCGGCGGACCTCGAGGCCGAACGGGCCGCCGAGGCGGCGGCCGCCCGGGCCGCCGCGGCCCAGGAGCCTCATGTCGCAGAGTCCCCTGTCGCTGAACCCTCGGTCGCAGAGCCGGCGGGCGCGTCCGCGGACGAGGTGGTGCAGCAGGTGCTGCGCGAGCACGAGCGCGTGCGCGCGGGACGGGAGGCCTGAGGGTGCGGCTCCAGTTCGTCCTCACCGAGGTCCTGAACGGCCTGCGGCGCAACCTGTCGATGGTGGTCTCGGTCGTCCTCGTGACGTTCGTGTCCCTGACCTTCGTGGGCGCGGCGGCGCTGCTCCAGACGCAGGTCACCAAGCTCAAGGGGGACTGGTACGACCTCGTCGAGGTCTCCGTCTTCCTCTGCCCGGACGGCTCGACGGCGCCGACGTGCGCCGACGGCGAGGCCACCGAGGAGCAGATCGCGGGGCTCGAGAAGGTCATCGACACCGAGCTGTCCGACGTCGTCGCCACCACCTACTTCGAGAGCAAGGCGGACGCGTTCGACGCGTTCACGGAGCTCTACCCGGACGGGTACCAGGGCACCCAGCTCACCGAGGACGACATGCAGGCGTCGTTCCGGCTCAAGCTGGTGGACCCCGAGAAGTACCAGGTGGTCGACGACGTCCTCGAGGGCCGCGCGGGCGTGGAGGTCGTGGAGGACCAGCGCGAGGTGTTCGAGCCGCTGTTCCTCGCGCTCGGCCGCGCGTCGCTGCTGGCCGCGGGCCTCGCGGGCGTGATGCTGCTCGCGGCGGTGCTCCTCATCACGACGACGATCCGGCTCTCCGCCGTGTCGCGCCGCCGCGAGACGGGCATCATGCGGCTGGTCGGCGCGTCGAACCTGTTCGTGCAGCTGCCGTTCATGCTGGAGGGCGCGATCGCCGCGCTGGTGGGCGCGCTGCTCGCCGTGGGCGGGCTCTGGCTCGCCGTGCAGTACCTGGTGACGGACTGGCTCCAGGACTCCGTCGACTGGGTGGCCTACGTGGACGTGGGCGACGTCCTGATCGTCGCGCCGCTGCTCATCGGCATCGCCGTGCTCCTGGCGGTGGTGTCGTCCGTGGTGACGCTCAACCGGTACACGAGGGTGTGAGATCGCAGATGACGAGCCTGAGGATGTCCCCCGGCGCCGGCCGGCGCGCGCTCGGCGGCCTGGTGGCCGCCGTCCTCGTGCTGGGCGGGGCGACGACGTCGGCGACGGTGACGGCGGGGGTGTCGGCGCGGTCGGCGGCCGCGGACGACATCGACGACCAGCGGGCCGCGGCGGAGGCGAAGCAGCGCGCGAAGGAACGCGAGCGCGACAGCCTGCAGGAGGAGCTCGAGGACACCAACGCCAAGTACCGGCAGGCCGTGCTGGACCTCAACGAGGTCGAGGGACGGCTCCCGGTGGCGCAGGCGGAGCTCGCGGCCGCGGAGGCAGCGCTCCAGGAGGCGCGCCGGAAGGCCGCGATCCTCGCCCAGCGGCTGTCCGACGCCGAGGCCGAGGAGGCCGCGGTCGCCGGCCAGATCGAGGCCGACAAGGGCAAGGTCGAGGCGGCGCGGGCCGATGTCGTGCAGATGGCGCGCCAGGCGTACCGGAACGGGGACGACACGAGCACGCTCGGCATCGTCACCGGGGCCCAGTCCACCGAGGACTTCCTCGAGGAGTTCGCGGTCTCGTCGTCGGCGGCGCGCAGCCAGGCGCGCACCCTGACCGACCTGCAGGAGGCCGAGGCGGTCGCCCGCAACCAGCAGGCGCGCCTCGACGCCATCCGCGCGGCGATCGCCGACCTCAAGCGCGAGGCCGACGCCAACGTCGTCGCGGCGGAGAAGGCGCAGCGGCAGGCCGCGGAGCGCAAGGCCGAGGTCGAGCGCCTGATCTCGCAGCAGCGCAAGCTCAAGGCGTCGATCGAGGCGCAGAAGGCGAACGCCCTCGAGGAGCTCAAGGCGAACGAGCAGGCGCAGCGGAGCCTCGAGGCGCAGCTCAAGGACATCATCGCCAAGCAAAAGGCCCGCGACGCCCGGCTCGCCGAGGAACGTCGCAAGGCCGAGGAGGCGGCCCGCAAGAAGGCGGCCGCCGAACGGCGGAGCAACAGCGGTGGCGGCGGGGGTGGCGGCTCCAGCAGCGGCGGCGGCTCCGGTGGCGGGGGCGGCGGTGGTGGCGGCGGCGGTTCGTCGTCGTCCGGGCCGTTCCTGGGCTGGCCGACGAACTACCACGTGGTGACCAGCTCGTACGGCATGCGATTCCACCCCACGCTGCACTACTGGCGGCTGCACGCCGGCACGGACATCCGCACGTACTGCGGCACCCCGATCTACGCGGCGCAGAGCGGCTACGTCGAGCAGGCGCACTACACGTCCGGCGGCGGCAACAACGTGCTCATCAACCACGGCACCTACCGCGGCGACAACGTGATGTCCCGGTACCTGCACCTGACCTACGACACCGTGAGCGTGGGGGAGAAGGTCAGCAAGGGCGAGATCATCGGCTACTCCGGCTCCACGGGGACGTCGGCGGCGTGCCACCTGCACTTCGAGGTGTACGTCAACGGCAGCACCACGGACCCGATGGGCGGCTGGCTGAACTGACGTCTCCCGCGGGTTCGCAGGGCGCGGAAAAGTCCTGGCCGCACCACGGCGTTCCCGTATCCTGGGTCGTCGCGAGTCCGCGTACCCGGGAGGAGGAGACCGTGTCCAACAAGGCCAAGGGCGCCAAGAAGAAGCAGGGCGACCCGCGCACGATCGTGGCGAACAACAAGAAGGCCCGCCACGACTACGTGATCGAGGACGTGGTCGAGGCCGGGATCGTGCTGTCGGGCACCGAGGTCAAGGCGCTGCGCATGGGCCGTGCGTCGCTGCTCGACGGGTACGCGGCGATCGACAACGGCGAGGCGTGGCTCGAGAACGTGCACATCCCCGAGTACTTCCAGGGCACCTGGAACAACCACGCCCCGCGCCGCAAGCGCAAGCTGCTGCTGCACCGCGAGGAGATCGACCGGCTGGGCGTGAAGTCCCGCGAGAAGGGGCACACCCTCGTCCCGCTGAGCCTGTACTTCCTGGACGGGCGCGCCAAGGTGGAGATCGCCCTCGCGCGCGGCAAGAAGGAGTACGACAAGCGTCAGACTCTGCGCGAGAAGCAGGACATGCGCGAGGCGCAGCGCGCCATCCGCCACCAGGAGCTGCTCGGCTGAGGCGGAGGTGCTGCGGAGGGTGAGGGCCGAGGGACGAGGCGCTCGCCCGGAGCGGAACCGCAGGCTCGGCCGAGAAACGGCACGGCCGAGAGGCTTCCTGCCCGGGTGCGGCCCGCGGAAATAAGGGCGCACCGGCGGTGGTTGATCCACTAGACTGGACGACGTCGGCGCGGTTCCCCCCAGGGGTCCCGCGGTCGACAGGGTCGGCAGACCCGGTTTGACAAATGCACAGGGGCTGATCGGTTTCGACGGTGGTCGTGCTTCGAGGAGAAGCGGGCCGAGGATGCAGGCTCATCTCGTGAACGCTTGCCTGCGAACCTATAGGTGCCGATAACAAGCGCACCGACTTCGCCCTCGCCGCCTGAGCGAGCTCCGAAGTCCGTGAGCCCGGGATTGCTCTCGACCCGGTAGCTCACGTCATCTAGAGAGCCACTGCTCGTCGCCCTCGTCACCGGGGCGGCGGGGACACCCAGGTGACTGGGCCCGTCCGCACCTTGTCTGCGTGAGTGCGGGGGCCGAGAAAATCACAGCAGACTGCGCCCGGAGAAGTCCTCGAAAAGCGCCACCGGACCCGGGTTCGATTCCCGGCAGCTCCACCCCTGCGACAGGCGGGCCACCTCTCGGTGGCCCGCCTGTCGTGCGTCCGGGGCCCGTCGGCCCCACCATTGCTTCGGAACCCGAACATTTCCTAGGGTGGCCGGATGCCGTACGCCGCCGACGTCGTCCCCGCCCCCCTGTCCCTGCGCGCCGACGGGGAGCCGCTCGCCCTGCGCGACGGCGCGCGCGTCGTGGCCGACCCGGACCTGCACGCCGCCGCCCGCTGGTGGCGACGGGTCAGCGAGGACGCGTTCGGGCTCGATCTGGTGCCTGTCGCGCCCGGCACCCCGGACGCGGACGTCACCTTCGCGCGGGACCCGGGCGTCCCCGCCGGGGGCTACCGGCTCGCCGTCGCCGACGGCGGCGGGCACGCCGTCGTGCGGGTCGCCGCGAACGACGCCGCGGGGGCGCACGCCGCCGCGCAGACGCTGCGCCAGCTCGCGGGCCCGCAGGCGTTCCGCCGCGCCGGCCGCGCGGACCTCGTGCTGCCCGCCGTGACCGTCGACGACGCGCCCCGGTTCGGCTGGCGTGGCGTGCTGCTCGACGTGGCCCGGCACTTCCTCCCGAAGGCGGACGTGCTGCGGTTCGTCGACCTCGCCGCGGCGCACCACCTCGACGTGCTGCAGCTGCACCTCACCGACGACCAGGGGTGGCGGATCGAGGTGGAGCGGTACCCGCGGCTCACGGAGGTCGGGTCCTGGCGGCGCGAGTCCGGCGTCGGGACCTGGCGCGCCGAGCGCTACGACGGCCGCCCCCACGGCGGGTACTACACCCGGGCCGACCTGCGCGAGATCGTGGCCTACGCGCGCGAGCGTGGCGTCACCGTGGTGCCCGAGATCGGCTCGCCCGGTCACGTGCAGGCGCTGCTCACCGCGTACCCGGAGCTGGCCGCGCGCCCCGGCGCGCACGAGGTGCGCACCACCTGGGGCATCAGCGAGGACGTCATCGACCCGTCCGACGCCGCGGTCGAGTTCTTCGCGGGGGTCCTGGACGAGGTGTGCGAGGTCTTCGACTCGCCGTTCGTCTCCCTGGGCGGGGACGAGGTCCCGACGACGGCGTGGCGCGAGCGCCCGGACATCGTCGCGCGCGCCGCCGACCTCGGCCTCGTGGGCCCCGACGGCGAGGGCGACGTCGCCCGGCTGCACGGCTGGTTCCTCGCCCGGCTCGCCGAGCACCTGCGGTCGAAGGGCCGCCGTGCCGTCGTGTGGGACGAGGCCTTCGGTCCCGACCTGCCGCGGGACGTCGTCGTCACCTGCTGGCGCGGGCACGCCGTGGCGGCGGACGCCCTGGCGGCCGGGCACGACGTCGTGATGGCCCCCGAGCAGGAGGTGTACCTCGACCACCGCGCCGCGGACGGCGAGGACGAGCCCGTGCCCGTCGGTTTCGTGCGCACGGTGGCCGACGTGCGGGCGTTCGAGCCGCTCCCCGCGGGGCTGCTGGAGGCCCGCCCCGAGCTGGCCGGCGACCTGCCCGGCAGGGTGCTGGGCGCCCAGGCGCAGGTCTGGAGCGAGCACCTCGACTCCGCGCGACGCGTGGACTACGCGGCGTTCCCGCGCCTCGCCGCGTTCGCGGAGGCGGTCTGGAACCCGGGCGCGCCGGCGTTCGAGGAGCGGCTCCGCGGAGGCCACCTCGCCCGCCTCGACGCCGCGGGCGTCGAGTACCGCCCGCTCGACGGCCCGCGGCCCTGGCAGCAGCGGCCCGGCGTCGCGGGCTGGCCGCGGGACCTCGCCGCCGAGCGGGAGGCGGCCGGCTGGGCCGGGATGGGCGGCTGGGTCGAGGGGCGCGACGGCGCGGAGCCGGGAGAGCAGCCGGGCCGGGGCTGAGCCGAGGTGACTGCTGAGGGCAGACGGCCGGCGGGTCAGCGGCCGGCGGGCACCGGCTCGGGCGCCTCGTCGGGCGACGCGGGCCGGGGAGCGTCCGGGCCGTCGGCGTCGTCGTCCGGGCCGTCCGAGGGGTCGTCGTCCGCGCCGGGGCGGGCACGCCCCCGCAGCCAGCGGTAGCCGAGGTAGCCCAGCCCGCCGAGGGCGAGCCAGGGGAGCAGCGCGCCCAGCACGAGCACGACCGTCTGGACCGTCGTGACGAGGGCGCCCCAGCCCGAGGCGAGGCCGCCGAGGAACCCGCCGCGCGACTGCGCGGCCGCGACGGGCTCGGGCACGATCTCGACGTCGAGCGTCGACATCGCCACCTGGTCGGACAGGCGCTGGCGCTGCGCCGTCAGGGCGTCCAGGTCGGCCTGGCGCTCGGAGAGCTCCTGCTCGACCTGGAGGAGGTCCTCCGTGCTCCCGGCGGACTTCATGAGCTCGCGCAGCCGGTCGGTGGAGGTCGTCAGCGCGGCGATGCGGGCGTCGAGGTCCTGCCCCTCGCCGGTGACGTCCGTGCTGGTGACGTCCACGTTCTCGACGGTGCCGAGCGTGCCGAGGGCCTCGACGGCGCCCGTCATCCGGTCGGCGGGGAGGCGCACGGTCAGCGATGCCGACCCCGGGGAGTCGTCGGTGGTGGCCGTCTCGGAGCGCCGCTCGACGCGCCCGCCGGCCTGCTCGACGAGCCGCGCGAGCTTCGTCGCTGCCGTCGCGGGGTCGTCGGCGACGACCGTCGCGCTGCCGGTGGTGACGATCTCGCGGGCCGCGGCGGCACCGGGCTCGGCGGCGCTCTTCGCGACGGCCGCCCCGTCCGCCGCCTGCTCGGGGGCGCCCACGTCGGCGACGGCGCCCCCGCTGTCGGCCACCACCCCGGACGACGCCTCGCCCGAGTCGGCGCCGCTCGACGAGCAGGCCGTGAGGACCAGGAGCAGCGTCGTCGCCAGGGCCGCGACGAGGGGCGCGCGGCGGGTCCGGTCCTGGCGCGGGGTGGCGGGCATGGCTCAGAGCGTAGGGTGCGGCGTCGGCGCGTCCCGGCGGGTCCGCTCGATCGTGACCCGACCGTGCCGAGACCGTGACCTTGCCGATGGCCTGGGGGATGGCCTCGGGGACGGCCGCGGGGATGGCCGTCGGTTGGCCTCGGTGACGTCGTGCTGTCGCCGTCCCGTCGGCACCGTGCGTCACGATCCGATCACGGCCTGTCCGCGGCGGGGGACGCGGATTGACAGAGCGCTAGTTAAGACGCTGTACTAACAAACATGTCCACGCCGACGACGCGCACAGCACGACGAGGTCTGGGTGCCGGCCTGCGAGCCACCTCCAAGGTGCTCCCCGAGCACGCCCGGGCGCACAACCGCTCCCTCGTGCTCCAGCACCTGTTCCACGAGGGGCCCACGTCCCGGGCGGACCTGGCCCGGGCCACGTCCCTGACCCGCGTGACCATCTCCGACCTGGTGAACGTCCTGCTCTCCGAGGGGCTCGTCGAGGAGCTGGGCGTGCAGCCCGGCCGCCGTGTCGGCAAGCCGGCGATCCTCGTGGGGATGCGCACGGACGCCTACCAGATCGTGGCGGTCGACCTCTCCGACGACGCCGTCATGCGCGGCGCCGTCATGACCCTCACCGGCGAGGCCGTGGTGCGGCGCTCCCTGCCGGTCGCCGGGCAGGTCGGCGACGCGCTCGTGGACCTGCTCACCCGCTTCGCCCGCACCCTGATCTCCGCGGCCACACGGCCGGTCATCGGCGTGGGCGTCGGCTCGCCCGGCGTCGTCGACGACTCCGGCCGCGTCGTCGAGGCGCCCAACCGGCAGTGGTCCGACCTGCCGCTCGCGGCGATCCTCACCGACCGCCTGGCGCTGCCCGTGCACGTCGCGAACGACGCGAACTCCGCCGCCCTCGGCGAGTACACCTACGGCGGCGCCGCCGACTCCATGCTCGTCCTCACGGTCGGGCAGGGCGTGGGCGCCGGCGTCATGGTCGACGGGTCGCGGGTCCGCGGGGCCGCGGACGCCGCCGGCGAGCTCGGGCACGTCACCGTCGTGGACGACGGCGAGCCCTGCGCGTGCGGTCGCCGCGGCTGCCTCGAGACCGTGCTCGCCGCCCCGGCGCTGCGCCGCGCCGTCGCGGGCCTGGACCCGGCCGCCGCCGACGAGGCGCTGGCCGGCGTCGGCCGCACCCTCGGCACCGCCCTCGCGCCCGTCGTGGGCGCTCTCAACCTCGGCGAGGTGCTGCTCAGCGGCCCCGCCGACCTGCTCGACGGTGCGCTGCGCACCGCCGCCCTGCAGACCCTGACGGACCGCACGATGCCGGCCACGGCCGCCGGGCTGCGGTTGCGGATGGCCACGCTCGACGAGGACGTCGTCCTCGCGGGGGCGGCCGTCCTGGTGCTGGCCGCCCAGCTCGGAGTCTCCTGACCACGACGAGCGACCCGCACCGAAGGCGCTGTCCCGGCGCCGCCCTGCAATGATCGAGAGGAATCCCCAGTGAAGAGGAACCGTGTCGTCGCCACCGGCGTGGCGACGAGCCTGACCCTGGCGCTCGCGCTCGCCGCGTGCGCGCCCGCCGACGACGAGGCGACCGGCGAGACCGGCGGCACGCCCGAGGCCGGCGAGATCACCCTGTGGCTCGCCGGTGCGGACACCAACGACGAGCTGCGCACGTACCTCAAGGACACGTTCGCCGAGGAGAACCCCGGCTCGACGCTGAAGATCGAGGAGCAGGACTGGACCGACCTGGTCACCAAGCTCACGACCGCGCTGCCCGACGCCGCGAACACCCCGGACGTCGTGGAGATCGGCAACACGCAGGCGCCGACGTTCACCTACGCGGGCGCGTTCCGCGAGATCTCGCCCGAGCTGTACGAGGAGCTGGGCGGCGACAAGCTGCTGCAGTCGTTCGTCGACGCGGGCTCGATCGACGAGACCAAGTACGCGCTGCCCTACTACTACGGCTCGCGCTACATGTTCTACCGCAAGGACATCTGGCAGAAGGCCGGCCTCGAGGTCCCCAAGACGCTCGAGGAGTTCGGCGACTCCGTCAAGGAGCTGACGTCGAAGAAGCAGTCCGGGTTCGCCATCGGTGGCCAGGACTGGCGCAACGGCATCTCCTGGGTCTTCGCGAACGGCGGCGAGCTCGCCGTCAAGGACGGCGACCAGTGGACCTCCACGCTGTCCGACCCGAACACGGTCAAGGGCCTCGAGCAGTGGCAGGACGTCTTCGAGAACGCGTCGAACCTGCCGGCGACGGCCAAGGACGAGGCGTACTGGGACTTCATCAACGACGGCACCGACGGCGGCTCGCCCGAGGGCGCGACCATCATGGCGCCGGGCTGGGCCCGCTGGTCCATCGGCGACATGACCAAGGGTGACGACGGCAAGGAGGTCCGCGACGGCATGGCGGACGACTCCAAGTTCGACATCTTCGCCCTGCCGGGCGTCGACGGCGGCGTGGCCCCCGTCTTCGCCGGTGGCTCGAACATGGCGGTGTCCGCGAAGTCCCAGCACCCGGAGCTCGCCGAGAACCTTCTGCGGATCATCTACTCGGACGAGTACCAGACGATGCTCGCCAAGGCGGGCCTGGGCCCGGCCAACACCGACTTCAACAAGCTGATGACGGTCGACGCCGACGGCAACCCGGACAAGTTCGGCGAGGTCACCGTGCAGACCGCCGAGGCGTCGAAGCTCACCCCGGCCGCACCCGGCTGGGCCGCCGTGGAGGGCGCCTCGGTCTACGAGGAGCTCTTCCAGAAGATCGCCGAGGGCGGTGACGTGACGGCTCTCGCCAAGCAGTACGACGAGAAGCTCACGCCGATGCTCAACGGCCAGGCGGGCTGACCCCCTTCCAGCCCACCACCCCGACGGGCGGGGCGCCGGCAGCCTGGTCCCCCCCACCGGCGCCACCGCCCCGCCCGTCACCCACGACCCCCGGGAAGGAGGACCGCATGACCACCGCGACACCCGCGTCCACCATCGCGATCCGCCGTCGGCGCCAGCCGGCCACCCCCTACCTCCTGCTCATCCCCGCGGTGCTGGTCCTGCTCGTCGGTCTCGGGTACCCCGTGTACTGGCAGGTCGTGACCTCGCTGCAGGAGTACGGGATGATGCAGCAGTTCGGCGCGCCCCCCACCTTCGCCGGGCTGGACAACTACGCGCGGATCTTCGCCGACGAGCGGCTGCTGCCCGTCGTGACGCGGTCCATCCTCTTCTGCCTCGTGAACGCGTTCCTCACGGTGGCCATCGGCCTCGGCCTCGCGCTGCTGATGAAGGCCGTGCACGGCGCGGTGCGCATCACGATGCAGGTCGTGCTCCTGCTGGCCTGGGCGACCCCGCTCGTGGCCGCGGTGACCGTCTTCCGGTGGCTGTTCGACTACCGCGCCGGCGTCGTCAACTGGCTGCTCGTGCAGATCGGCCTCGACCAGTACGACGGCTACGCCTGGCTCGCGCAGCCGATGACGTTCTTCGTCGTCGCGACCCTCGTCATCGTGTGGATGTCGGTGCCGTTCGTGGCGATGTCCCTGTACGCCGGCCTCACGCAGGTCTCCGAGGAGGTCCTCGAGGCGGCCCGTCTGGACGGCGCCCGCCCCTCCCAGATCCTGCGCCACATCCTGCTGCCGCTGGTCCGCCCGGTGCTCGCCATCGTGCTGCTGCTGCAGATCATCTGGGATCTGCGCGTGTTCGCGCAGATCCGCCTGCTGCAGGACGCCGGGGCCCCGATCTCCGAGACGAACCTGCTGGGCAACTTCATCTACGAGCTCGGCATCGGCAGCCAGGACTTCTCCGGCGCCGCCGCCGTCTCCATCTTCGTCCTGCTGCTCACGGTGCTGCTCGCCGCGCCCTACGTGCGCAGCCTCATGAAGGAGGACGCCGCGTGACCGCCTCGACCGAGACCGTCCGTCCCGGACCCGCCGTCGTGCGCGACGCGGCTGTCACGGCCCGTCGCCCCCGGCCGCGGGTCGGCAAGGTCCTGCTGGGCGTCCTGGGGATCGTGGTGTCCCTGGTCTGGGTGTTCCCCGTCTACTGGATGCTGCTCTCGGCCGTGACGCCCGACGCGCGCCTGCGGGCGGACACGCCGAGCTTCCTGCCCACGCACTTCACCCTCGCGAACTTCGGCAGCGTCCTCACGGGCTCCGGCTTCGGCGGCGCGCTGCGCATGAGCCTCATGGTCACGCTCGTGACGATCGTGCTCGTCCTGGCGTTCGCGTTCCTCGCCGCCCTCGCGATCAGCCGGTGGCGCTTCCGCGGGCGGACCGGCTTCGTGCTGGCGGTCCTGTTCATCCAGATGCTGCCCGCCGAGGGCCTGTTCATCGCCCAGTACAAGATGCTGTCGACCGTCGGGGCGAGCACCCCCGTGCTCGGCCTCAACTCGGTGCTCGGCATCTCGATCCTGTACACCGCGATGCTCGTGCCGTTCACGATCTGGATGCTGCGCGGGTTCGTCGCCGGCATCCCCGCCGAGCTCGAGGAGGCGGCCATGGTCGACGGGCTCTCCCGCACCAAGGCCTTCCTGCGGATCACGTTCCCGCTGCTCGCGCCGGGCCTCGTGGCGTCGGGCGTGTACGCGTTCCTGCAGGCGTGGAACGAGTTCACGACGGCGCTCGTGATCCTCCCGGCCGAGAGCCGGCAGACCCTGCCGATCTGGCTGCGCAGCTTCCTGTCGGCCTCCGCGAACCGCGGCATCGACTGGGGCGAGGTCATGGCCGCCTCGACGCTCATCGCCGTGCCGGTGATCGTGTTCTTCCTCTTCGTGCAGGGTCGGATGACGTCCGGGCTGGTCGCCGGGGCGGTGAAGGGCTGACGTGGACGACGCCACACCTCTGAACCCCCCGGGCCCCGTGGGCCCCACGGTCGGGCTCGACATCGGCGGCACCAAGACGCTCGCCGTCCTGCTGGACGCGTCCGGGAACGCCGTGGCCCAGGCCCGCCTGGCCACCGAGCGCGGGCCGGCCGGCGTCGTCGCGGGCGCGGCCCGGGCCGTGCGGGGCGTCGCGCGGCAGGCCGGCGTGGACGTCGCGGACGTCGCCGGCGTGGGCGTGGGCATGCCCGGACTCGTCGACCCGGCCGCCGGGACCGTGCGGCACGCGGTGAACGTGGGCGTGGACGCCACGCCGCTGGCGCTCGCCCGGCTGCTCGGCGACGAGCTCGGTGGCCTCCCCGTGGGCCTGGAGAACGACCTCAACGTGGCGGCGCTCGGCGCCGCGCACCTGGAGGCCGCGGCCGCGGGCACCTCGCGCGCGGGCGTCGACCTCGCGTTCCTCGCGCTCGGCACCGGCCTCGCCGCGGGCCTCGTGCTCGACGGCGAGCTGCGGCGCGGCTTCGGCGGCGCGGCCGGCGAGATCGGGCACGTGCCCGTGGACCCGGCCGGTCCGGTCTGCCCCTGCGGGCAGCGGGGCTGCCTCGAGCTGTACGCGTCCGGGTCCGCCGTCGCGCGGCTCTGGCCCGCCCGCACCGACCGCCCGGCGCCCGTCGAGCTGTTCGAGGCCGCCGAGCGCGGCGTCCCGGCGGCGATCGAGGCGCGCGACGTGTACGCCTCGGCCGTGGCCGCGGCGGTGCGCATGCTGGTCCTCACGGTCGACGTGCGGCACGTCGTGCTGGGGGGCGGCGTCGCCCAGCTCGGCGAGCCGCTCCTCGACGCCGTGCGCGCCGCGCTGGTGCGCGAGTCGCGCGACTCGGGCTTCCTCAGCTCGCTGCACCTGGCCGACCGCGTCCGGCTCGCGCCGGGCCGCGTGCCCGTCGGCGCCGTCGGCGCCGCCGTCGTCGGCCGGAGCGTCGCCGGCCGCGCCCCGCTGAACGGGGTGGCGTCGTGACCGCGCGCCGTGCCGGGACGGCCCTCGCGGGCCTGCTCGTGCTGTCGTCGGTGGCCGGCTGCTCGCTGCTGGGGCCCGAGGAGCAGGCCGGACCGGACACGGACCTCACGATGTGGCTGGTCGGCGAGGACACCACGCCCGAGCTGCGTGAGTACCTGGTGCAGACGTTCGAGGACGAGCACCCGGGCGCGACCCTCACGATCGAGCAGCAGGAGTGGGGCGACCTCGTCGAGAACCTCACCGAGGCCGTCAAGGACCCCGCCACCACACCGGACGTCGTCGAGATCGGCAACACGCAGTCGCCGACCTTCACCACCCAGGGCGCGTTCCGGGAGATCTCGCCCGAGCTGTACGAGGAGCTGGGCGGGGACAAGCTGCTGCAGTCGTTCGTCGACGCCGGCTCGGTCGACGGCCGCCACTACGCCCTGCCGTACTACTTCGGCTCCCGGTACGTCTTCTACCGCAAGGACCTGTGGGACGCCGCCGGCCTCGAGAAGCCGGAGACGCTCGCCGAGTTCGGCGAGTCGGTCAAGGCGCTCACCGACGACGACCACGCGGGGTTCGCTATGGGCGGCCAGGACTGGCGCAACGGCATCTCCTGGGTGTTCGCCACCGGCGGCGAGCTCGCGGTCAAGGAGGGGGACCGGTGGGTCTCCACCCTGTCGGACCCCGAGACCGTCGAGGGCCTCGAGATGTGGCAGGACGTGTACGAGAACGCGTCCTACCTGCCGTCCACCGAGAAGGACGTCGAGTACTGGGACTTCCTCAACGACGGCGTCGAGAAGACGGTGCCGGCCGCGGCCACGATCATGGCGCCCGCCTGGGCGCGATGGTCCATCGGCCACCTCGTACGCAACGACGAGGGCGAGCTGGTGCGCGACGGGATGAAGGACGCGGACACGTTCGGCATCTTCGCCCTGCCGGGGGTGGACGGCGGCATCGCCCCGGTCTTCGCCGGCGGGTCGAACATCGCCGTCTCCGCCGCGTCGCGCAGCCCCGAGCTGGCCGAGGACGTGCTGCGGGTCGTCTTCTCCGACGAGTACCAGGAGAAGCTCGCCGCCGCGGGGCTCGGGCCGGCGAACGAGGACGCCCAGGAGCTCATGAAGGGCGACACGTTCGGCCGGCTCATGGTCCGCACGGCCACCGCGTCGAAGCTCACGCCGCCCGCGCCCGGGTGGGCCTCGATCGAGGAGGCCGGGGTGTACGAGGAGCTGTTCGGACGCATCGCCGACGGCGGTGACGTCGCGAGCCTCGCGCAGGAGTACGACGCGCGCCTCACCCCGATGCTCAACGCGCCGGCCGCGGCCGACGACTGACACGTACGACCGCACGACCACGGGATGATGGAACCGATCCCGTACCCCGAGAGACTGGAGCCCCCATGGAAGTCGTGATCGCCCCCGCCGAGGAGCTGGCCGTGCTGGCGGCCGACGCGATCGAGGCGCTGCTGCGCCGGGACCCGGCCGCGGTGCTGGGGCTGGCGACGGGGTCGAGCCCGTTGCGGGTGTACGACGAGCTGGCGCGCCGGCACCGTGAGGACGGGTTGTCGTTCGCCCGGGCGCGCGGGTTCATGCTGGACGAGTACGTGGGACTGGACGCGGACCACCCGCAGCGGTACCGCAACGTGATCGAGACGGAGATCGCCTCGAGGGTCGGGTGGCCCGCCGAGCAGGTGGCGGGGCCGGACGGGCTGGCCGAGGACATCCCGGCGGCGTGCGAGGCGTACGAGCGGGCGATCGCCGATGCGGGCGGGGTGGACCTGCAGATCCTGGGGATCGGCACGGACGGGCACATCGCGTTCAACGAGCCGGGGTCGTCGTTGGCGTCGCGCACGCGGATCAAGACCCTCACGGCGCAGACGCGGGTGGACAACGCGCGGTTCTTCGACGACGACGTGGACCAGGTGCCCACGCACTGCCTCACCCAGGGGCTGGGCACGATCATGCAGGCGCGCCACCTGGTGCTGCTGGCCACCGGGCGGCAGAAGGCCGAGGCCGTGCACCAGCTGGTCGAGGGCCCCATCTCCGCGATGTGGCCGGGCACGGTGATGCAGCTGCACCCGCACGCGACGGTGCTGGTCGACGACGCGGCGGCCTCCCGGTTGCAGCTCGGGGACTATTACCGCCAGACGTTCGCCTCGAAGCCGGACTGGCAGGGCCTGTGATCCGTTCCCGGATCCGCGGCACGAGGGCCGGCGAGGCGGGGGACCGTCGGGGGGTGCGTCGTAGACTGCCCGGCATGAGCGATCCCCTCTCCACCCCGCCCGCCGACCCCTCGCAGGACACCGGGGCCGGCACCAGCGTGCTGGAGCGCCCGGACACCCGTGAGCAGGCCGCGGAGCCGGGCGACCACGAGCGCTTCGCGCACTACGTGCGCAAGGAGAAGATCATGGAGTCCGCCCTGTCGGGCAAGCCCGTGATCGCGCTCTGCGGCAAGGTGTGGGTGCCGGGTCGCGACCCGTCGAAGTTCCCGGTGTGCCCCGTCTGCAAGGAGATCTACGACGGCCTCCGCGACCCGCAGGACGGCGAGGGCGGCGAGGGCGACTCCGGCAAGTGAGCGCGCAGCCGCTGAACGAGCCCGAGTCCACCCCTGATCTCTTCGCCGCCGCTGCGGAACCGGTCAAGCCGCTGCCGCAGTCGCCGTCGTCGTCGGCGGCGTCCCACCTCAGCCCGGCGTTCCCGCGCCGCGCCCCGTGGGGCACGGCGTCCAACCTGCGTGCCTGGCAGGCCGAGGCGCTCGACCTGTACCGGCGCCGCGAGCCGCGGGACTTCCTCGCGGTCGCGACGCCGGGCGCCGGCAAGACGACGTTCGCGCTGCGCGTGGCCACCGAGCTGCTCGAGGCGGGCGTGGTGCGCCGCGTGACGGTCGTCGCGCCCACCGAGCACCTCAAGCACCAGTGGGCCGACGCCGCCGCGCGCGTCGGCATCCGCATCGACCCGTCGTTCAAGAACAGCCAGGGCCGGCACGGCTCGCACTACGACGGCGTCGCCCTCACCTACGCGCAGGTGGCGGCCAAGCCGGCGCTGCACCGCGCCCGGACCGAGGCGGCCCGCACGCTCGTCATCCTCGACGAGGTGCACCACGGCGGTGACGCCCTGAGCTGGGGTGACGCCGTCCGCGAGGCGTTCGAGGACGCGACCCGACGCCTGGCCCTCACGGGCACGCCGTTCCGGTCGGACACCGCACCGATCCCGTTCGTCACGTACGAGGAGGACCGCGAGGGCATCCGCCGGTCCAAGGCCGACTACACGTACGGCTACGGCGACGCGCTACGCGATCACGTCGTGCGGCCGGTGCTGTTCATGACGTACTCCGGCAACATGCGGTGGCGCACCAAGGCCGGCGACGAGGTCAGCGCCCGCCTCGGCGAGGCGATGACGAAGGACATGCACGCCCAGGCGTGGCGCACCGCGCTGGACCCGAACGGCGAGTGGATCCCGTCGGTGCTCGCCGGGGCGGACAAGCGGCTCACGGAGATGCGCCGCACGGTCCCCGACGCGGGCGGCCTCGTCATCGCGACCGACCAGACGGACGCGCGCGCGTACGCGGGCCACCTGGCCCGGCTCACGGGCCAGAGCCCCACCGTGGTGCTGTCCGACGACGACGGCGCCAGCGCGCGCATCGACGAGTTCGCCCAGGGCACCTCGCGCTGGATGGTCGCCGTCCGCATGGTGTCCGAGGGTGTGGACGTGCCGCGGCTCGCCGTCGGCGTGTACGCCACGAGCACCTCGACGCCGCTGTTCTTCGCGCAGGCCGTGGGCCGCTTCGTGCGTGCCCGCAAGCGTGGCGAGACGGCGTCGGTCTTCCTACCGAGCGTGCCGCTGCTGCTCGAGCTCGCCAACGGCATGGAGCTCGAGCGCGACCACGCGCTCGACCGCCCGAAGACGGCCGAGGAGCAGGGGATCGAGTACGACCCCGAGGCGGCGCTCCTCGCGGCGGCGAACAAGGAGGAGAAGGCGTCGGGGGAGCTCCTCGGCTCCTTCGAGGCCCTCGAGGCGCAGGCGTCGTTCGACCGGGTGCTGTTCGACGGCGGCGAGTTCGGCACGGGAGCGGACGTCGGCTCCGCCGAGGAGCTCGACTTCCTCGGCCTGCCGGGCCTCCTCGAGGCCGACCAGGTGACCACCCTGCTGCGGCAGCGGCAGGCGCAGCAGGTGCGCGGCCGGGGCGGCGCGACGGCGTCCGAGGCGGCGCTGGAGCAGTCGGAGGCGGAGCACCGCCGGGCCGCCGACCTGCGCAAGGAGCTGTCCAAGCTGGTGTCCGCATGGGCGCGCAAGAGCAGCACGCCGCACGGTTCGGTGCACAACGAGCTGCGCCGCCGGTGCGGCGGCCCCGAGGTGCCCCTGGCCACCGCGGACCAGCTCGCCGCGCGCGTCGAGATGGTGCGCGGCTGGTTCGTCGGGAAGCGATAGCCGCACCCGACCTCTAGCGCAGGACGAGGTCCACGGTGGGGATGGCCGGGTCGCCGGCGGAGAGCCGGCGGCCGCCGCGCGGCAGCTCCGCGCGGGCCTGGAGGTGGTGGCGGGCCGCGTTCTGCACGCCGTAGGCGCCCACCCAGCGGGAGTCGACGGCGCCGTCCACGACGAGCGGCACGAGCAGGCTGCGCAGGTCGGGGCGCTCGCCGTCGACGGTCTCGCCGGCCAGGCCGTCGGACCCGTCCTCGGGGGACCACGCCACGACGAGGTCGTCCGGGCCGGTGACGAGCACCTCCTCGACGGCGCGCCCGTCGGGCCCGTAGCGGCGCGCCGCCGCCTTGCGGCCGCCCTGGCTCGTCTTGTGCGCCGACGCCTTCGCCACCGGCTGGAGCACGCCGGACGTGTCGGCGCGGGCGACGAGCTTGTAGACCATGCCGCAGGTGGGCGCGCCGGAGCCGGTGACGAGCGACGTCCCGACGCCGTAGACGTCCACGGGCATGGCCGCGAGCCCGGCGATCGCGTGCTCGTCGAGGTCGGACGTCACCACGATCTTCGTGCCGGTGGCGCCCAGCTCGTCGAGCTGGCGCCGCACCTCGACGGCGAGGACGCCGAGGTCGCCCGAGTCGAGGCGGACCGCGCCGAGCGACGTCCCGCCCGCCGCGATCGCGTTCTCGACGCCGCGGCGCACGTCGTAGGTGTCGACCAGCAGCGTGGTGCCCGACCCGAGCGACGCGACCTGCGAGTCGAACGCCGAGCGCTCGTCGTCGTGCAGGAGCGTGAACGCGTGCGCGGCGGTGCCGATGGTGTCGAGGCCGTACCGCATGCCCGCCTCGAGGTTCGACGTGCCCGTGAAGCCGCCGACGACGGCGGCGCGCGCGGCGGCCACGGCCGCCTGCTCGTGGGCGCGGCGCGACCCCATCTCGAGCACGGGGCGGTCCACGGCGGCGCTGGTCATCCGCGACGCGGCGGACGCGATGGCGGAGTCGTAGTTGAGGATCGACAGGATGAGCGTCTCGAGCAGCACGGCCTCGGCGAACGTGCCCTCGACCTGCAGCACCGGCGAGCCCGGGAAGAAGATCTCGCCCTCGGCGTACCCCTGGATCGTGCCCGTGAAGCGGTAGCCCCGGAGGAAGTCGAGGGTCCGGTCGTCGACGACGCCCGCGCGCTCCAGGTAGGCGAGCTCCGCGTCGCCGAACCGGAAGTGCGCGAGCGCCTCAAGGATGCGTCCCGTGCCCGCCAGGACGCCGTACCGGCGCCCGGCGGGCAGCCGGCGCGTGAACACCTCGAAGACGCAGTGCCGGTGCGCGGTGCCGTCCGCGAGCGCCGCCTGCAGCATCGTCAGCTCGTACCGGTCGGTGAGCAGGGCGACCGACGGACGGACGGACGGGAGCGGGGCGGCCGGGACGGCCTGCAGCGACGGGGCGGCGTCGCCCCGGGGCTCGTCGGTCATGGGGACACGGTAGGGCTCCCGCGCTGGTCCGGCAGGGTGAAGCCCGCCAGGCGGACGGTCGACGGCCACAGGTCGGCTGTGCCTACGCTGGGCGGGTGAACGGGCAGACGACGACGGGCGCGAGGCTCGCGACAGCGGCCGCGGCGACCGAGGCGGCGGGGGACACCCAGGTCGACACCCGGGCCGACGCGGCGACGGCCGTGGCGGACCCGTGGGTGACGATCGTGTGGAACGACCCGGTGAACCTCATGTCGTACGTGAGCTACGTCTTCGAGAGCTACTTCGGCTACCCGCCGGCGAAGGCGCAGAAGCTGATGCTGCAGGTGCACCACGACGGGCGCGCCGTGGTGTCGTCCGGCCCGCGCGAGCGCATGGAGGTGGACGTGCAGGCGATGCACGGGTTCGGGCTGTGGGCCACGCTGCGGCAGTCGGGCTCGTCCGACGGCGGCTCGGAGGGACCCGCCGGTCAGGGCGGAGGCGCGGCATGACGCCGTTCCGGTCCGCGCCGGCGGGCTACGTCGCGCGGTGGGACGACGTCGAGCGCGAGGTGCTCGGGCGCGTCGCGCGGGACGTGGCGGAGCTGGTGCGGGCGGAGTCGGGGCTGGAGCCCGGCGTCGAGGTCGGCGACGGCGTCGCGTTCACGGGCGTCGCCCGGGTGCCGCAGGACCCGGCGGTGCAGCGGCTGCTTCCCGACGCGCACGACGAGGACGCCGACGTCGCCGCCGAGTTCCGGCACCTCACGCAGACGGACCTGGCGGCCGGGAAGGTGGCCCGGCTCGTCGCGTTCGCGGACGCGATCGACTCGCCGGACGTGCTGGCGGACGACCCGCGGGACGGGGCCGAGCTCGTCGTGCCCCGCGAGTCGGCGCAGGAGTTCGCGGGGGCGCTGACCGACGTGCGGCTCGTGCTGGCGGAGCGGCTGGGGCTCGTCGACGACGCGGACGTCGAGACGTTGCACGACGACGTCCTGTCGGGGCTCGACGACGACGAGGATGACGACGGTGACGACGACGAGGCCGAGAGCGACGAGGACGACGCCGCGCCGGACGAGTACGCCGGCTGGGAGCGGGTCGGGCTGACCGGCCGGGAGCGCCGGTACTGGGGCGGCGTGTTCGTGGCCGCGGGGTTCGCGCAGGAGTCGCTGGTCGACGAGATGCTCGCGGACCTGCGCGCCGGGCGCTCGGACGCCTGACGCGTCCGTGCAGGCCGGGGCGCTGCTGTGGCGGGCGCCACGCCGTGTCGCCGCTCACTCCCCGGGGTCGTGACGGTCTGTCGCGACTAGGCTTCCTCGGGTGAACGACGCCCCCATCGGGATCTTCGACAGCGGCGTCGGCGGGCTGACCGTCGCGCGCTCCATCCTCGACCAGCTGCCCCACGAGCAGGTGCTCTACCTGGGGGACACGGCGAACAGCCCGTACGGGCCGAAGCCGCTCGCCGCCGTGCGCGCGATGGCGCTCGCGGTGATGGACCGGCTGGTCGACGAGGGCGTGAAGATGCTGGTCATCGCCTGCAACTCCGCCACCGCGGTGGCGCTGCCCGACGCTCGCGAGCGGTACACGGTGCGACGCGGCATCCCCGTCGTCGAGGTCATCCGACCCGCGGCCCGCCGCGCGGTGCTCACCTCGAGGACCGGGCGCATCGGCGTCATCGGCACCAAGACCACGATCGACTCGCGCGCGTACGACGACGCGTTCCACGTGACGCCCGGGCTGGAGATCACCACCCAGGCGTGCCCGGACTTCGTGCCGCTCGTCGAGCGCGGGCTGACGTCCGGCCCCGAGGTGCTGGAGGTCGCGCACCGCTACCTCGACCCGGTGAAGGCCGCGGGCGTCGACACGCTCGTCCTGGGGTGCACGCACTACCCGCTGCTCGCGGGCGCCGTGTCCTATGTCATGGGCGAGGACGTCACGCTGGTCTCCAGCGCCGAGGAGACCGCCAAGGACGTGTACCGCAACCTCGTGCAGCACGGCCTGGAGCGCTCGCCCGACGCCCCCGCACCGGTGCACCGGTTCCTCGCCACCGGCGAGACGGAGCCGTTCGAGCGGCTCGCGCGCCGGTTCCTGGGGCCGGAGGTGACCCTGGTGGAGGCGGCATGAGGCTCGTCACCGTGGGGGTCTCGGGGTCGTTCCCCGGGCCGGCGTCCCCTGCGTCCGCGTACCTGCTGCAGGCGCACGACGGCGAGCGCGAGTGGAACGTCGTGCTCGACCTCGGCAACGGGGCGCTCGGTGCCCTGCAGCGGCACGTCGACCCTCTCGACCTGGACGCCGTCGCGCTGTCCCACCTGCACCCCGACCACTGCGCGGACCTGTCCGGGCTGTACGTGTACCTGCGCTACCACCCGGAGCGGGGCGACGTCCGTACCGGCGTGCCGCGCCGGCTCCCGGTCCTCGGGCCGAGCACGACCGCCGAGCGCGCCGCCGCGATGTACGGGCTGACGCCCGGCGAGTCGATGGACGGCGAGTACGACGTCCGCGCCTGGGAGCCCGGGGCCACGGTGCGCGTCGGCCCGTTCGAGCTGGAGCCGTTCGCGGTGTACCACCCGGTCGAGGCGTACGGCATCCGCGTGACGGGGCCGTCGTCGGTGCGCCCGGGGGAGCGCGTCACGCTCGTCTACTCCGGCGACACGGACGCGTGCGACGGCCTCGTCGAGGGCGCGCGCGGGGCGGACCTCTTCCTCTGCGAGGCGGCGTTCCAGGAGGGGCGCGACGACGGCGTGGAGCGCGGCATCCACCTCACGGGCCGGCGGGCGGGCGAGGCCGCCGCGGCCGCCGGGGTGCGGAGCCTGCTGCTCACCCACCTGCCGGTCTGGAACGCGCCGGACGTCGCGATCGCCGAGGCACGGTCGGTGTACGACGGACCGGTCGCCGTGGCGGCGGCCGGCGGGGTGCACGAGCTGTGACCGGCGGCCCCTGCGCCGGATAACCTCGGTCCCGTGAACGCCGCACCTGCTCCCGCCTCCCCGACGAACCCCGCGACTCGGCCCGCGTGGCCCGCCGCCGTCTGCGACCTCGTCTGCGTGCTGGTGTTCACCGTGGTGGGCACGCTCAGCCACGACACCGCGGGCGTCGGGCACGTCGCGCTGGTCGGGCTGCCGTTCGTCGTGGGGCTCGCCGTCGGCTGGCTCGCGACGCGCGCCTGGCGCGCCCCCGCGCAGGTGTGGCCCACCGGCGCGGCCGTGTGGTTCGCCACCGTGGTGCTGGGCCTCGTGCTGCGGCCCGTGCTCGGCATCGGCGGCGTCGAGGTGTCCTTCGCGATCGTCACCGCCGTCTTCCTGGGCGTGACGATGCTGGGCTGGCGGGCGCTCGCGTCCCTCGCCGCCCGCCGCCGCACCCCCTGAGCGCTGTGAGCGGGCGTTTGGCCCTGTTTCGCGACCGAAACAGGCCAAACGCCCGCTCACAACGTCAGGACAGGGCTTCAGCGACCGCTGGGGCGAGGGCGCGGAACGCCTTGCCGCGGTGGCTGATGGCGTTCTTCTCCGCCGGGGTGAGCTCGGACGACGTGCGCGTCCCGGGCGTGCCGTCGGGGTTCGGCTCCTGCTCGACGGGCACGTGGATCGGGTCGTAGCCGAAGCCGTTCTCCCCGCGCGGGGCGCGCACCAGGGTGCCGGGCATCTCGCCGAGGCACACCTCCTCACGACCGTCCGGGGTCACGAGCGCGGCCGCGCAGACGAACGCCGCCGCGCGGTGCTCGTCGTGGACGTCCGACAGCTGTGCGAGCAGCAGCTCGAGGTTGGCCACGTCGTCGCCGTGCTTGCCCGACCAGCGGGCGGAGAAGATGCCCGGCGCGCCGCCCATCACGTCGACGCTCAGGCCGGAGTCGTCCGCGACGGCGGGCAGGCCGGTCGCGCGAGCCAGCGCGCGCGCCTTGATGAGCGCGTTCTCGACGAACGACACGCCGTCCTCGACGGGCTCGGGCGCGCCGACGTCGCCTGCGGTCACGACGGCGTCGTCGGGCAGCGCGTCCAGGCCGGGCTGGTCGCGCAGGATGGCGCGCAGCTCGACGAGCTTGCCCCGGTTGTGCGTGGCCAGCACCAGGCGGGCACCGGCGGGGACGGTCACCGTCGCCGCGTCCGTCATCGTCACAGCTCCTGCGCCAGCGCGGCGCGCTGGAGCTCGGTGAGCTCCGCGGTGCCGGCGACGGCGAGGTCGAGGAGGGCGTCGAGCTCGGCGCGGTCGAACGGCGCGTGCTCCGCCGTGCC
Organism: Isoptericola variabilis; assembly: GCF_050311655.1. Lineage (GTDB taxonomy): Bacteria > Actinomycetota > Actinomycetes > Actinomycetales > Cellulomonadaceae > Isoptericola > Isoptericola variabilis. The sequence continues at coordinate 537,321 of NZ_JBNOZM010000001.1, forward strand.
CTGCACCTCGACGAACGTGCCCGAGCCCGTCGTCACGACGTTCATGTCCGTCTCGGCGCGCACGTCCTCGACGTAGGGCAGGTCGAGCATCGGCGTGCCGTCGATGATGCCGACGCTCACGGCCGCGACGGAGTCCGTGAGGACCTGCTTGCCGCCGGTGACGTGACCATGGCGGGTGCCCCACGCGACGGCGTCGGCGAGCGCGACGTACGCGCCGGTGATGGCCGCGGTGCGGGTGCCGCCGTCGGCCTGCAGGACGTCGCAGTCGAGGACGATCGTGTTCTCGCCGAGCGCCGTGACGTCGACGACGGCGCGCAGCGCGCGGCCGATGAGGCGCGAGATCTCGTGCGTGCGGCCGCCGATCTTGCCCTTGACCGACTCGCGCTGGCTGCGCTCGTTCGTGGCGCGCGGGAGCATCGCGTACTCGGCGGTGACCCAGCCCTCGCCGGACCCCTTCTTCCAGCGCGGCACGCCGTCGGTGAACGACGCCGTGCACAGCACGCGGGTGTTGCCGAACTCCACCAGCACGGAGCCCTCGGCGTTCTGGGTCCAGCCGCGCGTGATGGTCACCGGGCGGAGCTGAGAGGGCGTGCGGCCGTCCGCGCGGGGTGCGACGTCAGACGTGGCGGCCTGGGAAGCGGGGGAAGTCATGCGGCCACCCTATGCCGCCACCCTGTGCGGGCCGCACGTAGGGTTGTCCGGTGCAGCTCACCGCCACGGACCTCGCGTTCGCCTACCCCGGCCGTCCGGTGCTCGACGGCGTGAGCCTGCGGGTCTCCGACGGCACGCGCCTGGGCGTGGTGGGGGAGAACGGGTCCGGCAAGTCGACGCTGCTGCACCTGCTCGCCGGGGACCTGAAACCGAGCCGCGGGGAGGTCCGCCGCAGGGGGACCGTCGCCCTCGTGGAGCAGGAGCTCGCGACGACGCCGGGGGAGACCGTGGGCGACCTCGTGCGGCGCACGCTCGCCGACCTGCGCGCGCTGGCCGCCGAGATCGAGAAGGAGGCCGCGTCGTTCGACCACGAGACCGGGGACCTGCGCCGGCTGTCGGGGCTGCTGGCCCGCGCCGAGCACCTGGCCGCCTGGGACGCGGACCGGCGGGTCGACGTCGCCCTCACCCGGCTGGGCGCGGTGCGCGACCCCGACCGGCGCCTCGACACCCTGTCCGTGGGGCAGCGGTACCGGGTGCGCCTCGCGTGCCGGCTCGCGGAGCGCGCCGACCTGCTGCTCCTGGACGAGCCCACCAACCACCTCGACGACTCCGCGATCGAGTTCCTCACCGGCGAGCTGGTCGCGTGGCAGGGCGGCGTGGTGGTCGTGACGCACGACCGCGAGCTGCTCGACGACGTCGCCACCGCCATCCTCGACCTGGACCCGTCGATGGACGGCAAGCCCGTGCTGTACGGGCAGCCGGGCTACCTCGCGTACCGGTTCGCGAAGAACCAGGCGCTGCACCGGTGGCGGCAGCGCTACCGCGCGGAGCAGGAGCGCGCCCGCGTCCTCGCCGAACGGCTGGACGCCTCGTACGAGGGGCTGTCGGACGAGTGGCGCCCGCCCAAGGGCTCGCAGAAGCACCGGCGTGCCACGCGCGCCCGCATCCACGTGAAGGCCGCCGACCGGCTGGTCGAGAAGCTCGATGCCGAGGCCGTCGAGGTGCCGGTGCCGCCCGCGCGACTCGCGTTCCCGGACCTGCCGTCGATGTCGCCGGGCTGGGACCCGGGCGACCCGCTCGTCGAGCTCCGGTCGCCCCGGGTGGTGGCCGACGACGGCGACCGGGCGGGCGCGGTCCGGCTCGACCTGCCCGGCACCCGCCTCGCGGTCCCGCCCTCGGGACGGCTGCTCGTCGTCGGCCCGAACGGGACCGGCAAGTCGACGGTGCTGGCGGCGCTCGCGGGCCGGGTGACGCTGGCACGCGGCACCCGCACCGTCACGGCGGGCGCGCGGCTGGGCGTCGTCGCCCAGGAGGCGGCGCCCGGACGACCCTCGGGGGCGGCGCCGGGCGAGGGGGCGCGGCAGACCGGCTTCGACGCGTACGCGGCGGAGGCGCTCGAGCTGCTGCACCGGGGCGACCTGGACCCGGAGCACGTCGTGCCGGTCGCGGCGCTGGGGCTGCTGAGCGAGGAGGACCTCGAGCGTCCGCTCGCGGAGCTGTCGGCCGGGCAGCGGCGGCGGTTCGAGCTCGCGCGGGCGCTGCTCCACGCGCCGCACCTGCTGCTGCTCGACGAGCCGACCAACCACCTGTCCGTGGACCTCGTGGACGAGCTGACCCGCGCCCTGGTCGCCACCCCGGCCGCCGTCGTCGTCGCCACCCACGACCGGCGCATGCGTGCGGACCTCTCCGACTGGCCGGTGCTCGACCTCGGCTCCTGACGGCCGGCTGGCCCTGGCGTGGACGACCGCGCCGACGTGGTCGCCGACGTGTCGCCCCGCCGGGACCGCTCCTTCTGCTCCGCGCGCTGCCAGGCGCGCCAGGGCGCGCGGCAGCGTCGCGCCCGCCAGCGCGCCGACGTACAGTCGCCGCCGTGACCACGAACCTCTCCTCCGGCACGTCCGGAGCGCTGCGCCGTTTCGCCGGCTGGGTCGCCCGCGGATCGGTCGGGCACCCCCTCCTCGAGGACGTCGACTACTGGGACGTCTTGCGCGACGAGCCGAGCGCGATGGAGACCCTGTTCGCCGTCTTCGCGAACGTCCTCGAGCTCGACGACCGGGGCGAGCCGGTCAACGAGAAGGCGGCCGAGCGGCGGGCCGCGGCCTGGCTCCACCGGTACTGCACCGGTCGGATGCCCGACGGCGAGCCGGAGCTGGAGGGCTGGGAGGTCGCGCTCCACTGACTGCGGCCTGGCGGCGGTGACACCCGGGGCATGCGCCCGGCCCGGCTCAGCGCGTCCGGTAGCGCGCGTAGATCAGCCCGTTGTCGAAGGACCTCTCCTCGACCAGGTCGAGGTCGAGCCGCACGCCGTCGGGGAAGAAGCGGGTGCCACCGCCGACGACGCTCGTGGTGACGAACAGGTGGTACTCGTCCACGAGGCCGGCCCGGATCGCCTGCGCGGCGAGGTTCGGGCCGTCGACGGTGAGGTCGTGGTCCGACTCGGCCTTGAGCCGGCGGACCGCCTCCGGGTCGAAGGTGCGCTCGATGCGGGTGCGGGCGCTGGACACCGTCTCGAGCGTCGTGGAGTAGACGACCTTGTCGGTCGCCTGCCACTCGCGGGCGAACTGCGTGATGTGCGTGGGCAGGTCGGGGTCGGCGTCGGCGGTCTCCCAGAAGAGCATCGTCTCGTACATCCGCCGCCCGTAGAGGTAGGTGCCGACGTCCCGGAAGACGTCGCTGACGAACTGGTGCACCTCCGGGTCCTCCGCGGCCGCGCCGAGGTCGCCGTCCGCCGCCTTCGCGTAGCCGTCGAGCGACGTGATCATCGAGTAGATGAGGCGTCCCATGCGTGTCCTCCCGTCCTGGACGCCCGTGCGGCGTCATGGCGGGGCTGACTCGGCCGGGGTCGAGAACTCATCGAGCGCTCGGCGCGGGCCGCAGCCGACCGTCCGCCCAGCGCGCGGCGAGGGCGAGCAGGAGGAACACCACGCCGACGAGGCCCGCGTTGACGAGCGCCCGCCCGAGCCCGACCTCGCCGACGTCGAGGAACGGGTACGGGTACCAGCCGACCACCGCGCCGCGCGCGAAGGTGTAGGCGATCCACGCGAGCGGGCCGACGACGGACCAGCCCACGGTCCGCGCGTCCACCCGCGGCCGCGGGCCGACGAGCACCCACACGGCCACCGCGAGCACGGGAGACGCCATGTGCAGCAGCACGTTGGACAGCTGCCCGGCCTGCGTGAGGCCCGTCACCGCCCCCGCCAGGACGGTGTTGTACACGATGCCGGTGACGACGATGCAGAGCAGCGCGTCGAGGTGCGCCACGCGCAGCAGGCGCCCGTCGCGCGCCGGGTCGAGCGCCAGCAGCACGGAGACGACGCCGATGCCGACGTTCGACAGGATCGTGAAGTACGAGAAGAGCCGGACGAGCCGCTCGGTCATGGTGCCCGCCGCGCCCGGCCCGTCCGTCAGCGCGATGACGAGCTCCATGAGCACGCCCCCGAGGGCGGGGAGCGCGACGAGCAGGTGAGCGGCTGCCGCCGACCCGCGGCTCACGACAGGCGACCCACCCAGGCCATCGCCTGCTTCACGATCGTGCCCTGACCGTGGATCATCTCCGCCTGCACGGTGTCGCTGCACGCCTCCTCGGGGGTGAGCCACGCGAGGTCCAGGGCGTCCTGCTGCGGGCGGCAGTCACCCGTCACCGGCACCACGTACGCGAGGGAGACGGCGTGCTGCCGGGGGTCGTGGTACGGCGTGATGCCGGGGGTGGGGAAGTACTCCGCCACGGTGAACGGCTGCGGCGACGCGGGCACCTGCGGCAGCGCCACCGGGCCGAGGTCCTTCTCGATGTGCCGCAGCAGCGCGTCGCGCACCCGCTCGTGGTAGAGCACGCGGCCCGAGACGAGCGCGCGCGTCATGGTGCCGAGCGGCGTGACCCGCAGCAGCAGCCCGACGGCGACCACGTCGCCCGAGTCGTCCACGCGCACCGGCACGGCGTCGACGTAGACCAGCGGGAGCTGCGCGCGCACGGCCGCGAGGTCCTCCGGTGTCAGCCAGCCCGCGGGCTGCGACTCGCCCGGGTAGAACTCGTCGTCGGGGGGAAACTCGGCCGTGTCCGTCACACGTCGTTTCTACCAGCCCGGACGGCGCACCAGCGCGGGGGCAGGCCGCTGCGGGAATACTGGGGGTGGCGCCGCTGCTGTGCCAAGGAGACCCCCACCGGAAGGACATCCATGGCCACCGTCGAGCTCACCGACGACACGTTCGAGAAGACCGTCACCGACAACGACATCGTGCTGGTCGACTTCTGGGCCGAGTGGTGCGGCCCGTGCAAGCAGTTCGCCCCCGTCTTCGAGGCGTCGTCCGAGGAGAACACGGACGTCGTGCACGCGAAGATCGACACCGAGGCACACCAGCGCATCGCCGCCGCCGCGGGCGTGAGCGCCATCCCGACGCTCATGGCGTTCCGCGAGGGCGTGCTCGTGTTCAACCAGGCTGGCGCGCTGCCCGCGCCCGCGCTCAAGCAGGTCGTCGAGGCCGTGAAAGGCCTCGACATGGACGACGTGCGCGCCCAGATTGCCGCCGCGAACAACGGTTCGCCGCAGGCCTGATCGCGCCACCAGCGCCACGTACGACGGCCGCCCCGGGATGTCCGGGGCGGCCGTCGTTGTCTGCTGCCATGTCAGTGTGTCGAACTCATGTTCGAAGCGTGAGCCGACGTCGGAGATACACCAAGGATCTGCTTGCGGATGCAGCCGCGCACGCCACTTCTTGTTCGGACGTACTCCGGTATCTCGGCGTACCGCTGCGCAGCGGCTCGTACAGCCACATCGCCAAGAAGATCAAGGAGTTCGGTATCGACACGAGCCACTTCACGCGGCAGCGGCGAAAGTACACGGCCGAGCTCCTGGGCGAGGCAGCGGCCCAGTCCGACTCCGTTGCTGGTGTCCTGCGCCGTCTGGGGCTCAGCGAGGTCGGCGGAACGCATGCCCACATCAGCCGCATGCTCAAGGCGCTCGAGATCGACACAAGCCACTTTCGGCGTGATCAGGGCGCCCGGCGCGTGGGGACCCGGCTGGCGGCGTCGGACCTCCTTGTCAACGACCCTTCGGCGACCAGGCGTCGCCCTCCGCATCGCCTGCGGCGAGCGCTCCTCGAGATTGGCCGCGCGTACGCCTGTGAGAGTTGTGGTTGCGACGGACAGTGGCAAGGGATGCCGTTGACGCTGCACATCGACCACATCAGCGGCGATTTTCGGGACAACAGGGCCACGAACCTCAGGTTCCTGTGCCCCAACTGCCATGCACAGACACCGAACTTCGCAGGACGGTCGCGGGGTCGGTATGGGAACGCGCCCGCCGTGTGTGAGGCTGACGATGGCAACGACGCGGGCAAGGACGCGGCCTAGTTACACTGTCGCCGGCCAGCCGGAGTGATGGAATTGGCAGACATGCGGCGTTTAGATCGCCGTGCCCTCAGGGCGTGCGGGTTCGACCCCCGTCTCCGGCACCTCGCGAAAAGTCACGTCAGTCGAGGCCGAGCGTCTTGCGCACCCGGGCGACGTGGCCGGTGGCCTTGACGTTGTACTGCGCGACGGCGACCGTGCCGTCCGGGCCGACGACGACGGTGGAGCGGATGACGCCCACGTACGTCTTGCCGTAGTTCTTCTTCTCGCCCCAGGCGCCCCACGCCTCGAGCGCCTCGTGCTCGGTGTCGGCCAGGAGGGGGAACGTCAGGGCGTCGCGCTCGGCGAACGTCGCGAGCTTGTCGACGCCGTCGGGCGAGACGCCGACGACGGCGTACCCGGCGCCCTGCAGCGAGGCGAGGGAGTCGCGGAAGTCGCACGCCTCGGTGGTGCAGCCCGGCGTCATCGCGGCGGGGTAGAAGTACACGACGACGCCCTTGCGGCCGGGCTCGGCGAGCGCGTCGGCCAGGGAGTAGGTGCCGGTGATGTGCCCGGTGCCGGTGGGATCGGGCAGGACGGCGGGCAGCTCGAGGGCGGGGGCGGTGTCGCCGACGGCGAGACGGGTCACGGGTGCTCCAAGGTGTCGAGGTCGTGCGGTGCGCCGCACCCGGTGCGCCACCGGGGTCGCGACAGGTGCGCGACAGGGGTGGCGGGTGCGCGCTCGGCGTCGAGCCTAGACGCCTCCGTCGTCTAGCGTGGAGCCCGTGACTGACCGCGCGCCCCGCACCCCCGACAGCAAGCCCCTGCCCATCCGCATGCTGCACGACCGCCTGCTGGTGCAGCCGGAGGTCGACTCGGCGGAGCGGCAGTCGACGGCGGGCCTCGTGATCCCCGCGACCGCCGCGGGGGCCAAGCGCCTCGCGTGGGCGCAGGTGGTGGCGAAGGGCGAGCACGTGCGGCAGGTCGCCGTGGGCGACCGCGTCCTCTACGACCCCGAGGACCGCGCCGAGGTGGACCTCGGCGGCACGGACTACGTGCTGCTGCGCGAGCGCGACGTGCACGGCGTCACCGAGACCGCGGACGACGGCGGCGCGACGGGCCTGTACCTCTGACGTTCGCCGGCGCCCTGCACCGATACGCCGCGGCGTCTGCCACAGTGGCGTCATGACGGGTGACCCCCTGGACCTGCTGGCGCTCGACGACGAGCTGAGCCCGACCGAGCGCGCGACGCGCGACCGGGTCCGCGCGCTGGTCGACGAGCACGTCCGTCCGCACGTCGCGCGCTGGTTCGCGGACGGCGTGTTCCCGCTCGACCTGGTGCCCCGCCTCGCCGAGGCGGGGCTGCTCGGCATGCACCTGCACGGCCACGGCTGCGCGGGCCGGTCGGCGGTCGAGTACGGGCTGGCGATGGCGGAGCTCGAGGCCGGCGACTCCGGGATCCGTACCTTCGTGTCGGTGCAGGGCTCGCTCGCGATGACGGCGATCGCGAAGCACGGGTCGGCCGCGCAGCGCGAACGCTGGCTGCCGGGGATGGCGGCGGGCGAGACGATCGGCTGCTTCGCGCTCACCGAGCCCACGGCCGGCTCCGACCCGGCCTCGATGACGACGACGGCGACGCGCGTCGGCGACGAGTGGGTGCTGTCGGGGCGCAAGCGGTGGATCGGGCTCGCGTCGATCGCCGACGTCGCGGTGGTGTGGGCGCGTGCCTCGGACCCGGCCGAGGGCGCCGAGGAGGCGCGGCCGCGGGTCCGCGGCTTCCTCGTCCCGACGGCGACGCCCGGGTTCGCCGCGACGCCCATCGAGCCGAAGCTGTCGCTGCGCGCGTCGGTCCAGTGCGACGTCGTGCTCGACGACGTCCGCCTGCCCGCCGACGCGATCCTGCCGGAGCACCCCGGCCTGGCCGGCCCGTTCGCCTGCCTCGCGGAGGCCCGCTACGGCATCGCGTGGGGCGCGACGGGCGCGGCGCGCGACAGCCTCGCCGCCGCGCTGCGGCACGCGGGGGAGCGGGTCCAGTTCGGCCGGCCGCTGGCGGCGTTCCAGCTCACGCAGGCGAAGCTCGTGGACATGGCGCTGGAGGTGTCACGGGCGCAGCTGCTGGCGCTGCGGCTCGGGCGGCTGAAGGACGCCGGGCGGCTGGAGCCGCACATGATCTCGGCGGGCAAGCTCGCGAACGTGCGGTCGGCGATCGAGGTCGCCCGGACCGCCCGCACCGTGCTCGGCGGCGACGGCATCACGCTGGAGCTCTCGCCGATGCGGCACGCCGCGAACCTCGAGTCCGTCCGCACGTACGAGGGCACCGACGAGGTGCACACGCTGATCCTCGGGCGGCACCTGACGGGCCAGCAGGCGTTCCGGTGACCCGCCGTGCGCGGCGCAATCGCCTGTCGCGGAGGTCACAGCGCTGACCGGCCACGACGGTTTCCCGGCACCCGCGCACGGCTGGTAATGTTTCTCCCCGCCGGCGCCATTAGCTCAATTGGCAGAGCAGCTGACTCTTAATCAGCGGGTTCGGGGTTCGAGTCCCTGATGGCGCACCAGCACGAGGTCCCCGTACCGCGGGGACCTCGTCGCGTGAGGACCCTCCCGGTGCGAACCTGCGGGTGTCCTCTGGCCATGCACGACCAAGCGCCATTAGCTCAATTGGCAGAGCAGCTGACTCTTAATCAGCGGGTTCGGGGTTCGAGTCCCTGATGGCGCACCAGCAAGCCCCGTCCGGCAGCGCCGGGCGGGGCTTTCTCGTGCCGTCCAGACGTCGTCCAGAGTTCGTCCGGTCGCTGCCCGGGCGCACCGTCGCGTTCACCCGCCGCCGCCACGCTCTGGTTCCGGGTGAGCCCGGGCTGCCTGGCGGGAGCGCCCTTCCCTCATCGACGACAGGAAGGACGGCACGCTGATGCGGCCGAACCCCTCAGGACGCCTGCGCGCGTCCGCTCTTGCCGCCGGCGTGGTGGCGGCCTCGCTGGCGTTCCCCGCCGCGGGCCTCGCGCCGGCGTCCGCGGCCCCGACCGACCCGCCGCCGAGCGCACCCGCGGCCACCGAGGACCGCACCGACGACGGCCGGTTCGACGGGTTCCCCGGCTGGCCGGAGGGCGGGCCCGACGCCGAGCGCGGGAAGGAGCCGGGCAGGCCCGCCAAGCCCGGCACCGCGCCCGCGCTGGCCCCGAAGGACGGGGCCCACCTCGAGGGCACGGTGCGGTTCGCGGCCGACCCGACCACCGCGGGCGACCCGGTCGGCCGGGTCACCGTGGACGGCGCGGACCTGCCCGGCCTCGAGACGACGACGGGTACCTCCGCCCTGACGTTCGACGTCGGCAGCAACTCCGCCGACGTCGCGTTCGGCAACTACCTCGTGGTCAACGGCCACCGCGTCGACCAGGAGCGCACCTGGGTGTCGGAGCGGGTCTCGCTCCCGGTGCCGAACGAGTGGCTGGTGCAGGGCACCAACACCGTCGAGATCCACGCGGGCGGCCTGGACGCGTCCTGCGGCGTGAACTTCGACGACTTCGTGGTCTCGGAGCTCCAGCTCGAGCTGCTCGGGGAGACCGCCGGCGACGCCGGGAACGCCTTCGGGTACTCGATGGGCGACGGGTCCTGCGGCAGCAACACCTCCTACGTCAAGGAGGCGACGGTCACGTTCGAGGTCGGGTCCGTGCCGGGCTCCACGACGGGCCTCGCCGCCGACGTCGACACGACCGCCCTCGCGAACGGCACGCACGAGGTCGTCGCGACCACCCGTTCCGGCGCCACCGCCACCCACACGGTGCGCGTGAACAACGCGCCCGTCGGCGCGCCCGCCGTCTCGCCGGAGGACGGGACGCTCACGCGCGGCATGCAGACCGTCACAGCGTCCGCCCCGGCCGACGGCGACGGCGGCACCGCCTCGCTCACGGTCGACGGCGAGCCCGTCGCCGGGCCCGCGACCCTCGGCGACGGGGTGTCGGTGTTCTCGTTCGACGTCGGCACGAACGCGATCGAGACGCGCTATCAGAACCACCTGCTCGTCAACGGCACCCGGCTCGACCTGCGCGGCGAGGGCGGACGCGACCTCGTCTCCGAGCGGGTCCAGGTGGGCGTGCCGAACCGCCTGCTGCACCCCGGCGAGAACACGATCGCGCTGGTGGCGGGCGACGTCTCGTCGTCCTGCGGGGCGAACCTCGACGACTTCACGGCCTCGGACCTGGCGCTGAGCGTCGCCGACGGCACCGTCACCCCGCCGGCGGACCTCCGGCCGTCGTACGCGATGGGCGACGGGAGCTGCGGCTCGTCCAGCACGGCGCTGCCGGAGGTCGAGCTGGTGTGGACCGTCGACGCCCCGGGGGAGACCGCGTTCCCGGCCCTCGGCCACGGCGAGGCCACCGTCTCGTTCGTCGTCGGCTCCAACTCGCTGGACGGGTCGGCGAACAACACCCTGCGCATCAACGGCATCGAGCGCCGCATCGACCAGACGATCGTCGGCGGCCGCGGCGAGATCACGTTCCCGAACGAGTGGCTCCTGCCCGGCTGGAACGAGATCGACGTCGTCACCGGCGCGTTCGCGAACGACTGCAACCTCGACGACTTCACGGTCTCCGACGTCGTCCTCACGCCCGCGGGCGGCACGGCGCAGCAGCAGAACGCGGCGGCCTCGTACGCGCTCGGTGACGGCACCTGCGGCTCGAACCTCAACTCCTTCCGCCAGGTGGACCTGCACTTCCTGGTCGACGCCCCGGCCCGCGGCCTGCGCGCCGACCTCGACACCGCCGACCTGGAGGACGGCGAGCACGAGCTCGCCGCGGCGTCCACCACGGGCGAGACCGCCACCCGCGTGCTGGACACGGACAACTCGGCGCCCCGCGTCACGGCGTCAACCCCGGCCGACGGCGCACGGATCACGTCCGCCGTGCCGCTCGCGGTGGAGCTCGACGACGCGCACGGCGTCGTCGGCGACACGCAGGTCACGCTCGACGGCGAGCCCGTCGCCCTCGGTGACCCGGTCGGCCCGGGCCTGGGGGCGGGGGAGCACACCCTCGAGGTCGCGACCGCCGACTCGCTCGGCAACACGGCGACGCGCGAGATCGTGTTCACCAGCGCCGGCGTGCCCGACGTCCCGACCGACCTCGCCCCCGCCCGCGGGACGGCCGACGTCGCCTCGCCGGTGACGCTCTCGGCCCGCGTCGCCGGCCCGGACGACGGCAAGATCACGGCCACCTTCGCGCAGGCCGACGTGCTGCTGCCGGGCGAGGTCCGCCAGGGCACGGCCGACGCCGTCCCCACGGAGCTGAACCCCCGCGGGGCGAAGAAGGCGTCCGCGAAGGGCCTCGCCGCGGGCGACGGGAAGACCCTCGCCTCCCCGCGGGCGGACGCCGTCTCCTACCAGCGCTTCGACGTGCGGGTGAAGAGCCGCGAGGAGCACCCGGTGGTGCGCTGGAGCGGCACCGCCGACCCGGCCCGCGAGGTCACGCTGCTGGTGTGGGACACGAAGGCGCGGGCGTGGGACACCCTCGCGGCGTCGCGCGGCTCCGCCGACGGCGACACGGTGCTGGTCGCGCCGGCCGGCCCGGAGCACCGCGACCGCGGCGTCGTGCACGTCATGGTGGCCGCCTCGGACCCCTTCGCCGACGACCTCGAAGCCGGGCCCGAGGGCTTCGCCGACCCGGCGGACTACGACTTCTCCATCGCGCACCTCACCGACACGCAGTACCTCTCCGAGGGCGCGGTCGAGCAGGAGACGGCCGAGGAGCGGGAGATCTGGGAGTCGGCGTACGCGGGGGTGACCGAGTGGATCGCGGCGAACGCCGAGGACCGCAAGATCGCGTTCGTCTCGCACACGGGCGACCTCATCGAGAACAACATCCGCGAGCCGCGGGACGACGCGATGCGGGACCAGGTGACCGGCGAGTTCGAGGTCTCCTCCCGCCAGCAGGCGAAGATCGACGGCATCCCGAACTCCGCCGTCGCGGGCAACCACGACAACTGGTCCGGGGCGGACGGCGGCGCCGACACCTACAACCGGTACTTCGGCCCCGACCGGTACGAGGCCGCCGCCGAGTCCTGGGAGAACGCCGAGTACGGCGCCTGGCGCGAGGGCGACAACTCCAACCACTTCGTGCTGTTCTCCGCGGGCGGGCTGGACTTCGTCGCGGTCGGCATGGGGTACGGCGTGACCCGGGAGGAGGCCGAGTGGGCCGACGGGATCTTCGAGCGCTACCCCGACCGCAACGGCATCCTCATGACCCACGCGTACCTGGCGGCCAGCACGCAGAAGGACGGCCGGAACGCGGGCTTCGCCACACCGGACGGCTCCCCGCTGTACAAGTACGTGGTCGAGCCGAACGACAACGTGTTCCTCGTGCTCGCCGGGCACGTGCACGGCGTCACGACCAACGTGAAGCCGAAGGTCGGGCAGATCGCGGACGGCGTCGTCGAGCTGCTCGCGGACTACCAGGCGTTCACCGTGCCCGCGGGGCGGGTGGGGCTCGGCACGATCGGCGGGTACGACCCGGCCGAGCGGCTGCGGTTCGGGGCGTCGTACTTCCGGCTCCTCCAGTTCGACGTCGACCGCGCGGAGATGAGCGTCGACACCTACTCGCCGTTCCTCGACGACTTCGGGGCGGACGAGTGGGACCCGGACGCGCGCTACGACTCCACGGCGGACAACCTGGTGCTCCCGGTGGACCTCACCACACGCACGACGTCGCTGGTCACGGACTCGCTGGCGGTCTACGCGCCCAGCAGGGTGATCGGGACGAAGACCGTGGCGTCGGGAGACGTGGCGTCGGTCCGCTGGGACCGGCTGAAGCGCGGGACGCAGTACGCGTGGATCGTCACGGCCACGACGCGCGGCGGCGGCGTCACCGCCGCCGAGCCGGCCTTCTTCACCACCCGGGGCGGCGCGCGGTGACGTCCTCCCACCCGGCCAGGACGGCGTCGCGTCGCGGCGCCGTCCTGGCGGCCCTCGGGCTCGTCACCGTGGCCGCGACCGTCGGGACGGCGGGCCCGGCCGCGGCCCACGACGCCACGACCGACGCGTACGCACGGGCCACCGCCGGTCCGGGCGCCGACGTGCACGTCGAGCTGGACCTCGAGTACGACCTGCTCATGAAGTCCGCCTGGCTCACCGCCGAGGCCTACGACGCCCGCGGCGCCGCCGCGCAGGAGGCCCAGCTCGCCGAGCACGCCGACGAGGTCGCCGCCTACGTCACCGAGCGGTTCCAGGTGGCGGCCGGCGAGGAGCTCTGCACGCCCGCGCTGGCGGGAGACCCGACGGTGGGCGACCGCGGCGGCACCCCGTACGCCACCGTGGTGCTCGACTACGCGTGCCCCGACGGCGACGGCGACGCGACGCACACCCTGTTCAGCGCGCTCTTCCCGGACTCCGAGTCGTTCGTGCACACCACCGAGACGATGGTGACGTATGACCTCGACGGCGAGGAGGGCTCGGCGGTGCTCACGCCGGCCGGCCCGACCGTCACGACCGGCGGGCAGGGCACGTGGCACCGGCTCGGGGAGTTCTTCGTGCTCGGCGCGGAGCACCTGCTGCTCGGCCCGGACCACCTGCTGTTCCTGCTGGCGCTGATCGTCGGCTCACGCCGGCTGCGCGACGTCGTCCTGGTGGCGACGTCGTTCACCGTGGCGCACTCGGTGACGTTCCTCCTCGCCGCGACCGGGGCCGTGAGCGCGCCCGGCGCCGTGGTGGAGCCCGTCATCGCGCTCTCGATCGCCGTCGTGGCCGCGGGGCACCTGTGGGCCGTGCGGCCCGGCGCGCCGCCCCGCCTCGACCTGCTGGTCGACGTCGCGACCGAGCCACGCCGGCGGGGCTGGCGGCGCTGGCACGACCTGTCGCGGTCGGACGTCGTCCGGCTCGCCGTCGTGTTCGGGTTCGGGCTCGTGCACGGCCTGGGGTTCGCCGGCGCCCTGGGCCTCGACGACCCCTGGTCGTGGGGGCTGCTCGGGTCGCTGCTCGTCTTCAACGTGGGCATCGAGGCGGTGCAGCTCGGCATCGTCGCCGTGCTCTTCCCGCTGCTCGTGCTGCTGCGCCGACGGGCGCCCCGCGCCGCGCGGTGGGTGACCGCGGCCGTCGCGGGCGGGGTCGCCGTCGTCGGGCTCGTCTGGTTCGTGCAGCGGGTGCTCGGGCTCGGGTGAGGGGTCAGGATGGGTCGATGATCTCCACCGAGCTCGCGACCCGGCTGCGCGACGCGGGGCTGGTGTGGCGCCCCGCCGACGGCGACCGGTTCCGCATCGACGCCCCGGAGCTGTCCGACGAGGTCTTCACGGTGAGCACCATGACCATCGAGGCCCGCGACTACCCGACCGGCACCATCCTCGGCTTCAACGGCACCACCGAGTGGGCGCTCGACTCCGTCGCCATCGAGGACGCGCTGTGGCTCCCGCGCGAGGACCAGCTGCGCGAGCTGCTGCGCTCCACGTTCCGCGGGCTGACCCGCACCACTCCGGGCGCGGGGGAGCAGGGCGGGGAGGAGCGCTACGAGGTCGAGGTGGAGCTGCTGGGCGAGCTCCGCACCTTCGCCGACCCGGACCCCGCCGAGGCGTACGGCGAGGCGCTGCTCGCGCTCGTGGAGCTCAGCGCCTGAGGGCGCGGGGCCACGGGGGAGCAACGGGGGGAGCAGCGGGGGGAGCAGCGGCGGGAGGAGCCCGCTTACCCTTGACGCGTGCCTGAACCCGTGACCTCCGAGCCCGTCGACCCGCGCTACCGCCGCCAGCCCGTGAGCTTCGTGCGGCGCAGCGCGCGCCTCACGACGGCGCAGCGCAAGGCCTGGGACACCCGGCGAGACCGGTACCTCGTGGACGTTCCGCGCGACGTCGCCGTCACGTCGGTCGACCCCGCCTGGCGGTTCGACGCCGCGCAGGCGTTCGGGCGCACCGCACCGCTCGTGGTGGAGATCGGGTCGGGCCAGGGCGAGGCGATCGTCGCCGCCGCGGCCGCGCACCCCGAGCGCGACCACCTCGCCGTCGAGGTGTACACGCCCGGCCTGGCGCAGACGATCGTGCGCGCCGGGCACGCGGGTGCCGAGCCGGGCCGCGACGGCGGTGCGCCCGGGAACGAGCTGGACAACCTGCGCCTGGTGCAGGCCGACGCCGCGGAGCTGCTGGCCACGGCGCTGCCCGAGGCGTCGGTCGACGAGCTGTGGGTGTTCTTCCCGGACCCGTGGCACAAGTCCCGGCACCAGAAGCGCCGGCTCGTCACGCCCGCCTTCGCCGCGCTCGCCGCCCGCGTGCTGCGGCCGGGCGGCGTGTGGCGGCTCGCCACCGACTGGTCGCACTACGCCGACCAGATGCTCGACGTGCTCGAGGCGAGCGACGACTTCCGCAACGCCCACGGGCCGGGGGAGCGCGCGCCGCGGTTCGACGGCCGCGTGCTCACGAGCTTCGAGAAGAAGGGCTCGGCCGCGGGCCGGGGCGCGACCGACCTGGAGTACGTGCGCCTCTGAGCCCCGGTCTCGGGTCGGCTCGCCACCGACGGTGACGCCGACCGTGACGCCGACCTCGTCCCCGACCTGGGACGCGCCCGGGAAGTGACTTGCGCCACACGGTCCGGCTCTAGCAAGGTGTGCCACGCGAAACGTTCTCGAGCGGGGCAGCGTGGCCCCGTCGGACGCCTGAGCCAACGGAGGCAACATGAGCGACCTGTCCACCGCGGGGCCACCACCAGGGGAGACCGAGTACCAACGGGTGCAGCGGTCGGACGAGTTCCAGGGGCTGCGGCGCGCCTTCCGGAGCTTCGTGTTCCCGATGACGGCGCTGTTCCTCGTCTGGTACTTCGTCTACGTCCTGCTCGCCAACTATGCCCACGACTTCATGAGCATCCGGCTGGGCGGCAGCAACATCACGGTGGGGCTGCTGTTCGGGCTCGGTCAGTTCGTCTCCACGTTCGTCATCACCATGCTCTACGCCCGCTGGGCGAACAAGAAGTTCGACGCGCGGGCCGACGCGCTGCGTCGTGAGATCGAGGAGGGCGAGCTGTGAGCGGCATCCTGACCGAGTCCCTCGCGGGCGCCCCCCTCGTGTCCGCCGCCGAGGCCACGGACATCGGCAACCCCTGGGTCAACATCGGTATCTTCGCCGCGTTCGTTCTCGTGACCCTCGTGATCGTGTTCCGCGCGTCCCGGCAGAACAAGTCCGCCGCCGACTTCTACGCCGGCGGGCGCAACTTCACGGGCCCGCAGAACGGGACCGCCATCGCGGGCGACTACCTGTCGGCAGCCTCCTTCCTCGGCATCTGCGGCGCCATCGCGCTCAACGGGTACGACGGCTTCCTCTACTCGATCGGGTTCCTCGTCGCGTGGCTGGTGGCGCTCCTGCTGGTGGCCGAGCTGCTGCGCAACACCGGCAAGTTCACGATGGCCGACGTGCTCTCGTTCCGCCTGCGGCAGCGCCCGGTGCGCATGGCGGCCGCCCTCGCGACCCTCCTCGTGGTCTTCTTCTACCTGCTCGCCCAGATGGCCGGCGCCGGCGGCCTCGTCGCGCTGCTGCTCGGCGTCGACAGCAGGGCCGGGCAGAGCCTCGTCATCGCCGTCGTCGGCGCGCTGATGATCCTCTACGTGCTGGTGGGCGGCATGAAGGGCACCACCTGGGTGCAGATCATCAAGGCCGTGCTCCTCATCGCGGGCGCCGCCATCATGACGGTCTGGGTGCTGGCCAAGTTCGGCTTCAACCTCTCCGACCTGCTCGGCGGCGCCGTGGAGGCGGCCGGGCCGGGCGGCGAGGCGCTGCTCGAGCCGGGCAAGCAGTACGGCGTGGACGGCACGTCCAAGCTGAGCTTCCTGTCCCTCGCGCTGGCCCTGGTGCTCGGCACGGCGGGCCTGCCGCACGTGCTCATGCGCTTCTACACCGTGCCGACGGCCAAGGAGGCGCGGCGCTCGGTGGTCTGGGCCATCTGGCTGATCGGCATCTTCTACCTGTTCACGCTGGTGCTCGGCTACGGCGCGGGCGCGCTCGTGGGGCCCGAGGCGATCAACAACGCCCCCGGCGGCGTGAACTCGGCGGCGCCGCTGCTGGCCTTCGCCCTGGGCGGCGAGATCCTGCTCGGCCTGATCTCCGCCGTCGCCTTCGCCACGATCCTCGCGGTCGTGGCCGGGCTGACGATCACGGCCGCGGCGAGCTTCTCCCACGACATCTACGCGAACGTCATCAAGAAGGGGCAGGTCAAGCCCGACTCGGAGGTGCGCATCGCGCGGTGGACCGTCGTCGTGATCGGCATCATCGCCATCGTGGGCGGCATCTTCGCCCAGAACCAGAACGTCGCGTTCCTCGTGGCGCTCGCGTTCGCGGTGGCGGCCTCGGCCAACCTGCCGACGATCGTGTTCTCGCTGTTCTGGAAGCGGTTCAACACCTCGGGCGCGCTGTGGAGCATCTACGGCGGGCTGATCTCCTGCATCGTGCTCATCGTCCTGTCGCCCACGGTGTCGGGGAACGAGAAGGCGATGTTCCCGTCGGCGGACTTCGACATCTTCCCGCTGACGAACCCCGGCCTCGTGTCCATCCCGC
The DNA here is from genome assembly GCF_050311655.1 of Isoptericola variabilis. Classification (GTDB taxonomy): domain Bacteria; phylum Actinomycetota; class Actinomycetes; order Actinomycetales; family Cellulomonadaceae; genus Isoptericola; species Isoptericola variabilis. The sequence goes on from NZ_JBNOZM010000001.1 coordinate 554,797, forward strand.
TCGGCTTCCTGCTCGGTATCGTCGGCACCTTCCTGTCGAAGGACAAGCCGCACCCGGAGAAGTTCGCCGAGATGGAGGTCCGCTCCCTCACCGGGGCCGGCGCCGAGAAGGCCGTCGCCAAGCACTGACGACGCCGGACCGGGTGCGCCGCACCCGCGGGCCCCGCCGAGACCCGGTCCCGGCGGGGCCCGCCCGCGCGTCGGCCACTAGGCTCGGCGCGTGACCACGACGAAGCGCATCGGACTCGCCACCTGTCGGGCCCTTCCCGACCTCGACGCCGACGACCGTCCCCTGCTCGAGGAGCTCACGGACCGCGGGTTCCGCGCGGAGCCCCTCGTGTGGGACGACCCGGACATCGACTGGTCGGCCTTCGACCTCGTCGTCGTCCGCTCGACCTGGGACTACTCGCCGCGGCGGGACGAGTTCGTCGCCTGGGCGCGGCGGGTGCCGCGGCTCCTCAACCCCGCGGAGGTCCTCGCCTGGAACACGGACAAGGGATACCTGCGCGTCCTCGAGGAGGCCGGCATCCCGGTCATCCCGACGATCTGGCTGGACCCGGCACGGCACCTGTCCAAGCGCGCCGTGCACACGCGGATGCCGGCCTTCGGCGACTTCGTCGTCAAGCCGGTGGTGGGTGCGGGTGCCAAGGACGCCGGCCGCTACCAGCCGGTCAGCGCGCAGTCCCGGGCGCTGGCCATCAGCCACGCGGTCGGGCTGCTCGACGCCGGGCGTGCCGTGATGATCCAGCCCTACGTGACGTCGGTCGACACGGCGGGGGAGACCGGCCTCGTCTTCATCGACGGCGAGCTGAGCCACGCCGTCCGCAAGGACGCCCTGCTCACGGGCCCGAGCAGCGAGTCGGACGAGCCGTACCTGCGCGAGCAGATGATGCCCGCGCAGGCGACGGAGGAGCAGGTTGCGGTGGCCCGACGGGCGCTCGCGGTCGCGGCGAAGGAGCTCGACCTCGACCGCCCGCTGCTGTACGCGCGCGTCGACCTCGTGACCGGGGACGACGGCACGCCGATGGTCATCGAGCTGGAGCTCACCGAGCCGTCGCTCTGGTTGCAGCACGACGGCGACGGGGCATCGCTGGGAGCGTTCGCCGACGCGATCGCGGCGCGCGTGGCCTGAGCCGGCGCGCCGCGACCGCGTGGGCGGCCTGGGTGGGCCCGGTCAGCTCAGGCCGTTCTCCTCGAGCCAGCCGGCCGCGATGTCCTCGGTGGAGCTCTGCTCCTCGGTGGACTGGACGTTGAGCTCCACGAGCCCCTCCGGGGTGAGGGCGGCGCTCACCGGGTCGAGGACGTCGGCGACCTGGTCGGCGACGTCCTCGGAGACCAGCGGGACGACGTGCGAGGCCAGGAACAGCGCCTCGGGGTCCTCGAGGACGACGAGGTCCTCGGTCTGGATGCGCGGGTCGGCGGTGAACACGTTCGCGACGTCCACGGTGCCGGCCACGAGGTCCTGCACGGTGGTGTCGCCGGTGGCCTCGAACTTCACGTCCACGCCGTAGACGTCCTCGAGGCCCTTCGGGCCGTAGGGGCGCTGCTCCAGCTCGGCCGGGCCGCCGAGCGTGAGGTCGCCCGCGCCCGCCAGGTCCGCGATGGTGGTCAGGTCGTGCTGCTCGGCGAAGGCCGACGTGACGGTGTAGGAGTCCTGGTCCGTCGCGGGGGACTGCTCCAGCACGGTCAGCCCGTCCGGGAGCGCCTCCTGCAGGGCGGCGTAGACGTCGTCGGTCGACGTCGCGGTCGTCTCGGGGTCGAAGAACTGCAGCAGGTTGCCCGTGTACTCGGGGAACACCTGCACCTCTCCGCTCTCGAGCGCGGGCATGTAGGCGTCGCGCTGGCCGATGCTGAAGTTGCGCTCGACGGTGAAGCCCCCGGCCTCCAGCGCCTGGGCGTAGATCTCGGCGACGATCTCGTTGGAGTAGTACGCCTGGGATCCCACGACGATGGTCCCGGAGGCGGCCGTGCCGCCCCCCTCGGAGTCCGGTTCGAGCGGGTCGGAGCCGCCACCGCACGCGGTCAGCGCGAGGAGTGCCGTCGTGGCGGCGGCGACGGTCGCGGTCGAACGTCGGGTGATGCGCATGATGTGCCTCTCTCAGGTCAGGTGAGGTCAGGTCGGGTCGGCGCCGAGCGCGTGGTGCGAGCCCCGGCGAGGGCGGGTGGGTGCGTCGGGCGACGCGCGGCCGGCGGCGACGCCGCGGGGGACGACGGCGCGTTCCAGGAGCGCGAAGAGCAGGTCGAGGGCCACCGCCAGCACGACGATCACGAGGGCGGCGCCGAGGATCTGGGAGAAGTCCCGCAGCTGGATCCCCTGGACGATGTAGAAGCCGAGGCCCCAGTTGCCGACGTACCCGGCCAGGGTGACCGTGGCGACCACCTGGAGGGTCGCCGACCGCAGCCCGCCGATCAGCAGCGGGAGGCCGAGCGGCACCTCGACGGTCCGCAGCACCTGCCCGGGCGTCATGCCGACCGCGCGGGCGCCGTCGACGACGCGCCGGTCGACGGCCTCGATACCGGCGTACGCCCCGGCCAGGATCGGCGGGATCGCCAGCAGCACGAACGCCGTCGTCGACGCGGCGACCTTGTGCGTGACCCCGAGGACCAGCACGAGCAGCAGCACCAGCCCGAACGACGGCACGGCCCGCGCGGCGCCGGACAGGGCGACCGCCACCTCGCGGCCGCGGCCCGTGTGGCCGATGAGCCACCCGGCGGGCACGGCGAGCAACGCGGCCACGAGCACGGAGACGAACGTGAAGGCCAGGTGCGTGCCGATCGCCTCGGACAGCGGCAGCGCCCCCTCCGCGCGGTCGGGGGAGAAGATCCAGGCGATGGCGTCGGAGAAGAGGTTCATGCGTCCGCCCTCCGTCGCGTCCAGGGCAGCAGGACCCGCCCGAGCAGCACCAGCAGCCAGTCCACGAGCAGGGCGACGACCACCACGGCCACGACGCCCGCGAGGATCTCGGCGACGATCTGGCGCTGGTACCCGTTCGTGAAGAGGTAGCCGAGGTTGTCGATCCCGATGAGGATGCCGACGGTGGCCAGGGAGATCGTCGACACCGCCGTGACCCGGAGCCCGGCGAGCACGACGGGCCCGGCCAGCGGGAGGTCGACCTGCCAGAAGCGGCGCCACGGGCCGTAGCCGACGGCCACGGCCGCCTGCCGCACGGTGGGTTCGACGGAGGCGAGGGCGTCGGCGACGAACCGGGTCATGATCGCGATCGCGTAGATTGTCAGCGCGATGACGAGGTTGACCTCGGACAGGAAGCTGATGCCGAGCAGCGGCGGCAGCAGCGCGAACAGGGCGAGCGACGGGATCGTGTACAGCAGGCCGACGAGCGTGAGCACCAGCCCGCGGGTGAGCCGGAAGCGGAACGCGAGCCAGCCCGCCGGGATCGACACGAGGAGGCCCAGCAGGATCGGCAGGGCGCTCTGGCGCAGGTGCTCGACCGTGAGCCGACCGATGAGGTCGAGGTTGTCGGCGACCCAGGTCACGGGGCGTCCTCCACCAGCACGCCCTGGGTGCGGCCGGCGGCGTCGACGAGGACCGTGCCGCGGTCCGTCTCCTTGGTGTGCAGCGCCCGCGTGCCGCGCTCGACGCCGATGAAGCTGGCGACGAAGTCGCTCGCGGGCGCCTCGATGATCTCGCTCGGGCTGCCCGCCTGGGCGACCTGCGCCCCGGTCTCGAGGATGACCACCTGGTCGCCCAGCAGGAACGCCTCGTCGATGTCGTGGGTGACGAAGACGATCGTCTTGTTGAGCTCCTGCTGCAGGCGCAGGGTCTCGGTCTGCAGCTCCGCCCGCACGATGGGGTCGACAGCGCCGAACGGCTCGTCCATGAGCAGGATGTTCGGGTCGCCCGCGAGGGCGCGCGCGACGCCCACGCGCTGCTGCTGGCCGCCCGAGAGCTGGCTCGGGTACCGCTCGGCGAGGGAGCGGTCGAGGCCGACCACGTCGAGCACCTCGAGGGCCCGTTCCCGGGCCCGGGCCTTGGGCGTCCCCTCCAGCCGCAGCACCGTCATGACGTTGTCGAGCACCCGGTGGTGGGGGAGCAGCCCGCCGTTCTGCAGCACGTACCCGATGCTGCGCCGCAGCTTCACCGGGTCGCGGTCGAGCACCGAGGTGCCGTCGATCTCGACCGTCCCGGCGGTGGGGTCCACCATCCGGTTGATCATGCGCAGCAGCGTCGTCTTGCCGCTGCCGGACGAGCCGACGAGCACGGTCGTGCGGTGCGGCGGCACGACGAGGTCGAAGTTCGCGACCGCCACGGTGCCGTCGGGGTACGTCTTGGTGACCGACCGGAACTCGATCATGGGGCGGCGCCTCCGTCCTGGGATGGAGGAGCACGGGCGCAGGCCGACGTGCTCCGACGCCCTAGCCGACCACATCCCCGCGCTGGACGCGAGGGTGCCGGCCGGTCATGTCGCGGATCGGGGCCTTCCGGTCGTCTCGGGCGCGGCGCCGAACGGGTCCCCCGGCCGCCCGAGGCGCAGCAGGGCGGGGACGGCGAGCATGAGGACGACGAGGCAGACGACCATCGCCAGGCTGGCGCCCAGCGCGGTGCGCGGCACCCCGACCTGCTCGGCGACGGCGCCGATGGCGAGCGTCGCGGCGGGCATCACGCCGATGACGAGCTCCTGCAGGCCGAGCGCCCGACCGTGCACGGCCGGCTCGGTCACCATGAGCAGCAGGGTGGTCTGGAGCACGCCGAACGCCGCGCTGGCGAGCCCGATGACGGCCATGAGCACGAAGGCGGGCGCGGGCGAGGTGGCCAGCGAGAACGCCGCCCACGCCAGCCCCCAGACGGTCGTGCCGAGCACGAACAGTGCCCCCTTGAACCGGAAGTCGCCCAGCGCGGCGATGACGAGCGAGCCGACGAGGCCGCCCACGCCGGCGCACGTGAGGAGCGCGCCGAGCCCCGCGGCGTCGAGCCCGAACGACTCGGCGGCGAAGACGGGCATGAACGACTGGAACACCGGCCACAGGAAGACGTTCGCCGCCAGAGTGACCAGGAGGACCGCGACGGCGAGCCGGTTCCCCGCGACGGCGCGGAACCCGCCCGCCACCATGGCGAGCACCGACGTCGACGCGTGCCCGCCCGGTCCCGTCCGCGTGCGCAGGGCGCGCAGCGGCAGCATGAGCAGCAGGGACGCCACGTACCAGGCGGTGGAGACCCACAGGGCCGCGGAGGCGCCGATCGCGGCGATCATGCCGCCGCCCAGCGCCGGCCCGATCACCTGCGTCATGTTCATCGCCATCGAGTTCAGCGCGTTCGCGTTGGAGAGGTTCTCGCGGCCCACGAGATCGAGCACGAGGGACATCCGCGCCGGCTGGGACGGCGACTGGGCGATGCCGATGGCGAAACCGCCCGCGACCAGCGCCCAGTACGGCAGCAGGTCGGCCGTGGCGAGGGCGGCGACCACGGCCACGGCGCCGGTGGCCCAGGTGCACGCGACGAGCAGGAGCCGGATGCGGTCGTAGCGGTCGGCCAGCGCGCCGGCGACCGGGCCCAGCAGCATGGGCGCCAGGCGGGCCGCCGTGTAGACGGCGACGAGGAGCTCGGACCCGGTGAGCTCGAAGGCGAGCCAGCCGAGCACGAGGGTCTGCGTCCAGACGCCGCCGAAGAAGAACAGGTTGGACGCCCACAGGAGCTGGAACGGGCGGTTGCCGCGCAGGGAGGAGAACGCGCCGGAGGGCCTGCTCGGTCGGGCGGGGGCGGCCTGTCGTGCCACGGCGGCGGTGTCTCCTTCGGGTCGCGGGGGACCGCGTCCCGCGGCCGGGACGATGGTATACCGGAACGTCGCCGTCGAGGTCAGGGCCGTGGGGTGCGCGCCGCCGCGGCGAGCAGGAGGTCGCGGACGCCGGGCCGGTCGACGTCCGCCTCGGAGCGGAACGTGACGTGCCGCGCGCGCCTGCCCGCGCCGTCGAGGAGGCCGTGCGGGTCGTCGTCCGTCAGCTCGGCGCCGCGCGCGAGCATGAGGTTCACGTGCGCGCGGTGCGGTGCCACCGCCGCGACCAGGCCCACGTACGTCCCGGGGCGGTACGTGTACCCGATCAGGCGGGCCGTCGGGTCCGGCTCCTCGACGGCGTCGGGGAGCACCTCCGCCACGAGCGCGCGCAGCCGCTCCGTGACGGCGCGCGCCGAGGGAGCGAGGCTGTCCAGCACGGCGGCGACGTCGTCCGGGTCGCCCCGCCGGTCCTCTCCCATGCGCCCGACGCTAGCGCCCGCACCCACCGCGCGCCCGATGCGTGCCCCGGGAACGGCGAGAGGCCCCGCCGCGTCCGACCGGACGCTGCGGGGCCTCTCGTGATGGGGTGGCTAACCGGGCTTGAACCGGCGACCTCCTGGACCACAACCAGGCGCTCTACCGACTGAGCTATAGCCACCACGGCCCTGGGACTGCGACGGAGCCGAAGCACCGGGCCGTCGAAAAGTGTACATGCTCCGCGGGGCGGTTCAGGCCTCCGTGCGGTGCCGGGTGACGGACGTCTCGCTGACGCGCTCGGCGACCGCCCGCGCCGTCTTCGTGTCCGGCCCCGGCAGGGGCACGAACAGCGCCTCGCGGTAGTACCGGAGCTCGTCGATGCTCTCCAGGATGTCCGCGAGCGCCCGGTGGCCGCCGTCCTTCTTGGGGGAGGCGAAGTACACGCGCGGGTACCAGCGGCGGGCGAGCTCCTTGATCGACGACACGTCGACGATCCGGTAGTGCAGGTGCCCCACCAGCTCGGGCATGTCCCGGTCGAGGAACATCTTGTCCGTGCCGACGGAGTTGCCGGCCAGCGGCGCCTTGCCCGGGTCGGGCACCCACTCGCGCACGTAGTCGAGCACCGCCTGCTCGGCGTCGGCGAGCGTCATGCCCCCGGACAGCTCCTCGATGAGGCCGGACGTCGTGTGCATGTCGCGGACGAAGTCGTTCATCTGCTCGACGGCGGCCGCGGGCGGCGCGATGACGACGTCGACCCCCTCGCCGAGCACGTTCAGCTCGGAGTCCGTGACCACGGCGGCCACCTCGACCAGCGCGTCCGCGCGCAGGTCCAGGCCGGTCATCTCGCAGTCGATCCACACGATGCGTTCGTTCGGGTTCGCGGGGCTCACGGGGTCAGCCTACGGTCCGCACGCCCGGCGCCGGCTCCCGGCAGGGCCGACGACATGACGAGGGCCCCGCTGCTCCGGACGGTTCGTGGAACGGTCCGGGCCGCGGGGCCCTCGTGGCGGTGTCGTCGCCGGGTCGGTACCCGGCGGGCGCTCGCCCGGCGGGTGTCATGCGGTGAGCCGGTCGAACAGCACCCGGGAGAGACCGGTGCGCTGGCGACGGGCGTGCGGCTGCCGGCGCAGCTTGCGCTGCGACCGCAGTCGGCGGACGGTGCGTTCGCGCTCGGCCTCCTCGAGGCGCTCGCGCTGGATGACCTGCACGAGAAGCAGGTTCTCCGGGGGAAACATGGTGATGGTGTCCTTCGTGACGTGGGGTCGTCGGTCCGGGCCAGGGACCACCCGTGCGACCGGTGTCGGACCGGCCGCGCGTCACCGCGGTGCATGGACGAGTCTGCACGGACGTCGTCGTCCGGCGCACGGCTTTTTCCCAGGTCGCGAGGTGGTCGCGTGCTGGATTCGGGCCACGGGCATCCGAGCTGTGCGTGGCCGGGCGGATACGATGAGCCCCGCGCCTCCATAGCTCAATGGATAGAGCAACGGCCTTCTAATCCGTAGGTTGCAGGTTCGAGTCCTGCTGGGGGCACCCTCGATCGACCTCACGGCCGCGGCATCGCCGCCGCGTCGGCGTGGTCGACCAGCTCGCGGCGCTCGCGCCGGATGCGGTCGGAGCCCCACTGCCCCAGCGGGGCGAGCGCGGCGTTGAGCGCCCGGCCGTGGTCGGTGAGGGAGTACTCGACGCGGGGCGGCACCTCGGCGTAGACGGTGCGCACGACGAGGTCGTCTGCCTCCATCTCCCGCAGGTGCTGGGTGAGCATCTTCTCGCTCACGCCGGGCAGGCCGCGGCGCAGCTCGGCGAACCGGCGCACGCCGTGCGCGTCGAGTTCCCAGAGGATGAGGCCCTTCCACTTGCCGCTGACGACGTCGAGCGCGGCGTCGATGCCGCACACGTAGGGGCCGCGCCGGGTGCTGACGGTCATGGTGCTCCTCGGTCGGGGTACTTCCCTCGAGGTGAGTACCGCAGTAATTAGTGCGTACTTCTCAGCGTCTCCGTACCCCCAGAGCATGGAGGCACACCGCCACCACGCACAAGAGGAGCACCGCGCATGACCGCACAGCACGCACCGGTCACCGTGATCGGCCTGGGCCCGATGGGGCAGGCGATGGTCCGTCGCCTCCTGGCCGGGGGCCACCCGGTCACCGTCTGGAACCGCACGCCGTCGCGCGCCGAGGGCGTGGTCGCCGACGGCGCCGTCCTCTCGCCGACGCCGCGCGACGCCCTCGAGGCCGCGGAGCTCGTAATCCTCAGCCTCACCGACTACGCGGCCATGGACGCGATCCTCGACGGCGCCGCCGACGCGCTCGCCGGGCGCACGCTGGTCAATCTCAGCTCGGACACCCCGGACCGCACGCGCGAGGCCGCGGCGTGGGCGACGGCGCACGGCGCGGCCTTCCTCGCCGGAGGGATGATGACGCCCGCGCCGACGGTCGGCACCGACGAGGCGTACGCCTACTACTCGGGCCCGCGCGACGTGTTCGACCGCCACGCCGACGTGCTGGGGGAGCTGGCCGCCTCGCGGTACGTCGGCGCCGACGCCGGCCTGGCCCAGCTCATGTACCAGGCGCAGCTCGACGTCTTCCTCACGGCGCTGTCCGCCCTCATGCACGCCACCGCCCTGGTGGGCAGCGCGGGCGTGTCCGCACGCGACTTCCTCCCCGAGGCGCTGACCACGCTGGCGGACATCCCCGCGATGCTCACGGCGGGGGACAGCACGCCGGTGGGCGTCGGCGAGCAGATCGACGCCGGCCTGCACCCCGGGCACCTCAGCACCTCGACCATGATGGGCGCCACCGCCGACCACGTGGTCGCCGCCAGCGCGGCGGCCGGGATCGACGTCGGCCTGCCGCGCGCGGTCCAGGCGCACTATCGTCGCGCGATCGACGCCGGCCATGGCGGCGACAACTGGACGCGCATCATCGACGGCATCCGGGACCCGCGATGAGCGGCCGGGCCGCCGAGGCGACCCTGCTCGGCCTCGGGCATATGGGCCGCGCGCTGGCCGGCGCGCTGCTCGACGCGGGGCACGACGTCGCGGTCTGGAACCGCACGTCCGGCCGGGACGCCGAGCTCGTGTCGCGTGGCGCCCGCCGAGCCGCCGACGTCCGGGACGCCGTCGTGGCCGCGCCGATCGTCGTCGTCTGCCTCTACGGGCAGGCGTCCGTCCGCGCGACGCTCGACCCCGTGGTGGACGACCTGCGAGGCCGCGCCGTCGTCAACCTCACCACCACCACGCCGGCCGAGGCACGGGAGCTCGCGGCCTGGGCGGCGGGGCACGGCGTGCGCTACCTCGACGGCGCGATCATGTTCGTGGCGCTCGACGCCGAGGCGATCGACAGCGGGGACTACTCGTCGCCCGTCCAGAGCCTCGACTGGTCCGACCTGGGACACCTGGTGCGGGCGAGCGAGGAGCAGGGGGTGGACCCGGCCCCGATCGCCATGGTGGAGGAGCTGCGCCGACGCCAGGTGGACGCCGGACACGGGGCGGAGGGCTTCGCGCGGATCTACGAGAGCCTGCGCCGCCGCTGAACCCGCAGGCGACCGGCGCGCGCGTTTGGCACGGAACGCGCCAGCGGGAAGGATGTGCCCGTGACACCTTCCCTGGAGACCCGTGCCTCGCGCCGTGCCGCGAGCAGGAAGGACGCCGGGGCGGGCGAGGAGATCGGCGTCACCGTCCACGACGTCGCCCGCGACCTGCGGCGTGACGTCGCGGCGGTCGAGCTCCCCCTCCCGATCGACGGGGCCGAGGAGGCCACGGCGTCCCGCGACCGGCTGCTCGCGCAGCTCGACGAGCACCTGCTGCCGCGCCTCAAGGAGCTGTCCTCGCCGGCCGTCGTCGTCGTCGCGGGCTCGACCGGCGCGGGCAAGTCCACGCTGTACAACTCGCTGCTGGGGGAGACCGTCTCCGAGGCGGGCGTGCTGCGACCCACGACCCGCGAGCCGGTCCTCGCCCACCACCCCGCGGACGCCGACGTCATGGCGACCGGCCCGGTCACGGAGCTGTCGCGGGTGGTGCAGCACGAGGGCGTGCCGCGCGGGACGGCGCTGCTGGACGCGCCCGACCTCGACTCGTTCGTGCAGCAGAACCGCTCGACGGCGCAGCAGCTGCTCGAGGCCGCCGACCTGTGGCTCTTCGTCACCACGGCCGCGCGCTACGGCGACGCGCTGCCCTGGCAGGCGCTGGCCCGCGCCACGGAGCGCGGGGCGTCGGTGGCGATGGTGCTCAACCGGGTGCCGAAGGAGACGCTGACCACGGTGCGCGGCGACCTGCTGCAGCGCCTGCGCGAGCACGGCATGACCGACGTCCCCCTGTTCGTGATCCCCGACGTCGGCCCGCACGAGGGCCTGCTCGACCCGTCGGTCGTGCAGCCGGTGCGGCGCTGGCTCACCATGCTCGCCGGGCCGGACCGGTCGCGCGCCGTCGTCGTGCGCACCCTCAAGGGCGCGCTGGGCGCGCTGCCCGGCTGGGTGACGTCGCTCGCGGACGCGATCGACGCGCAGCAGGAGGCCGTGCACGTGCTGCGTCGCCGCGTCACGGAGGAGATCCCCGCCGCGGAGCAGCTCGCCCGCGACGCGGTCGCGGCCGGCGTCGTCGCCGGCGCCTCGGTGGAGGCCCGCTGGCGCGAGCTGTCCGGGGCCGTCGGCGTCGACCGCGTCAAGGTCCGCGGCGACCGGGCGCGCAGCACGCGCCGCGCCGGCCGCGCCCGCGAGGCGGCGCTCGAGGGCCTCCGGACCGACGTCGTCGACGCCGCGTCGCGCACGCTGGCGGCGTCCGGTGCCCGGGTGGAGGAGCGGCTGCGCGCCGTGCTCGCCGGCCCGGGGGCGCCCGCCGGCGGCGAGGCCGTCGCGCCCGACGGCGCGGCCCGCACCGCCGCGCGCGAGGCCGACGTCCCGGGCCGGGTCGCACAGTGGGCCGACCGGGCGGACGCCCTCGTCGGGGACCTCACCGGCGACGCCGCGTCGGGTCCCCGCGTCGAGGCCGCCGTCAAGGCGTTCGGGGCACGCGGGCTCGCCACCCTGTTCCTCGCCTCCGCCGCGGGCAGCGGCGACGCCGACCGCCTGCTGGAGCGCGTCCTGGGGCACCTGGCCACCGCGCCCGTCGCCACCCTGCGCGACGACCTCGGCGACCGGGCGGCCGCCGTCGTCGACGCCGAGGTGCAGGCCGTGCTGGACGACCTCGGTCCGTCCGAACCCGCCGACGACGCGGCCGCCGGGCTGCGCGTGCGACTCGCCGAGCTCAGGAGGCTGACATGACCGAGAGCCCGTCCCACGACGCGACGCTACGGGCCCGCACGGAGGATCTCGCGCAGGCGCTCGAGATCGCCGGGCCGCGCCTCGACGACGCCACGTCGCAGCGGGTCTCGGCCGCGGTCGACGGGGTGCGCGAGCGGCTCGCGCTCGGCGTCGACCACACGGTCGTGGCGTTCGCCGGGGGCACGGGCTCGGGCAAGTCCAGCCTGTTCAACAAGGTGTCCCGGTTGAGCTTCGCCGACGTCGGCGTGAAGCGACCGACGACGGCGCGCGTCACGGCATGCTCCTGGTCGGACGACGCGGAGGCCCTGCTCGACTGGGTGGGCGTGGACCGCGAGCGGCGCATCACCCAGGGCGGCGAGCTCGACGGCGAGGACGAGGAGAAGCTCGCCGGGCTGGTGCTGCTCGACCTGCCCGACCACGACTCCGTCGAGCCGGCGCACCGCGAGGTCGTGGACCGCGTGCTGCCGCTCGTGGACCTGCTGGTGTGGGTCGTGGACCCCCAGAAGTACGCGGACGACGCGCTGCACTCGGGGTATCTGCGCGAATCCGTGGGCTCCGAGTCGTCGATGGTGGTGCTGCTCAACCAGGTGGACACCGTGCCGGACGCGCAGCGGGAGAACCTGCTCGCCGACCTGGCGCGACTGCTCGAGGACGACGGGCTGACCGGCGTGTACGTGCAGGGGGTGTCCGCGAAGACGGGCGAGGGGATCGACCGCGTCCGGGGGCTGCTGGAGGAGGCGTGCGCGCGCCGGTCCGTCGCGGCCGGGCGCGCGGCCGCCGAGCTGGACGTGGCGGCGCGGCTGCTGCTGGCCCAGACCCCGGCGGAGGTGCCGTGGCAGATGGGCCCCGCGGTGGAGCGGGAGCTGGACGCGCTGGTGGCCGCGACCGGCCTGGACGCGGTCGCGAGCCAGGTGGGCAACGCGGTGCGCAACGGCTACGGCCGGCCCGAGGTGCCGCCGCCGGACCGCGACGCGGTCGCGCTGTCGCGGGCCCGCTGGCTGACCCGCGCCGGCGCCTCGCTGCGCCCGGGGTGGCAGCGGTCGCTCGCCTCCTCCGTGGCGGGGGCGGACCAGCTGCGCACGTCGGTGGCGGGCGCGCTGCGCGGGATCGCCCTCGACACGACCGGCCCGTCGGCGGCCCGGACGCTGCGCCGTACGGCGTGGGTGCTGGGCGCGGTCGCGGTGGTGGCGGCGGTCGTGGGGGTCCTTGCCGTCACGGGCGTGCTCGACGTCGCGGCGCCCTGGCCGGCCGTGGTCCTCGCGCTGGCCGGCGTGCTGGTCGTGGCCGCGGTGGTGGTGGCGCTCGCCGGCACGGCCTCGCGGCGCACGCTGGCGCGCAAGCGCGAGCAGGCGGTGGCGGCCGCGGGCCGGTCGGCGCTCGAGCGGGTCCTGGCCGAAGGGCTCGGCGAGCCGACGCAGAAGCTGCTCCACGAGCACCGCCGGGTGCGCGAGCTCGCGCAGGCGGCGACCGAGCTGCCGACGTCGCAGCCGCTCACCGGGTCCCTGAGGCTGCCCACAGGTTCCGAGCTGGCGCCGTCGTCCACAGCCACGCCGAAGACGGGGGCGCACCGGGCCTCGGGCGACTGATCCTGGGGTCCCGTCGGCGCGTGCCGGCGGCGGACCCAGGAGGAGCGCATGAACGAGGTCAGCATCACGGTGAACGGGTTCGTCGGGACGAAGCCGACGCTGCACCGGTCCGACGGCGGGGTGGAGTGGACCACCTTCCGCGTGGCGAGCACGCGACGGGTGCGCGACCCGCGCAGCGGGGAGTGGTCGGACGGCCAGACCTTGTGGTTCACGGTCAAGTCGTTCCGCGCCGGCGCTCGCAACGTGGCGGAGTCGCTGACGCAGGGCGACCCCGTGGTCGTCACCGGCCGGCTGTCCACCGAGGAGTGGACGCAGGACGGCAAGGACCGCTGGCAGCTGGTCATCGACGCGCACGGCGTCGGCCCCGACGTCACCCGGGGGCTGGCGCGGTTCACGCGCGTGGTCGACCGGACGGAGCAGGACGACGTCACTGAGCCGGACCGGGAGCCGGACCGGGAGCCCGAGCCGGTGCCGGTCGGCGTATGAGGCCCGAGGTCGCGTAGGCTGGTGGACCGGCCGCCATGCCGGTCCTCCAGCCCGCCCGCTGGAGCCTCGAACCTCTCGGACCCGACCCCTCGGGTTCTCCGCGCGATCGAACGGTGGAAGCAGAGCCAGTGGCTGAGTTCATCTACTCCATGTACAAGGCGCGCAAGGCGCACGGCGACAAGGTCATCCTCGACGACGTCTCCCTGAACTTCCTGCCCGGCGCCAAGATCGGCGTCGTCGGCCCCAACGGTGCCGGGAAGTCGACGATCCTCAAGATCATGGCGGGCCTCGAGCAGCCGTCCAACGGCGAGGCGCGCCTCTCCCCGGGGTACACGGTCGGCATCCTCTTGCAGGAGCCGCCGCTCAACGAGGACAAGACCGTGCTCGGCAACGTCGAGGAGGCGGTCGGCCCGCTCAAGGCGAAGATCGACCGCTTCAACGAGATCTCCGCCCTCATGGCGGAGCCCGACGCCGACTTCGACACCCTGCTCGCGGAGATGGGCACGCTGCAGGAGGAGATCGACGCGGCCGACGCGTGGGACCTCGACTCCCAGCTCGAGCAGGCGATGGACGCTCTGCGCTGCCCGCCGCCGGACGCGGACGTCAAGGTGCTCTCCGGTGGTGAGCGCCGCCGCGTCGCCCTGTGCAAGCTGCTGCTGGAGAAGCCCGACCTGCTGCTGCTCGACGAGCCCACCAACCACCTCGACGCCGAGTCCGTGCTGTGGCTCGAGCAGCACCTCGCCACCTACCCGGGCGCCGTCCTCGCCGTCACGCACGACCGCTACTTCCTCGACCACGTCGCGGAGTGGATCTGCGAGGTCGACCGCGGCCGCCTCTACCCGTACGAGGGCAACTACTCCACCTACCTGGAGAAGAAGCAGGCCCGCCTCGAGGTGCAGGGCAAGAAGGACGCCAAGCTCGCCAAGCGCCTCAAGGACGAGCTGGACTGGGTGCGCTCCAACGCGAAGGGCCGCCAGACTAAGTCGAAGGCGCGACTGGCCCGCTACGAGGAGATGGCCGCGGAGGCGGAGCGGACGCGGAAGCTCGACTTCGAGGAGATCCAGATCCCCGCTGGCCCGCGCCTGGGCAACGTGGTCCTCGAGGCGACGAACCTGCAGAAGGGCTTCGACGGCCGTCAGCTCATCGACGGGCTGAGCTTCACGCTGCCGCGCAACGGCATCGTCGGCGTCATCGGCCCGAACGGCGTCGGCAAGACGACGCTGTTCAAGACGATCGTGGGCCTGGAGCCGCTCGACGGCGGCGAGCTCAAGGTCGGCGAGACCGTGAAGATCTCCTACGTCGACCAGTCGCGCGGCGGCATCGACCCGAAGAAGACGCTGTGGGAGGTCGTGTCCGACGGGCTCGACTTCATCAAGGTCGGCAACGTCGAGATCCCGTCCCGCGCCTACGTGGCCTCGTTCGGCTTCAAGGGGCCGGACCAGCAGAAGCCCGCGGGCGTGCTGTCCGGTGGCGAGCGCAACCGTCTCAACCTGGCGCTGACGCTCAAGCAGGGCGGCAACCTGCTGCTGCTCGACGAGCCCACCAACGATCTCGACGTCGAGACCCTCGGCTCGCTGGAGAACGCGCTGCTCGAGTTCCCCGGCTGCGCCGTCGTGGTCTCCCACGACCGGTGGTTCCTCGACCGCGTCGCGACGCACATCCTCGCGTACGAGGGCACGGAGGAGGACCCGGCGAACTGGTACTGGTTCGAGGGCAACTTCGCCTCGTACGAGGAGAACAAGGTCGAGCGACTGGGCGCCGACGCCGCGCGCCCGCACCGCGTGACGTACCGCAAGCTCACGCGCGACTGACGCGAGCGGTCCAACACCGTCGTCGCCCCCGGCCGTCGCATGGCGCCGGGGGCGACGTGCGTCGCTCTTGCCGTGCTCCCGCTGCGGCTCAGGTACGTCGACGAGGCACCGTGCGAGGCCGGCGTGAAATGCCGTTGGTCGCGGCGGACGACGAGGCGATAATCCCTCGATGACCTCCCTGCCCACCCGGCTCCGCCCCGTCTGGCCTGAGCTGCCGCCCTCCGTCCGCGCCGGCGTCGAGGCCCGCCTCGGCGCGTCGGTCACGGGATGGACGAGCCACGACGGCGGCTATTCGCCCGGGATGGCCTCGACCCTGCGCACCGTGCGAGGCGACGTCTTCGTCAAGGCGGTCAGCACGGCGCACGAGACCTCGGCGCATCTGTACCGCGAGGAGGCCCGTCGGGCCGTTCTTGTCCCCGAGGGCGTGCCGGCGCCGCGGCCGCTGTGGTACGCCGAGGTGGACGCGGACGACCAGGAGAGCGCGCCGTGGATCGCGCTTGCCTTCGAGTCCGTCGCCGGCTCCCGGCCGCCGCGCCAGCCCTGGATCGACGCCGAGCTCGATGCGGTGCTGCGCCTGTGCACCGAGGTCGCCCGGTTCGAGATCCCACCCGGGGTCCTGCCGGACTTCGCAGAGGCGCTGCCTACGGACCGGACCGCCGCCCTGACCGACGAGCTGCCGGACGGACTGGACTCCTTCGACCCGTGGTACGCAGCACAGCTGGACCGGCTCGCCACGATCGAGGAGTCGGCCGCGGACGCTGTCACCGGAGGTTCGCTCGTGCACGCGGACCTGCGCGGCGACAACTCGCTGCTGGTCGACGAACCCCACGGCGTGAGGGCGCTCGCTGTCGACTGGCCGTACGCGTCCCGCGGGGCGGCCTTCTGCGACCTGGTGGCGATGCTGCCGGCCACCGTGCTCGAGGGCGGACCGCTCCCCGAGGAGGCCCTGTGTCGCTGCCCTCTTCCGCCAGGGACGGACGGCGACGCCGTCACGGCCTACCTCGTCGCGCTCACGGGGTACTTCGTGCACTCGTCGCTCCAGGCGCCGCCCCCGGGCATCCCGCACGTACGGGAGTTCCAGCGCGCGCAGGGCGAGGTGTGCATCGCCTGGCTGCGCCGTCGTCTGGCGTGACGAAGGAGACGGTGGTGCGGCCGCGCGAGCGGGTCAGGACGACGCGAGCGGCAGCTCGCACACGTCGGAGTAGCCCTGGCTCTGCACGCCGGCGGCGGAGTACGACCGCGAGCGCATGTTCTCCACGGCGACCATCTCGGTGAGCTCGACCATCGCGGGGGAGCCGAGGCGGGCCACGAGCGAGGCGACCATGCCGTCGGTGGCGGTGGGCGGGGTGGCGGTCATCGCCTCGGCGTACGCCATGACGTCGCGCTCCAGCTCGGTGTAGACACCGTCGGTCTCGCGCCAGCGCGGCACCTGGCTGACCTTGGCGGGGTCGAGCCCGCCCTCGCGCGACAGGAAGTAGCCGAAGTCGAGGCACCAGCTGCACCCGACCGCTGCGGCGGTGGCCATCTCGGCGAGCGTCTTGAGGGTGGGGTCGAGGGACTTCCACCGTCCGATCTTCAGCTCGAGCCCGAACATCGCCCGCATCGCGCGGGGGTGGTGGGCGAGGACGTACGCGCTGTCGGGCACCTGCCCGAACGCGCGCCGCGCGTACCAGGCGATGGCACGGCCGTACAGGCCGGTGAGCTCCTTGCGGGGGATGCGGAACGTGCTGGTCACCTGGTGCCTCCTGGCGGCGGGGTCCGTGGGCCGGCGCGCGATGCACGCCGTCGTGCCCTCCCATTCCACCGCGGATCCCGCCGTCCGGGCCGGCCGGGTGCGGCATCTCACAGGTCGGCTCTGCACGGATCGTCCCTGATGGGCACACTGGGCACATGACCGACCCGGACACGACCGCCGCCCCCGACCCGCGGGAGGAGGCGGCGGCCCGGGGGTTGGTCGACGCGCTCGAGACGCTGCGGGCCCGGATGGGCGCCCTCCGCCTGCCGCTGGAGACGCCCGGCGTGGGCGCGGCGCGGGCCGACCTGCACCAGGCCGTGGACCAGCTCGACGACTACCTGCTGCCGAGGCTGCGGGCCGAGCGGGCGCCGCTGCTGGTCGTCGTCGGCGGGTCGACGGGCGCGGGGAAGTCCACGCTGGTCAACTCGCTGCTCGGCGAGCCGGTGTCCGCACCGGGCGTGCTGCGCCCCACCACGCGGGCGCCCGTCCTCGTGCACCACCCGCTCGACGCGCGCTGGTTCACCACCGACCGGGTGCTGCCCGGGCTCGCGCGCGTGACGTCGTCGGGCCACGTCTCGGACGCCGGGACCGCCGGGATGCGCCCGGGAACCGACAGGGGGCCGGACACCGGGCCCGGGACGGGGCCGGCGGAGGGCGCCGCGGCGCTGCGGCTCGTCGCGAGCGAGGCGCTGCCGCAGGGGCTCGCGCTCCTGGACGCGCCCGACATCGACTCCGTGGAGACGGCCAACCGCGAGCTGTCCGCGCAGCTGCTGGGCGCGGCCGACCTGTGGCTCTTCGTCACCACGGCGGCCCGGTACGCGGACGCCGTGCCGTGGGACCTGCTGAGCCAGGCCGCGCGCCGCCGCGCGCAGGTCGCCATCGTCCTCGACCGGGTGGACCCGGGCGCGGAGGTGGTGGCCGACGACCTGCGCCGGATGACGGCGGAGCACGGGCTGGGCGACGCCCGGGTCTTCGTGCTCGGCGAGGCCGCCGAGCAGGGGCCCGGGGCGCTCGTAGACGGCCTCCTCCCGGAGGCCGCGGTCGCGGAGATCGCGACCTGGCTGTCCGGGCTGGGCGGCGACCCCGAGGCACGGGCGCGGGTCATCGCCGCCACGCGGGACGGCGTCGTGGACGACCTCGTGCGGCGCGCCGTCGCGCTCGCCGAGACCGCGGACGGGCAGGAGGTGGCCGACGCCCGGCTGCGCGACGCCGTCCGGCGCTACCACGCGGAGGCGCTGGAGCAGGTCGAGACGGCGACGTCCGACGGCGCGCTGCTGCGCGGCGAGGTGCTGGCCCGCTGGCAGGACTTCGTCGGCACGGGGGAGTTCTTCCGGTCCGTCGAGGCGGGCGTGGGGCGCGTGCGGGACGCCGTCGCGCGGTTCTTCCGTGGCCGCCCGAAGGAGGCGCCGCAGGTGGAGCAGGCCATCGCGCACGGGCTGGAGTCCGTGATCCTCGACGCGGCGGAGCAGGCCGCCGAGCGGACGTTCGCGGCCTGGCGGAGCGACGGCGCGGGCGCAGCGCTCCTGGACGGCCTCGACCTGGCGCGTGCGCCCGCGACCCTGCGCACCGAGGTGGCGGAGCAGATCCGCGGCTGGCAGGAGGACGTGCTGGGGCTCGTGCGCGAGCAGGGCGCGGCGCGGCGGGGCACGGCCCGTGCCGTCTCCTTCGGCGTCAACGCGCTCGGCGTCAGCCTCATGGTCATCGTCTTCGCCTCGACCGCCGGGCTGACGGGCGCGGAGATCGGCATCGCCGGCGGCACGGCGATCGTCGCGCAGAAGCTGCTCGAGGCGGTGTTCGGCGACGAGGCCGTGCGCCGGCTGGCCGCGCAGGCCAAGGAGCGGCTGAACGGCCGCGTCGAGGCCGTCCTGCGCGGGCAGGCGGCCCGGTACACGGCGCAGCTCGACGCGCTCGGTACGCAGGAGACCGGCGCCGACGGCGTCCGGGACGCCGCGCACCGCGTCGCCGCGGCGGCCCGCGTCGAACGGGCGGCCCGAGCCGCCCCGACCGAGGGCGTCACCCGCCCGTGGAGCGGCGGGCTGCTCCGCGGCGCCGGAACCTTCCGCCCGCCCGAGACTCCGCCCGGCACCCGCGCCGGCGACGCGCCCGCCGCCGAGGAGGGCGCCCCGGAGCGGCGCGGCTGGTGGTCGCGCCGTCGGGCCCGGCGCGAGGAGGGGGACCGGTGAGCCGGATCGACCTGGCGGACCGGACCGCGGCGCTGGAGACGGCGGTCGTGGCGGCGAGCGGCCGCCTCGACCGCGAGCTGCTCGACGACGCGCGCGCCGTCGTGAAGCGGGCCCGCGAGCGCGGCGGGCTCTCCGCCGAGCACACGGTCGTGGCGCTCGCGGGCGCCACGGGCTCGGGCAAGTCGAGCGTGCTCAACGCCGTCGCGGGCGCCGAGATCGCCACCGTCGGGGTCCGCCGGCCCACGACGTCCCACCCCGTCGCGGCGGTGTGGGGAGACGGCGCCGGGCCGCTGCTCGACTGGCTGGAGGTCAGGCGGCGCCAGGAGATGGCGGCGGGCGACGACGGCGAGGACGAGGCCGCGCGGCCCTCCCGCCGCGGGCTCGCGCGCCTGCGGGGGCGGCGTGCCCCAGCGGGAATCTCCACTGGGCTGGTGCTGCTCGACCTGCCCGACCACGACTCGGTCGTCGTCGAGCACCGGGTCCGGGCCGAGCGGCTGGTGGAGCGGGCCGACCTGCTCGTATGGGTGGTGGACCCGCAGAAGTACGCCGACGCGGCCCTGCACGAGCGCTACCTGCGTCCGCTCGCCGGCCGGTCGGAGGTCGTGGTCGTGGTGCTCAACCAGACCGACCGGCTGTCGGACGCCGAGACCGACGCGATGCTCGCCGACCTGCGCCGGCTGGTCGCCGCCGACGGGCTCGACGGCGCCCGCGTGCTGGCGGTGTCCGCCGCGACAGGGCGGGGGATGGACCAGCTCAAGGGGCTGCTCGCGGAGGCGGCGGCACGCCGCGAGGCGGCGACCGCCCGGCTCGCGGCCGACGCCCGTGCCGCGGCCCAGCGGATCGCGGACGCGGCCGGGTCCAGCCCGGCGTCCCGCGCGGGGGAGCGGGCCGCGGGCGAGCTCGTGGACGCGCTCGAGGCCGCCGCGGGGGTGCCGACGGTCGCGGACGCGGTGGCGGCCACGCACCGGCGCGACGCGCACCTCGCCACGGGCTGGCCCGTCACCCGGTGGGTGTCGCGCCTGCGGCGCGACCCGCTGCGGCGGCTCGGGCTGCGGCGCGGCGCGGACGGGTCGGCGACGGGCGGCGCCGGAGCCGGTGGGTCGGTGGCCGGCGGCGGACCCGACCGGCCCGACCTGGTGCGCAGCTCCCTGCCGACGACGCGCCCCGCCGTGCGGGCGGCGGCGGCGTCCGCGGTGCGCCGGTACGTCGACGAGGTGACCGAGGGCGCCCCGGATCCCTGGGTGCTGGTGGCGCGTGCCCGGGCGCAGGACGCGATCGACCGGATGCCGGGCGACCTGGACCAGGCGGTCGTCGGCACCCGGCTGGAGGCCGCGCGCCGGCCGCGCTGGTGGGCGGCGGTGGGCGCGCTGCAGTGGGTGTTCCTGGCGGCGGCCGTCGTGGGCCTGCTCTGGCTCGCCGCCGCCGCGGTGGTGGAGTACTTCCGGCTGCCGTCGCTCGTCCTGCCGGTGCTCACGGTGGACCTCACGGGCTCGGGCGGCGGGGTGCTCGAGATGCCGTGGCCCACCCTGCTGGCGATCGGTGGGCTCCTGGCGGGGCTGCTGCTCGCGCTCGTCGCGCGGGTCGTCGCGGGGTGGGGCGCGCGACGGCGTCGTGCCCGCGTGCGCCGTCGGCTGCGCGAGTCCGTGTCGGGCGTCGCGGACCGGCTGGTGCGGGTGCCGGTGGGCGACGAGCTCGCCGCGCTCGCCCGCTGCCGCGCCGCGGCGGCGATCGCGGCGGGCTGACGCCGGTCCCGAGCGATGCCGTCCCGACGGGGCCGGCGTGCGACGATGCGGATCATGACCCGTCTGCACGTGCCCGTCCCCCTGCGCTGGTCGGACCTCGACGCCTACCAGCACGTCAACAACGTCGCGATGCTCCGCCTCCTGGAGGACGCGCGCATCACGGCGTTCTGGCGGCACCCGGAGGCCGCGGACGGCGAGGAGTGGCCCACCGCCGTCCTCGACACGGGCCCGCACGCGACGTCGCACACCCTGGTGGCCGGGCAGCAGATCGAGTACCTGCGCCCCCTCGGCTTCTCCCGCACCCCCGTCCGGGTGGAGATGTGGATCGGCGCCATCGGCGGCGCGAGCCTGGAGGTCTGCTACGAGGTGCACGACGGCGCCCCCGGCGGGTTCGAGCGCACCGGCCCGGCGTCGGGCGGCCAGGCGTACGTCAAGGCGGCGACGACGATCGTCGTCGTCGACGCCGCGACCGGCGCCCCGCGGCGCATCGCCGACGACGAGCGCGCGGCCTGGGAGGCGTACCTCGAGGAGCCCGTGACCTTCCGGCGCCGCGGCTGACGCACCGGAGTCCGACGCACAGGGTGGCCCCGGCCGCGGGGTGATGGCCCAGACCCACCACCCCTGCGTGGCCGGGGCCACCCCGGCGGCTCAGACGCTCCCGGGGTTCAGCCCGCGTCGCCCGCGGGGCGTCCGCCCGTGCACGCCGTCGACCCCGACGACCTGGACCCGTCCGGGTCGCCGCGGTCAGCCGGTCGTGCAGGTGGCACCGTTCACGCTGACGCTCGCGGGTGCGGACGTGTCCCCGGTGTGGGACGCGTTGTAGCCGACGGCCACCGACGCTCCCGGGGCCACCGTGCCGTTCCAGGCGGCGTTGGTGGCCGTGATCGTCGTGCCGGACTGGCTCCACGTCGCCGACCAGCCCTGGTCGAGGTGCTGGCCCGCGGGAAGGTCGGCGGCGAGGGTCCACGAGCTCCAGGCGGCGTCGGAGGTGTTGGTGAGCGTGACCGAGCCCGTGTAGCCGGTGGACCAGGCGTTCGCCGTCCAGGTCACCGCGCAGTCGCCGTCGGCGGGCGGGGCGGTCGGCGGGTCGGTCGGGTCGGGGTCGCCGTCGCCCGGGTCGGCGCCCCAGGCGTCCGCGAACGCGGTGTAGGCGGGCTTGGGCGCGTAGGACGCGTCCCACAGCAGCGCGGCGCCCTGGCCGGGGAAGACGTCGGGCACCCAGGAGTGGCCGTCGTCGACGCCCCAGACCGTGATGCCCGTGCACCGGTCCACGGCGAGGCAGGCCTCGGTCACGGTGCGGTAGTCGGCCGCCTGCTGCGCCAGGGAGGCCGACGACGCCGGCGTGGGCACCCGGATGTCCAGCTCGGTGATCCGGACGTCCACGCCCAGGTCGGCGAACCGCTGGAGGTTGGACCGCAGCGTGGACGGGACCTGCCCGCCGATGAGGTGGGCCTGGAACCCGACGCAGTCGACGGGCACCCCGTCGGCCTTGAGGTCCGCCACCAGGCGGTACATGGCGTCGCTCTTCGCGCCCGCCCCCTCGATGTTGTAGTCGTTGAGGCAGAGGTCGGCCTGCGGGTCGGCGGCGCGCGCGGCACGCAGCGCGTCGGCCACGTACCCGTCGCCGAGCACCCGCTGGAACACACTGTCGCGACGCGTGCCGTCCTCGTTCCACATCTCGTTGACGACGTCCCACGCGGCGACACGACCGGCGTAGCGGCCCGCCACGGCGTCGATGTGGTCGGTCATCGCCGCGCGCAGGTCCGTGGGGTCCGCCAGGGAGGAGACCCACCCCGGAAGCTGCGAGTGCCACACGAGCGTGTGCCCGTAGAGCTCGGCGTCGTGCGTCTCGGCGAAGTCGGCCACCTGGTCGGCCTGCGACCACGAGAACTGGCCGCGCGAGGGCTCGGTCGCGTCCCACTTCATCGCGTTCTCGCCCACGACCAGGGAGAACTCGCGCTCGGCGATCGCGGCGTAGCCGGGCTGGGACAGATGGCCGGGGCTGAGCGCGACGCCGATCGTGCGCCCGTGGCGAGCGGCGGCGTCGCGCAGCGGCTCGGGGTCGGCCGCGTGGGCGGGGGTCAGGGTCGCGGCGCCGACGAGGGCCGCGCCGACCGTCGGCAGGGCGGCGGCGAGGGCCGTCGCGACGACGGGGGCGCGCCGTCGTCGGCGACGACCGGGCCGAGGGGAGAAATCGTCGTCGAGTCGCTGATGCGTCGGTGCATCGCGCATGGTCGTCTCCTTGCCGGGAGTCCTGGTGGGGGGTCGCGGTGCGAGTCGTGAGGTGAGTCGGGGGAGTCATGGACCGGCCGTGCCCGCGAGATGGGCCGGACAGCGCCGAGGTAGTCCTCCCCGTGCCGAGATGGTGGACTGGACCACGACCTCGGCACGGTTCGGACCACCTCGGCAGGAGGTGGACTACCTCGGCGAGATCAGTCGCAGGCCAGCGGGCCGTCGGCCGGCGCCGTCCCGTTCGCGACGAAGCCCACCGTGGTGGACGCCCCCGGAGCGAGGTCGGCGTTCCACGCCGCCCCCGTGATCGTGCCGCCCGAGAGCACACCACCCCACAGGTTCGTCGTGGACAACCCGGCCGGAGCGGTCACCGCCCACCCCGGCGCACCGTCGTCACCCGCGGTGACCACGACCTGCCCCTGATACCCGCCCGACCACGAGTTCGTCGTCGAGTACACCGCCGTGCACGCACCCTCCACCGGGTCCGGACCACCGTCGTCCGCCCCCGTGGTCACGCTCACCGGCTCCGACGCCGCCGAGGTGTTCCCCGCCGCGTCCCGCGCCGTCACCGTGATCTCGTACGTCGTCTTCGGGTCCAGACCGGTCACCGTGGCCGACGTCGTCGAGGACGTCGTCGCGGCCTCGCCGTCGACCAGCACGCTGTACCCCGTCACCCGGGTGTCGTCCGTCGACGCCGACCACGACACCGACACGCTCGTGCCGTCCGCCGTCGCCGTCACGCCCTGCGGCACGCTCGGCGCCGTCGTGTCGGGGTCCGGGTCCGGACCCGGGTCGGTGCCGCCGTCGCCGATGGGCGGGTACGCGTTGGTCACGAGCATCGCGAACTGCGACTCGAACCACTGGCCGGCGAGGGGCGCGTCCGGCAGCGCACCGGTGAGCAGACCGTCCAGCTTGGGCGAGTTGAACGTCGGGTCGCACATCCGGTCGAACTTCTTGCCCTGGTCGTTGTCGATCTCCTCGGAGGCGCCGTCGGACTCGCCCGGGGGCTTCACCCACACGAACGCGTCGAGGTGGGAGTCGGGGTAGCCGGAGGGCGTGGCCTGCGGCCGCTCGCCGAGGCCCGCGCCGGACGGGTTGCACCATGCGCCGCGGTGGTTGCGGCGGTCGACGCGGGACTCGTCGACGTAGGTGTTGAGGTCGGTCGACGTGCTCTCGGCGCTGGGCCGGTCGGGGCCGCCCCAGCCGTTGCGGGACGTGTCGATCAGCATGCCGATCGAGGACGGGAAGCCCTCGGCGACGAGCAGGTCGTACAGGTGGGCGGTCCAGTCCGCCTCGTCGAAGTCGGTGTTCCACTGGTAGAACTCGGCCTGGCGCACGAAGCCCCCGCTGCCGAAGTTCTCGTCCTCGAGGAACGGCTCGGTCAGGGGTGTCGAGTTCGCCGTGTTGGTGACGAAGCCGGCCACCGAGTCGAAGCCCGCCTCGGTGCTGCCCACCACCTCCGCGAAGAGCTGGGCCGCGGGCTGGGCGTTGTTCGGCCAGCCGAGCCAGCCGGCGTGCGCCGCGTCGATGTAGCTGTACACGTTGCCGACGTCGTGCAGGCGGTCCAGCGCGTACGCGACGCCCTCGCGGTAGTACGGCGCGGCCTGCTGGCACAGCGGCTCGCTGCTGTTGGTCACGAGGTTCGGCAGCGAGTCGGGCTCGACGGTCGCGACGATCCGCAGGTCCTCGTACGCGGGGTCGTCGAGGATGTCGACGATGGCGTCGATGTACTCCGTCTCGTAGCGCTGCATGCCCTCGTCCGCCGCGGGCAGCTCGCCGTTGGAGGCGAGCGCATAGCAGTCGCGCCCGGGCAGGTCGTAGATCACGAGGTTGAACACCAGCGGCGTGCCGGCCCGCTTCTGCGCGACCGCCGCGTCGAGGTGCGCCCGCAGCCCGGGGCCGTCGGCGTTGCCCTCGATGGCGCTGATCCGGTCCATCCAGACGGAGGTGGGCTCGTTCGCGACGGCGCGCATCGAGTCCCCGAGCGAGCCACCGGCCCGGTCCGCGGCGGCCTCGACGTTGTCGGACCAGTACGAGTTGACGTACTGGTCCGCGCCCGCGAAGGGGTTGTCGACGCGGGGCTCGGCCGCACCGGCCGACGTCGCGGCGCCGAGCGGCGCCGCCACGAGCGCCGCGACGGCGGCCGTCGTCGCGGCGGCACGGCCCCGTCGCCGCTGCCGTCCCCGTTCCGGCGCACCCTTGCGCCGTTCCCAAGCTGATCGCACAGGAGCCTCCTGGATCGTCAGTGCCCGGGTGCGGCGGGGCGGGCGCGCCTCCCCGCTGATCCCGGGCGTCGGGCCGTCGGCGCCGACGGCCCCAACCTGGCAACGGCGGCCGATGCCGGACAGTCGGCGAAACGTTTAGGCGGGGGCGGGCGCCGTGGAGCCCCGGATGACGAGCCGGGCGACGGCGGTGCGGGCACGGCCGGGGGACTCGCCGCCGTCGGTGGCCGCGGCCTCCCCGCCGCCCAGCAGCGGCCGCACGACGGCGCCGGCCGCGGCGCCGAGCTCCGCCCAGGGCCGCGACACGGCCGTCGCGGCGGGGTGCACCAGGCGGCACGTGGGGGAGTCCTCGAGCACCAGCACGGACAGGTCCCACGGCACGTCCAGGCCGCGCTGGCGGGCGGTCTCCAGCACGGCGAGCAGCGCGACGTCGCCGTCGGCGACGACGGCGGTCGGGTGGTCGTCGGTGGCGAGCAGCCGCGCGGCGCCGGCGGCGGCGTCCTCGACGGTCCGGTAGTCGACCCGGTCGACGACGAGAGCGGCGCCCGGGACCGTGGTGTCGAGGGTGTCCAGGGTGTCGAGGGCGTCGAGCAGGGCGGCCGCGGGGTCCTCGTGCGCGTCGCGGGCGAGGAGCGCGACCCGCACGTGCCCCAGCTCGCGCAGGTACTGCGCGGCGCGCTGCTCGGCGTCCCCGGCGAACCAGACCGCCGCCTCGCCGCCCGGCTGCCCGGGGCGCGGCGGCGCGAGCGGCACGAGGGGGACCCCGCCGTGGTGCGCGGCCCTGGCCCGGGGGTCGTCAGGGGTCAGGCCGGCCACGACGAACGCCGCGTGCCGCCGCTCGGTCCACGCGTGCTCGAGGCCCCGGGCGGCGGCCTCGCGGTCGGGGGCCACGTCGACGACGACGTCGGTGGCGGGTGCCTCGTCGTCCACCTGGAGCGCCGACCGCAGGCCGAGGGCGACGGCGGTCGCCCGCACGGCGTCGGCGGGGCCGACGGCCTGCACCGACACGCTGTGCGGGGCGGAGCGCAGCGAGCGGGCGGCGGCGCTCGGGCGCCAGCCCAGGTCGGCGGCGGTGCGCAGCACGTGGCGTCGCGTGCGGTCGGACACCCCCGGGCGCCCGTTGAGGGCGTACGAGACGACGGCGATCGAGACGCCCGCCGCGCGTGCGACGTCGGTGATGGTGATGCGTCGGGCGCCGACGGCGGGCAAGGGCCCGGTGCGGCTTGGCGTGGTCACGCTCCCACACTGTGCCGGGAATCGGTGCAGAATGCACCCGGGAACGTGCGCGGTACTCGACGGCGAGGACGGTGGTACGGATGACGACGGTCGGTGCTCAGGGAAGGGGCCCCACCGGCGGGCCGCGGACGGTCGGGGTGGTCAGCCCCGTGCTCGGCGGGTACTACTTCGGGCGGGCCCTGGCCGGCGCGGCCCGGGTGCTGCGGGCCGGACGCCACCGGCTGGTGGCCCTGCAGACGTACCCCGCGGACCTGGACCGGGCGGAGTTCCCGGCCGTGCCGCGCAGGCGCACGCTGGTCGGCGGGTCGCGGTGCGACGGGCTCATCGTCGTGACGAGCGCGCTCGAGGACGACACGCTGCGGCAGATCCACGACTCGGGCACGCCGCTGGTGCTCGTCGGCGTCGGCCCGGTCGAGGGGGTCTCGGCACCGAACCTCGGGCCCGACAACGCGGGGGCGGCGCGCGCCGTCGTCGACCACCTCGTCGCGCACGGCCACCGGCGCATCGGCTTCCTGGGCGCCACGGACCAGACGGACACCCGGGAGCGGTACGACGCGTACCGCGCCGGGCTCCTCGCGCACGGCATCGAACCCCGCCAGGAGTGGCACTACCGCACCCGCGACAACCAGGAGGCGGGGGCGCAGGCCGTCGCCCGGCGGCTGGCCGAGGCGGGGGACGGGACCCTGCCGACGACGGCGACCCTGGCCGCCACCGACCGCAACGCCGTCGGCTTCATGCGGGGGCTGAGCTCCCACGGCCTGGCCCTCCCGGAGGCGCAGGCCGTGGTGGGCATCGACCACTCCGACCTCGGGGCACGGATCCGGCCCCGCCTGTCGAGCGTGGACCTGCTGCACGACGCCGTGGGGGAGCGTGCCGCCCAGCTCGTGCTGGCGATGATCGCCGGCGAGCGCGTGACGGGGGAGCACCGGCTCGGCCGCTCGGCGCTCGTGCTCCGCGAGTCGTGCGGGTGCGACGCCGGCGCGCGCGGGCACGTCGTCCTGTCGGGGGCGGGGGAACGTGGGCGCGACGACACCGACGGGCCGTCGGGCGCGCCCGGGGCGGACGGAGCCCGCCGTGCGGACGGGGAGGCCGCCGACGTGCCGGCGGCCGGCGTGGACCCCGGCCTGGACGACGTCGCGCCCGTGGTGCTCGCACGCGAGCACGGCCGGGACGCGTGGGTGGCCGCGGTACGGCAGGTGCTGGCCGCCGCGGCCGACCGGGGACTGCGCGCCCCGGCGCCGGCGCTGCGGGCGCTCGCCGACGCGACGGCCCGGCTGCGGCCTTCGCCCGACGCGCTCGAGCAGCTGGTGCCCGCCCTGCACGTCGAGGCGGCGCGGACCGTCCGCAGCCACCGGCGCGCCGCCGCGCGCCGGCTGTCGAGGCAGGCCGACGGCGCGGAGCCCGCCCGGCGCGGGACCGGGGCGCTCGGCCCGGCCGCGCGCCGGACGGCGCTCGAGACCACCGTGCGTGACGTCGTGGTGGCGCTGGCGCGCGGCACGGTCGCCGGCACCCTGGGCCGGGCGGGGCGCCTCGAGCGCGAGCTCGCGGAGCAGTACGAGGTGGACCTGGAGATGATGCGTGCCGACGGCGACGCGCTGCGCAGCCTGGACTGGCTCCCGCGCGGGCACGACGGCGTGGCCGCGCTCGCGCTCTGGGTCGACGACGCCGAGGCGCCGGGGGGACGGGCCCTGCGGGTCGTGGGGGCCCGCGGGGGCGCGACGGGCCCGCGACGCCTGGTCGGCACCACCTACCCGCCCCAGGAGTTCCCGCCGCCGGAGCTCACCGACCCGACGTCGCCCACCGTCGTCGTGCCCGTCGGCTTCGGCCGGTCCGACCGGGGCATGCTCGTCGTGAGCGGGCTCGTCGACACCCGGGCGACGAGCACGCGGGCGCGCTACAACCACTGGGCGGCCATGCTCGGCGTGGCCCTCGACGCGGAGGACACGCTCAGCGCCCTGCAGGCCCAGCGCCGCGAGCTGGCCGACGCCGCGGAGCGGGAGCGGGTGCTCGCCCTCGAGGTCGCCGCCGGGCACGAGCGGACCGCGCTCGTGTCCATCGCGTCCCACGACGGCACCTGGGACTGGGACGTCGAGGCCGGCCGCGTGCGCTACTCCGACGCGTGGGCCCGCATCGTGGGGTGCGACCCGGCCGGCATCGGCGACGACCCGCAGGAGTGGCTCGGCCGGGTGCACCCCGACGACGCCCGCCGCGTGCAGTCCGCGGTGGCCGCGCAGCTGTCGGGGTCGCACCAGCCGCTCGACGTCGAGCACCGGCTGCGCGCCGCCGACGGGCGTCACGTGACGGTGCGCTGCCGCGCCGTCACCGTGCACGACGCCGGCGGGCGCGCCGCCCGCATGGTGGGGGCGATGGCCGTCGTCTCGGACGTCGCCCTGTTCCGCAGCGAGCTGCGCGAGCGGGTGCTGGTCGACCCCGCGACCGGGCTCGTGGCGCGCGAGCTGTTCGTCGACCGCCTCGAGCGCGCGATCTCCCGCGCGCGGCGGGTGGGGGCGTACGGCTGGCAGGTCCTCGCCGTCGGGTTCCCCGCACCGCCGTCCGCCCTGGCGCTGCGCCGGCTGCACGGCGAGCTCGCCCCCGACGACTGCGCGTACGGGCCCGCGCCGCGCGACGTCGTCGTGCTGCTGGACGGGGCGGGCGTCGCCACGGCTCGCGACCGCGCCGCCCGGCTGCGGGCCCTGCTCGGGGCGCAGGCCGTCGTCGTGCACGCCGCCGGCACGGGACACCCCGAGCCCGCCCCCGAGGACGTCCTCGGGTCCGCGCGCGGCGGCGACGCCATCGAGGTGCTGCGGCGGGCAGGCGACCTGCTGGCGCGCCGCCGCGCCTGGCTGGTGTCGCCCCGGCCGCCCCGCGCCTGACCGGCACCTGACCGGCACCCGAAACGTTTCCGTGCGTTGCCCCGGGTGCGGGACCGCGCCCAGCCTCGGGGGGTGCTCGACGCCCCCGTCGCCGCCGGCGGACCGCGGGGCGGGGCGAGCCTCCCAAGGATGAGAGGTGGACGCACGATGCCACAACGCATGCCACGACAGATGCCACGAGAGCTGGCGCAACCACTGTCACGAACGCCCCGGCCGCACCCGGAGCCCGGACGGGCCCGCCGCGCGGTCGCCGTGGGGGCCGCGCTCGCGGCGCTCGCGGCGCTCGCCGCCGCCGGGCCCTCCGCGGCGGCGCCCGGTACCACCGCCGCGCCCGCGGCGAGCGTCCCCGCGGAGCGCACGCTGCTCGTCGACGGCGAGTACACGCAGCGGTTCCTGGAGCTCTACGACAAGGTCCACGACCCGGCCAACGGCTACTTCTCGCCGCAGGGCATCCCGTACCACGCGGTCGAGACGCTCATGGTCGAGGCGCCGGACTACGGCCACGAGACCACGAGCGAGGCGTACTCGTTCTGGCTGTGGCTCGAGACCTCCTACGGGCAGGTGACCGGCGACTGGGAGCCGTTCAACCACGCCTGGGACACGCTCGAGAAGTACATGATCCCCACCACGGAGAACCAGCCGACCAACGCGGCCTACGACCCGGCCAAGCCGGCCACGTACGCCCCGGAGTTCGACCACCCGAGCCAGTACCCGTCCCAGCTCGACACGGGCGTGTCCGTGGGCCGCGACCCGATCGGCGCGGAGCTCGAGTCCACCTACGGCACCCCCGAGGTGTACGGGATGCACTGGCTCGCCGACGTGGACAACGTCTACGGCTTCGGCGCCGCGCCCGGCTCGTCCGAGCTGCTGGGGCCGGACCACGAGGGCACGTCGTACATCAACACGTTCCAGCGCGGCCCGCAGGAGTCCGTGTGGGAGACGATCCCGCAACCGTCGATGGACGACTTCTCCTACGGCGGCGAGAACGGTTACCTCGACCTGTTCACGGGCGACGCGTCGTACGCGAAGCAGTGGAAGTACACCAACGCCCCCGACGCCGACGCCCGCGCCGTCGAGGCCGCGTACTGGGCCAACAAGTTCGCCGCCGAGCAGGGGCAGCCCGAGGCCGTGGCCGACACGGTGGGCAAGGCCTCCAAGATGGGCGACTACCTGCGCTACGCCCTGTTCGACAAGTACTTCAAGACGCCGGGCTGCGAGTCCACGTCGTGCGCCGCCGGCACGGGCCGCGACAGCGCGCACTACCTGCTGTCCTGGTACTACGCGTGGGGCGGCGCGCTCGACACGGCGTCGCCGTGGGCGTGGCGCATCGGCTCCAGCCACGCCCACTTCGGGTACCAGAACCCGATGGCGGCGTGGGCGCTGTCGAACGACCCGGACCTCGAGCCTGCGTCGCCGACCGCGTCCGACGACTGGGCCACCAGCCTCGACCGTCAGCTCGAGCTGTACCAGTGGCTCCAGGCGCCCGAGGGCGGCATCGCGGGCGGCGCGACCAACAGCTGGGAGGGGCACTACGCCGACCGGCCCGACGACGTCGCCACGTTCTACGGGATGGCCTACCAGGAGGCGCCGGTCTACCACGACCCGCCGTCCAACCAGTGGATGGGCATGCAGGGCTGGGGCGTGGAGCGCATCGCGCAGCTGTACGAGGAGACGGGCGACGAGCGTGCCGAGGCAGTCCTCGACAAGTGGGTGCCCTGGGTGATGGACCACATCACCGTCACGGACGACTCGTGGCAGGTCCCCTCGAACCTGGCCTGGTCGGGACAGCCCGACGACTGGGATCCCGCGGACCCCGGCGACAACGCCGGGCTGTCCGTCGAGGTCACCGCCTACGGGCAGGACGTCGGCGTCGCGGGCGCGCTCGCCCGGTCGCTCATGTACTACGCGGCCGGCGGCGAGGGGGAGCAGCACGCGCAGGCCCAGCAGGTCGCGCACGACCTGCTCGACGCGATCTGGACCCAGAACAGCGACCCGATCGGCGTCTCCACCACCGAGACGCGCGCCGACTACTCGCGGTTCGACGACGTGCTGACCTCCGAGGGCGGCGACGGCGTGTACGTGCCCGAGGGCTGGACCGGCACGATGCCGAACGGCGACGAGATCGGGGCGGGTTCGTCGTTCCTCGACCTGCGGTCGTTCTACACCGACGACCCGCAGTGGCAGAAGGTGCAGGACCACCTCGACGGCGGCCCGGCGCCCGAGTTCACCTACCACCGGTTCTGGGCGCAGACGGCGGTCGCCACGGCGCTCGCGGACTACGACCGGCTGTTCGGCGAGGACGTCCCCACGGACGACACGACGGCGCCGAGCGTGCCGCAGGGCGTGACGGCGACGGCGGACGGCACGAGCGTGTCGGTGTCGTGGTCGGCGTCGACGGACGACACGCGGGTGACGGGGTACAGCGTGCTGGTCGACGGCGAGGCCGCGACGACGTCCTCGACGACGTCGGCCACGGTGACCGGTCTGGACCCGGAGACGACGTACGAGATCACGGTGACGGCGCGGGACGCGGCGGGGAACACCTCGGCGGCGTCGGAGCCGGTGAGCGTGACCACGGGGGCGGACGACGGTGGTCCGGGCCCGGTGGAGGGTGCGTGCACGGCGGTGTACTCGACGACGAACTCGTGGTCGGGCGGGTATCAGGGGCAGGTCGTGGTGACCGCGGGTGACGACGGTGCGCCGGGTTGGGCGGTGACCGCTCCGGCGGGGTTGTCCACGACGAACCTGTGGGGTGGTGTGCTCTCGGGCGGCACGATCACGGGGGCGGCGTGGAACGCCGACCTCGCTCCGGGGGCGTCCACCACGGTGGGCTTCGTCGCGAACGGGACGGCGCCGGCCGACGGCCCGCTGGCCTGCGACTGACCGCACCCACCTCAGGACCCGGCGGCCGGGGCGTCCCGCGGGGCGCCCCGGCCGCCGTCGTGCGCGACCCGCACCGACGCTCCTCGGAGGACGTCAGCCGAGCAGGTCCAGGACGGCGCGCTCGGCGGCGGAGCGGGTGCGGGTCGGGCCGATCGTCTCGCCGTGCTCCCACAGGTCGATCAGCCGGGGGTCGATGTAGGACGCGCGGGCGACCGCGGGGGTGTTGCCGAGCTCGTCGGCGACGTCGCGCACGATCTCGGCGACCACCCGTCGCCGCCCCCGCTGCGAGCGCGGCGGCGCGCCGACGTCGGCCAGCGCCCGGGCCGCGAGCACCGTGGCGTGCCAGGTGCGGAAGTCCTTGGGCGTCGCGTCCTCGCCCAGGCGGTCCTTCACGGCGGCCTGCACGTCCGCGCTGGTGACGTCGTGCCAGCCCGTGCCGTCGTCCTCCCGCCACGCGAGCAGGTCGGTGCCGCCGCGGCGGCGCTTGAGGGTCGTGACGAGGGCGGCCACCACCGGGTCCTCGACGAGCACGTCGCGCCGCTGCCCCGACTTGGCGGGGTAGCGGAAGTGCACGCTCCCGTCGCGCCGCACGGTGGCGTGCTCCTTGCGGATCGTCGCGAGGCCGTAGCTGCCGTGGCGCGCCGCGTAGACCTCGCCGCCGGCGCGGAAGTACGCGTCGTCGAGGAGCCGGAACGCGAGGGCGAGCACGCGGCGCCGGCCGACGCCGTCGCGACCCAGGTCGCGCGTCACGGCGGCGCGGGCGCCGGGGAGCCGCCGGCCGACGTCGAGCACGTGGTCGTGCTTGCGTCGTGCGCGCCGCGCCCGCCACTCCTCGTGGTAGAGGTACTGGCCCCGCCCGGCGGCGTCCCGGCCGAACGCCTGCAGGTGGCCGTCCGGGTAGCGGCAGATCCACACGTCGGTCCAGGCGGGCGGGATCGCCAACCGCGTGCAGCGGGCCACCTCCGCCGCGTCCTCGAGCGGCGCGCCGTCGACGTCGAGGAACACCCAGCCGTCCCCCTTCGCACGCCGGGAGTAGCCGGGGGAGGAGGCGGAGACGTGGCGCAGTCGCACGCGCACAGTGTGCGGCGCGGGCGCGGTCCCCGCAGGCCGCCGCGGTGAGGCACGGGGAGAGGCGCCGTCAGGCGGGGAGCCGGATCATGCCCTCCTGCGCGATGCTCGCCACGAGCCGGCC
Source organism: Isoptericola variabilis (assembly GCF_050311655.1). Classification (GTDB taxonomy): domain Bacteria; phylum Actinomycetota; class Actinomycetes; order Actinomycetales; family Cellulomonadaceae; genus Isoptericola; species Isoptericola variabilis. The sequence goes on from NZ_JBNOZM010000001.1 coordinate 588,439, forward strand.
CTCGCGGTCGTAGACGCGGGCGAGGCCGAGGCCGCGCCCGCCCTGCGCGCCGGGCGACTCCTGCACGTACAGCAGCCAGTCGTCGGCGCGCGCGTCGCGGTGGAACCACATGGCGTGGTCGAGGCTCGCCATCGGCACGGTGCCGCCGACGTCGATCCACGACTTCCCCGCCTGGCGGAGGATCGGCTCGAGCATCACCTGGTCGCACGCGAACGCCAGGAGCGCGCGGTGCAGCAGCGGGTCGTCGGACTCGATGGCGTGCCGGGCGCGCACCCACACCTGCTGGGTGGGCTTCGGCTCCGGGTCGGGGCCCAGGTACAGCGACCCGCCCACGTGACGCAGGTCGAAGGCCGACTCGTGCGACCAGAACTTCGCGGCCGGGTGGTCGATGCCCTCGAGCACCTCGATCGCCGACGGGACGTCCTCGGGCGCCGGGACGCCGGGGGGCGCGGGCTCCGAGGTCTCGTAACCGGGCTGGTCGGTCTGGAACGACACCGTGAGCGACAGGATCGGCTTGCCGTGCTGGATCGCGTGCGTGCGGCGTGCGCTGAAGGACCGCCCGTCGCGCAGCCGCTCGACGGCGAAGTCGATCGGGGTGTCCAGGGCGCCCTCGCGCAGGAAGTAGGCGTGCAGCGAGTGGGGCAGCCGGTCGTCCTCCACCGTGCGGCCGCACGCCAGCAGCGCCTGGGCCAGCACCTGGCCGCCGTACACGCGGCGGCCGGGGCCGGGCACGCTGTCCCCGCGCCACAGGTCGTCCTCGCCGCGCGGGCCCCAGCCGTCGACCTCGCGCAGGTCGAGCGCCGCCAGCAGGCGGTCCAGGGCGTCGGGGATGCCCGCCGGGGCCGGCGTGGTGGTGGACGTCTCGCTCACACGCGCTCCAGGTCGTTTCGCAGGTCGATTCGCAGGACGGGTCGAGGGGGTGTCGGGGTCACTCGTCGAACGTGTTGATCATGCTGTACGCGGCGCGCTCCAGGTAGTCCCACAGCTGGGACTCGTGGATCGGCGCCAGGTCCAGCGCGTCGACGGCGACGCGCATGTGCGCCAGCCAGCGGTCGCGGGCGTCGGGGTTCACCTTGAACGGCGCGTGCCGCATCCGCAGGCGCGGGTGACCGCGCTGCTGGCTGTACGTCGTCGGGCCGCCCCAGTACTGCTCGAGGAAGAGCGTGAGCCGCACCTTGGCCGGGCCGAGGTCCTCCTCCGGGTACATGGGGCGCAGCACCTCGTCCGTGGCGACACCCTCGTAGAACACGTCGACGAGGCGCTCGAACGTGGCGTGCCCGCCGACGGCCTCGTAGAACGACTCGGGAGGCGACGCGGGTGAAGTCTGGTCCGTCACGGGGTCATCCTCCCAGACACCCGCGGTGCCGCTGCTCCCGCTCTGCGCCCGAGAGCGTTAGGCTGATCACGGACCTGCAACGACGCGCTCCACGGGAGGCCCCCATGACCATCGCCCCGAACAAGGCCGACGACATCCTCGCTGCGCTCGGCGGCAGCCGGAACGTCGTCGAGCTCGAGCCCTGCATCACGCGGCTCCGGGTCGAGGTGAGCGACCCGGCCCTCGTGGACGACCAGGGGCTCAAGGCGTCGGGCGCGTTCGGCGTGGTGCGCTCGGGCCGCGTGGTGCAGGTCATCGTGGGCCCGGAGGCCGACGACCTCGCCGCCCAGATGGACCCGCTGCTCGTCTCCTGATCGACTCCTGATCGACTCCTGGTCGACCCGGGGCGTCAGGCCTCGGACTCCTCGATCATCGCCGGCTCCACCTCCGCGGGCTGCTCGAGCACGCCCGCCGTGCGCAGCTCCGCCTGGGCGTGCCGGCGCAGCTCGCGCGAGACCTCCCACTGGTCGCCGGGCCGCGTCTGCGCGTGCAGCGTGAACGTCATGGTGATGTCGTTGACGGCGTCCACGCCGCGCACCGACGGGGCCTCGAGGAGGAGCGGCGACAGCTCCGGGTCCGCCTGCACGGCGTCGGCCGCGCGGCCGAGCGCGGCCCGCACCACGTCGACGTCGGCGTCCAGCGGCACCCGCACCTCCGCGACGGAGCGCGACCACTGCTGCGTCATGTTGCCCGCCCGCAGGATCTCGCCGTTGCGCACGTACCAGAGCGTGCCGTCGAAGGCCCGCACCTGCGTCACGCGCAGCTGCACCTCCTCGACCGTGCCGACCGCCCCGGAGCCCAGGTCCACCGTGTCGCCCACGCCGAACTGGTCCTCGACCAGCAGGAAGATGCCGGAGATGAAGTCCTTGACCAGCGCCTGGGCGCCGAAGCCCAGCGCGATGCCGACGACACCGGCGGAGGCGATCAGCGGGGCCACGTTGACCTCGAGCTCCGCCAGGACCATCAGCGCGATGATCGTGCCCACGACGATGTTGGCGGTCGAGCGCAGCACCGACCCGACCGTGCGCGCCCGCTGCGCGCGCCGCTGGCTGGCCAGCGGGTTCGCCATCGCGATCGCGTCCTCAACGAACGGCGTGCGCTGCAGGTAGCGGCGCCAGGCAGGGCCGCCCTCGGCGGTGGTCGTGCCCGAGCCCGTGGCGATGCGCTCCGTCACATGGCCGATCACGCGGCGCAGCAGCGCGAGGATGAGCAGCCCGACCACCAGGATGATGAGGATGTGGAGCGGCCAGCCCGTGAACCACGTCCAGAACGACTCGCCGGCGTCGGCCGCGGCCTTGATGGTGTCCTCGACGGCGGACTCGGTGTTCGTCGCGCTCGGGCTGGGCGTCGGGTCCGGGGTCACCGCCGTCGGGGCAGCGGTCCGGAGCGTGGAGATCGCGGGGGTCACCCGCCCCACGGTAGCGAGGGGTACCCTCGCGACGAAACGTCGGTGGGCGTGACGTCGTGCCGCGTGGGCGGACGGCCTGGTGGGGCGGGGGATGGCAGGATCGTCTCCGTGAGCAAGGACCAGCCGACCACCCCGGACGACGCCCGCGACGAGACCCCGGACGGCGCCCGGGACGATGCCAGCGACGATGCGGGCGGCGTGTCCGAGGCCGGGCCCGCCGACGCGCCGAGCGCGGAGCTGCGCGAGCTCGCGGAGGCGTACGGCGTGCTCGGCGAGCACCACGGCTTCGGCGGCGAGGTGGTGGTCGCGCCGGCGTCGACCCTCGTCGCGGTGCTGGGCGCGCTGGGCGTGCCGGCCGACACCCCGCAGCAGGTGACGCACAGCCTGCAGCGCGCCCGCGACGACGAGTGGCGCGCCGTCCTGCGGCCCACGGTCGTGGTGCGCGAGGGCGCGGGCGCGCAGGTCCCCGTGCACGTCACGGACGGCGCCGCCGTGCACGTGTGGCTCGAGCTGGACGGCGCGGAGCCCGCGGCGCGCGAGCACGAGGTGCGCCGCCGCCGCGACCTGGAGCAGCTCGACGTGCTGGTCGAGCCGCGGTCGGTGGACGGGCGCCGGGTGGGCCGCGCGACGTTCGCGCTGCCGGACGACCTGCCGCTCGGGTGGCACTCGCTGCACGCGCTCACGGAGGGGCACGAGTCCCGCGCGACCGTCGTCGTCACCCCGCGGCGGCTGGAGCTGCCCGCCGGGCTGGAGGACGACCAGTGGTGGGGCTTCCTCGTGCAGCTCTACTCGGTGCGCTCGCGCACGTCGTGGGGCGTGGGCGACCTGGCGGACCTCGCCGACCTGGCCTGGCTGACGGCGCACCGCGCGGGGGCCGACTTCGTCGGCGTGAACCCGCTGTCGGCCACGGAGCCCGTGACGCCGGTGACCCCGTCGCCGTACCTGCCCACCAGCCGGCGCTTCCTCAGCCCCCTGTACGTGCGGGTGGAGGACATCCCGGAGACGGCGTACCTGTCGGCGGCGGACCGCTCCCTCGTGGAGTGGGCGGCCGACCCGGTGCGCGACCTCGTGGCCGACCCCGGCGCGCTGGACCGCGACGCCGTGTGGGAGGCCAAGAAGGCGGCCCTCGAGGTGGTGTTCACCGCGCCGCGTCGTGCCGCGCGGGAGGCCGCCTACCAGGAGTTCGTCGCCGAGGAGGGCGCGGGCCTGCGCGACTTCGCCACGTGGTGCGCGATCGTCGAGCACCTCGGCTCCCGCCCCCGGCCGGACGAGCTGGGAGACCCGGCGTCGCCCGCGGTCGCCGCGCTGCGCGAGCAGCTGGCCGAGCGCGTCGAGTTCTACGTGTGGCTGCAGTGGGTGGCCGACGAGCAGAAGCAGACCGCCCAGCGCGTGGCCCGCGAGGCCGGGATGCGGATCGGCATCATGCACGACCTGGCCGTCGGCGCCCACCCCCGGGGCGCGGACGCGTGGGCCCACCGCGACGTCCTCGCCCGCGACGTCTCCGTGGGCGCGCCGCCGGACATGTACAACCAGCAGGGGCAGGCCTGGTCGCAGCCGCCGTGGAACCCGCGTGCCCTCGCGAAGGCCGGCTACGCGCCGTACCGCGACATGCTGCGCACGGTGCTGCGGCACGCGGGCGCACTCCGGGTCGACCACGTGCTGGGCCTGTTCCGGCAGTGGTGGGTGCCCGAGGGCTCGTCGCCGGCCGACGGCGCGTACGTGCGCTACGACCACGAGGCGCTGCTCGGCATCCTGTGCCTGGAGGCGCACCGCGCGGGCGCCGTCGTCGTGGGGGAGGACCTCGGCGTCTTCGAGCCGTGGGTGCGCGACGAGCTCGCCGAGCGCGGGGTGCTCGGTACCTCGGTGCTGTGGTTCGAGAAGGAGGACGGGCGCCCTCTGGAGCCGGAGAAGTACCGGCGGATGTCGCTCGCGACCGTCGGCACGCACGACATGCCGCCCGCGGCCGGCTACCTCGCCGGCGAGCACGTCGACCTGCGCGAGCGCCTCGGCCTGCTCGCCGACGACGCGCAGGAGCTGCGCGCCGCCGCCCGCGCCGAGCGCGACCAGGCGGTGCTGGCCCTCGCCATGCGCGGGCTGGTCTCCGACCACCCGTCCGAGCGCGAGATCGTCGAGGGGCTGCACCGGTACCTGCGGAAGTCGCCGGCCGCCCTCGTGGGGGTACAGCTCACCGACGCCGTCGGCGAGCGGCGCACGCAGAACCAGCCCGGCACCGACCAGGAGTACCCGAACTGGAAGGTGCCGCTCGCCGACGGGTCGGGGAACGTCGTCCTCGTCGACGACCTGTTCGACAACGCCCGCCTGCGCTCCCTCGTCCAGGCGGTGCGCACCGCCCGCTGACCCCGCACGACGCTGTGAGCACGAGTTCGGGGACTATCACCGCGGTGATAGTCCCCGAACTCGTGCTCACACGCCCCGGTGGGTGCGGAGGTCAGCTCCCGTCGGCGGCCTGCGCGGCGAGCGCGCGCTCCGTGCCGGCGAGCTGCTCGACGACCATGCGGCGCAGGGCGGCGGGGGCGTCGGCGTTCGCGTCCAGCCAGCCGCGGACGGCGTCGCGCAGCGCGACCGACGCGAGCGGCGCCGGGTAGAGGCCCTCGATGAGCTCCTCCGCGATGTGGTAGCTGCGCGTGGTCCAGATCGGCAGCAGCGCGTCGACGTAGCGGGCGGCGAACGGCTCCAGCACGGCCGGGTCGGTCACGTGCACGAAGCCGGCGGCGGTGGAGCGGATGATCGCGTTCGGCACGTCCGTCCGGTCGACGACGGACGCGAACGCGCCCTCCTTGCCCGCCACGGTCGGCGTGGCCGCGCGGGCGCGGGCGGCGGCCTGGCGCCCGGTGGCCGTGTCGTCCTGCGCGAGCGCGGCGTCGATCTCCGCGTCGTCGGCGGCGCCGAGCAGCACGAGGCTCTCCAGCAGCTCCCACCGCAGGTCGGTGTCCACGGTGAGCCCGTCGAGCGCGACCGTGCCGTCGAGCAGGCCGCGCAGCGGGGCGACGTGGTCCGTCGTCGACGCGAGCTGCGCGAAGAACTTCACGAGCTGAAGCTGGAGGTCGGAGCCCGCGGCCGCCTCCTGCGCGAGGCCCCAGAGCCGATCGCCGATCCGCGCCAGGGTGGCGGCACGGCGCTCGGGCGCCACGTACGACCGGGCGGCCAGGCCGAGCTGGTTGAGCGTGGTGCGTACCGTCGTCGACTCGGTCTCGGCGGCGATGTTGCCGAGCACGAGATCCACGTACGACGACGCCGGGGTCTCGCCGTCGCGCACGGCGTCCCACACCGAGCCCCACACGAGGGAGCGGGCCAGCGGGTCGGCGATCCGGGACAGGTGCTCGACCGCCGCGGCGAGCGACGCCTCGTCGAGGCGGATCTTCGCGTAGGCGAGGTCCTCGTCGTTGAGCAGGACGAGCGCCGGGCGCTCGCGACCGACGAGCTCCGGGACGTCGGTGCGCTCGCCGTCGACGTCGATGACGACCTGGTGCGTGCGGGTCAGCGCACCGTCCACCACGTCGTAGAAGCCGATGCCGAGGCGGTGCGGACGAATGGTCGGGTAGTCCGCCGGCGCCGACTGCAGCACGGCGAAGCCGGTGATGCGCCCCTCGGCGTCGACCTCGATCTCCGGGCGCAGCGTGTTCACGCCCGCCGTCTCCAGCCACGCCTTCGACCAGGCGGTCAGGTCACGGCCGCTGGTCGCCTCGAGCTCGACCAGCAGGTCGCGCAGCTCGGTGTTCGACCAGGCGTGCTTGCGGAAGTACGCCGACACCCCGGAGAGGAACTCGTCCCGGCCGACCCACGCCGCGAGCTGCTTGAGCACCGACGCGCCCTTGGCGTAGGTGATGCCGTCGAAGTTGACCTGCACGTCCTCGAGGTCCCGGATCTCCGCGACGATCGGGTGCGTGGAGGGCAGCTGGTCCTGGCGGTAGGCCCACGTCTTCTCCATCGCGGAGAAGGTGGTCCAGGCGGCCTCCCACTCGGTGGCCTCGGCGGTGGCGAGCGTCGACGCGTACTCGGCGAACGACTCGTTCAGCCACAGGTCGTTCCACCACTTCATGGTGACGAGGTCGCCGAACCACATGTGGGCCAGCTCGTGCAGGATCGTCACGACCCGGCGCTCGCGGACGGCGTCGGTGACCTGGGAGCGGAAGACGTACGACTCCGTGAACGTCACGCAGCCCGGGTTCTCCATCGCGCCCATGTTGTACTCGGGCACGAACAGCTGGTCGTACTTGTCGAACGGGTAGGGCACCCCGAACGTCGACTCGTAGAACGCGAAGCCCTTGCGGGTGGTCTCCATGATGTAGTCCGCGTCGAGGTGCTCGGCCAGCGACGAGCGGCAGAACACGCCCAGCGGGATGGTGCGGCCGTCCGACGACGTCAGCTCGCCGCGCTGCACGGCGTACGGGCCGGCGACGAGCGCGGTGAGGTACGTGGAGATGCGGGGCGTCGGCTCGAACGTCCACGTCGCGGTCGGGACGTCGGGCTCCGTGGCGTGCGTGGCCGGCGTCGGCTCGGGGGTCGGCTGGTTCGACACGACCTGCCACGCGGCCGGGGCGGTGACGGTCAGCTGGAACGGCGCCTTGAGGTCGGGCTGCTCGAAGGTCGCGAAGACGCGGCGCGCGTCCGGCACCTCGAACTGCGTGTAGAGGTAGACCTCGCCGTCCACCGGGTCGACGAAGCGGTGCAGGCCCTCGCCGGTGTTCATGTAGGCGCAGTCGGCGACGACGCGCAGTTCGTTCGTCGCGGCCAGGCCGGTCAGCGCGATGCGGGAGTCGGCGAACACCTCGGCCGGGTCCAGGGCGACGCCGTTGAGCACGACCTCGCGCACGGCGGGCGCGACCAGGTCGACGAACGTGCTCCCGCCCGGGGTGGCGGAGAACCGGACGACGGTGGTGGACGCGAACGTCGTCGGTCCGGTGGTGAGGTCGAGGTCGACGGCGTACGACTCGACGTCGGTGACGACGTCGGCGCGCTCGATCGCCTCGGCGCGGGTCAGGTTCTCTCCGGGCACGGGTTCTCCCTCGTCTGTGGTGGGTGCTGCTCAAGGTGGTGCAGCGCGTGATGGGCGCGTCGCTCGCGCACGATGATGCCACCTCGGGCCTGCCACGACGCACGGGATTCCCGGTCCCCGGCGCCTGCGGGGCCGCCGCGGGTTCGACCGCCGAGACCCGATCGTGACATCCTGCCCGGTGCGTCGCCGCCGCGCGGGTGCCCCGCACCGGCCCGAGGCGAGCCCGAGGAGTGACTGGAGGGAGTCCAGATGTCCGGCACCGTTCCGCCGCCCCCGCCGGGGTCCGACGGCAGGCCGCCGTCGCTGCCGCCGTCCGTGCCGTCGCCGGCCGGCGGCGTGCGCCGTGTCGCGTCGGCGTACCAGCGGCCCGCCGCGGTCGACCCTCGGGCCGAGGTGCCGCTGCAGCAGGTCACCGCGCCCGCGCCCGCCACCCCGCCCGCCGGTGCGTCGACGGTGCACGCCCCGGTGCCCCCGCCGCCGGACGCCGGAGCCACGGCGCCGCAGGCGCCCCCCCAGCCCGCGTACCCGCCGGCCGCCCAGCACACCCAGCAGCTGCCGCCGGCCGTGCCGTCGGCGCCGCCCGCGTCCGCGCCCCCCGCCTACGCGGCGCAGCCGGCGTACGCGCCTCAGCCGTCCTACGCCCCCGGCCCCGCCGCGGCGGCGACGCAGGTGCAGCAGCCGGTGTACGCGCAGCAGCCCGCGGCGCAGGCCGGGTACGCCGCCCCTCCGGCCCCTCCGGCCCCGCCTCGGCGACGACGCCGGCTCTCGGCCGGGTGGATCGCGTTCATCGCGGTCGACGCGGTGCTCATCGTGACGATGGTGGTGCTCGCCGTGCAGATGTTCGGCGCGCCGTCGCCCACCTCCCCGCAGGCCGGCGGTGCCCCCGTGGCCTCCCAGGAGCCGACGCCGTCGGCGTCGGAGGAGGCCCCCATGCAGGGGGAGGCGCTGGCGCACTTCGCGGCGCCGTCCAAGAACATCACCTGCTCGATCTACGCCGACGGCGCGTCGTGCGGGATCGCGCAGCTCAACCAGCAGCCCGCCCCGATGGAGGGGTGCGACGGCACCACGGGGTACGTGGTGACGGTCGACGGCGCGGGCGAGGTCGCGCAGCCGTGCGTCCCGAAGGGCGAGCAGCCGACGGCCGCCACCGACGACGTCGACGTCCTGGAGTACGGCGACTCGATCACCGAGGGCGACTTCACCTGCCGCAGCGAGGACACCGGGATGTCGTGCACCCACGACCCCACGGGCAACGGCTTCTCCCTCGCCCGCGCGGGCATCGGCACGAGCTGAGGCGCCCGCGCCCCCGGGCCGAAGACGACGAGAGAGACGACGAGGCCGCCGACCGTGAGACGGTCGGCGGCCTCGTCGCGTCAGGGCGTGCCTGGACAGGGCCGCGTCACCAGATGCGCACGCGCTCCTCGGGCGCGAGCCACAGCGCGTCGTCGGGGCCCACGCCGTAGGTGGTGTGGAACTCGTCGATGTTGCGGACCACGCCGTTGCAGCGGAACTCGTTGGGGGAGTGCGGGTCGGTGGCGATGCGGCGCACCACCTCCTCGTCGCGGCCCTTGGACTGCCACACCTGCGCCCAGCCGAGGAACACGCGCTCCAGGCCGGTGAGGCCGTCGACGACGGGGGCGTCCTCGAGCGACGTGCCGAGCGCGATGCGGTACGCCTTGATCGCGATGGACAGGCCGCCGAGGTCGCCGATGTTCTCGCCGATGGTCAGCGCCCCGTTGACGTGCGGCCCGTCCTCGGGCAGCTGCGCCGGGCGGAAGGCGTCGTACTGCGCGATGAGCGCCTGGGTGCGCTTCTCGAACTCGGTGCGGTCGGTCTCGGTCCACCAGTCCTCGAGGCGGCCGTCGCCGTCGTACTTGGACCCCTGGTCGTCGAAGCCGTGACCGATCTCGTGCCCGATGACACCGCCGATGCCGCCGTAGTTCACGGCGTCGTCGGCCTCCGGGTCGAAGAACGGGGGCTGGAGGATCGCCGCGGGGAAGACGATCTCGTTCATACCCGGGTTGTAGTAGGCGTTGACCGTCTGCGGCGTCATGAACCACTCGTCGCGGTCGATCGGGCGGCCGATCTTGCCGAGCTCGTGGTCCTGCTCGAACGCGTGCGCGCGGCGGACGTTGCCGACCAGGTCGGCGGCGTCGACCTCGAGGGCGGAGTAGTCGCGCCACTTCACCGGGTAGCCCACCTTGGGCGTGAACCGCTCCAGCTTGGCGAGCGCCTTCACCTTCGTCTCGGGCGTCATCCAGTCGAGCGCCTCGATGGACTCGCGGTACGCGGCCACGAGGTTCGCGACCAGCGTGTCCATCCGCTCCTTGTGCTCCGGCGGGAAGTGGCGGGCCACGTACTGCTCGCCCACCGCCTCGCCGAGCGCCCGCTCGACGAGCGCGACGCCGCGCTTCCAGCGGTCGCGCACCTCCTGCGCGCCCGACAGCGTCCGGCCGTAGAAGTCGAAGTTGGCCTCGACGGTGGCGTCGTCGAGGTAGGCGGCGCGCGCGGTGACCAGGTGGTACGCGGCCCACAGCTTCCAGTCCGCCAGCGGTTCCGTCCGCCACAGCTCGGCGAAGCCCGTCGCGAACGACGGCTCGCGCACGACCAGGGCGTCCAGGGAGCCCTCGGGCGCGCCGAGCGCCGCCGCCCAGGCGCGCCAGTCGAAGCCAGGAGCCCGCTCGACGAGGTCGGCGAGCGTCATCGGGTTGTAGGTGAGGTCGGCGTCGCGGTCGCGCACGACGTCCCAGTGGTGCGCGGCGAGCTTCGTCTCGAGGGCGAGCACGCGCTGCGCGGCGTCCTCGGGGTCCGCCCCCCACCCGGACGTGGCGGTGACACCCGCGAGGCGCAGCATGCGCGCCAGGTGCGGTGCGTACTTGTCACGGACGGGCGCGTACTGGTCCTCGCGGTAGTACGCCTCGTCGGGGAGGCCGAGGCCGCCCTGGACGAGGTAGGTCACGTACGTCTCGGGGTCCTTGGCGTCGTTGTCGACGTAGAAGGCGACGGCGCCGCCGCCGCCCGTGCGCTGCAGGGCGCCGAGCACGTCGACGAGCTCGGCGGGCGACGTCGCCGCCGCGATCTGCGCGAGCTCGTCGGCGATCGGAGCCGTGCCGAGCTGCTGGACGCGGTCGGAGTCGAGGAAGCTCGCGTACAGCGCGCCGATCTTCGCGGGGGTGGACGCGGGGTCGAGGTCGTCCGTGGCGGCGAGGTCGGTGATGATCTCGCGGACGCGCTCCTCCGACAGGTCGTGCAGGGCGCGGAACGCGCCGTCCATGGCGCGGTCGGCGGGGATCTCGTGCTGGGCGATCCACCGCCCGTTGACGTGGCGGTACAGGTCGTCCTGCGGGCGGACGGCCTGGTCGATGGCGCTGAGGTCGATGCCGGACCGCAGCCCGGTGGCGTCGGCAGTCATGGCGTCACCCTACGGCCAGGCGCCCACGCGTGGTGGGGGTCGAGCACGGTGGCGACGTGGGGGAGGGACGTAGGGGAGAATGGACCCATGCGTCTGCACATCGCCGCCGATCACGCCGGATACGAGCTCAAGACCCACCTCGTGGACCACCTGCGCGCCGCGGGCCACGACGTCGTCGACCACGGCGCCCACGAGTACGACGCGCAGGACGACTACCCCGCGTTCTGCATCGCCGCGGGCGAGGCCGTCGTCGCGGAGCCGGGCTCGCTGGGCATCGTCATCGGGGGCTCGGGCAACGGGGAGCAGATCGCCGCGAACAAGGTGGTCGGCGTGCGCGCCGTCCTCGCCTGGTCGCTCGAGACGGCGAGGCTCGGCCGCCAGCACAACGACGCGAACGTCATCGCCGTCGGCGGCCGGATGCACCCGCTCGACGAGGCGACGTCGTTCGTCGAGGCGTTCGTCGCCGAGCCGTTCAGCGGCGACGCCCGCCACCAGCGCCGCATCGACAAGATGGCCGCGTACGAGGCGTCGCACGACGTCTCCGCCATCGCCTGACCTCGTCGCCCGAGCGTCCCGACGTGCCCGAGGGTCACACCGTCCACCGGCTCGCGCGCGCCCTGGACGGGCTGTTCGGCGGCGAGGTCCTCGCCGTGTCCAGCCCGCAGGGCCGGTTCGCGGGCGGCGCCGCGCTGCTCGACGGCCACCGGATGGTGGCCGCCGAGGCGTGGGGCAAGCAGCTCTTCTGCGCCTTCGCCCCGGACCGGTCCGGGGACGCGCTCTGGCTCCGCGTGCACCTGGGCCTGTACGGGGCGTGGTCGTTCGCCGGTGACGGCAGCGCCGACGTCGTGCACGCGATCGGCGCACCGCGCCGGCGCATCGGGGAGCGCGAGACGACGCCCGACGACGACGCCTCCGGCGCCGCGGACGCCGTGGGAGAGTGGACCCCGCCCGCGCCGCGCGGCGCCGTCCGGCTGCGGCTGGTCGGAGCGCACGCCGTCGCCGACCTCACCGGTCCGACGGCGTGCGAGGTGCTCACCGGCGCGGAGAAGGCCGCCATCGAGGCGCGGCTCGGGCCGGACCCGATCAGGGAGGACGGCGGCAGGGGGTCGCTCGAGGCGTCGCGGGCGGCGTTCGTCGATCGGGTGCGGCGCTCGCGGGTGACGGTCGGGCAGCAGCTCATGGACCAGGCGGTGATCGCGGGCGTCGGCAACATCTACCGGGCAGAGGCGCTGTTCCGTGCGGGCGTCGACCCGCTGCGGCCCGGCCGCGACGTGCCCGAGGCGACGCTGGCGGGGATCTGGGACGACCTGGTCGTGCTCATGCGCGACGGCGCGGAGCGCGGCGCGATCGTCACCACCCGGCCCGAGCACCGGCTGGCGGACGGCGGGGGCGGCCGCGTCACGCGGCAGAACACGGACGGCGACGCCGGGGCCGTGCCCCGGGACGCGTCGTTCTACGTCTACCACCGTGACGGGCTGCCGTGCCGCGTCTGCGGTGCGCCCGTGCTCACCAAGGAGCTCGCGGGCCGCAACCTGTTCTGGTGCGGCGTCTGTCAGGCCTGACGTTCCGGCACCAGATCCAGCACCTTCGCCAGGTGTCGTCCCGGCGCCTCGCCCCAGTCCGCCCACTCCGCCTCGGTGGCCTCGGCGAGCGCGCCGCACCACGCCCACGACCGGTTGACGGCGTGCGTGACGCCGGCCGCGTGGCGCAGGCCGTCCCACGACGGCGCGCCGTCGTCCGTGCCCACCGGCGGCAGGCCCCGCTCGGCGCACCAGGCGTCCCACGTGCCGCGGTAGGCCCGTTCGACCGGCGCCCAGTCCGTGCCCCCGTGGCGGGCGACCGCGGACGACACCTCGAGCACCTCGAGCGGGTGCGCCCACTGGGCGTCGCCGAGGTCGAACACGCGGGGGGCGCCGTCGACCTCGAAGACGTTGCCCGGGTGCAGGTCCCCGTGCTGGAGGGTGCTCGGCAGCGGGCTCTCCGCCAGGGCCGCGGCCGCGGAGGCCACCGCGTCGCGGGCCGCGTGGAGCCGGGCGAGCGTGCGCCCGTCCGGTCGGGCGGGGTGGCCGGCCGGGAAGTGCCGCAGCAGGTCGAGGACCGCCTCGAGGCGCCCCGGCACCGTGCCGGGGGAGCAGTCGGGCAGGCCGGTGGCGAGCAGCGCGTCGCCGTGGCCGACGAGGGTCTGCTGCAACCGCCCGAATCGTGTCATGACGGCGCACCAGTCGGCGGTGCCGGGCTCCCGGAGGTCGCGGAGCGTGGCGCCGCGGTCGGCCGTGAGCATCCAGCCCCGGTCGGGGTCGACGGCGACGGGGGCGTCGGCCGCGTCGGGCGCGACCTCGGCGAGCAGCGCCTGCAGGGCGGGCTCGAAGGACGCCGACCGGCAGGTGGCCTTGAACCAGCAGCGGCCGGCGTCGGTGGCGACGACGAGCTGCGTGGACCAGGGACGGACGCGCGGCTGCTCGGGCGGGGCGACGACCTGCACGCCACGGCGGGCGAGGGCGTCGGTGATCCAGGCCGTGGTCTCGGCGTGCCAGGCCGCCGACGTGACGGTGTCCGAGAACGCCGCACCCACCGTCAGAACACCCAGCCGCAGGCCGGCGCGAGCGGCCAGCCGAACGCCGCGGCGGCCTGGGAGAGGGCGCCGGGTGTCCGGTCGGCGACGAGGCCCGCGCCGGCGAGCGCCGCGAGGGACGTCCCGCCGAGATAGGCCGCGCCGAGCTCGCGCACGTCGAGCTCCAGGTCCGCCGCGGCGTCGGTACGCTCGCACGTCGCCGGGCCGAACGCCGTGGCGCGCAGGCGCCACGACCCTGCGTTGTCGGGCAGGCGGTCGTCGGTCACGCCGAGGACGAGGTCGACGTCGGCCTGGTAGCGGCGTCCCGCGAGCGCGCCGGGCACGTCGACGACGCGCACCCACACGTTGTCGGTGATGCGGGCACCCGCGGCCCGCGGGTCCACGAGCAGGCTCATGACGGTGTCGTCGACGGGCAGCAGGAACGGGTCGGTGCTGCTCATGAGGTCGAGGTCGAGCAGCACGCCCCAGAGGGCGCGCGCGGCGGCGGGGTCGAGCGCCACGACGTCGCCCAGGTGCACGGTGCCGCGCGGTCCGGTGACCTGCCAGTCCATGCTCCGGCGGAACGTCGCGTAGCCGCGGGGGTCGCCGTCGCGCTCGACGACGACGATCCGCAGCGACTCGCGCCCGCTCGCCCGGAACGACTTCGGGTCGGCCCAGTAGCTCTCCCACAGCTCGTCGGTCTCGCGCGTGGCCCAGCCGGGCCGGTTGATCCCCGCCGGGCTCGTGGGCAGACCCGGCGCGCGGTGCAGGCGGGCGACCAGGTCGCCGTGGCGCGCGCGGTCGGCGTGCTCCACCCGCACGGTGTGGTCCGCGGCGCCAGGCACGTCGCGCAGCGCCGCGCCGCGGGGGACGGTGACGCGCAGGTCGTCGGCGGCCTTGCCGTACCCGAACCGCCCGTAGATGGCGGCCTCCGCGGCGAACAGCGCGGACAAGGGCTCGCCGCGTCGGCGGCACTCGTCGAGGTGCTGGTCGATCATGGCGGTGAGCAGCCCGCGGCGGCGGTGCTGCGGGTGCACGCCCACCCAGGTCAGCCCTGCCGTCGGCAGCGTGTTGCCCGGCACGGGGAAGCGCGAGAACGGGTACGAGGCGTGGATCGCGGCGAGCCCGTCGCCGGGCGCGTCCTCGCGCTCGACGCCGACCACCCGCTGCCACGTCAGGGGCAGCGGCAGGTCGTCGAACTCCGCCACCGCGTGCGGGTCGGGGAAGGCCCACGTGTCCAGGTCGAGCAGCGCGGCACGGTCGTCTGCGGTGAGCGGGCGGCTGCGGTAGCCGGCGGGCAGGGCGGTGCGGGAACGGTCGAAGGTCACCGGTCGATCGTGGCGCGGTCCTGGGCCCCGGGCCAGCGGATTTCCGGGGCCGGCCGGACGAGTCGCCCGAGGGCCGTCCGGACGACCTCGCGCGACGGTCGGGCAGCAGGTCGGCGGCGGGTCGTAGGGTCGCGGTGTGCCGACCCGCGCCGTGACGCCCGACGAGCCCCTCGACGCCCCCGACGAGTACGCCACCGAGGTGCTCGCCCTGGTGCGTCGCATCCCGTCCGGCCGCGCGATGACGTACGGCCTGATCGCCGAGATCGTCGGCGAGCGGCTGGGGCGCGGAGGGCCCCGGCAGGTCGGGAACGTCATGGCCGGGTCGGGCGACCGCTACGCGCACCTCGTGCCGGACGGCGCCGCGGTGGTCGGGCCTGTGCAGGACAACCACCCCGTGCCGTGGTGGCGCGTGGTGAACGCGTCCGGCGCCCCGCCGGCGAGACACCTCACCGCGGCGCTCGACGCCCTGCGCGCCGAGGGCTGCCCCCTGACCCGCGACGGCCGGCGCGTGGACCTGCGCCGCGCCGTCTGGTTCCCGGAGGACAGCTGAGCCGCGCCGTCAGCGGACCGCGGGGGCGGCGTGACGTGCGGCGACGGTGCCGCTGCGGTGGGCCCGGGGGTCCGGTCCGAACCTGTTGGGGCCGCGGTCGCCGGGCAGCACGGTCATGACGAACACGGTCAACGGGCCGATGCCGGGCACCACGTTGACGAGGATCCAGAGCCCCGACAGCCCGACGTCGTGCAGGCGACGCGCGGCGACCGCGAGGTCGGGCAGCGCGGTGCCGAGGAGGAGCACCAGGAGCGCGGCCACGAGGACGTCGGTGACCGGGGGATCCGGGGTGCCCTCGGGTGCCGCCGTGACGCCGACGCCGGCGGCGAGCCCGGCGAGCGCCGCCGCGCGCAGCAGGACGAACCACCAGTACTCGCCCCTGCGGGCTCGCCCGGAGAAGACGGCGTAGCGACGGAGGACGGACGAGACCGCGGCGACGGGGTTCACGGGCGCTGAGCGTAGCGGTTCGCCCCGGTCGCCCGGTCCGTCGTCGGGCTATGCCTTCTTCGGCGCGACGCGCGCGGCGGCCGCGCCGGCGGTGGCGCGCACGCGGGCGCCGAGCGGCGTGCCGCCGTCGGCGTCCGTGCGGGCGGCCTGCGCCGCGGCGAGCACCGTGAGCATCGACGACGGGTCGCCCTGCAGCAGCATCGTGGTCAGGGCCGTCCCGTCCCAGCGCGCGAGGTCGCGCGCGACCTTGTCCGCGGGCCCGACGAGGGCGATCTCCTCGACGAGCTCGGTCGGCACGGCCCGCGCGGCGTCCTCGCGGCGGCCGTCCAGGAACAGCGCCTGCACCTCGTCGAGCTCCGCCGCGTAGCCGAGGCGGTCCAGCGACGCCTTGTGGAAGTTGGCCTCCTTCGCCCCCATGCCGCCGGCGTAGAGGGCGATGTGGGGCCGGATGACGTCCGCGGCGGCCTCGACGTCGTCGCGCACGACGACGGGCACCGTGGCGAGCACCTCGAAGTCGGCCGACGGCGAACGCTCGTCCGCGCGCTGCGCGAACCCGGAGGCGAGCAGCTCGCGGTGCTCGGCGTCCGCCCTCGGGGCGTAGAAGCCGGCCATCCACCCGTCGGCGATCTCGGCGGCGAGCGTGACGTTCTTCGGCCCCTGGGCCGCCAGCACTATGGGGATGTCCGCGCGGCGGGGGTGCACGGTGGGCTTGAGGGCCTTGCCGAGGCCGGTCGCGCCGGGGGCGTCGGCGGGCAGCGGGAGCCGGAAGAAGTCGCCGTCCGCGGTGACGGGGCGCTCGCGGGCGAAGACCTGGCGCACGACGTCCACGTACTCGCGCGTCCGCGCCAGCGGGCGGCGGTACGGCTGGCCGTACCAGCCCTCGACGACCTGCGGCCCCGAGGCCCCGAGACCGAGCACGAACCGCCCGCCCGACAGGTGGTCGAGGGTGATCGCCTGCATGGCCGTGGCGGTGGGCGTGCGGGCCGCCATCTGCGCGATGCCCGTGCCGAGGCGCAGGCGGCGGGTGCGGGACCCCCACCAGGCGAGCGGCGTGAACGCGTCCGACCCGTAGGCCTCCGCCGTCCAGACCGAGTCGAGCCCCAGCGCCTCGGCCGCGACGAGCGCGGGCACGATGCCCTTCGGAGGCTTGCGGGACCAGTAGCCGGTCTGGATGCCGATGCGCAGGGTGCTCATGGGGCGGGTGCTCCTCGTCGAGATGGGGCCGTCGCGGCTCCCCGATCTTCCCGGTACCGGGAGTACGGGGTAAGGCCCGTCACACCCTAGCCGACGCCGTGCGTGCGGCGGGACCGCGGCTAGGTTCGGGGGATGGCGACGATCGACGACGCGGCCCGTACGGCCGCGGCGCTGCCCGAGGTCACCGAGACGACCACGTTCCGGAACCGGGCGTGGGCGGTGTCCGGACGCGTCTTCGCGTGGGACCGGCCGTTCAGCAAGGCCGACGTGCGGCGGTTCGGGGACGAGCCGGTGCCGGCCGGGCCGATCCTCGCCGTCATGGTCGACGACCTGGGCGAGAAGGAGGCCGTGCTCGCCGCCCGGCCGGAGACGCTGACGATCCCGCACCTCGACGGTGTGCCCGTCGTCCTCGTCCGCCTGGACGCGGTCGACGACGCGGCCCTGCGCGAGCTGCTCGTGGACGCCTGGTTCGCGAAGGCGCCCCGCCGGCTCGCCGAGGCGCACCGCGAGCTGCTCGCCTGAGAGTCGCGCGCGGAGGTGCCCGCGGGCTCAGCCGCGACGCGCGCGCTCGGCCATCGTGTTCAGCAGCGCGGCGGCCTCCGCCGCGTCGTCGACCGTGACGGCGAACGACCGTCCGCCGGTGCGCTCGACGAGCAGCGCCTCGCCGCCGCGCAGCACGACGCCGACGCGGCCGTCGCGGGCGGTGCGCCAGCCCCAGCCGCCGAACTCGCGGAACGGGCGCACCTGCGTCACCGAGGCGCGCACGACCTCGTCGGCGGGGACGTGGGTGCCGGGCCAGCGGGCCGCGGAGCGGACGGTGAGCCCCGTGGCGTCCACGCGCACCGTGAAGGCGAACATCGAGGCGAACAGCGCCGCCAGCGCCGCCGGGACCACCAGCATCGTCCACTCGTCGGTCACGACGGCGAGCACGGCGGTCAGCAGGACGGCGACCAGGCCGATGGCGAGCCCCGTCCCGCCCGAGGCGCGGCGCAGCCAGACCGCGCGCTCGCCGTCCCGCAGCACGGCGCGGGGTGCGTCGGAGGGCACCGCGTTGCGGGCGGGCATCGCGGGGTCGCCGGGGACGAGGGCGGCGGCGACGGCGGCCGGGACGAGGGGGACCAGCAGGGAGAGCGCCAGGCCGAGGCCCGACATCTCCACCTGGGAGGCGTCGGCGAGCCCGCGCTGGGGGCCCAGGGTGGTGAGGACGGTCGCGGCGAGGAAGCCGCCGGACCAGACGCAGCCCGCGGCCGCGATCCGTCGGGTGGAGGCGGCGGCGCCCGAGACGATGCCGATCGCCGCGAACACGGCGCACAGCCCGACGGTCCCGGCCACCGCGACGAGGGAGAGGGCCAGGGGCGACATGAACCCGTCGGGCGCACCGCCGTCGCTCCAGTGCGTCGCGACCCGCGCCGGCAGCTCGTCCTGCCACGCCCAGACCACCGCCGCGGCGGCCAGGGCGAGCAGGACGCCCACGAGCGACGACCACGCCATCGCGCGGCGCGCGCGGGGACGCCACACCTCCGTGCCGGAGCGTGCTCGCGGGGTACCGGGCGGGGGAGCGGTGGTCATCGGTGCATCGCCTCCGTGACGAGGGTGGTGGTGGTCTGGGCGGACAGGCCCGCCCGGCGGGCCGCGGCGACGAGCTCGGCGACGGCGCGCTCGACGTCGGTGAGGTCGGGGGAGGTGGCGGCGACGACGGCGCCGCGCCCGCGCCGGAGCTCGACCGTGCCCTCGTCGCGCAGCACCTGGTACGCCCGCAGGACCGTGTGCATGTTGAGCTCGAGCGAGGCCGCGAGCTCGCGGGCGGCGGGCAGCCGCTCGCCGGGCCGGAGCGTGCCGTGCGCGACGGCGAGGCGCACCTGGGCGACCAGCTGCGCGTACAGCGGCTGGTCGCTGGTCGGGTCGAGGCGCCACATCACGCAGCCGACCCTACTTGTTCTACGACTACTAGAACAATCTGGCCGTCGTGCGACGACGACGGCCCGTGCTCCCGCCGCCGGGGGCGGTGGGGGCACGGGCCGCGGCGGGCGTCCGTCAGATCACGTACTCGAGCAGCTCCGAGGCGTCCTCGACGTGCTGGCCGTGGTCCGGGCGGTGACCCGGGGTGCGCGCGTGAGCGGGCACCCCGACGGCCACCATGCCGTTCGGCACGTCGCGGGTGACGACGGCGTTCGCACCGATCTGCGCGTCGTCGCCGATCCACAGCGGGCCGAGGATCTTGGCGCCGGCGCCCACCATCACCCGGTCGCCCAGCGTCGGGTGGCGCTTGCCCCGCGTCATCGACCGCCCGCCCAGGGTGGAGCCGTGGAAGAGCACGCAGTCGTCCCCGACCACCGCCGTCTGCCCGATGACCACGCCCATGCCGTGGTCGATGAAGAGCCGCCGTCCGATCCGCGCGCCCGGGTGGATCTCGATCCCCGTGACCCACCGGGCCGCCTGGGACAGCAGGCGCGCCGGCAGGCGCAGGCCGGGCCGGTGCCACATGCGGTGCGACACCCGGTGCGCCCACACGGCGTGCACGCCCGGGTAGCCCAGCGCGACCTCGAACCGGGAGCGGGCCGCGGGGTCGTGGGCGTGCGCCGCCTCGAGGTCCTCGGCGAGGATCTCGACCAGGTGGCGCAGCCCCGGGCGGTGCCCGGCCGGCATCGGGTGGTCGACGTCGCCGTCGAGGTCCTCGTGGCCGGGACCGGTGGTCGGAGCGGTGCGGCGGCTCGTCACGTCAGTCCAGCAGGTCCGAGTACAGGATGGTGGACAGGTACCGCTCGCCGAAGTCGGGGATGACGACGACGATCAGCTTCCCGGCGTTCTCGGGCCGCTTGGCGACCTCGAGCGCGCCGGCGATCGCGGCGCCCGACGAGATGCCGACCAGGAGGCCCTCCTCCTTCGCCGCGCGGCGGGCGAGCTCGACCGACGTCTCGGCGTTCACGTCGATGACCTCGTCGTAGACGGAGGTGTCGAGGATCTCCGGCACGAAGTTGGCGCCCAGGCCCTGGATCTTGTGTGGGCCGGGGTTGCCGCCGGTGAGGATGGGCGACTCGGCCGGCTCGACGGCGACGACCCGCACCTCGGGCTTGCGCTCCTTGAGCACCTGGCCGACGCCGGTGATGGTGCCGCCCGTGCCGATGCCGGAGACGACCACGTCGACCTCGCCGTCGGTGTCGGCCCAGATCTCCTCCGCGGTGGTCTCCCGGTGGACCTTCGGGTTGGCCTCGTTGGCGAACTGGCGCGCGAGGATCGCGCCCGGGCGCTCGGCGGCGATCTTCTCGGCCGCGGCGACGGCGCCCTTCATGCCCTCCGCGCCCGGCGTGAGCACGAGCTCGGCGCCGTACGCGCGCAGCAGGGCGCGGCGCTCCTTCGACATCGTCTCGGGCATCGCGAGCACCACGTTGTAGCCGCGGGCGGCGCCGACCCAGGCGAGCGCGATGCCGGTGTTGCCGGAGGTGCCCTCGACGATGGTGCCGCCCGGCTGCAGAGCGCCGGAGGCCTCCGCGGCGTCGATGATCGAGACGCCGATGCGGTCCTTCACGGAGTTGGCGGGGTTGTAGAACTCGAGCTTCGCGACGACCGTCGCGTCGAGGCCGGCGGCGAGACGGTTCAGCCGGACGAGCGGGGTGCGGCCGATGAGCTTCGTCGCGTCGTCGTAGATGCGTGCCATGGGTGGTGTTCCTTCTCGAGGAGAGCGTGCGGGTGGGGGTGGTACGGGTGTGCCGCCGCGTGCGGGGCGTGTCCTCGAGCGGGTTCTCGGGAGGCGCTGCGCAGGGGCGTCGGCGAGGTCGGTGCGAGCGCCGCACGGTCGCCGGGGACCCGCCGCCGGGGCGGGTCGGACGTGACGTGGACGCTCTATCGACAGCATCGCGGCGTCGTCGCCGCGGCGCACGCCGGGGTGCGGAGCGTCGACGCCGGCACCGTCCTGCGGTGGGACGAGAGGGCGGTCGAGGGGGCGACGCGGCGGACGATCGTCATGCCGGCCCTCCTCGTGATGCTGCCCGTGCTCCGGGCGCTGCCCTGGTGCTGAAGTCGTGTGGTCGCGCCTGTCGCAGGCTGCGGCGCCGAGCCTAGCCACGTGCCGACCGATCGACAAGGAGCATCTCATCCATCGGCGTCGTCGATCGGTCGAGAGATGCCGCTGCCGGGGTGGGCGAACCCGGGGAGCGGAGGGGGAGCGGAGGGGGAGCGGAGGAGGAGAGCGAGGAAGGGAGCGGGCGACGGGAATCGAACCCGCGTAGCCAGTTTGGAAGACTGGGGCTCTACCATTGAGCTACGCCCGCACGGCCACCCGCGACGTCGTCGGCGGGTGGGAACGCGGGCCAACCCTAGCAAAGGTCCTGGGCCCCGAACCGCCGTCCGCGCACGTCGCGGCACTGCGTCGTGGCGGCGGCACTACACTGACCGAGGTCTCGCCCGACGGCGGGCCGCGGGGTGTGGCGCAGCTTGGTAGCGCATCTGCTTTGGGAGCAGAGGGTCGCTGGTTCGAATCCAGTCACCCCGACGCAGGGAGGGGCGGACGCCGACGTCCGTCGCGGCTCGCCCGTGGATGAGCACCCCGCAGGGCGTGCCGATCTGGAAGGATCGCTCCGCGTCGCCGACGGACGGCGACCGACGTGCGAGGAGAACCTGATGACCACCCCGGACCCCTACACGCCAGGCACGCCCGACCAGGGAGCGACGCCGGCTGGTGGCGCCGAGCCCCAGCAGCCCGCCCCGGGTCAGCCGGCGCCGGGCCAGGCCTACCCCGCTCAGCCCACGGGTGGGCAGTACCCCTCGGCCCCGCAGGGCCCCGGGGCCTACCCCGCCGCCCCGGCAGGCCAGTACGCGCCGGCCTACGGCCAGCAGCCCGAGAACCCCGGCAAGACGCTCGGCATCGTCGGCCTGGTGCTCG
This sequence comes from Isoptericola variabilis, assembly GCF_050311655.1. Classification (GTDB taxonomy): domain Bacteria; phylum Actinomycetota; class Actinomycetes; order Actinomycetales; family Cellulomonadaceae; genus Isoptericola; species Isoptericola variabilis. The sequence goes on from NZ_JBNOZM010000001.1 coordinate 610,600, forward strand.
GCTTCTTCGGGCCCCTGTCGCTCATCGGCCTCATCCTGTCGATCGTCGGCCTCGTGAAGTCGCGCAAGGTGGGCCAGTCGAACGGCGTGGCCGTCGCCGGCATCATCGTGAGCGGCCTCGTGCTGCTCGGCACGATCATCGTGGGCATCGTCGCCGGCATCGGTATCGCGCACGTCATCGAGACGTGCGGGGAGCTCGGGCCGGGCACGCACCAGGTGGACGGCATCACGTACACCTGCTCCTGACGACGACCTCCTGAGGGTGGCCCCGAGGGGCGTCCTCACGGGCGCGGCGAGGGCGCCCCGCGACGCGCGTCGGTGTGACGCGGACGTCTGCCGGGCGACCCTCGCCGTGGCGTAGGATGGACGGGTTGCCCGTACGCCCGTCGTACGGTCCCCGCATCCCGCGCCGCAGCAACCAGGCCGGCTCGCGCCGGTGAGACGCGCGCGCAGCACCCGAACCGTTGGAGACCATCGAAGTGAAGAGCGCCGTCGAGACCCTGGAGCCCACCAAGGTCAAGCTGACCGTCGAGGTGGAGTACGACGAGCTCAAGCCGAGCATCGACCACGCGTACAAGCACATCGCCGAGCAGGTGAACATCCCCGGGTTCCGCAAGGGCAAGGTTCCCCCGCGCATCATCGACCAGCGCGTCGGCTGGGGTGCGGTCGTCGAGCACGCGGTGAACGACGCGCTGTCGGGCTTCTACCGCGACGCCGTGACGTCGGAGTCGCTGCGCCCCCTGGGTCAGCCCGAGGTCGAGGTGACCGAGATCCCCGCCAAGGCCGGCGAGGGGCAGCTCGCGTTCACCGCCGAGGTCGAGGTCCGCCCCGAGATCACCCTCCCGGAGCTGTCCGACATCGAGATCACGGTGGACTCCACCGAGGTCACCGACGAGGACGTCACCGAGCGCCTGGACGCGCTGCGCGAGCGCTTCGGCACGCTCGTCGGTGTCGACCGCCCGGCCGCCGAGGGCGACTACGTCGTCATCGACCTCAAGGCCGTCATCGGCGACGAGGAGATCGACTCGGTCTCCGGCGTCTCCTACCAGATCGGCGCCGGCAACATGCTGGAGGGCCTCGACGAGGCGCTCACGGGCCTGTCGACGGACGAGACCACGACCTTCGCCACCAAGCTCGCCGGCGGCGAGCACGAGGGCGAGGAGGCGCAGGTCACCGTCACGGCCACCGCCGTCAAGGAGCGCGACCTGCCGACGCCGGACGACGACTTCGCCCAGCTCGCCTCGGAGTTCGACACGCTCGACGAGCTGACCGCGGACCTGCGCGAGCAGGTCGCGTCGATCAAGACGTCGAACCAGGCCGTCGCCGCGCGCGACCTGCTGCTGGAGAAGCTGCTCGAGGCCGTCGAGGTCCCGGTGCCGTCCGGCGCCGTGGAGGCCGAGGTGCACCGCCACCTGGAGTCGGAGAACCGCCTCGAGGACGACGAGCACCGCGCCGAGGTCACCGAGGACGCCACCAAGGCCCTCAAGAACCAGATCCTGCTCGACACGCTGGCCGAGAAGCTCGAGGTCCAGGTCGGTCAGGGCGAGCTCGTGGAGTACCTGGTCCAGGCGTCGCAGCAGTACGGCATGGACCCGAACCAGTTCATCTCGACGCTCGACCAGGGCGGTCAGATCCCCGCCATGGTCGGCGAGGTCGCGCGCTCCAAGGCCCTCGCCGTCGCGCTGCGTGAGATCGAGGTCAAGGACTCCGACGGCAACGTCGTCGACCTGACCGAGTTCATCGGCACCGAGGAGGAGGACGCCGCGGCCGCCGAGGCCGAGGAGTCCACCGAGGACGCCGCTGCCGTCGAGGTCGAGGAGCCCGGCGAGGCGACGGAGGAGACCGAGGAGACGGCCAAGGCCTGATCCCGGAGCCCTCCGGGGCCACCCCGGCACGGCCCGCATCGTCCCTACGGACGGCGCGGGCCGTCGTCGTCCCCGCGGCGACGCCGGGACTCACCGCGCAGCACCGCGGCGACGCCGAGGCCGGCGAGGCCGAGCCCCACGCCGCCGGCCAGGGAGAGCGGCTCGTCGAACAGCGCGGCTCCCGCCAGGGTGGTGGTGGGGACGACGAGGAAGAGCAGGGCGTTGAGCGTCGTGACGTCGACGCGCCGCAGCAACCCCCAGTACAGGCCGTAGGCGGCCAGCGACGGCACCAGGGCCAGGAACAGCGTCGACCCCCAGAAGGCAGGGTCGGCCGGGGGCGTGACCGTCCCGGTGGCGAGCGCGAGCACGGCGAGGGCGACCGCGGCCACCGCCGAGTGCAGGGCCAGCAGGTGGCCAGGGGGGAGGGCAGAGGGTCGGCGGCGCTCGAGGAACGTCGCCGCGACCAGCGACGCGACGGCCGCCGCGGGCAGCGCGTAGGCCCACGCGGGGGCGGTGGTCGAGCGCAGGTCTCCGGCGACGATCGCCGCGACCCCGGCGAACGCCGTGGCGAGCCCGGCCCACTGCAGGCCCCGGACGCGCTGCCCGAGCAGCGGGCCGACCAGGGTCGCGACGACGACCGGCTGCACCGCGTCCACCAGCGACGTCGTGCCCGCGGACACGCCCAGCCCGATCGCGCCGTACACGGGCAGGACGTAGCCCACCTGCGAGAGCAGGCCGACGGCGACGTGGCGCCCCGCGGCCCGGGGCCCGCGGGGACGGGGAGCGAGTCGTGCCGCCTCGGCGGGGGCGCGGGCGCGACGTCCCCGGCGCAGGAGTCGCGCGACACCCAGACTGGCGCCGAGCACCGCGGTCACGACGACGTAGCGCCACAGCAGCAGGGTGGGCACGGCCGCCTGACCCGTGCCGAGCCGGGCGCCGAGGAAGCCCGAGCTCCACGCCAGCACGAAGGCGGCGGAGGCGAGGACGGTCGTCACGCTCGCGGGTAGACAGGTCGGTTTACTCATGATCGCCACTATACAGATCTGTATAGTGGTCGCATGAGTGAGCACGTCGCCCCGCGGCCGCCCCTGACCCCGGCGGCGCGCCGGATCCTCGAGGCCGCGTCGCGCCTGTTCTACGCCCGCGGGCTGCACGCCGTCGGCGTCGACACGATCGCCGCGGAGGCGGGCGTGACGAAGAAGACGCTCTACGACCGCTTCGGCTCGAAGGAGGCGCTCGAGGTGGCGTACCTGCGCGCCCGCGACGCGCGGTGGGAGGAGCTCCTGACCGGGAGCCTCGAGGCGCACCCGGCCGCCGGCGTCGAGCGGGTCCTCGCGGTCTTCGACGCCGCCGAGCGGTGGTCCGCCGCCGAGGGCGGGCGCGGGTGCGCCGCGATCAACGCCCGCGCCGAGGTCGACGACCCGGGGCACCCGGTGGCCGTCGAGGTCGCGCGGCAGAAGGCGTGGGTCCGGGACCTCCTCGAGTCCGAGTGCCGGGGCGCGGGTCTCGGCCGCCCCGGCGAGCTCGCGGACGCGCTGATGCTGCTCTACGACGGGGCGCTGGCGGGCTCGGGCACGGGCGTGCCCACGGAGCCCTTCCGGGCCGCGCGCCGGGCCGCCGCCGCCCTGTGCGGGGCGCACGGGGCGTGAGCCGCGACCGCCCGCGGCGGCGTCGTGTGCGCCCGCAGCGAAAAGGCCCTCCACCGGGACGTTTCGCGTGGCTGCCGCACGTTAGGGTCGATCGACGGCGATGACGAAGGAGACCGACGTGAACGACTTGCTGCGGATGGACGGTGCGACGCCGGTGGCGCGCGCCGACGGCCAGGGCCTCGGGCTCAACGACTCCATCTACAACCGGCTCCTCAAGGAGCGCATCATCTGGCTGGGTTCGGAGGTGCGCGACGAGAACGCGAACGCGATCTGCGCCCAGATGATGCTGCTGGCCGCGGAGGACCCGGACAAGGACATCTGGCTGTACATCAACAGCCCCGGCGGCTCCATCACGGCCGGCATGGCGATCTACGACACGATGCAGTACATCAAGCCCGACGTCGCGACCATCGCGATGGGCATGGCGGCCTCGATGGGGCAGTTCCTGCTCTCCTCGGGTGCGAAGGGCAAGCGCTACATCACCCCGCACGCCCGCGTGCTCATGCACCAGCCCTCCGGCGGCGTGGGCGGCACGGCGACCGACGTGCGGATCGGCGCGCAGCTGATCATGCACATGAAGAAGGTGCTCTCCGAGCTGACGGCCGAGCAGACCGGGCAGTCGCTGGAGACGATCCTCAAGGACAACGACCGCGACAAGTGGTTCACCGCGGACGAGGCGCTCGAGTACGGCTTCGTCGACCACGTGGTCACCAACGCCGCCTCGGTCTCGGGCGGTGGCGGCGCGTCGGGCTCCTGACGCCGACCACCCGCCCCCGGAACCCACCGACTTCCCACCCGAGGAGAACACCGTGAGCTACTCAGACGAGTACCAGTTCGCAATGCGGGCCCAGAACCTGGCGGGCGCCGCGGCGCGTCCCGGCGGCGTCGCGCTCCCGTTCGGCTCCAGCACCGACGCGCCGTCCGCGCGCTACGTGCTGCCCCAGTTCGAGGAGCGCACCGCGTACGGCTTCAAGCGCCAGGACCCGTACACCAAGCTGTTCGAGGACCGCATCATCTTCATGGGCGTCCAGGTCGACGACGCGTCGGCGGACGACATCATGGCGCAGCTGCTGGTCCTGGAGAGCCAGGACCCCGACCGCGACATCATGATCTACATCAACTCGCCGGGCGGGTCGTTCACGGCCATGACGGCGCTGTACGACACGATGCAGTTCATCAAGCCGCAGATCCAGACGGTGTGCCTCGGCCAGGCGGCGTCGGCCGCGGCGGTGCTGCTCGCCGCCGGTCAGCCCGGCAAGCGCCTCGCGCTGCCGAACGCCCGCGTGCTGATCCACCAGCCCGCGATGGAGGGCGGCGGCTACGCCCAGGCGTCCGACATCGAGATCCACGCCAACGAGCTCATCCGCATGCGCGAGTGGCTGGAGTCGACGCTGGCGGCGCACACGGGCAAGTCCGAGGAGCAGGTGCGCGAGGACATCGAGCGCGACAAGATCCTCACCGCCGCCCAGGCGAAGGACTACGGCCTGGTCGACCAGGTGCTCGAGAGCCGCAAGCCCGCCGCTCTCGCACCGCGCTGACCTGCACGTTCGCGGGGTCCACGGCCTCCTGAGGGGGAGGTCGCGGACCCCGCGACGCGACGCACCGGGCTACTCGGCTGACAACGACGCCCCCGTGGTGTGGAATGGACGCAGGACCAGCACTCAGGACGTGCACTCACGAGATGGAGGCTCCCGGTGGCTCGGATCGGTGACGGCGCAGACCTGCTGAAGTGCTCGTTCTGCGGGAAGTCGCAGAAGCAGGTCAAGAAGCTCATCGCCGGCCCCGGCGTGTACATCTGCGACGAGTGCATCGACCTGTGCAACGAGATCATCGAGGAGGAGCTCGGCGAGGCGGCGGAGCTGGGGCTCACCGAGCTGCCCAAGCCGCGCGAGATCTTCGACTTCCTCGAGCAGTACGTCATCGGGCAGGAGCCGGCCAAGCGGGCCCTCGCGGTGGCGGTCTACAACCACTACAAGCGGGTGCAGGCGGGCGAGGCCCAGCGCGACGGCGACGACGCCGTCGAGATCGCGAAGTCCAACATCCTGCTCATCGGGCCCACCGGCACCGGCAAGACCTACCTGGCGCAGACGCTGGCGAAGATGCTCAACGTGCCGTTCGCCATCGCGGACGCCACGGCCCTCACGGAGGCCGGGTACGTGGGCGAGGACGTCGAGAACATCCTCCTCAAGCTCATCCAGGCCGCGGACTACGACGTCAAGAAGGCCGAGACGGGCATCATCTACATCGACGAGGTCGACAAGGTGGCCCGCAAGGCGGAGAACCCGTCGATCACGCGCGACGTCTCCGGCGAGGGCGTGCAGCAGGCGCTCCTGAAGATCATCGAGGGCACGACGGCGTCCGTGCCCCCGCAGGGCGGGCGCAAGCACCCGCACCAGGAGTTCATCCAGATCGACACCACGAACGTGCTGTTCATCGTGGCGGGCGCGTTCGCCGGCCTCGACGACATCGTGGCCTCCCGCGCCCGCAAGCGCGGCATCGGGTTCAGCGCTCCCATGGAGACGGTCGCCGACGACGACCTGTTCGCCGAGGTGCGGCCCGAGGACCTGCAGAAGTACGGCCTCATCCCCGAGTTCATCGGCCGCCTTCCCGTGATCGCGTCCGTGTCCCCGCTGGACCGCGACGCGCTGGTGCGGATCCTCACCGAGCCGCGCAACGCCCTCGTCAAGCAGTTCCAGCGCATGTTCGAGATCGACGGCGTGGAGCTCGAGTTCGAGCAGGACGCCGTCGAGGCGATCGCCGAGCAGGCGCTGCTGCGGGGCACCGGGGCGCGCGGCCTGCGCGCCATCATGGAGGAGGTCCTCCAGCAGGTGATGTTCGACGTGCCCAGCCGGGACGACGTCGAGCGCGTGGTCGTGAGCCGCGAGGTCGTGCTGGAGAACGTCAACCCGACGCTCGTGCCGCGCACCTCGCCCGTGCGGCGCCGCACGCCGCGCGAGAAGTCCGCCTGACCGTCCGACGCGCGCGGCCTCGCCGCGTCAGCGCGCGTGGACTCAGCGCGCGTAGAGCGCGTCGACCTCGTCCGCGAAGTCGCGCAGCACGAGGTCGCGCTTCACCTTCAGCGACGGCGTGAGGTACTCGTTCGCCTCGGTGAAGTCGCCCTCGAGCACCCGGAACTTGCGGATCGACTCCGCCCGGGAGACGGCCGTGTTGGCCTCCTCGACCGCGGCGTCCAGCGCCGCCAGCACCCGGGGGTCGGTCCGCGCGGCGCCCACCGACATCGGCGGGATGCCCTGCGTGGCCAGCCAGCCGGGCAGCATCTCGGCGTCCAGCGTGATGAGGGCACCGATGAACGGGCGCTTGTCGCCCACGACGACGACCTGGGACACCAGCGGGTGCGCGCGCACCCGGTCCTCGAGGGGCGCGGGTGCCACGTTCTTGCCGCCCGCCGTGACGATGATCTCCTTGGTGCGGCCCGTGATGCGCAGGTGGCCGTGGTCCAGGGCGCCCAGGTCGCCGGTGCGGAACCAGCCGTCCACGAGCGCCTCGGCGGTGAGGTCCGGGCGGCCCCGGTAGCCGCGGAACAGGTGCGGGCCCGCCACGAGGACCGCGCCGTCGTCGTCGATCCGCACCGAGGTGCCGGGGAACGGTGGGCCGACCGTGCCGATGCGCAGGTCGGAGGGCAGGTTCACGGCCGTCGGGGCCGTCGTCTCCGTGAGCCCGTAGCCCTCGAGCACGGTGAGCCCGGCCCCGCGGAAGAAGTGGCCGAGGCGGTCGCCGAGCGGTGCGCCGCCCGAGATCGCGTACCGCAGGTCCCCGCCCATCGCGGCGCGCAGCTGCGAGAGCACCAGCCGGTCGGCCAGCGCGTGCCGGGCCCGCAGCGTCGTCGGGACGGGTCCGGCGTCGAGGGCGCGCGAGTACTGACCCGACACGCGGGCGGCCCAGCCGAAGACGCGCCGCTTCGTGCGCGACCCGGCCCGCTGCTCGGCCGAGTTGTAGACCTTCTCGAAGACGCGGGGCACGGCGAGCAGGAACGTGGGCCGGAAGGTCCTGAGGTCGTCGGTGAGCGTCTTGACGTCGGGCAGGTGGCCGAGCACCGAGCTGCTGGCGATCACCGCGACCTGGATCAGCCGCGCGAAGACGTGCGCCAGGGGCAGGAAGAGCACCGTGCGCGCGCCGTCGGCCTCCAGGAGCTCCGGCAGGGCGAGGCGGGCGTTCATCGCGAGGTGCGCGAAGTTGCCGTGCGTGAGCTCGGCTCCCTTGGGGCGGCCGGTGGAGCCCGAGGTGTAGACGATCGTGGCGAGGTCGTCGCGGCCGACGGCGTCCCGGCGGGCCGCGACGTCCCGCGCGGGCACGGACACCCCGGCCTCGCGGAGCTCGTCGACGGCACCGGTCGCGATGACGAGCACCTCCTCGAGGTCGGGGAGCCGGTCGTCCACCTGGTGCACGGCGTCCGCGTGCGCGGGCGTCTCCACCACGACGAGGCGGGCGCCGGAGTCCTCGAGGATCCAGCGCACCTGCTCGGGGGAGGAGGTCTCGTACACGGGCACGACGACGGCGCCGGTCGCCCAGGCGGCGAAGTCGAGGAGCGTCCACTCGTAGCGGGTGCGCGACATGATCGCGACGCGGTCGCCGGCCTCGATGCCGCGCGCGACGAGGCCGCGCGCCACGGTCATGACGTCGGCCTGGAACTCGCCCGCGGACACCGGCACCCAGGAGCCGTCCGACGCGGCGCGCCGCTCGATGAGGGTGCGGTCGCCGGCCCGGTCGACCCGGTCGGCCAGCAGCGTGCTGATGCTCGTGCCCTCGGGCACGTCCACGAGGCTCGGCGTCGTCGCGACCGTCATCTGCTCTCTCTCCGTGCGTGTGTGCGGCATGCGCCTGCGGACGGGGCGGCGTCGTGCCGCCTCCGGCGGGCCGGCAGGTGCCCGACCAGTCTCCGGTCGGCGTGCGGGCCGACGTGGGACCTTACACGCTCGGCGCGCCTCGTAGGATCGAGGCATGCCCGACACCCCTCACGACGTCCCCCAGGACTCCGCCCCGCGCCCCGAGACGGACGGGATGCCCCAGGAGATCCTGGAACTGCGCGCCAGCATCGACAACATCGACGCCGCGCTCGTGCACCTGCTGGCCGAGCGCTTCAAGATGACGCGGCGCGTGGGCGAGCTCAAGGCCGTGGGCGGGCTGCCGCCCGCCGACCCGTCGCGCGACCGCCAGCAGGTCGACCGCCTCAAGGGCCTCGCGGAGGGCGCCGGCCTGGACCCCGAGTTCACGGAGCAGTTCCGCAACTTCATCGTCTCCGAGGTGATCCGGCACCACGAGCGCATCGCCGCCGAGCACGCGGCCGGGCGCCTCAAGGGCGAGCTGCCGCCCCTGGACACCTACGCTTGAAGAGGTGAGATCTGACCTGGTCCGGTCCAGGTCGGCGGGAGTCCGGCCGCGTCGCGTGACGGGGTGGCGTCCGCCGCGTTTCCGTCGCAGGCTGGGTGCTTAGCCCGACGACGGACACCTGGGGGACCACGGATGAAGATCGACTGGCTCAAGCCCCTCGTCGGACGCCCCGGACCGTTCGCGACCGTCTACCTGGACGCGACGCCCTCGGCCGAGGCGGGCGACAGGGACGTCGCGAACCGGTGGCGGGCGGTGCGGCGTTCCTTGGAGCGGCAGTCGGCGCCCGCGGGCGTGCTGGACGCGCTCGAGGCCGCCGTCCTGCGACCGACGCGCACGGCGGGAGCGCACGGCAGGGTGCTGATCGCCTCGGACGGCGGGGTCGCGGTGGACCGCGTGCTCCGCAACCCGCCGGCGGTCGCGACCGGTGCGTGGCTGCCCGTCCCGGTGCTGCTGCAGGCGGCCCAGGCGGCGGACGAGGCGGTGGACGCCCTGTGCGTCGCCGTCGACCGCAGCGGCGCCGACTTCTGGCCGTGCGACGCGGGCGGGCGGCCCGGCGCGGCCCGGGAGACGTTCGAGGGACCGAACGACGAGGTCAGCAAGACCTCCAGCACCGGCACCAAGCGCGCCATCATCGAGTCGCGTGCCGAGGACTCCTGGAAGCGCAACGCCGCGGCCGTGGCGGCCGAGATCGACCGGCGCGTGGCGGAGAGCAGCCCGGAGGTGGTGCTGCTGACGGGAGACGTGCGCGCGGTCAACCTGGTGCGCGCGGAGCTCGGGCAGGACGCCGCTCGGCGGACCGTGGAGGTCGCGGGCGGCGGCCGCGGGCCGGGGGTCCGCGCGGACACGTTCGAGGCCGCCGTCGAGGACGCCCTCGACTCCTACCGGGAGCGCCGGCGCGAGGTGGTGCTGGCCGAGTACCGCCAGGACCAGGGGCGCGAGGAGGGGGCCGTCTCGTCGATCGACGACGTCGTCGCCGTCCTGGCCCGCGGCCAGGTCAAGGCCCTGGTGCTCGCCGAGCAGATCGCGAACGACTCGGCGTCGGCCCTCGCGGCCACCGCCGGCGGAGCCGGGGGAGCGGGCGGGGCCGACGGGCTGCTCGGGGGCCGCACGCTGTGGATCGGACCGGACCCGATGCACATCGCGACGTCGCGGGCCGACCTGGCTGACCTCGGCGTCACGGACGGGCTCGAGGAGCTGCCCGCGACGTCCGCCCTGCTGCGCGCGGCGATCGCGCAGGACGCCGGACTGACCTTCGCGCCCGAGGGGTCCGTCGAGCTCATGGACGGCGTCGGCGCCACGCTGCGCTGGCACGACGACGGGACGCCCAAGGAGGTCGCCGCGACGATGAGCGGCGACGGCGACCGGTTCACGACGCCGCGCTAGGTGACGAGAGCCGGGAGCACGACGGAAGGGGCGGACCGCGTCGCGTGCGGTCCGCCCCCTCCGTCGCGTGTCAGGCCTTCGGCTTGCGGGCCGGGGGCTCGCCGAGCTCGGACGCGGTGACGACGATGCCGCCCTGCACGTCGGGGTTGCCCTGCCCCTCGGCCGCCTCGACGACGTCGAGGGTGCCGGTGGCGCGGCCGGCGCCGCGCACGTCGTCGAGGGCCGACCGGACGCCGTCGAGCAGCGCGGCCGGGACGGCCATGGAGGCGCTGAGGATCGGCGTGCGCATGGAGACCTTGGCCTCCGACTTGATCTTGCGCAGGGCGGCGAGCGCGTGCCCGGCGGCGGTGAGCTGCACCGGGTCGGCGTCGCCCGCCGCCGTGCGCAGCGGCGCGGCCGCGGGCCAGGCGGCGTGGTGCACCGAGCCGGTGCGCCACCACGACCAGACCTCCTCGGTGGCGAACGGCAGGAACGGCGCCAGGAGACGCAGCAGCGTGTCCACCGCGAGGGCGAGCGCCGTGCGGGCCGACTCCGTCTCCGCGGTCACCTCGGTGGCCGCGGCCCCGGCGCCGTACGCGCGGTCCTTGACCAGCTCGAGGTAGTCGTCGCAGAACGTCCAGAAGAACGTCTCCGTGACCTCGAGCGCGCGCGTGTGGTCGTACGCCTCGAACGCGGCGGTGGCCTGCTCGACGACGTCCGCCAGGCCGGCGAGCATCGCGCGGTCCAGGGGGACGATGACGCGGGCCGGGTCGAGCACGATCTCGCCGGCGCCGGTCTCGGGGTCCACGCCGAACGTCAGCGCGAACTTCGAGGCGTTGAGCACCTTGATCGCGAGGCGGCGGCCGATCTTCATCTGCCCGACCTCGAACGCGGCGTCCGTCCCGAGGCGCGCGGCCGCGGCCCAGTAGCGGACGGCGTCCGCCCCGTGCTCCTCCAGCAGCGCCATCGGCGTGACGACGTTGCCCTTGGACTTGGACATCTTCTTGCGGTCCGGGTCGAGGATCCAGCCGCTGATCGCCGCGTGCTTCCACGGCAGGACGCCGCACTCCAGGTGCGAGCGCACGACCGAGGAGAACAGCCAGGTGCGGATGATGTCCTGGCCCTGCGGGCGCAGGTCCATCGGGTACACGCGGGAGAACAGGTCCTCGTCGCGCTCCCAGCCGGACACGATGAGCGGCGACAGGGACGACGTCGCCCACGTGTCCATGACGTCGGCGTCGCCGACGAAGCCACCGGGCTCGCCGCGCTGCGACTCGTCGTAGCCGGCCGGGGCCTGCGACGTCGGGTCGACGGGCAGCTCGGCCTCGGTCGGCACGATCGGGTGGTCGTGATCCACCTCGCCGTCCGCCGTCACCGGGTACCACAGCGGCACGGCCACGCCGAAGAAGCGCTGGCGCGAGATCAGCCAGTCGCCGTTGAGGCCGTTCACCCAGTTCTCGTAGCGCACGCGCATGAAGTCGGGGTGGAAGTCGAGCTCCTTGCCCCGCGCGAGCAGCTCGGCCTTGAGGTCCCGCTTGTCCCAGTCGCGGCCGCCGTTGCGGATGTACCACTGGCGGGACGTGACGATCTCGAGCGGCTTGTCGCCCTTCTCGTAGAAGTTCGTCATGCGCTGGGTCGCGGTGGGCTCGCCGTCCAGGTCGCCGGAGGCGCGCAGCGCGTCGACGACGGCCTTGCGGGCGCTGAACGTCGTCCTGCCCGCGAGCTCCTCGGCGTACAGGGCCTCGCCCGGTCCGCCCGCGATCCACTCCGGCGTCTCGCGGGAGAGGCGGCCGTCGCGCTGGATGACCGAGCGGGTGGCGAGCTGCAGCTCGCGCCACCACTGCACGTCGGTGAGGTCGCCGAAGGTGCAGCACATGGCGATGCCCGCGCCCTTGTCCATGGCGGCGGCCGGGTGCGCGAGCACCGGGACCTCGACGCCGAACAGCGGCGAGGTGACCGTGGTGCCGAACAGGCCCTGGTACCGCTCGTCGTCCGGGTGGGCGATGAGCGCCACGACGGCCGGGATGAGCTCCGGGCGGGTGGTCTCGATGTACAGCTGGCTGCCGTCGGGCCGGTGGAACGCGACCCGGTGGTAGAACCCGGGGTACTCGCGCGCCTCGAGCTCGGCCTGCGCGACGGCGGTCTGGAACGTCACGTCCCACAGGCCCGGCGCCTCCGCCTGGTACGCCTCGCCGCGGGCGAGGTTGCGCAGGAACGCGCGCTGCGACGCGGCGCGGGACGTGGCGTCGATGGTCTGGTAGTTCTGCGCCCAGTCGACGGAGAGGCCGAGGCGGCGCCAGAGCTCCTCGAACTGGCGCTCGTCGTCGGCGGTGAGCCGCTCGCACAGCTCGATGAAGTTGCGGCGGCTGACCGGGACCTGGTCGGCGGGCTTGACGTTCTTGCCGTCGGTGCCCTGGTGCGGGGGCTCGAAGCCCTCGACGTACGGCAGCGACGGGTCGCAGCGCACGCCGTAGTAGTTCTGCACGCGGCGCTCGGTGGGCAGGCCGTTGTCGTCCCAGCCCATCGGGTAGAAGACCTTCTTGCCGCGCATCCGCTGGAACCGGGCGACCGTGTCCGTGTGGGTGTAGCTGAACACGTGGCCCACGTGCAGCGAGCCCGAGACCGTGGGCGGCGGGGTGTCGATCGAGTACACCTGCTCGCGCGTCGCGGTGCGGTCGAACGCGTACGTGCCCTCGGCCGACCAGCGCTCGTCGAAGCGCTGCTCCAGGCCCTCCAGGCTGACCTTGTCCGGTACCTCCCGGACCACCGCGCGGACGACGTCGCCGGCTACCTGAGCAACAGAGGTGCCGGCGGGCGGGGTCGCTGCGGAGGTCTGCGCGGGCGCGGTCTGCGCCTCGGGGGTCGGGAAGTCGCTCATGGTCGCCCATTCTCCCAGATGGCCGGGCAGGCTCCGCGCACCGGGATCTCATGATCCGGGCACGCTGTCCAGGATGCGGGCAGGCGTCCGGAGCGGCGTCGGGAGCGTCGTATCGTGTCGCTCGGCGCCGCTCCAGCGGCACCCCTCGAACCCGTCCGGCGGCCGCGTGCGCGGCGTCGGACCAGGCGTCCCGGGAGGACGAGATGCAGGCGATGTGTTGTCGGTGCTGTCACCGCCACGTCGCCCTGCCCGTCTAGCCACCCGAGGAGCTCCCATGACGCTCGACCACGCCGACGAGCTGGTCGTGCCCGAGGGCTCGCCCACGCCCGCCACCGGCCGGCGCACCTTCTGGCGCCGTTTCGCCCAGGACCGCTTCGCCGTCGCCGGCGCGGTCGTCGTCGTGGCGTACGTCGTCATCGCCCTGCTCGCGCCGCTGATCACCCGGCTGCTCGGCGTCGACCCCTACAGCTACGACCTGGACGCGCTCGACCCGACCGGTGCGCCGGCCGGCTGGGGCGGCGGCATCAGCGCCGAGCACTGGTTCGGCGTCGAGCCCCTGACGGGCCGGGACCTCTTCGCGATCGTGCTCATGGGCTCGCGGACCTCGCTCGTCGTGGGCATCGGCGCCACCGTCGTCTCCATGCTCATCGGCACGGTGCTCGGGCTGCTCGCGGGCTACCTCGGGGGCTGGGTCGACTGGGTGGTCAGCCGCGGCGTCGACATCATGCTCGGGCTGCCGGCGCTCATCTTCATGATCGCGATCGGCGCGGTGGCGCCCGAGTCGTTCCCGCGGCTGCTGCTGCTCGTGCTCGTGATCGGCGTGTTCAGCTGGTCCTCGGTGGCGCGCGTCGTGCGTGGGCAGGCACTGGGGCTGCGCTCGCGCGGCTTCGTCCGTGCCTCGCAGGCCCTCGGCGCCGGGCACGGCCACGTGCTGTTCCGGCAGGTGCTGCCCAACCTCGCCGCGACCGTGGTCGTCTTCGCGACCATCAGCATCCCGGGGGCCATCGGCGCCGAGGCGGCGCTGTCGTTCCTCGGCGTGGGCGTCCCGCCGCCCACGCCGTCGTGGGGCCGGTCGATCGGCGACGCCGTGACCTGGTTCAGCTCCGACCCGATGTACCTCGTCTTCCCCGGCCTCGCGCTGTTCGGCATCACGCTCGCGTTCAACGCGTTCGGCGACGGCCTGCGCGACGCCCTCGACCCCCGCTCGGGAGGCCGCAAGTGAACGCCCTGCGGTTCGCGGGCACGCGCCTCGCGAGCATGGTCTTCGTCCTGCTCGCGGTGTCGCTCCTGACCTACGCGATCTTCGTCCTGCTGCCCGCCGACCCGGCCCAGCTCGCGTGCGGGCGGCCGTGCACGCCGGAGCGCCTCGAGACGGCGCGCGCCTTCATGGGGCTCGACCAGAACTTCCTGGTGCAGTGGTGGAACTTCGTCACCGGCATCGTCACCGGCCGCACCTACGGCTCGGCGGGCGCGGAGATCACCTGCCCGGCACCGTGCCTCGGGTACTCCTTCGTGCTGCGCCAGCCGGTGACCGACCTCATCGTCGGGCGCCTGCCCGTCACGTTCTCCATCGCGATCGGGGCCGCCGTCCTGTGGCTGCTGGCCGGGGTCGCCGGGGGCGTCGTCGCCGCCGTGCGCCGCGGCACCGCCGTCGACCGGGCGATCATGGTCACCGCGATCACCGGCGTGTCCGCCCCGAGCTACCTCGTGGGCCTGCTCGGCATCCTGCTCTTCGGCTTCACCCTCGACATGGTGCCGGTCAACGGGTACGTGCCGCTCACCACGAGCCCCGTCGACTGGGCCTGGCACCTGGTGCTGCCCTGGTGCGTGCTCGCCTTCCTCTCGGCTGCCATCTACGCCCGGCTCACCCGCGCCCAGATGCTCGACGCGCTCGGGTCGGAGTACGTGCGTACGGCCCGCGCCAAGGGCATCACGGAGCGGCGGGTCGTCACGAGGCACGCGCTGCGCAACGTCATGGTCCCGGTGGTCACGCTGTTCGGGCTGGACCTGGGCGTGCTGCTGGGCGGCACGGTCATCACCGAGAAGGTCTTCTCGATGGCCGGGCTCGGCGCTCTGCTGCTCGACGCCGTCGGCAACACCGACGTCCCGCTGCTGGTGGGCGTCACGTTCTTCTCGGCGGCCCTCATCGTGGTCGCCAGCCTGCTCGTCGACGTCGTGTACGGCGTCATGGACCCGAGGGTGCGCGCATGAGCGCCCGCCTGCACGCCGGGCGATGTCCCCGCGTGACGCGACACCCCGACCCCGACCCTTTGTCCCGAGAGTTGTCCCGAGAGGCACTGAGAAGACCATGACCCGCACCACCACCCGCCGACGGTCCGTCGGCGCCGTCTCCGCCGTCGCCGCCCTCGCGCTGGTCCTGACCGCCTGCGGCGCGAACGAGCAGGACCACAGCGCGACGGGCAGCACCGGCGCCGTCCAGCAGGGCGGGACCCTGCACATCCTCACGTCCGCGCCGTCGATCAACTGGGACCCGGCCACGAGCCAGAACCTCGCGATCACCACGCTCGGGCTCGTCGAGCGCCGCCTCACCGCGTGGCAGACCAACCCGGACGGCAGCACCGACGTCGTGCCCGACCTCGCCACGGACACCGGCACGGTGTCCGACGACGGCAAGACCTGGACGTACACCCTCAAGGACGGCGTCACGTTCGAGGACGGCACGCCGATCACGTCGCAGGACGTCAAGTACTCCGTGGAGCGGTCGTTCGCGCCGGAGCTCTCCGGCGGCCTGAGCTACCACAAGAGCCTGCTGACCGGCGGGGACGACTACGCCGGCCCGTACGACGGCAAGCAGCTCGACTCGATCGAGACGCCGGACGACAAGACCATCGTGTTCCACCTGGACAGCGCGTACGGCGACTGGCCCTGGATCGTCTCGATGCCGGCCTTCGGCGCGGTGCCGGAGGACAAGGACGACGTCTCGACGTACACCACGTCCCCCGTGGCGACGGGCCCCTACACGGTCGCCGAGACGCAGGAGGGGACGTCGGTCACCCTCGAGCGCAACGAGGCCTGGGACCAGGCCACGGACGAGGCCCGCACCGCCGGCCCGGACTCGATCGTCTTCGAGCTGGGCCAGGACGAGAGCGTGGTGGCGCAGCGCCTCATCGCCGACGCCGGCGAGGACCAGAACGCCTTCGGCGCGTCGTTCGTCCCCGCGGCGCAGCTCGCCCAGGTGCAGAACGACCCGGGCGCCAAGGAGCGCCTCGTCACCTCCGGTCCCGGGGCGCTCGCCTACCTGGCGATCAACACCGAGGCCGAGGGGCTCGACGACGCCGCCGTGCGCCAGGCGATCCAGTACGCGGTGGACAAGCAGGCGTTCCAGGTGGCGTCCGGCGGCGCGATCGCCGGCGACCTGGCGACGACGCTCATCACGCCGGGGATCCCGGGGCGCGAGGAGTACGACCTGTACCCGGCCGAGCCGTCGGGCGACCCGGACAAGGCGAAGCGGCTGCTCGCCGACGCGGGCTGGAAGGACCGCACGCTGCGGCTCGTCGTGCCCGACGACGCGCCCACGCTCGCCAAGGCGCAGGCCATCGAGCAGGGCCTCAAGCGCGCCGGCCTCACGGTGAAGATCGTCTCCCAGCCCTCGGACGTGTGGACGCAGACCGTGACCCAGGGCGACGGGTCGAAGTACGACCTCACGCTCTCCTCGTGGCAGCCGGACTTCCCGAGCGCGAACGGCAACATCCAGCCGCTGTTCGCGTCGTCGCAGATCGGCGACGGCGGGTACAACCTGTCGCGGTACTCGAACGCGGACGTCGACGCGCTCATCGAGCAGGCCACCCAGGAGACCGACCCCGACGCGGCGGCCGGCATCTGGGCGCAGGCCGACAAGGCGATCCTCGAGGACGCCCCCGTGGTGCCGCTGATCTACACGAAGAACTCCTTCCTGCACGGCTCCAAGGTGCAGAACTTCGAGATCCCGGACTTCCCGGCGTACCCGAACTACCTCAAGGTCTCGCTGGCCCAGTGAGCACCGACACCGGCATCGAGCCCGGAGACGGGCAGCCCCTCCTGCAGGTGGAGGGGCTGTCCGTCGCGTTCGACGGGTCCGCGGCCCCGGCGGTGGACGGGGCGTCGTGGGCGCTGCGACCGGGCCGCGTCACGGCGCTGGTGGGGGAGTCCGGCTCCGGGAAGTCGGTCTCGGCGATGGCGGTGCTCGGGCTCCTGCCGCCGAGCGCCGCCGTGACGGGCAGCATCCGGTACGACGGCGCCGAGCTGGTCGGCGCAGCCCCGGAGGAGTTCCGGGCCGTGCGCGGCGCGGTCTTCTCCCTCGTCTCGCAGGAGCCGATGAGCGCGTGGAACCCCGTGCTCACGATCGGCGACCAGGTGACCGAGGCGCTGCGGGCGCACGCCCGCGTGCCTCGCGGCGCCGCGCGCGAGCGGGTGCTCACCCTGCTGCGCGAGGCCGGGCTGCGGGATCCGGAGCGGATCGCGCGGTCCTACCCGCACCAGCTCTCGGGCGGGCAGCTGCAGCGCGCGCTCATCGCGATGGCGTTGTCGCAGGACCCGGTGGCGATCGTCGCCGACGAGCCCACGACGGCGCTCGACGTCACGGTGCAGGCCGACATCCTGGATCTGCTGCGCCGGCTGCGCGACACGCGCGGCACGGCGGTGCTGCTCATCACGCACGACATGGGCGTGGTCGCCGACCTCGCGGACGACGTCGTGGTGATGCGGCGGGGGCGGGTCGTCGAGCACGCGCCCGTGCGCGCGCTCTTCGCCGCGCCCCGCGAGGAGTACACGCGGACGCTGCTCGACGCCGTCCCGCACCTGGGGCGGCAGCTCGCGGCACCGGCCGACCAGGTGCGCGCGCAGGTCCGCGTGCGCGGCGGCTCCGCCGGCGGCACGGCTGGCGACGGCGGGGCGGCGCCGGGCGACGTGGTCGTGCTGGACGGCGTGGACGTCGTGTACCGGGGCGGGCGCCGGCGGGCGGCGGTGCACGCCGCGGACGGCGTGAGCCTGCGCATCGCCGCGGGGGAGGTGCTCGGCCTCGTCGGCGAGTCGGGCTCGGGGAAGTCCACGCTGGGCCAGGTCGTCTCGGGGCTGCTGGCGCCCGACCGCGGCCGGGTCGTGGTGGACGGCCTCGAGCTGGCCGGGGCGCGCCGGTCCGACCTGCGCGCCGTGCGCCGGCGGACCGGGATCGTGTTCCAGGACCCGGCGTCCACCCTCAACCCCCGCTGGTCGGTGGGCGCGTGCGTGGCCGAGCCGCTGCGCCTGCACGCGAGCCTGGGCGAGGCGGACACGCGGGCCCGGGTGCTCGAGCTGCTCGCCATGGTGGGGCTGGACGCGGAGCACGCGGCGCGTTTCCCGCACGAGCTGTCCGGCGGCCAGCGGCAGCGGGTCGCCATCGCGCGGGCGGTCGCCCTCGACCCGGCGGTGCTGGTGGCCGACGAGCCGACCAGCGCGCTCGACGTCTCGGTGCAGGCCCGGGTGCTCGACGTGTTCGCCGAGCTCCAGGAACGCCTCGGGTTCGCCTGCCTGTTCGTGTCGCACAACCTGGCCGTCGTGGAGCGCGTGAGCGACCGCGTGGCCGTGATGCAGGCGGGCCGCATCGTCGAGACGGGGCCGACGGCCCGGGTGCTGGGCGAGCCGCAGGAGGAGTACACGCGCCGGCTGGTGGGCGCCGCGCCCGTCGCCGACCCCGAGCTGCAGGAGCGCCGGCGGCGGGAGCGGGCGCAGGTCTGAGGGCTTCCGGCCCGCGAGTTCTCTGACTAGAGTCAGAGGTATGGGAGACGACGAGGGGCGTGCGGGCGACGGCGGGGCCGAGGTCGCCGTCGTGCGACGCTTCAATCGCAGCTACACCCAGCGCGTCGGCGCGCTCGAGGACTCGTTCCTGGGGACGGGGATGCCGCTGGGCACGGCCCGCCTCCTCTTCGAGATCGGCACCGAGCCCGGCACGACGCGCGACCTGCGCGCCCGGCTCGGCCTGGACTCGGGGTACCTCAGCCGCCTGCTGCGCCGCCTCGAGTCGGACGGGCTCGTCGCCGTCGTGCCCGACGACGACGACCGGCGGCGGCGCCGCGTGGACCTCACGGCCGCGGGCCGGCGCGCGTGGGACGACCTGGAGCGCCGGTCCGTGGACCGGGCCCGCGACCTCGTCGCCCCGCTCACCGCGCGGCAGCGGTCCCGGCTGGCCGCGGCCCTGGCGGAGGCCGACCTGCTGGTGCGGGCGGCGACGGTCACGCTCGAGCGGGTGGACCCGGCGTCGGACCTCGCCCGGCAGGCCGTCGCGGCCTACGTCGCGGAGCTCGACGAGCGGTTCCCGGGCGGGTTCGACCCTGGCCCGCGGCCGGCGGCGGGGGAGCCCGACCCCGAGGACGCGCGGCTCGCGCCGCCGTCGGGAGCGTTCGTCGTGGCGACGAGCGATGGCGAGCCCGTCGCCTGCGGCGGCGTGCGCGGGCTGTCGGAGGGCGACGGCGCGGCCGGGGGCGTGGGGGAGATCAAGCGGATGTGGGTGCACCCCGGGTGGCGGGGCGCGGGGCTGGGCTCCCGGCTGTTGCGGCACCTCGAGGGCGTGAGCCGCGACCTCGGCCACCGCGAGGTGCGCCTCGACACGAACGGGACGCTCACCGAGGCGGTCGCGATGTACGAGCGGGCCGGCTACCGGCGCATCGCCCGGTACAACGACAACCCGTACGCCGAGCACTTCTTCGCCAAGCGCCTGGGCTGAGCGCCCGGTACCACATATCTGGTCCCGGGCCGGGGATAGGGTCGGAACCATGGCTGCGAACCCCGACCTGACCATCGGCTATGCCGCGATGCTCGAGCAGTTCCACCCCACCGACGTCGTCGAGTACTCGGCCTACGCGGAGGAGCACGGTTTCTCCGGCGTCATGGCCGCCGACCACTTCCAGCCGTGGGTGCCGCAGCAGGGCGAGGCGGCCTTCGTGTGGAACGTGCTGACCGCGCTCGGCGAGCGGACCCGCGGCGACCTCGGCCCCGGCGTCACCGCCCCGACGTTCCGCTGGCACCCCGCGATGGTCGCGCAGGCGTCGGCCACGCTCGCCGCGATGTACCCCGGGCGCCACTGGCTGGGTCTGGGGTCCGGCGAGGCGCTCAACGAGCACGTCGTCGCCGGCTACTGGCCCGAGGCCCCTGAGCGGATCAACCGCATGTTCGAGGCCATCGACATCATCAAGAAGCTCTTCGCCTCCGGCATCGACGGCAAGGACGTCAAGCACTCCGGGCAGTACTACAAGATGGAGTCCACGCGGCTGTGGACCATGCCCGAGGTGCCGCCGGAGATCCTCGTCGCCACCGCCGGCCCGATCACCGCCAAGCGCGCCGGCAAGCACGCCGACGGCCTCATCACCGTCGGGGCGCCGCTGGAGAAGATCGAGATGCTGTTCGGCAAGTTCGACGACGGCGTCCGCGAGTCCGGCCGTGACCCGCAGGGGATGCCCAAGGTGCTGCAGGTGCACATGTCGTGGGCGCCGACGGACGAGGAGGCGCTCGCGAACGCGATGACCGAGTGGCCCAACGGCGGCATGAAGTTCCCCAAGGCCGACATCCGCTCGCCGCACGACTTCGCGCAGATGGCCAAGCTGGTGCGCCCGGAGGACTTCGAGGGCCGCATGGTGATCAGCGCGGACCCGGACGCGCACCGCGCCGCGATCCAGAAGTACGTCGACCTCGGCTTCGACCGCATCTACCTGCACAACGTGGGGCGCAACCAGAAGGAGTGGATCGAGGTCTTCGGCCGCGAGGTGCTCCCGAAGCTGGTGCGGTGAGCGCTCGGCTCGCCGTCTGGGCGCCCGCCGGGGTCCCGGAGGTACGGCCCGGGGACGACCTCGCGCGGCTGGTCGGCGACGCCCTGGCCGCCGACGGCGCAGTGTCCGGCGACCCGCTCGCCGAGGGCGACGTCGTCGTCGTGACGTCGAAGATCGTCTCGAAGGCCGAGGGGCGCGTGGTGCGCGCCGCCGACCGCGAGCAGGCGATCACCGACGAGACGGTGCGCGTGGTCGCGACCCGCGCCCGTCCCGACGGCCTGCCGCCGCTGCGCATCGTGGAGAACCGGCTGGGGCTGGTCATGGCCGCGGCCGGCGTCGACGCCTCGAACACCCCCGACGGCACCGTGCTGCTGCTGCCCGAGGACCCGGACGCGTCGGCGCGCGCGCTGCGGGCCGCCCTGCGGGCGCGATTCGGCCTGGACCGCCTCGGCGTCGTGGTCACCGACACCGCCGGGCGGACGTGGCGCGACGGCCTCACCGACATCGCGATCGGCGCGGCCGGCGTGGACGTCGTCGACGACCTGCGCGGCGGGGTGGATACGCACGGGCGGCCCCTGTCGGTCACGGTGACTGCCGTCGCCGACGAGATTGCCGCCGCCTCGGAGCTGGTGCGCGGCAAGGCGGACGGTCGCCCCGTCGCGGTGGTGCGCGGTCTCGCCCGGCACGTCCGCGCGGGGGAGGGCCCGGAGGCCGACGGCCCCGGCGCCCGCTCGCTGGTGCGCCCCAGCGCCGACGACCTGTTCCGCGAGGGCAGCGCCGAGGCCTACGCGCGCGGGCTCGCCGACGGCCGGGCCGGCTCGCGGGCGTGACGCCGCGACCGGAATTGCGCTCGCGGGGGCCGCGCACCGTCGCCTACGGTGCCGGCATGCCTGCGCCCGAGACCTCCCTGCCCGCGGACTGGATCGAGCACCGCCGCCCCGACGACCGCGAGGCGCTCGGTTGGCTGCGCCCCGAGGGTGACGGCTGGGTCGCGGTGTCGCTGCTCGGCCGCGACGTGAGCGGGCCGCTCGACTGGACCGACGCCGAGGAGGCGCTCGAGTCGACCGGGCTGTCGTGGATGGCCGACGTCTGGATGCTCGAGCGCGACGGCGGCGAGCCGCTGCGCGTGAAGCTCGTGGAGGTCACGCCCGACCGCGTGGTCGTGCAGGCCGACGACTTCGGCGCGATCGACGTCGCCGTCGAGCGGTTCGAGCTGCCGTGGCCGGCCCCGGCCGCGCTGCGACCGCGCCGCGAGGGCGACCCCGACGGCCGGGTGCTCTTCGCCCGCTGACGCGCTTGTGCGGGGGCGGTCGAGGTCAGCCGGCGTCGGTCGTGCCCTCGTAGAGGCCGATCCGGTTGCCGTCCGGGTCCTGGAGCACCGCCCACCAGCTCGTGGGGCTGATCTCGGACTTCTCCATGAGCACGGTGCCGCCCAGCTCGCGCACCCGGGCGAGGGCGTCGTCGATGGAGTCGACCTCGACGTAGCTGCGCGGCTGGTCGAACCCGTCGCCGCGCGGCGCCAGCCCGCCGCCGCTGATCTGGTTGGGCGCCCGCCACATCGGGTAGTCCTCGAACCCGGGCGGCGCCTCGATCTGCCAGCCGAACAGGCCGGAGTAGAAGCCCTTGGCGCGTTCCTTGTCGGTCACCGGGATGTCGATGTGCGTGATGTCGCCGTGAGCCATCGTCGTGCTCCTCGCTCGTCGTGCGGTGGGTGACCACGCTAGTCGCGGGACGGGGCCCGGCAGGGCGGGTGCCGGGAGCAAGGATCCTCGGCGCGTCGCCTCGTAGACGCCGTCGCACGTGGTGATACTCGGTCTCGGCGTTCAGCGTCGAACGCCCGCGGACACACCAAGGGAGCTGTCATGCACCTCGCACGTCGCACTCGCCGTACCGCCAGGGCCGCCCTCGCCGCGGCCTCCGCCGCCGCGGTCGTCACGGCTGGCACCGTCGCCGGCCTCGCCGCGGTCGCTGCGCCCGCCTCGGCCGCGCTGGACCCGGAGAAGTACGTCGCCCTCGGCGACTCGTACTCCGCGGGATCGGGCATCCTGCCGCCCGACCCCGACGCCCCGCTCGCCTGCCTGCGCACGACCCTGAACTACCCGCACTTCGTCGCCGACCGGCTGAACGCGGACCTCGTGGACGTCACCTGCGGGGCGGCCCAGACCAAGGACCTGAGCGAGGCCCAGCACCCGGGTGTCGCGCCGCAGCTCGACGCGGTCACGGAGGACACCGACCTGGTCACGCTGACCATCGGCGGCAACGACAACAGCACGTTCATCGGCGCGCTGCTGGCCTGCGGCTCCGCCGGCGTCCTCACGGGCGGGCGCGGCAACCCGTGCGAGCGCACCTACGGCGACCGGTTCACCGAACACGTCGAGGAGTCCACCTACCCGGCCGTCCGGCAGGCGCTGGAGGACATCCGGGCCCGGGCGCCGCACGCCCGGGTCGCGATCCTCGGCTACCCGTGGATCGTCCCCGCGGAGAAGGGGTGCTTCGCCAAGCTCCCCGTCGCGGTCGGCGACGTGCCCTACCTGCGCGACCTCCAGGCCACGCTCAACGGCGTCATCGAGAAGGCCGCCGACGAGACGGGGGCGACGTTCGTCGACCTCGCCGAGCGCAGCGAGGGCCGCGACGCGTGCGCCCCGGCCGGGGAGCGCTGGGTGGAGCCGCTGCTGTTCGGCACGAACGTGGTGCCCGTGCACCCGAACGCGCGCGGCGAGAGCGCGATGGCGGACGCCGCACTGGACGCGCTGGGCTACTGAGCGGAACGGTCGTCCGGCATCACTCCGCGGGCGGCACGACCGGCGTCGGCGTGCCGCCCGTGATCCGCACCAGCTCGTCGTAGGACGTGGGGAACACGGTCTTCGCATGGCCGCCCGCGGCCCACACGACGTCGTGGTCCCGGAGGTCGACGTCGACCAGCGTGCGCACGGGCGAGGGGTGGCCCACGGGCGCGACGCCGCCGATCACCTGGCCGGTGGCGTCGCGCACGGTCTCCTTGCTCGCCCGCGCGAGCCGCCCGCCGAGGCGGGCGCCCAGGAACTCGGTGTCGACGCGGTGGGCTCCGCTCGTCAGGACGAGCACCGGCGCGTCGTCGAGGGTGAAGACCAGCGAGTTGGCGATCGCGCCGACCGGGACGCCGAGCGCCTCGGCGGCCAGCGCGGCCGTCGTGGCGTGGTCGTCGAGCCAGCGGACCTCACCGGTCGCCCCGGCGGCGTCCAGCGCGGCGCGGACGCGGTCGACGGCGGGGTGGGACGGGGGCGTGGTGGTCATGGCGCCCGAGGGTAGCGGGCCGCCGCCGCGGCGGGCGTCAGCCGCGGGGCGCGTCGATCTCGTCGGGGTCGCCCTCGGAAGTCTGCACGGCACCGTCGCCGGCGTCGGCCTCGACGACGTCGTCGGCCCTGCTCTGGCCGGCGTCGTCGGCGGGGTCCTCCGGAGTCCCGGCCGGTGCGGGTGCGGGCTCGGGGACGACGTCGTCGCCGGAGAGCCACCGGAGCCAGACGGTGCGCGGGTCGCCCTCGAGGACGAGCGCCCGCACCAGCAGCGTGAGCGGGATCGCGAGGATCGCGCCGAGCGGGCCGATGACGAAGGTCCAGAAGACCACCGACATGAAGCTCAGCGTGAGGCTGAGGCTCACGGCGTCGGATACGAACTTGGGCTGCACCAGCACCTGGAGCACCACGTTGACGACGCAGTAGACCGCCGCGACCGCCAGGGCCAGGGGCCAGCCGCCCACGACGAAGGCCATGACGAGCGGCGGCACCAGGCCCAGCACGAAGCCGATGTTCGGGATGAAGTTGGTGACGAACGCGAGGATGGCCCACACGACGGGGGCCGGGACGCCGAGCAGCGCGAGGGCGAAGCCGTCGACGATCGCGACGATCGCACCGAAGGTCGCGTTGACCACGAAGTAGCGGCGCACGCCCGTGCTGAACCGCGTCGCGCGACCGATCTGCTCGGCGTGGGTAGCGCCGAAGACGCGGGACGCGGTCGCGTACCGGGCGGCGTCGGCGGCCATGAAGATCGCGTACGCGAGCACGAAGAAGAAGGCCGTCGCGATCGACAGGACCATGCCGCTCACGCTGCCCGCCAGCGACAGCAGGCGGGAGGGCTCCAGGAACGACGTCGCGGCGTCCGCGACCTGCGTGTCCAGGCCGAGCTCGGAGAGCTGCGCGGCGATCTGGGTGACCGACTGCTCGAGGTCCCGGAAGTACTCGGTGACCAGGTCGGCGAACTGGAAGCCGGCGAAGACGAGCATCGCGAGCAGGGCCGCGAGGATGAGGTACGCGACGACGATCACGGCCGTCGTCGCCGCCCAGCGCGGCCATCCCCGAGCCTCGAGGGGGCGGCGCACCGGGTGGCAGATGATGACGATGACCGCGGCGAGGAACACCGGTGCCAGGACGTCCGAGGCCCAGTGCACGCCCGCCAGCACGAGGACGGCCGCACCCAGGGTCAGGAGGGTGCGGGTGGCGGGGTTGAGGCCGCCGGGGTCGGTGGTCGGTCCGCCGGGCGCGGGCGTCACGGTCGAGGTCACCCCGCGACCCTAGCGACCGCGACCGGCGGCGTCGCGCGCGACCACCCTGCGGCGCGCGTCGCGCTCAGATCCACCGCTTCCAGCGGAAGACGGCGAAGAGCGCCACGCTCACGCTGAGCATGGCCACCAGCGCCGCCGGGTAGCCCCAGGCCCAGTGCAGCTCGGGCATGTCGTCGAAGTTCATCCCGTACACGGTCCCGACCAGCGTCGGGGCGAACAGGATGGCCGCCCAGCCGGAGATCTTCTTGACCTCCTCGCCCTGGCGGATGCTCGCCTCGGTGAGGTGCGTCATCTCCTCGTTCTGCCGCTGCGCGACGAGGGTGGCGTTCACGGTGAGGATGTCGCGCAGGGCGGCGCGGAACGACTCGACGCGGTCCGCGACCTCCGTGAGGTGGTCGGCGGCGTCGCGCAGGTACGCCTGCATCTCCTCGGTGACGCCGTACTTCTCCGCGCCCTTGGCGAGCGAGCCGCACACGCGCTGCAGGGGGCGCACCGCCCGCTGGAACTCGACCACCTCGCGCGAGAGCTCGTAGATGCGCCGCGACACCGCCGCGTCGCCGCCGAACACCTCGGACTCGATCTCGTCGATGTCGACGTCGAGCCCCGCCACGACGGGCGCGTAGTCGTCGACGACGCGGTCCACGATCGCGTACAGCACCGACTCGGGACCGCGGGCCAGCATGGCGGGGTGCGCCTCGAGGTGGGTGCGCACGGCCGACAGGTCGGGGCACGCGCCATGCCGCACCGTGACGACGAAGTCGGGGCCCACGAAGACGTGCAGCTCGGAGAACTCCACCTCCTCCGCGTGGTCGAGGTAGCGGGCGGCGTGCAGGACGACGAACAGCGTGTCGCCGTAGCGCTCGATCTTGGGTCGCTGGTGCGCCACGATCGCGTCCTCGACGGCCAGCGGATGCAGGTCGAACTCGCGCGCCAGCTGGGCGAGCTCGGTCTCGTCGGGGCGCTCCAGGCCGATCCACGCCATGCCGCCCGGGTGGGCGCGCAGCTCGCGGAACGTGTCGGCGAGGCGTGTGAAGCTCGCGACCCGGCGGCCGTCGGCGTCGTACAGGGCCGACTCGACGATCGACGAGCGGCCGGGCACGTCGCGGCGCGTCGGGCCGGCGTCGGGGCGGGCGGCGCCGAGGTGGCTACCGGCGCCGGACGCCGGGGTGGCGCGGCGCGGGCGCAGCGCGCCGAGCAGGGGACGGGTACGGGCCGTGCGGGCGGCGGACGCGCGGGCAGAGGTGACGGACATGGCGGACTCCGAGCGTGCAGAGGCGTGCAGGGACGAGGACGTCGGTCCCGCGACTGCGGCTGGGGGCGCCCCGGACGTCGGGGCGATCGGAGGATCGGCGGCGCAGGGTCACAGAGCGCGTGCGCCGCGGCCGCCCGGCGTCGTGGCCGGGCGGGGAGCCGTCAGTCGCGGCTCGGACTACTGGGAGGCTCGCTACGGGTCATGTGGCGCGCACCTCCCTCGTCGTCCTGCGGCGGTCGCCGCTGCTGCTCAGGCCGCCCGCCAGCATAGCCCCGAGCGGGCGGCCGGGCCACGACCGAGAGGCGCCCGGCGGGGTGATCTCCGCGACGTGCAGGGCGTGACCGCCTGGCGTCCGGTCAGCGCCGCGGGTCGACGACGACCATGCCCGCGCGCGGGGTGTCCGCCAGGCCCGGGAGCAGGTCCGCGCCCTCCTGCAGCCCGACGACGCGGTCGACGAGGTCGGCGGGGCGCAGCGTGCCGTCGGCGACCCGCGCCAGCATCTCCGGGTAGTCGGCGGCGGCCATCCCGTGGCTGCCCAGCACGTCCAGCTCCCAGCCGATGACGCGGGACATCGGCACGCGGGGATGGCCGTCGACCGGCGGCAGCAGGCCGACCTGCACGTGCCGGCCCCGCCGTCGCAGGCTGCCGATCGCGTCGGCGCAGGTGCGCTCGCTCCCGACGGCGTCGACGCTCACGTGGCAGCCGCCGGTGAGGTCCTGCACCGCGGCGGCGACGTCGACGTCCTCGCCGGCGCGCACCGTGTGCGCGGCCCCGGCCCGGCGCGCGGCCTCGAGCGCGCCGTCGTGCCGGTCGACGGCCACCACCTCGGCGCCGAGCGCCGCGGCGACCATGACGGCGCTGAGGCCCACGCCGCCCGCGCCGACCACGACCACCCGCTCGCCCGGGAGCACCCGGGCCCGCCCCGCGACGGCGCGGTAGGCGGTGGCGAATCGGCACCCGAGGCTCGCGGCGGTGGCGTCGTCGACGGCGTCGGGCAGGACGACGAGGTTGGTGTCGGCGGCGTGCAGCACGACCAGCTCCGCGAAAGACCCGGCGTGCGTGAACCCCGGCTGCGTCTGGTCCGGGCAGACCTGCGCCTGCCCGGAGCGGCACCAGTCGCAGCGCCCGCACCCGCACACGAACGGCGACGTCACGCGGTCGCCGACGCGCCAGCGCGCGACGCCGTCGCCCACCGCGGCGACGACCCCGGCCAGCTCGTGGCCGGGCACGTGGGGGAGCGCGGTGATGTCGGGGTCGTGGCCCGCCCACGCGTGCCAGTCGCTGAGGCACAGGCCGCTCGCGTGCACCCGCACGACGACGCCCCCGGGCGGGGCGGTGGGCTCGGGCACCTCGCGGACCGTGACGGGCCCGCCGAACCGGTCGAACGTCATCGCGCGCACGGGGTGATCCAACCATCGATCGTGCCGGCGGTCCGGCGGACGATTCACCTGGGACGGCGAGTATCACGATTGGGCCACGGCGCGCACGCGCCGCTAGCGTGCCCGGGTGACCCAGACCCGGTCGCGGGCGACGTCGCTCGCGTGCTCCCTGTTCCTGCTCGTCCTCGCGGCGCTCGCCGTCTGGTCGGTGCTGCCGCCGACCCCGCGGTCGGCGGACGCCGCCGCGGACGAGTTCAGCGCCGAGCGCGCCTTCGCGACCGTCGAGGCGATCGGCGGCGAGGTGCACCCGCACGGCACGGCGGCGGCCGCCGCCGTCCGCGACACGATCGTGGCGGACCTCGAGGAGCTCGGCCTCGACCCGGAGGTGACCGACGGCGTCGGCATGTCCGGGCGCCTGGGCGACCAGAGCCGCGTCGCGGCCACGAAGAACGTCGTCGCCACGATCCCGGGCACCGACTCGACGGCGCCGGTCTTCCTCGTCGCGCACTACGACTCCGCCGAGGTGTCGCACGGGGCCAACGACGACGGCGCCGGCGTCGCGACGCTGCTGGAGACCGCCCGCGCGCTCGGGGAGGGCGAGCCGCTGCGCAACGACCTCGTGCTCGTGTTCACGGACGCGGAGGAGGCGTGCCTGTGCGGGGCGGAGGCGTTCGCGCACGCCGACCCGCGCGCCGCCGACGGGGGCGTCGTGATCAACGTCGAGGCCCGCGGCTCGTCGGGCCCCGCGATCATGTTCGAGACGTCCGACGGCAACGCGGCCCTCGTCGACGCCTACTCCCACGTGCCGTACCCCGTGGGCAGCTCGATGGCGGTCGAGGTGTACCGGATCCTGCCGAACGACACCGACTTCTCGCCGTTCCTCGACGACCCCGCGGGCCGTTTCACCGGGCTCAACTCGGCATACATCGACGGGTCGGCCACCTACCACGCGCCGCAGGACACGCCCGAGCGGATGTCGCAGGCGAGCCTGCAGCACCACGGCGCCAACATGCTGGCGCTCGCGCGCGAGCTCGGGGACGCCGACGCGGCCGCGCTCGCCACCCCGTCGGCGAACGACGCCACCTACTTCCCGCTGCCGGGCGGCGTGCTGGCGCGCTACCCGGGCTGGCTGGTGTGGCCGCTCGCCGTCGCCGCCGTGCTCGCGGTCGGCGCCCTGGCCGTCGTCCTCGCCCGCCGGCGCGAGGTGCGCGGCGAACGGACCACGGCCGGCACCCTCGCCCTCGGCTTCGTCTCCGCCCTCCTGCCGATCGTCGGCGCCGTCGCCGGGTCGATCGCGCTGTGGTGGGTCATGGGCCTGGTGCGGCCCGGCTACGACGAGATGCTCGACCCGTGGCGGCCCTGGGGGTTCCGCATCGCCCTGCTCGCGATCGTCGCGACCGTGTGGACCGCCTGGTTCCTCGGGCTGCGCCGGTCGCTCGGCGGGGCGGCGCTCGCGGTCGGGGCGCTCGGCTGGCTCGCCGTCCTCGGCGCCGTCCTCGCCGCCGTCACGCCCGGCGGCTCCTACCTCGCCGCGCTGCCGGCGCTGGCCGGCGCGGTGGCCTGGCTGCTCACCCTGCGGGTGGCGCGGGGCATCGTGGGGCGCCGGGTGGTCGTGACCCTGGGCGCGGCCGTGGGCGTCGTCGTCCTCGTGCCCATCGTGCTGCTGTTCTTCCCGGCGCTCGGCCTCGCGACGGGTGCCGCGCCCGCGGTCGTCGCCGCCCTGCTCGCGCTGGCGCTCACCCCGGTCCTCGCGGTGCTGTGGCCCCGCGGCCGGCGCCGGGCGCTCGGGCTGGTGGGCGGGTGCGCCGCGGTGGGCGTCGTCGCGCTCGTCGTCGGCTTCGTCGTCGACCCGTTCGACGCCGAGCACCCCGAGCCCACCCGGCTCGCGTACGCGCTGGATGCCGACACCGGCTCGGCGCACTGGGTCTCCGACGAGGGCAGCCCGAGCGACTGGACCGCGCAGTTCGTCGACACCGAGACCGACCTGTCCGAGCCCTTCCCGATGTTCGAGGGCGAGGTGCACGCCGGCGACGCCGAGGCGGCCGACCTGCCCGCCCCGGTCGTCGACGTGCTGGACGCCCAGCCGGCGGGCGACGCCCGGATCCTCACCCTGCGCGTGACCCCGGGCGACGGGGCGCCCATCGGCACCGCGGGCGCCCTGCGGTACGTGCAGCTCAACGCCTCGAACGTGGAGAGCGCGGCGGTCGCGGGCCGGGAGGTGCCGGTCGAGGGCGGCGACCTCGACACCCGCTTCTACGCCCCGGGCGAGGAGGGCTTCGAGGTGCGGCTCACCGTGCCGGCCGGGCAGCCGCTCGACCTGCGGGTCGTCGCCGCGGGCGGCGGGCTGGAGGGCCTGCCCGGGTTCCGCCCGCGGCCTGCCGACGTCGGCGTGGCCGGGTCGCACACCTCCGAGCTGGTGCTGGTGGGGACGTCCGTCTCGCTCTGACGGGCGTCAGCCGGCCGTCGCTGCGCCGTCGCCCGGCGGCTCGGGCCGGTCGACGGCGTCGGCCAGCACGCGCGGCGCCTGGAGGCAGTA
Organism: Isoptericola variabilis; assembly: GCF_050311655.1. GTDB lineage: Bacteria > Actinomycetota > Actinomycetes > Actinomycetales > Cellulomonadaceae > Isoptericola > Isoptericola variabilis. Next base: position 641,142 of record NZ_JBNOZM010000001.1, read on the forward strand.
GGAGTCGGTGAGCAGCTCGGCCATCTCCGCCCAGTCGACGGCGTCGTCGAGGACCACGCCCACGACGTTGCCGCCCCAGCCGGCGCGGAAGTACGGGTGGCCGAGGTGCTCGAACGCCCGCACCTCCTGCGGCTCGGCGCGGAACGTCACGCGGAAGAGCTGGTCCTCGCCGCCGAAGACGTGCGCCACGGTGGCCCTGCGCACCCGCCACCGGACGCCCGTCCACGCGTCCTCCTCGACGCACTCCGGGAAGCGGAGCAGGCCCCGGAGGCGCGCGACCAGCGCGGGCGGGACGTCGGGGCGATCCGGCATGCCTCGAATCTCGCACGGACCACCGACAGCCGGCCCGGCCGGGCTGGTCCGCGAGTGTCGGAGGGCGCCGGCACGATCGCGGCATGACGACTGACGGTGCCGAGGAAGGGCGCCCGGCGGCGCTCGCGCCGAACGACCTCGGGCGGATGTTCGTGGAGCGGGCGAACGCGGGCGACGTCGACGGCCTCGTCGCGCTCTACGCGCCGGACGCGGTGCTGGCGTTCCCGCCGGGCGAGACGCAGGTCGGCCGCGACGCGATCCGTGCCGCGTACGCGCGGCTGCTGGCCGGCCGCCCGCGGTTCACGGCGGGCGAGCAGGCGCCCGCACTGGTCCACGACGACCTGGCGCTGACGTCGACCCGGCTGACGTCGGGCGGCGCCACCGCCGAGGTCGCCCGGCGCCAGGCCGACGGCACCTGGCTGTGGGTGCTCGACCAGCCGGCCGTCGTCTGACGGCGACCGCCCGCCGCTCAGCCGATCCGGGCGCTGAGCACCAGCTCCTCGCCGACGTCCAGGCGCACGTCCGCGAGCCGGACCCCGGGCGGGAGCGCGGCGGCCAGGTCGACGCGGCGGTTGGCCGCCGCCTCGACGCGGCCCCGGACGGCGCCGAGCATCGCGGCGACGAGCGGGTTGCCGCTGGAGATGCGCACGTCGCCGACGGTCAGCACCATCGCCGCGTCGACCGACGCCGACGCCGTGGCGGAGACGCCGGCGGACAGGAACCCCTTGCGGATCTTCGCCTCGATCCGCACGCCCGCCGCACGGGGGCCGTGGGAGTCGAGGTGGACGTCCAGGTCGCTCAGCGTGATGCCCTGGGACTGCAGCGAGACGGCGAGCAGACCGTGCACGGTCGCGACCAGGCCCGCGCGGGAGACGGCGACGCGCGCGTGCCCGGTCACCGGGTGGGCGTCGTCCGGCTCGACCGGCTCGAAGCCGACCTGGCCGTCGTCACCCTCGACCCACGTGAACCGCAGGCCCTCGGCCTGGGCGGTGACGTCCACGGGCAGGTCGACGGCGGTGAGCGGGTGGGCGTCCACGCGCAGGCGGCGCACCGTGCCGTCCTCGCGCGCGGTGATCGTGCCGGGCCGCCACACGACACCCGGGGTCTTCTGCTGCGCGCCGAACGCCACGCCGGTGAGGTCCGCCTCGAGCGTCGCGACGTCCGCGCCGTCCAGCGTGGCGGCCAGGCGCGCCCGGTCCAGGCCCGCGGCCCCTGTCCCGGCCGCCCGCGTCGCGAGGGCGCGGAGCCGGTCTGCGAGGTCGTCGCCCGTGGCGGGTCGCGGGGCAGGGCCGAGCGGCAGGGGGTGCGCTGAGGTCATGCGGCGAGCGTAGTCGGAGGCCGGGACGTCAGGTGCTCCTCGACCAGGTCCGCCGCCGCGCGCGTCCCGCCGAGCCCGCGCAGCTCCGCGCCCAGGCGGGCTGCGGTCGCGCGGTAGCGGGGGTCCGTCGTGACGTCGCGGTACGCCGCCGCGATGGCCGCCGGCCGGGGCGTGCCCGTGCGGAGGTTCACGCCGGCGCCGTGCCAGCCGATCCGCGCGGCGATCTCCGGCTTGTCGAGGTCGCCGCCCGCGACGACGAGCGGGACGTCGTGCCTCAGGGCCTGCAGCACCCCGCCGTAGCCGCCGTTGGTGATCATCACGGACGTGAGCGGCAGGAGCGCGGGGTAGGGGACCATCGGCGCGACCCTGGCGTTCGCGGGCAGGGGGCCGGGGAGCGGCGCCGTGCGGTGACCGAGCCCGACGACGACCAGGACGTCCTCGTCGGCCAGGGCTTCGAGGGTGGGCAGCACGAGGTCGGTCGGGTCGATGTTCGCCGTCCCCTGCGTCACGTGCACCACCGGAACGTCGGAGCGGACCAGGTCGTCCCACCACTCCGGCAGCGCGACCGGCGGCGTCGGGACGCCGTCGTCGGTCAGGTCGCCGGCGAAACGCACGTTTGGCGGGAGGTCCGACCGCGGGTAGTCGAGACCCGGCGACCCGGCGGCGACCACCAGGTGTGGCGAGTACCAGATCGTGTCGAACCGCTCGTCGTCGGGCGCGAGGCCCGCGAGCCGCCGCGTCCGCTGGTAGCGCTTCGCCAGGGCCCTGGTGCCGGCGCGGGAACCGGCACCCAGCAGCGCGTCGCGCACCCGGCCGAACGGACCGCGGGCCGGCTCGAGCCCCAGCCCCGTGGGCGGGATGCCCTTGCCGGGCGGCCAGTAGGCGATGGGGGAGAGCGTGGCCCACCGCGACCCCAGGCGCTCGGCGGCGAACCGCGTGCCGAGCGCCATCGGGTCGCCGACGACCAGGTCCCAGGGCTCGTCGTCGTGCGCGGCGAGCAGGTCCGTCGTCTGCGCGGGGGCGGTGCCGAGGAACAGGTCCTCCAGGTTGATCAGCACCTGACGGAAACCCTTGGCGTCCCGCATCCGGGGGAACGTCGCCGCATAGTTCCGCTCGTCGAAGTCGGGAGCGGCGTCCCAGGCGACCGGTCGGGCGCCGACGTCCGCGAACGCCCCGGTGTACGACCGGCCGGTGTAGACGCGCACGTCGTGCCCGCGCCGGACGAGCTCGCCCGCGACGGCCCGGACCGGCCGGGCGTGGCCGGCGAAGGGCATCGCGGTCATCATGATCGAGGCCACGTCACGATTGTGGCACCGCGGACCCCGCGCCTCCCGTCGTCTGCCGGCCGCCGGTCAGCGCGCCACGCCCAGCAGGTCGGCGTCGATCGACGCGGCGGCGAGCTGGCCCGCGGCCATCGCCGCGGTCACGGAGCTCACGGGCATGGGGAAGTCGGCGGTGTGGGCGAGGTCGCCGGCCGCGAGGACCCCGGGCATGCTCGTGCGTGCCATGGCGTCCACGGCCACGCAGCCGGAGTCGCGCAGCTCGAGGCCGAGCCGGGCGGCGAACGGCGCCGCCTGGTGCAGCGCCGGGGCCACCATGATCCCGCCGAGCTCCTCGCCCCCGGCACCGTCCAGCACGGCCCGGGCGCCCGGGCGCCCGTCGGGGAGCGTCAGCGGCTCCAGGCGGAGCACCTTCTCGGGCCGGACGGCGACGCCGCGGGCGTCGAGCGCCGCGCGGACCTGCGGGTCGACGTCGGCGCCGTCGGCGAGCACGACGACGCGGCTCGCGATGCGCTCCATCAGTCCCGCGACGCGCGGCGAGTGCGGGCCGGCGCCCAGGATCGCCACCGGGGTGCCGGAGAACTCGTGCCCGTGGCAGTACGGGCAGTGGGCCGCGACCGTCCCGAACATCGCCTCCAGCCCGGGCGTCGCGGGCAGCTCGTCGCGCATGCCGGTGGCCAGGAGCAGGCGCCGGGCGGCGACGTCACCGTCGTCGGTGCGCACGACGAACCCGTCGGCCGGCGACGCGGGGTCGAGCGGGGCGACGTCGAGGACGGTGGTGCGGCGCAGCTCGACCGTGTCGTAGGCGGCGAGGGTGCGGTGCGCCGCGGCGCGGAACTCCGCCGGCGGCACGCCGTCGAACCCGAGCACGTTGTGCATCGCGTCGGTGGGGTCGTTGCGGTAGACGCCCGAGTCGAGGACGACGACGTCCCGGTGCGTGCGGCCGAGCATCAGCGCGGCCGCGAGGCCGGCGGGGCCGGCGCCGACGATCATGGCGTCGTGGAGGGCAGGGATGTCGGTCATGGTGGGCTCCTTCGTGGGTGGGGTTGCGTCGTGACCCCAGGCTGTGACTTCATGTCAACATGAAGTCAAGGGGTGAGTCGGAACAGAGCTGGAGCGTCGGCGAGCTCGCCGAGCGCTTCGGCCTCGAGACGCACGTGCTGCGGTACTGGGAGGAGGTCGGCCTGCTCGCCCCGGCCCGCGACGGCGGGGGACGGCGACGCTACGGGACCGACGACGTGGTGCGCGTCGCGACGATCCTCAGCTCCAAGGTGGCGGGGATGAGCCTCGAGCAGATCCAGGTGCTGCTGGACGCCGGGTCCACGGGGCGCGGCGCGCGGGACCGGCACGAGGTGCTCACCGCGCACCTGGCCGAGCTCGACCGGCGCCAGGAGGAGATCGACCGCTCCCGGCACATGACCGAGCATGCGATGTCGTGCCAGGCGCACGACATCGCCACCTGCCCGCGGTTCCGCGAGCACGTGCAGGACCTCGTCGACGGCACGCGCACCTGGCGCGACGTCCACCCGGGGCGGCTCGTCCCGGCGGGCCGGGCATGAGCGGCGCGCGGCCGGGTCCCCGCGAGCTGGGCGTCGTCGTCGGCGACCTGCCCACGGGTCCGGCGAACGCGATCACCGACGTGCCGGGGGTGCGCGTGGGTCACACCACGCTGCACGAGGGCGAGCGGCTGCACACGGGGGTCACCGCCATCGTGCCCGACGCGCTCGGGGCCGGGCCGGGGCAGCGTCGCGCGCTGCCGTGCGGGCTGTTCGTGGGCAACGGGTACGGCAAGCTCGTGGGCGCGACGCAGCTGGAGCAGCTCGGCGCGATCGAGACGCCGATCCTGCTCACCGCGACGCTCTCCGCGTTCCGCGCCGCCGACGCGCTCGTCACGCACATGCTCGCCCGGCCCGGCTACGAGGACGTGCGCACCCTCAACCCCGTCGTCGGGGAGACGAACGACGGCTACCTGTCCGACATCCGCGCCCGGCCGATCACCGAGGCGCACGTGCTGGCCGCGCTCGACGGCGCGTCGTCCGGCCCGGTGGCACAGGGCTGCGTCGGCGCCGGGGCGGGGACGTCCGCGCTCGGCTACAAGGGTGGCGTCGGGACGTCGTCGCGCCGGGTGGAGGTGGCGGGGGCCGTGCGCACCGTGGGCGCCCTGGTGCAGTCCAACTTCTCCGGCACGCTCACCGTGCGCGGCGTGCCGCTGCCCGCGGCGGATCTTCTCGGCACGGAGTCGATCTCTTCGGCAGCTCCCCCTGCCGAAGAGATCGACGTGGTGCCGAAGAGATCCGGGCCGGGGGAGGGCAACTCCTGCATGATCGTCGTGGCGACGGACGCGCCGCTCGACGCGCGCCGGCTGGAACGGGTGGCGCGGCGCGCCGTGTTCGCCATGGGTCGCGTGGGCTCCGACTTCGCCCACGGCAGCGGCGACTACGGCCTCGCGTTCACGACGGCGGACCCCGCCGACCCGCTGGTCCCCGACGACGCCCTCGACCCGCTGTTCGCGGCGGCGACGGACGCCGTCGAGGAGGCGCTGCTGGCGTCGGTCTTCACCGCGACGACCGTCGTCGGGCACCGCGGGACCCGGCATGAGCTGCCGCACGACCGCGCGCTCGGGCGGCTGCGCGCGGCGGGGTGATCGAGGCGTGACCGTTCAGCCCTCGACGGCGGTCGCCTCGTGCGGCGTGCCGACGGGCTTCGACTCGGGGGACCCGCGTTCGCGGAGATAGATGGCGAACACCACCATGCAGAGCACGGCGAGCAGCTCGGACTGCCAGTTCTGCAGGGTGCGGTCCCAGAAGTCCGGCAGGCCCAGGTAGGCGGTCCAGGTGACCGGGTCGTGGCGGTCGCGCAGCTGCTCCTCGTTGTAGGCCACGACGCCGGCCGCGGACTGGGCGAGCCACGAGCCCAGGAAGATCGCGCCCATCACCAGGGTGAGCGAGTGCGAGTACACGCGCAGGCGCCAGCCGCCCGCGCGCGCCCAGGCGGGGGAGTCGAGCCGGGCGTGGCTCCCGACGAGCTGCTGCTCGTCCGTCTCCCGGCCCGCCTCGCCGACCTTCTTGGACTCGGGCGACCCGCGCTGCACGAACCACACCGTCAGGCCGATGAACAGCAGGAACTGCAGGAACTCCGACTGCCAGTTCTCCGTGACGTCCACCCAGAAGACGGACGACGTCACGTACCCGGCCACGCCCAGCGGCTCGAGCCCCGCGGCGACCTGGTCGGCGTCGCGCTGCGCGGCGCCGACGAACGCCTGCCCGGCCAGGACGGCCAGGAAGAGCACGCCGAAGGCCAGGCTGAGCGAGTTCTCCCGCAGCACCCGTCCCGCGCGGGTCTCGCTGGGCGGGTCCGTGCCCCGGGTCATCGGTGCGCCCCGGCAAGCACGAACGCCGTGACCAGGCCGAGCACGATCAGCGCGACGGTCACGCCGAAGATGATCTTGGGCGCGTTCACGACTCCACCTCGCAGTCGTACGGGCGCTCGCCGCGCGGGTCGCAGCCGACGGTGGTCACCACCCAGGTGTCGCCCGAGCGGGCCAGGAACACGGTGTCGGACGCCGTGAGCACCTGGGCCTGGCTCCCCGCGCGGCGCACCGTCACGACGGTCGCGGCGTCGGCGCGCTCGGCCAGCACGGCTCCTGGGCCCGCCGGGTCGAGCAGTGCCTCCGGGCACGGTGCGTGCTCCTCCTCGGCGAGGTCCGCCGCCGCGCCGGCCAGCAGCAGCGCGCACGCGGCGTCGCCGTCGCCCGCGGCCACCGCGGCGTAGAAGCGGGCGACGACGTCCTGGGCCGCGTCGTCGCCCGGGCCGCCGCACCCGGCGGTGACCACCGCGGCCAGCGCGACGACGGCGGCTCGCGGCATCGACCGTCGTCGGGCATCCATGCAGGTCATGCTGCCCGGGGAGGCGCTGCTCGCAACCCGCGGCGGGGTTCAGCCCTGCTTGGCCGCCTTCGCCGCGGCCTTCTGCGCCTTCTTGAACGTGCGCACCTCGGCGAGAGACTCCGCGCTGGTGACGTCCGCGATGGAGCGGCGCGAGCCCTCGTCGCCGTAGTGGCCCGCCGCCTCCTGCCAGCCGGCCGGCCGCACGCCGCGCTGCTTGCCCAGCAGCGCGAGGAAGATCTTCGCCTTCTGCTCGCCGAAGCCCGGCAGCGCGCGGAGGCGTGCCAGCACCTCGGCCCCGGTGGCCGGCCCCTCGGCGCCCGGAGCGGTCCAGAGCTTCGCGACGTCGCCGTCGTAGTCGTCCACGATCGCCCGCGCCAGCGCCTGCACGCGGCCCGCCATCGACCGCCCGTACCGGTGGATCGCCGGGGGAGTGGTGGCGAGGGCGACGAACTCGTCCGGGTCGGCGTCCGCCACCGCGTGCGGGTCGATGCTGCCGAGGCGGTCACGGATCTTGCGCGGCCCCGCGAACGCGTGCTCCATCGGGTACTGCTGGTCGAGCAGCATGCCCACGAGCAGCGCGAACATGTCGTCGCCCAGCAGTGCGTCCGTCTCGGGGTCGCCGGTGATCCAGAGCTGTGCGGTCATGGGTCCATCCTGCCTCGCACACCGTGAGTTCGGTCATCTGTCGCGAGATCGGTCGGGATCCCGACCGATCTCGCGACAGATGACCGAACTCACGCCGTGGCTCACGCGTCGCGGCGCCGGACGGCGACGCCTGCGGCGGCGAGCACGGCCACGGCGTACCCGGCCAGCACGGCGAACCCGGCGCCGGGGGCGAGGAGACCGTCGGGTGTGGGGCCGGTCGCGATGAGGCGCTCGCCGGCCACGGTCGGGAGGTAGGCGTACACATCCTGCGCCCAGGCGGCCGAGCCGGCGAGCCCCTGGAACAGCAGGGGCACCACCATCAGCAGACCCAGGGTGGTGGCGATCCCGGCGGCCGTGCTCCGCAGGAGCGCGCCGATGCCCAGGGCGAGCGCGGCGACCGTCACCAGGTAGACGGCCGTCCCGCCCAGGGCGCGCAGGTGCTCGCCGTCGGAGAAGTCCAGCGAGAGGCCGTCGGCGGACAGCGCGGACGCCGTCGCGAGCCACGCTGCGGCCAGGCCGACGACGGCGAGCAGCGCCGTCGTCGCCGCGACCACGACCAGCTTGGCCCACAGGACCGGCAGGCGCCGCGGCACGGCGGCGAAGGTCGCGCGGATCATGCCCGTGGAGTGCTCGCCGGTGACGGTCAGGACGGCGAGGACCGCCACTATGAGCTGCGCGAACCCGTACCCGAACGTCACGGCGACGGCGCCGCTCGGGACGGCGAGCCGTGGGTCGGCGCTCATGGTCTCCTGCATGTCGGGCGACGTCGTGGCGGACCCGAGCGTCGCGGCCATGACGACCGCGAGCCCCGCCATGAGCAGCACCGTCAGCACGATGCCCCACCAGGTGGAGCGCAGGGACCACAGCTTCAGCCACTCCGAGCGCAGTACGCGGGCGACGGTCACGTGGGTGTCGCGCGCGGGCGCGAGGTCCGCGACGAGGGTGGCGGCGCTCATGAGTGGTCTCCCGGGCTCGTCGAGCCGGCGGCTGCGAGGTTGCCGGCGGGGTCGTCGGTGCGGTACTCGACGGCGTCGGCCGTGAGCTCCAGGTAGGCGTCCTCGAGGGTCGAGGCCACCGGGGTCAGCTCGTGCAGCGCGACGCCCGTGGTGAGGGCGATCTCGCCGATCGCCGCGGCGTCGAGGCCCGTGACCTCCAGCGCCCCCTCGTGGGCGACGTCGGGCACGACGACGGTGGCGCCGGCGTGTTCCAGCGCGGTCCGCAGGGCCGACGGGCCGGGGGTGCGGACGGTGACCGCACGGCGCGACGCCGCCTCGACGACGTCGCTGACGGGTGCGTCGGCGAGGATGCGGCCGCGCCCGATGACGATGACGTGGTCGGCGGTGAGGGCCATCTCGCTCATGAGGTGGCTGGAGAGGAAGACGGTGCGGCCCTCGGCCGCGAGGCTCCGCGCGAGGTGGCGCACCCACAGGACGCCCTCGGGATCGAGGCCGTTGACCGGCTCGTCGAGGATCAGCGTGCGCGGGTCGCCCAGCAGGGCCGACGCGATGCCGAGCCGCTGACCCATGCCGAGCGAGAAGCCGCCCACCCGCTTGCGGGCCACCGTGGCCAGGCCGGTCAGGTCGATGACCTCGTCGACCCGCCGGTCGGGGAGGCCGTGCGTGGCGGCCAGCGCGCGCAGGTGCGCCCGCGCCGTCCGCCCGGGGTGCACGGCCCGGGCCTCCAGCAGTGCGCCCACCTCGGTGAGCGGGGACCGGTGCCGTGCGTACGCGCGGCCGTTGACCGTGACCGAGCCCGCGGAGGGCCGGTCGAGACCCATGATCATGCGCATGGTGGTGGACTTGCCCGCCCCGTTGGGGCCGAGGAAGCCGGTGACGACGCCTGGCCGCACTGTGAAGGTGACGCGGTCGACGGCGGTCGTGTTCCCGTAGCTCTTGGACAGACCCTGTGCCTCGATCATGTCGTCGAACGTATGAGGGGTGACCGGTGTCACAGCACCGGGACGCCCCTGAAAGGGACCCTGGCCGTGTCGCTACCGCCCCGGGGGTTCCCCTACGCCGGAGCCCCGGCCGGCGGCCGACGCCGTCGCGTTCTTCAGCCGCGCCCTGGCTCGCTGACCGGCCAGCGGCTCAGCCGCCCGACGAGGAACGACTCGATGCCGATCAGCCCCGACGCGGCGCCGACGAACCCGCCGAGCAGGCGGCGGGCGTCGTCGGCGTCCATGACGCGCAGCTGGTCCGCGCGGTAGTCGATCCCCTTGCGGGTGAGCCGGTACGACCCTGCGGCGCGCACGTTGCGGCACCAGTCCACGTCCGGCCCCCAGGGCAGCGGCGTGAGCACGAGGATGTCGCGGTACTCGCCGATCTCGACCGGGTCGCCGGGCTGGGCGACCCGGGTGTCGATGGGTGCCCGCGCGGCGAACGCGACCACCGGCGTGCGGTACTCGCGGCCGCTCTTGCGGCCCACGTGGTGCAGCGTGACCCACGGCGGCACGCGCGAGCTCACCTTGAGGGCGTACGGGTTGAAGCGCTTGGTGGCCGTGACGACGGCGGGCGGTGCGGGCATACGGTCCATCCTGCTGCGCGAGGCGAGGTCCCGCTGGTTGGATGGGCCCATGGACCTCTGGGGCGCGCTCCTCGTGCTGACCGTGCTGGTCACCGGCCTGGCGGGCGGGGTGTTCGCGGCGTTCTCGACCTTCGTCGTCGCGGGCCTGCGCCGGCTCGACCCCGACGATGCCGCGGCGGCGATGGCGGCCATCAACTCCGACGCGGTACGTCCGCCCTTCATGACGCTGTTCGGCGCGGCAGTGGTCGTGCCGGTGGGCGTGGCCGTGGTCGGCCTCGTCGGCGGGTACGACGGCGCGTGGCTGGTCGTGGCGAGCGCCGTCGTCGTGGTCGCGGGCATGCTCGGGGTGACGGCGGTCGGCAACGTGCCGCTGAACGACGCGCTCATGGCGCACCGCGACGCCGCCGGGTGGGTCGCGTTCGACCGGCCCTGGAGCCGGCTCAACCACGTGCGGACCGTCGCCTGCGCGGCGTCGTGCGCGCTCGCGGGCGTAGCGCTGGCGCTGGCATGACGGCGGGACGACGGCTCGGACGGCCGTACGGACAGGAGGGGAACGCATGAGGATCAGGGACCCGAAGGACTGGAACACGCCGATCGAGGTGCCGGCGGCGCGAGGCGCGAGCACGCCCGAGGCCGTCGACACCACCGACGCCGACGCGACCATCGACCGCGTCCTCGACGAGACCAGCACCTGGGCCGTCGTCGGCCTGTCCACCAACACCGAGCGCGCCGCGTACGGCGTCGCGGAGGTGCTCCAGCGCGCGGGCAAGCGGATCGTGCCCGTGCACCCGAGCGCCGAGACCGTGCACGGCGAGCAGGGCTACGCGAGCCTGGCGGACATCCCGTTCCCGGTCGACGTCGTGGACGTCTTCGTCCGCTCCGAGCTCGCCGGGGCCGTCGCCGACGAGGCGATCGCGATCGGCGCCCGGGCGGTCTGGTTCCAGCTCGGGGTGATCGACGAGGACGCCGCCGCCCGAGTCCGCGCCGCCGGGCTCGACATGGTCATGGACCGCTGCCCGGCCATCGAGCTGGGGCGGCGACCGCGCGCCTGAACCGGCGGGTCAGCCGGGCTGCGTGAACGTCAGCACCGGGCGCCCGGTGCGCGGGTGGGTGAGCACCTCGGTGCGCACGCCGTAGACGGGGTCGAGGACGTCGGGCACGAGGACGTCGCGCACGTCTCCGGCCGCGACGACGCGGCCGCCGGACAGCAGCACCACGTGGTCGCAGTGCTGGGCGGCGAGCTGCAGGTCGTGCAGGGCCGCCAGCACCGTGACCCCCCGGTCGGCGAGGTCGCGCAGGAGGCGCAGCGCGTCGAGCTGGGCGGCGATGTCGAGGTGGTTGGTCGGCTCGTCCAGCAGGATGAGCGCGGGCTCCTGGGCGAGGGCGCGCGCCATGTGCACGCGCTGGCGCTCGCCGCCGGATAGGGTCGTGACCTCGCGGTCTGCGAGGTGCGCCGCCCCGACGTCGTCGAGAGCACGGCGGGCGGCGGCGCGGTCGTCCGCGGAGTCCCCGGCCAGCAGCGAGCGGTGAGGGATGCGCCCGAGCAGGACGGCGTCACCCGCGGTGACGGGCAGGTCGGTGGACACCTCCTGCTCGACGAACGCGAGCGTCCGCGCGCGCCGTCGCCGTGGCAGCGCGAGGAGGTCCGTGCCGGCGAAGACGACGCGGGCACCAGGACCGGGCCCGCCGTCCGACGGTGCCTGCACCCCGGCGATCGCGCGCAGCAGCGTCGACTTGCCCGACCCGTTGGGGCCGAGCAGCCCGGTCACCGCGCCCGCGGGAGCGGTGACGTCCACCCCGTCGAGGATCAGCCGACCGGCCGCCGACCACGAGACGCGGGCGGCGTCGAGGCCGTCGCCGTCCGGCGGGGCCGCGCGCCCGACGGGGGCGGCGGCGCGGGTCTCGGTGCGTGCCTCCGTGCGTGACTCGGTGGTCATGCGATCCTCCGTCCGCGCCACAGCAGGAGGGCGAACACCGGCGCGCCGATCGCGGCGGTGACGATGCCGACGGGCACCTCGCGCGGGGCGAAGACCGTGCGCGCGAGGGTGTCGGCCCAGACGAGGAACGACGCCCCGCACAGCGCCGACAGCGGCAGCAGCAGCCGGTGCCGCGCGCCGGTGAGCAGCCGTACGGCGTGCGGCAGGATCAGCCCGACGAACCCGATCGACCCGCTCTGGGAGACCAGCGCGCCCGTGAGGAGCGCGACCCCCACCAGCAGCAGCCACCGCACCCGCGCGACCGGGACGCCGAGCGCCGCGGCAGCGGTGTCCCCGAAGGTGAACGCGTCGAGGATCGAGCCGGTCGAAGCGAGCAGCGTGCCCAGCACCAGCACCGCCACGCCGGTGATCGCGACCGACGTCCACGTCGCGCCGGCCACCGACCCCATGAGCCACGACAGGATCTCGCGGTACGAGTCGCCGGTCGCGGACCAGAAGATGACGAAGCTGGTCGCCGCGGCCGCGAGCTGGCTCACGGCCAGCCCGGCCAGCACGGTCCGGGTCGGCGTGATCGTGCCGATCGCGCCGGCCAGCGCCAGCGCGGCGGCGAGCGCCGCGACCGCCCCGCCGAACGCGGCGACGGGCAGCAGCACGGTCAGGCCGGCGACGAGCACGAGCACTGCGCCCAGCGACGCCCCGGACGACAGCCCGAGGAGGTAGGGATCGGCGAGCGGGTTGCGCGTGAGGGACTGCATGACGACACCGCACACCGCGAGCCCGGCGCCCACCGCCGCGGCGGTCAGCACGCGCGGCAGCCGCAGCTCCCACACCATCCCGTCCGGCAGCGCGTCGAGCGGCGCGAGGCCGAGCGCGCCGCCGAGCCCGAGGTGCGTCGCGATCGAGCGCCAGACGTCGGCGACGGACAGGTCGGCCGGACCGATCGTCACCGTCACGAGGACGGCCGCGACCAGCACCACCACCGACGCCGGTAGCCACCAGGCGGCGCCGCGGCGCCTCGCGGGCGCCGTGGTGGCCTGCTCGCTCGTCCTGGTGGCCGCGGCCGGCCGGGCCGTCGTCGTCACGGCTCGAGCCCCTCCAGCCCGTCGAGCTGCGCGGACAGGTCGACGACGGCGTCGACGTTGCGCACGCCGGCCTCCGACGCGGGGAACGGCACGGTGAGGTAGTGGCCCTCCCGCACGGCCGTCATCCGGGCGGTGGCGGGGTTGGACTCGAGGCGCTCGATCTTCTGGTCCGCGCTGTTCCAGGTGGCGTCGACGAGCACGATGACGTCCGGGTCCGCCTCGATCGCCTGCTCCCACGAGAACGACGTCCAGGTGTCGTGCACGTCGGCCGCGACGTTCTCCAGCCCGACGGCGTCCATGATCATCTGCGGAGCGCCGATGCCGGCCCCCACGTAGGGGATGTCGTCGCCCGACGAGTACCAGAGCGCGGTGAGACCCCGGTCGTCGGGGGTGACGGACGCCAGGGTGTCCTTCTGCTCCGCGACCAGGTCGGCGGCGGCGTCGGACGCGTCGAAGACCTCGCCCACCTCGTCGATCTCGGCGAAGACGTCGTCGAAGGTCAGCGGGTCCGGCATGTACTCCGGCGCCTTGCAGGCGGCGGGGGAGACGTAGCTGGCGACGCCGAGCTTGGCCAGCGTGGCGCGGTCGCCCGCGCCGTCGGCGGTGAGGTTCGACTCCCAGCCGGCGTAGACGAGGTCGGGCTCCAGGCCGAGCACCGCCTCCGCCCCGGGCACCTGCTCGGCCATCGGGTCGGCGACGGCGGGCACGTCGGCGGCGGCGTCGGCCAGGGAGTCCGGCACGGGGCCGTCGAGGAACGCCGACCCGACGATGCGGTCGCCGAGGCCGAGCGCGAGCAGCATCTCCGTGGTGCTCGACTTGACGGTCACCACGCGCTGCGGCGCGGCCTCGACGGTGGTCTCGACGCCGCAGTTGTCGAGCGTCAGCGGATAGGCGGTGCCCCCGGCGGACGCGTCCGTGGGGGCGGCCGACGACGTGGCGTCGGCGGGGTCCTGCGCGCAGCCCGCGAGGGCGGCGAGGGACAGGGCGAGCACGGCAGCGCCGGGCACGGCGGTTCGGGAGAGGCGGGGCACGCGAAAGCTCCAGGGGTCGTCGTCGGTGGTTCGTCCGACGGCGCGCCATCTCGCGCCGGTGGAACCGCGGCCCACAGCCCGGGTCGCGCCGACGGGCCAGAGTCGTGCCCGTGATCCGTCGCCGAGCCTAGTACGCGCCGCCGGTCACGTGTGCTTGCCTGGCGTCCGTGACGCTCCCCACCGACACCCCGCCCGCCGAGACGCCGCCCGTCGCGACCGGTTCCGAGGACCCCCGCGCCGTCCGGTGGGGCACGCTCCCGAACGCCCGCGACCTGGGCGGCCTGCCCATCCGCGCCGGCGGGCGGACCCGGCCCGGGCGCCTCTACCGGACGTCGCGGCTCGACCACGCCGGCAGCGAGGGCCTCGCGGCGATGGTCGACGCCGGCGTCCGGACCGTCGTCGACCTGCGCAACGCGGCCGAGATCGTGCCGCTGGAGCTGCCGCCGGCGGTGACCCGGCACCACTGCCCGGTCGAGGACCCCGACGACGCCGAGTTCATGGCCGCCTGGGGGCCGCACCTGCACACCCCGCGCTACTACGCGACGGTGCTCGAGCGCTGGCCCGACCTCGTCGCCGACGTCTTCCGCACGATCGCCGCCGCGCCCGACGGCGCCGCCGTCTACCACTGCGCGGGCGGACGCGACCGGACCGGCATGATCACCGCGCTGCTGCTCGTGCTGGTGGGCGTGCCACGAGCGGCGATCGTCGAGGACTACCTGCTGGCCGTCCGCGCCAACAACGCCCGCGCCGCCACCGAGCCGGGGTGGGACGAGCCGCACCGCGGGCCGGACGAGCTCGAGGCCTGGTGCGACGACGTCGCCGCCGCTCTTGACAACTTCCTCGACGGCGTGGACCCCGCCGCCTTCCTGCGCGCGCAGGGCATGACGGACGGGGAGCTCGACCGGGTCCGCGGCCGCCTGCTGGACTGACCGCCCGCGGCCGAGCCTGACCTCCGGCGGCGCCGAGCGGCGCTACGCTCCGGCAGCATGACCCCTCGCGTGCAGGACGCCATCTCGTGGCGGCGGCCGCGCCGGCCGCGACGCGGGGTGAGGGAGAGCACCGGCGCGGCGACGGGGCTCGTGCGCGCCGCGGTCGACCTCGCGCTGTCGATCGCGAACGGGAACGCGCCGGCGGGTGACGTGTCGAGCCTCGGCGACGAGGCGCCGCGGGTGCCTCGCGACCCCGCAGCGCCGGTCCCCGAGCTGCCCTGCGTCGTCGTGGGCGGCACCGCGGACTGGCTCCCGGCGGGTGCGGAGGGCGCGGAGCTGTGGGCCGCACGGTCGCGGACCTGGATCGCCCTGCCCGGCGAGGCGCGCGACGTCGAGCTGGACCGGGCGACGCTGGCGCTCCGCTCCCTGACGCTCGCGCCCGGGGAGGACGGGCCGTGGACGCTCGACTCCCCGTGCCGCGCGACGCTCGCCGGCCCGGGGACGGACGTCCTCGTGGAGGGGTCGTGGCTCGCGGTCGCCTGGCTCGGGCACCTTGCCGGCTGGCCCGACCCCGGCCCGCCGGCACGCCCGGACGGCGAGCCCTGCGCCTGAGACCCGGCGAGGGACGCGGCCCGGCCGGAGTTCCTTACGGTCTCGTCACCTCCCGCCGGCGCCGGGCCGCCGAGTGGGACGCTGGGGGCATGAGCAGCACATCGCCGGCGGGTCCGGACCGGTCGTACCCGCCCCGGCCGACGCCGCGGGACGGCTGGTGGTCGGCGCTCGCGGGCGTGGTCGCGACGGCGGCCGGGCTGGCCGTGGCGGAGCTGGTCGCGGCGTTCGTCGACCCGTCGTCGAGCCCGGTCGTGGCGGTCGGGGGCGCGGTGGTGGACGGCGTCCCCGGCTGGCTCAAGGACCTTGCGGTGTCGTGGTTCGGCACGGCCGACAAGGCCGTCCTGCTCGCGACGATGGGCGTCGTCTCCCTCGCCGGCGCCGCGCTCGTGGGCTTGCTCGAGCGACGCCGTCCGCCGTGGGGCGCCGTCCTGCTGGGCGCCGTGGGCGCGGTCGCCGCCGTCGTGGCCGCGGGGCGACCCGGGGCGAACGTCGCGTGGGCGCTGCCCAGCCTGCTCGGGGTGGTGGCCGCGATCGCCCTGCTCAGCGCCCTGCTGCGCCGGGTCGAGGCGTGGCTCGGCGGTCGATCAGGAATCGCCGAGCGGCCCGCCGTGGACCGGCGGTACGCGATCGACCGGCGTCGCTTCCTGCAGTGGACCGGCGCGACGGCGGCCGGCGCCGTCGTCGTGCTCGGCGTCTCGCGCGTGGTCTCCGCGGGCGGCCGCGCGGTGACGGCGGCCCGTGAGGCGATCCGGCTTCCCCGGCCCGCGACGGCGGCGCCCGCCGTGCCCGCGGGCGCCGACCTCGGCGTCGAGGGCGCCGCCCCGTACGTCACGCCGAACGCCGAGTTCTACCGCATCGACACGGCCCTGGTCGTGCCGCAGGTGGACCCCGAGGACTGGACGCTCACCATCACCGGGCTCGTGGACGAGCCGTTCACGATCACCTGGGACGACCTGCTCGCGCTGCCGCTGGAGGAGCACCACGTCACCCTGGCATGCGTCTCCAACGAGGTGGGCGGCGACCTCGTCGGCAACGCGCTGTGGCTCGGCTACCCCGTCCGGGAGCTGCTGGCCCGGGCAAGGCCGCAGGGCGGCGCGGACATGGTGCTCTCCCGCAGCACGGACGGCTTCACCGCGGGCACGCCGCTGGAGGTGCTGCAGGAGGAGGACCGCGCGTGCCTGGTCGCGGTCGGGATGAACGGGCAGCCGTTGCCCACCGAGCACGGCTTCCCCGCGCGCCTGGTGGTCCCCGGGCTGTACGGGTACGTGTCGGCCACCAAGTGGGTCACCGAGCTCAAGGTCACCCGGTTCGCCGACGAGCAGGGCTACTGGACGCCGCGCGGCTGGTCCGCGCTCGGGCCGATCAAGCTGTCCTCGCGCATCGACGTCCCGCGCCCGGGCGACGACCTGCCCGCCGGCGCGGTGACGCTCGCCGGCGTCGCGTGGGCGCAGCACACCGGGATCGAGCGCGTGGAGGTGCGGGTCGACGACGGCGACTGGGTCGCGGCCGACCTCGCCGACACCGTCGGCCCGGACACGTGGCGCCAGTGGCGGCTGGACTGGGACGCGACGCCCGGCGACCACCTCGTCGCCGTGCGCGCGACCGACGCCGACGGCAACCTCCAGGTCGAGGCGGAGGCCCCGCCCGCGCCCGACGGCGCCACCGGCTGGCACACCATCGAGCTGACGATCACCTGAGCGCGCGGCGTCACGGGGTGAGCGGTGCGAGGTCCCACCGCGCCAGGTCGGCGTCCACCGCCGCGCGGTGCAGGTCCACGAACCGTTCCCCGGTGGGCTCGACGGACTCGATGCGGTCGTCGCGGAACCCACGCACGCCCCCGCCCGGGCGGGCCCAGGCGACCAGGTACCAGTGGCCGTCGCCGCGCAGCAGCCGCAGCGGTTCCACCTCGCGTTCCTCGCCGCGGTAGCGCAGCCGCAGCACCTGCCTGGCGGCGACGGCGCCCGGCAGCAGGTCCAGCGTCGTCGCCGCGGCGTAGGCCGCGCCCGGCGAGGCGGCCGAGACGACGGGCACGGCACCGCCGGACACCGCCGCGCGCACCGGCTCCGGCGCTCCCGCCAGGATCCGGTCGCGGGCCCGGCGGGCGGCGCCGTCGAACGGCGACCCCCGGAGCAGACCGAGGGCCACGGCCGCGGCGAGAGCCTCGTCGGCCCGCAGGTGGAGCGGCGGCAGCGAGTAGTCCGCGAGGATCGAGTACCCGCCGGCGCGGCCGTCGACGCCGTACACCGGGACGCCCGCCTCCCGCAGCGCCGCCAGGTCCCGCTCGATCGTCCGCCGCGAGACGCCGAGCTCGGTGGCGAGCCGCACGGTGGAGACCGGGCGGGGCGCCCGCGCGCGGAGGTGGTCGACGACGGCGTGCAGGCGCTCGGACCGCTTCACGGGGCCACCCTGCCCGCCGCCGGTGACACCGCGCGATGGCGGGGCGGGCGACAGGGCGCAACGTCGTCGTCCGCGGCGACGGGGCGGCCCGCGGTCACGGACCAGACGCGGCGGGCACGCCCGTCGGGGGCGACGTCGAGCAGGTCGATGCCGCCGACGTGCAGCCCGGCCGCGTCGTCGTCGGCGGACCAGACGGACACGACGTGCCCCGGGGCGGAGCGGGCGAGGCGGGTGGCGTAGCGCAGCCCCTCGCGCCCGGTCCGGAAGGCGCCGATGAAGGCGGCGAGGGCGTCGGGCCCGCGCACCGCGTCGCCGTCGGCGGCGAGGGCCGGGTTGCCGAAGCGGACGGTGACGTCGGCGGTGACGAGCGACGGCGCGAGGGCGAGGTCGCCGCTCCAGAGGCGTCCCCAGCCGTCGAGGAGGTCGGGCGCGGTCAGCGTCGTGGCCAGGGGCGTGCTCAGGGTGGTGGTGCTCGGTGTCGTGGTCATGTGCCCACCGTGCGGTGGCGTGGCGACAACGGTGCGGCGGGGTTTCTCAGACCCGCGCGGTCGCCGCCAGGCGCGCGCCGAACAGCACCAGCACCCCGCCGGTGACGCGGTCCACCCACCGCACGGCGCCGGACCGGCGCAGCCGGGGTCCGAACCATCCCGCGCCGAGGACGACGAGCGACAGCCAGGCCGTGCCGAGCACGCAGTGCACCAGGGCCAGCAGCAGGCCCATGAGCAGCGGGTTGACGCCGTCGGGCACGAACTGCGGGATCGCGGCGACGTAGAAGACGCCGACCTTGGGGTTCATGAGGTTGGTGCTCAGCCCGAGGCCGAAGTCGCGCCAGCGGCCGCCGGACGGCAGCGGCGCGTCCAGCTCTGCCGCGGCGTCCTGCGGCTGTCGGAACGACCGCCACAGCATCGACGCCCCCATCCAGACCATGTACGCCGCGCCCGCCAGGGTGAGCACGCGGTACGCGGTCTGGCTGGCGGCGAGCAGCGCCGCGGCGCCGCCCGCGGCGGCGGCGCCCCATACGAGGGTGCCGACCTGGATGCCGCCGAGCGCGGCGAACCCGTGCGAGCGCGAGCGGGTCACGGTGCTGCGCAGCACGAGCGCGGTGTCGAGGCCGGGGACGAGGGTGAGGAGCCCGGCGACGAGGGCGAAGGCGAGCAGCGCCTGGAGGACGGTCACGGCGCCACGATACGAGCAGCGGGGCTCGGCGTCACCGCCCGCGCAGGTCGCCCCGCACGCCGCGCAGCGTCCACGCCCCGTACGCCGCGAGGGCCGGCTTGAGCAGCAGCCACTCGCCCCAGCGGTGGTCGGCGCCACGCGTGAGGCGGCCGACCAGGTCGGGGCGCTGTCGCGCGACGTACACGCGCGCCTTCAGCGCGTGCGCCGGCTGGGACACGATCGTGATCCGGTCGGCGTCCTCGACCAGCGGGAGGACGCGGGCGACGTTCTCCCAGGTCGCCCGGCTCTCCTCCTCGAGCAGAAGCGGTCCGTCGTACCCCAGCACGGCGACGGCGTGGTCGGCCAGCACGCGGGCCTCGGTGCGGCCCGACGTCGTCGCGCCCCCGCTGAGGACGAGCCGCGTGCGTGCCGCCGGGTCGAGGGACCGCAGCCCCGCGCGCACCCGCCACCGGTTGACGACGTTCGCGGCCGGCCCCCGGTTGCGGAAGCCCAGGACGACGACGGCCTGGGTCTCGCCGGCGGGTTCGCTCACGAGCGTTCTCGACCAGCGCCGGTTCAGCAGCTCGCTCGAGGCCAGGACGGCGAGCGCTCCGACGGCGGCGCCAATGAGGGCGAGCAGACGACCGCGGCGCATGCCGAGGACTGTAGCCCGCGCCGTCGGGCGCGCAGAAGGCCCGCGGGAGCCGGCAGGAAAACGGGCGACGACGACGGGCGCCCGGTGCCACCATCGGCGCATGCTGATCCGCCGAGAGCTCCCGTCCGACGCCGCCGTCGTGCGCGCCGTCACCGCCGCCGCCTTCGCGGGCGCGACCTACTCGGCGCCGCCCGTCGAACCGGACGGCGCTCCCGGCGAGGCGACCCTGGTCGGGCTGCTGCGGGCGGACCCGTGCTGGATCCCGGAGCTCGCGTTCGTGGCCTGCGCGGGGCATGACACGGGAGACGCCGTCGTCGGGCACGTCGTGTGCACGCGGGCCCGCGTGGGCGACGCGCCGGCGCTCGTGCTCGGGCCGCTGAGCGTGCACCCCGACCACCAGGCCCGCGGCGTCGGCTCGGCGCTGGTGCACACGGTGCTCGGCGCCGCCGACGCGCTGGGGGAGCCGCTCGTGGTGCTCGTCGGCGATCCGGCGTACTACTCCCGCTTCGGGTTCGTGCCCGCTCCCGAGCTGGGCGTCGAGCCGGACGACCCGGCGCTGACGCCGTTCTTCCAGGCACGGCCGCTCACCGCGTACGAGCCGTCCCTGCGCGGACCGTTCGCGAGCCCGGCTCCCTTCGCCGCCCTCGAGGCGATGGCGGCCGACCCGCTCGGATGACACGGCGGGTTCACAGGTCGAGGTCCGGGTCCATGGTGCTGAGTGTCTTGCCCCGCTCCCGCGCGTACGCGATCTCACGGAGCGTCGTCGTCCCCACGTAGCCGCCTTCGCTCACGACACGGACCTCGTCGGCGAGGTCGATCCGCGCCAGGTGGAGCCGTGCCAGCGCCCTGCGGACGGATGGCGTCAGCTCGCCGTCGACCGCCTCGGGGCCGAGCACGATCACGCCCTGCGCCGTCAGGCGCCGTCGCTCCGACCCGAACAGGTCCTGGAAACGCTGCGAGCCGCACAGGCACACCACCCGGGGGCACTCGACGTCCATGCTGCTAAGACTCCCGCATCCTGGCTCGGAGCACGTCGAGCTCGGCTCCAGGCGCGTCGGGGTCGAAGCCGTGCTCGATCAGCCAGCGCGACGCCGTGAGGCTGCGCAGCGACCACCACGCGCGGATGACGGCCCGGTCCGCGCCCGGGCCGTAGCCGGCCAGCACGTCGTCCAGGCGCTCCTCGTGCCCGAGCGTCAGGATGGCCAGGTCGAACATGGCGTCGCCGGGGGCGGCCTCGGACCAGTCGATGATGCCGGTGACCTCGTCGCCGTCGACGAAGACGTGCGTGAGCTGCAGGTCGCCGTGGACGAACACCGGCGCCCACGGGCGCAGCGCCGCCTCGGCGACCGCCCGGTTCTTGCGGACCACCTCGGCGGGCACGACGTCGTGGGCGAGCAGCCACGCGCACTCGCGGTCGAGCTCCGCCGCGACGTCGTCGACGCTGCGTCCCGGCCACGGCGGCACGGGTGCGTCGTGCAGGGCCCGGACGGCCGCGCCGGCCGCCGCCCACGCCTCCGACGACGCCGGCGACGGCTCGCCGAGGACGCCGAGCGCCGTGCCGGGCACGGCCGCGAGCGCCAGCACGGGCGGCTCGCGCCAGAGCACCGCGGGGGTCGGGACCGGAGCGAGCTCCATCGCCCGCGCCTCGCGCTCGGCGTGCGACGGGTCGCCGTCGACCTTGAGGAACACGTCGCCCACCCGCAGCGTCGCGCGCTGGCTGTGGGCGACGACGACCTCCACCTTCTCCGCGTCCATGCCCGCCATCATCGCGAGTGCCGCCGCAAACGCGCCCGGGGTTTTCGGGCGTCGGCGCCTGTGCGGGCCCGGCGCCGTCTGGTTGACTCTGCCGCGGTGCGCGGCGGAGCGTGCCAGGTTTCGGCGGACGGAGTGCCAGGTGGGCGGACGGGTCTCGCGATCTCCTTTCAGGGTCGTCGCTGCGTGGTGGCTCGCCACCGTGGGCCTGCTGGCCGGGTGCGGCCACGACGTCGAGCCGGCGCCCGACGCCGTTCCCGCCGCGGCAGCACCTGACGCCACGACCACCCACGACCCCACGCCCGGCGCCACGGCGGACGACCTGTGCGCGGTGCTTCCCTCCTCCCTCGCGGGGACCGACGACGTCCCCGGGCAGCCCGACGGCGGCTACGAGGGCTGGTTCAACAGCACACCCGCCGACGCTGACGGGAAGCCGCTCCGCGACCCGGCGGACTGGCCCGAGCAGATGCGGGAGCACCCCCGGGTCGCCCTCGTGAACACCTGGTCCGACACCGTCGTCGCCTCCTACGACCGTGTCCGGTGCGGCGAGGTCGAGGGGTGGCAGTTGCCGGACGACACCTCCGACTGGCCGCGGGAGTCCGTCGTCGTCGTGGACGTGTCGACCGGCGAGGTGGTGGAGCACTTCGCCGTCGGCCGGGACGGCTGACGAGGCCGGTCGCCGGCTGGCTGTCGGTGTCGCGACGATCGCACTTGCGCGGCTGGCTACCATGGACGCACAGGCATCGACCCGGCCATCACCGGTGAGCCTCCGGAAGAACCGAGTGACCCCCACTCCTAGTAGAACCGGACGGGTAGGCCCGTCACAGCCTCCGATGAGCGGCGGGCGCCAGCACGACCGGCGTCCGCAAGCGAGGTGGTACCGCGGTGACCGCGTCCTTCGGGGCGGGGGAGTCGTCCTCGCACGGCAGCAGCGACGTCGACCCGTACCACCGCCCAGGAGCCCACCCATGGCCTATCCGCAGCACCGCTCGTCCGACCAGCCTGATCAGGCAGTACAGCAGGGCGCCGCCTTCGGCATCGCCGGCGTCCCCGCGTCCCCGGACCTGCCGGCGATCGAGCGGGAGGTGCTGGAATTCTGGGCCGCCGACGACACCTTCCGCGCGTCCGTGGCCAAGAACCCGGCGGGGGAGAACGGGAGCAACGAGTTCGTCTTCTACGACGGCCCGCCGTTCGCCAACGGCCTGCCCCACTACGGCCACCTGCTCACCGGCTACGCGAAGGACGTCGTCCCGCGCTACCAGACGATGCGCGGCAAGCACGTGGAGCGGCGGTTCGGCTGGGACACGCACGGCCTGCCCGCCGAGCTCGAGGCCATGAGCCAGCTCGGCATCAAGACCAAGGACGAGATCCTCGAGCTCGGCATCGAGAAGTTCAACGCCGCGTGCCGCGCGTCGGTGCTCAAGTACACCTCCGAGTGGCGCGACTACGTCACCCGCCAGGCGCGCTGGGTCGACTTCGACCACGACTACAAGACGCTCAACGTCACCTACATGGAGTCGGTGCTGTGGGGCTTCAAGAAGCTCTACGACGCCGGCCTCGTGTACGAGGACTTCCGCGTGCTGCCGTACTGCTGGAACGACCAGACGCCCCTGAGCAACCACGAGCTGCGCATGGACGACGACGTCTACCAGACGCGGCAGGACCCGGCGGTCACCGTCGGCTTCGACGTCGCGACCGTGCCCGCCGGGCAGGACGTCGTGCGCCCCGGCGACAAGCTCCTCATCTGGACGACGACGCCCTGGACGCTCCCGTCCAACCTGCTCGTCATGGTCGGCACCGAGATCGAGTACGTCGTCGTCGAGTCCTCGTTCACGGGGACCCCGCAGCGCTACGTCCTCGCCGAGGCGCGCCTGGACGCGTACGCCCGCGAGCTCACGGACGAGGGCGAGGAGGCGCCGCGCGTCGTCGGGCGCCTCACGGGCCGCGACCTGCTGCAGACCTCCTACGTCCCGCCGTTCTCGTACTACGAGGGCCGCGAGCGCGCGCACCGCGTGGTCGAGGCGGACTTCGTCACGACGACGGACGGCACCGGCCTGGTGCACAGCGCCGGCGCGTTCGGCGAGGACGACAAGGTCGTCTGCGACCGCGAGGGCGTCGCCTCCGTGATGCCCGTCGGCGCGGACGGCAAGTTCACGCACCCGGTCGACGAGTACGCGGGGCTGCAGGTCTTCGACGCGAACCTGCCGATCATCGACCACCTCAAGGCGCGCACGCGCGGCGAGGCGGACGCCGGCTCGACCACGGCGGGCACGGTGCTGCTGCGCCGCGAGTCGTACGCCCACTCCTACCCGCACTGCTGGCGCTGCCGGCAGCCGCTGATGTACATGGGCGTGTCCTCGTGGTTCGTCGAGGTCACGAAGTTCAAGGACCGCATGGTGGAGCTCAACCAGGAGATCTCCTGGACGCCCGAGCACATCAAGGACGGCCAGTTCGGCAAGTGGCTCGCGAACGCCCGCGACTGGTCGCTGAGCCGCAACCGGTTCTGGGGCTCCCCGGTGCCGGTGTGGAAGAGCGACGACCCGGCGTACCCGCGCGTCGACGTCTACGGGTCGCTCGCGGAGATCGAGCGCGACTTCGGTCGCCTGCCGCTCGGCCCGGACGGCGAGCCGGACCTGCACCGCCCGTTCGTCGACGAGCTCACCCGACCCAACCCCGACGACCCGACGGGACGGTCCACGATGCGCCGCGTCGAGGACGTCATGGACGTGTGGATGGACTCCGGCTCCATGCCGTACGCCCAGGTGCACTACCCGTTCGAGAACGCGGACTGGTTCGAGCACCACTACCCGGGCGACTTCATCGTCGAGTACATCGGCCAGACGCGTGGCTGGTTCTACCTGCTGCACGTGCTCGCGACGGCGCTGTTCGACCGGCCGGCGTTCCGCACCGCCGTCTCGCACGGCATCGTGCTGGGCTCCGACGGCCGCAAGATGAGCAAGTCGCTGCGCAACTACCCGGACGTCTCCGAGGTCTTCGACCGCGACGGTTCCGACGCGATGCGCTGGTTCCTCATGGCCAGCCCGATCCTGCGCGGCGGCAACCTCGTCGTCACGGAGGAGGGCATCCGCGACTCGGTGCGCCAGGTGCTGCTGCCGCTGTGGAGCACGTACTACTTCTTCACCCTGTACGCGAACAGCGCGGCGGACGGGCAGGGGTACACCGCGAAGCCCGTCACGGCCGAGCGCGTCCCCGGCCTGCCCGCCCTCGACCGGTACCTGCTGGCGCGCACGCACGACCTCGTGGCCACGGTGACGTCGCAGCTCGACGCCTACGACATCTCCGGCGCCTGCGAGTCCGTGCGCGAGCACCTCGACGTCCTCACCAACTGGTACGTGCGCACCCAGCGCGACCGGTTCTGGGCCGAGGACGCCGACGCCTTCGACACGCTGTACACGGCGCTCGAGACGCTGACCCGCGTGATGGCGCCCCTCGCGCCGCTGCTCACGGAGGAGGTCTGGCGCGGCCTCACCGGCGGCCGCTCCGTGCACCTCACGGACTGGCCGGCTGCCTCAGGTGCGGCCGACGGCGGGGACGTCGTCGTGGAGGCCGCCCTCGTGCGCGACGACGAGCTCGTCGCCGCGATGGACGAGGTGCGCGCCGTCGTGTCCAGCGCGCTCGCGCTGCGCAAGGCGCACCAGCTGCGCGTGCGCCAGCCGCTGGCCCGCCTCACGGTGGCCGTGCCGGACCCGGCGGCGTTGGTGGACTACGTGGGCCTGCTCACGTCGGAGCTCAACGTCAAGGCGGTCGACCTCGTCGAGGCCGACGCCGACGCGTCCGAGCGGTTCGGCATCACCGAGCGGCTCGCGGTCAACGCGCGGGCCGCCGGGCCGCGCCTGGGCCGGGGCGTCCAGGCCGTCATCAAGGCGGCGAAGGCGGGCGCGTGGCGGCGGGACGCCGACGGCACCGTCGTCGTCACGACCGACGCCGGCGACGAGCCCCTGCTCGAGGCGGAGTACGAGCTCACCACCGTCGTGGGCGACGCGGCCGGCGAGCATGTGGCCGCGTCCGTGCTGCCGGGCGGCGGGTTCGTGGTCCTGGACCTCGCGCTCGACGACGCGCTGCGCGCCGAGGGCTACGCCCGCGACGTCATCCGCGACGTGCAGGACGCCCGCAAGGCCGCCGGCCTCGAGGTGAGCGACCGCATCGCGCTGGAGCTCGACGTCCCCGCCGAGCACGTCGCCGCCGTCCAGGCGCACCGCGACCTCATCGCGCGCGAGACCCTCGCGCTCGACGTCGCCGTGGCGACCGGCGACGGCGAGCGCGTGGTCCGGGTCGCCAAGCGCTGACCCGCCTGCCGAGCGTCCCCGTCGGTCAGGATTCACCCGCGGATTCCTGACCGACGAGGACGCTCGGGCCTGGGCGGCCCCCGTGCGGCCGACTACGCTGGTGCTCCCCGGCGCGTCGGCGCCGACCCCCGCGAGGAGTCCGCATGGCCGCGACACCCGCCCCCGAGAAGCGCCCCTTCGTCCCGCCGCGCTGGTTCGTCCGTTCGGCGTGGGCGGTCCAGCGCGCCGGCTACCGGATCAGCGGCGGGCGGTGGCCGCTGCGCCGGCCCACCCCCGGCGGCAAGTTCGGCATGCTGCGCCTGCGCGTCGTCGGGCGTCGCAGCGGCCAGGAGCGCGCGGTCATCCTCGGCTACGTCGAGGACGACGGCCGGTACGTCACCCTCGCGATGAACGGCTGGGGCGACCCGCCGCCCGCCTGGTGGCTCAACCTGCGCGCCCACCCGGACGCCGAGGTGGACACGGTCGACGGCCCGCGCCCCGTGCGCGGGACGGCGGCGCAGGGCGAGGAGCGCGACCGGCTGTGGGCGCTCGTCGGCCGCCACCAGGGCTGGGGCGAGATCGACCGGTTCGCCGCGCACCGGGCCGGCGAGACCCCGGTCGTGGTGCTCGCGCCGCGGTAGTGCTTCCCGTCCTCGGGTCGCCCCCGCAGGGCACTACCGCGCCACGGGAGGCACTACCGCGTGGTGTCCGGCCGGACCCCGTCGCGTAATCTCGGCACGTGAACGCCGAGCCTGACAACAAGCCCTCGTCCGCCGCGCGCAAGGCCCGTGCGGCCGAGCGCCAGGCCGCCCGCGCGGCGGCGGAGGACGCCGTGGCGCAGGAGTCGCTGCGCGAGGTCTACGCGGAGATCATGTCGCGGGCGCCGGAGCACGACATCGACCCCACGCTCGACCGCGTGCGGCGCGTGCTCGAGCTGCTCGGCGACCCGCAGCACGCGTTCCGCGCCATCCACCTCACGGGTACCAACGGCAAGTCGTCGACGGCGCGCATGACCGAGCGGCTCGTGCGCGAGCACGGGCTGCGCACCGGCCTGTTCACCTCGCCCCACCTCACGAGCGTCACGGAACGCATCCAGGTGGACGGCGAGCCGTTGAGCGCCGCCCGGTTCGTGGAGGTCTTCGAGGACGTGGCGCCGTACATCGGCGTGGTCGACCGCGAGTCGCAGGAGGCGGGCGGGCCGCCCCTCAGCTTCTTTGAGGTGCTCACGGTGATGGCGATCGCCGCCTTCGCGGACGCCCCGGTCGACGTCGCCGTGGTGGAGGTCGGCATGGGCGGCCGCTGGGACTCCACCAACGTCGTCGACGGGGAGGTCGCCGTGCTGACCCCGGTCGGGATCGACCACGAGCGCTGGCTCGGCTCCACGCTGGCGGAGATCGCCACGGAGAAGTCCGGCATCGTCAAGGAGGGCGCCACGGTGGTCAGCGCCCAGCAGGAGGTCGTCGTCGACGAGATCCTGCGCGAGCGGGCGGCGGAGGTGTCGGCGCACCTGCTGCGCGAGGGCGTGGAGCTCGAGGTCGCCGGCCGCCGGGTCGCCGTCGGTGGGCAGCTCGTCGACCTGCGCACCCCCGCCGGCCTGTACACCGAGGTGCTGGTGCCGCTGCACGGCGAGTACCAGGCGCACAACGCGCTCCTCGCGCTCGCCGCGGTGGAGGCGTTGCTCGGCGGCCGGGCCCTGGACGGCGGGGTGGTCGAGACGGCGTTCGCCGACGTCGTCGTGCCCGGGCGCCTCGAGGTGGTGCGCTCCAGCCCGACCGTCCTCGTGGACGCGGCGCACAACCCGCACGGCGCGCAGGCCCTCGTCGACGCGCTCGACGAGGAGTTCGACCTGCCGCGCCTGGTCGGCGTCGTCGCCGTGATGGCGGACAAGGACGTCGAGGGGCTGCTCGCGACCCTCGAGCCGGCGCTCACCGAGCTCGTGCTCACGAAGAACTCGTCGGCCCGCTCGGCCGACCCCGAGGACCTGCTCGAGGTGGCCCAGGAGATCTTCGGCGAGGACCGCGTGCGCACCGCCGCCCGCCTCGACGAGGCGCTGCAGGTGGCTGCCGACCTCGCCGAGAGCGGCGACCAGGTCGGCGTCGGCACCGGCCGCGGCGTGCTCGTCACCGGCTCGGTCATCACGGTCGCGGACGCCCGGATCCTGCTCGGCCGCGGCTGACCCGCCGCTCCGGGACGTCGGGAGGGCGCACGCACGATCACCCGCCCCGTACCGCGCGGGGGTGCTGCGTGCCGTGCGAGCCGGGTGTTGGATGGGGGCAGGCCGCCGCGTGGCACGGCGGTGGCAGGCGAGGAGGCACGACATGAAGAAGCTGCTCGACGAGCCCGCGGACGCGGTGACCGACTCGCTCGCGGGGTTCGGGCTCGCCCACGCCGACCTGGTCGACGTGCACCACGAGCCCGTGTACGTGACGCGGGCTGGCGGGCCCGTCCCGGGCAAGGTGGGCCTGGTCAGCGGCGGTGGGTCCGGTCACGAGCCGCTGCACGCCGGGTTCGTCGGCGACGGGATGCTCGACGCGGCCGTCCCGGGCGCGGTGTTCACCTCGCCGACGCCGGACCAGATCGTGCCGGCGATCCTCGGTGCGGACTCGGGCGCCGGCGTCGTGGCGATCGTCAAGAACTACACCGGCGACGTGCTGAACTTCGAGACCGCCGTCGAGCTCGTCGAGGCCGAGGGCTCGCAGGTGGCGACGATCCTCGTCAACGACGACGTCGCCGTCGAGGACTCCCTGTACACGGCGGGGCGCCGCGGCGTCGCGGGCACGGTGTGCGTCGAGAAGATCGCTGGCGCGGCGGCCGCGCGGGGCGACGACCTCGGCAAGGTCACCGAGATCGCCGGGCAAGTCGTCGCGAACGTGCGCAGCATGGGCGTCGCCCTGACGGCCTGCACGGTGCCGCACGTCGGCAAGCCGTCGTTCGACCTGCCCGACGACGAGGTCGAGATCGGCATCGGCATCCACGGCGAGCCGGGCCGCCACCGCATCCCGTTCACCGGCGCCACCGAGATCACGCGCAGCCTGCTCGACCCGGTGGCCGACGACCTGCGCCTGGCCGCCGGCGAGGACGTGCTGCTGTTCGTCAACGGGATGGGCGGCACGCCCTTGTCGGAGCTGTACGTCGTCTATGGTCGAGCGCGCGGGCTGCTCGAGGAGCGCGGGGTCACCGTCTCCCGGTCGCTCGTGGGCAACTACGTGACGTCGCTGGAGATGCAGGGCGCGTCGATCACGGTGCTGCGGCTGGACGACGAGCTGCGGGAGCTGTGGGACGCGCCGGTGCGCACGGCGGCGTTGCACTGGTGACGGGCGCCGCGGGGCGCCCCGAGGCGAGGAGGCGTGCGGTCATGGGTCTCGACGTGGCATGGGCGGAGCGTTGGGTGCGGCGCACCGCCGACGTCGTGGCGGGGTCGAAGGACGAGCTCACGGAGCTCGACCGGCAGATCGGGGACGGCGACCACGGGGAGAACCTGCACCGCGGGTTCCAGGCGGTGGTCGCGAAGCTCGACGAGCCGGGCGCCGCGGAGCGGGCGGAGGTGGGCGACGTGCTGATGCTCGTCGCGACCACGCTCATGTCGAAGGTCGGCGGCGCCTCCGGTCCGCTGTACGGGACGGCGTTCCTGCGGGCGGCGAAGCGGTCGGCACGCCCCAGCGTGGACGGGTCCGGCGTCGTCGTGCTGCTCGACGCCGCGCTCGAGGGCGTGACGTCGCGCGGCAAGGCGCAGGTGGGGGAGAAGACGATGGTCGACGCCCTCGCCCCCGCGGTCGAGGCGGCCACCGCCGCCGCGGACGCCGGCCAGGACCCCGTGGGCGTGCTGCGGGCCGCCGCCGACGCGGCCGACGCCGGGGCCACCGGCACCATCCCGCTCGTCGCCACCAAGGGGCGCGCGTCCTACCTGGGGGAGCGGAGCGCCGGCCACGAGGACCCGGGCGCGCGCTCGACGGCGCTGGTGCTGCGCGCGGCCCTCGACGCGGCGCTCGACGCTCCGCCGGTCGAGAGCGAGGCGGAGGCGGTCGGGGAATGAGCGTCGGGCTGCTGCTCGTCTCCCACTCGGCGCGGCTCGCCGAGGGCACGGTCGAGCTGGCCCGCGAGATGGCGCCGGACGTCGTCCTGGAGAGCGGGGCGGGCGACGGCGAGGGCGGCCTGGGCACGTCGCTGGAGGTGGTGCAGGACGCGCTCGGGCGCGCGCTGCCGCGCGCCGACGGCGTCGTGGTGCTGGCGGACCTGGGCTCGGCCGTGCTGACCGTCGAGACGGCGCTCGAGCTCGACGACGAGCTGGCCGGCCGGGTGCGCCTCGCCGACGCTCCGTTCGTCGAGGGCGCCGTCGCCGCGGCGGTCGCGGCCCAGCAGGGCGCCGGCCTGGACGCGGTGCTGGCCGCCGCCGAGGGGGCGGGGGCGCCCGCCGCGCCGACCGCCCCGGCCCCTGCCGCGACGCCGGAGACCGCCGCGGGCGCCGGAGAGGCGGTCTCGGCCCGGGTCGTGATCCGCAACCCCCTGGGACTGCACGCCCGCCCGGCTGCGGTGGTGGCGCGGGCCGCGGCGGCCTTCGGCGGGCCGGTCACCCTCCAGGGCGTCGACGCGACGAGCGTGCTGCAGCTCATGGCGCTCGGCACCGCCGCCGGGACCGAGGTCGAGGTCTCCGCGCGCGGGGCGGACGCGCGCGACGCCGTGGACACGGTCGTCGGGCTGATCGAGGGCGGGTTCGGTGAGGTGTGACCACCCTCACAGGAAATTGCACTTGGTGCAATATTGCAGTGGGTGCATGATTGTCCGGTGACTCCTCCCGCCGGCGACCTCGGACTGCGTGAGCGCAAGAAGCGCGCGCGCACGGACGCGATCGTCGACGCCGCCCAGCGCCTCGTGCTCGAGCGCGGCCTGGACGCCGTGACCGTGGAGGGGATCGCCGAGGCGGCCCAGATCTCGCCCCGCACGTTCTTCAACTACTTCGAGTCGAAGGACGACGCGGTGCTCGGTCAGGGCTCGTTCGAGCTGAGCGCCGAGACCCGCGAGGCGTTCGCGGCCGGAGGCCCCACCGGGCGCCTGGTGGCGGACCTCGAGGTGCTCGTCCGGTCGTTGCTCTCCGCGTTCGCCGGTCCCGGCAAGCACCAGGGCGAGCAGGTGATGGAGATCCTGCAGCTCGAACCCCGCCTGCTCGGCAGGCACTTCGCGTGGTTCGAGCGGCACAAGACCCAGGTCGTCGCGCTGTTCGAGCGGCGGCACGAGGCGGCCCCCCTGCCGGCCGACCCCGAGATGTGCGCCATGGTCGTCTTCGTCGTCACGCGGGCGGCGATGGACGACTGGGCGCGCACCGGCCACGAGGGCGACGTCGGCGACCACGTGCCGCACGTCGTCGCCCAGCTCGCCGCCGTCCTCACCTCCTGAGCGGCGGGCGTCCCGCCCGCACGTCTCGTCAGCACCACCCCCAGCCCCCGTCTCTACCCCGGCGCCCCCACGCGCCACCGATCCGAGGTGTCCCATGAGCAGTGCCCCTGCTGCCGCGCCGGACAAGCCCGTCGTCGTCCTGACGCAGCGCACCGTCTGGCTGATCTTCGGCGCCCTGATGGCGTCGATGTTCCTGTCCTCCCTCGACCAGACGATCGTCGGCACCGCGATGCCCACGATCGTCGGCGAGCTCAACGGCGTCGAGCACCAGGGGTGGGTCGTCACCGCCTACATCCTGGCCGTCGCCATCGGCATGCCCCTGTACGGCAAGTTCGGCGACCTCATGGGGCGGCGCTGGCCGTTCCTCGTCGCGATCGGGCTGTTCACGCTCGCGTCCGTGGGCGCGGCGCTGTCGCAGAACATGGTCGAGCTCGTCCTGTGGCGCGCCGTCCAGGGCCTCGGCGGCGGCGGGCTGATGATCCTGTCGCAGTCGATCATCGCCGACATCGTGCCCGCCTCCGAGCGCGGCAAGTACATGGGCCCGCTCGGTGCCCTCTTCGGCATCTCCGCCGTCCTCGGCCCGCTCCTCGGCGGCTGGCTCACCGAGGGTCCGGGCTGGCGCTGGACCTTCTGGATCAACCTGCCCGTCGGCGTCGCGGCGTTCGTCGTCGCCTGGTTCGCGCTCAAGCTGCCCTCGCACCGCTCGTCGCGCCCGGTCGACTGGGGCGGCATCGTGACGATGGCGATCGCGACCACGGGCATCGTGCTCGTCACGAGCTGGGAGTCCCTGTCGTCGTCGGGTTACGACTGGACCGACTGGCGCCTGTCCGGCCTCGTCGTGGTGACGCTCGCGGCGGTGGCCGCGTTCATCCTGATCGAGACCCGCGTCGCGGAGCCGCTCATCCCGCTGCGCCTGTTCAAGAACCGCACCTTCACCATCACGACGCTCATCGGCCTCGTGCTGGGCATGGGCATGTTCTCCGCGATGGCGATGATCCCGACGTTCCTGCAGATGTCCACGGGCGCCGGCGTCACCGAGTCGGGCTGGCTGATGCTCCCGATGATGGCCGGCATGATGCTCACCTCCATCGTCTCGGGTATCGCGATCTCCAAGACGGGGAAGTACAAGGCGTACCCGGTGGCCGGCCTGGTCGTCGTCGCGCTCGCGATGGTCTGGCTGACCCGCCTGTCGGGCGACATGTCGATGTGGACGTTCGGCGCGATGATCTTCACGCTCGGCGCCGGCATGGGCCTCGTGATGCAGACCATCGTGCTGGCGGTGCAGAACGCGGTCGACCCGCACGAGCTGGGCACCGCCACGAGCTCGAACAACTTCTTCCGCGAGATCGGCGCGGCCGTGGGCTCCGCCCTGTTCACGACGATCTTCACCACGCGTCTCACGGACAACCTCACCGAGGTCTTCGCGGGCGCGCCCGCCGGGGCCGGCGGCGCGGGGGAGTCGAGCCTGACGCCGGGCGTCGTGCAGTCGCTGCCCGAGCCGCTCAAGTCGGGCATCATCGACGCCTACGCCGACGCCCTCGCGCCGTCGTTCTGGTACCTCGTGCCCCTGGTCCTGGTCGGCCTCGTGCTGGCGTTCTTCCTGCCCGTGATCAAGCTCTCCGACGTCGCCGGCATGGTGGCGCGCGGGGAGGCGGTCGCGGACCCGGCCAAGACGGGGGCGCTCGACGAGCTGCCGGTCGTCGACGGTGCGGCGGACGGTGCGGCGGAGGTCGTGGCGGGCGCCGCGGGCGACGACGACGGTCCCGGGACCCGCGAGCGCGCGGATATCGTGGGGTCGTGAGCAAGAAGGACGACCGGCCCCGCCCGGGGGACCGCATCAAGCCCCGCAAGCCCGCCAAGGTGCAGTTCACGTCGATGATGCTGCAGCTGGAGGCGTTCGTGGTGCTGTTCGCCGGCGTCGCCCTCTACGGGCTGCGGAACACCGGCTACGAGCGCGGACCGCTGGTGATCGAGTCGCCGCTCGCCCTGTGGCTCGTGATCGGGGTGCTGTTCGTGGTGCTGCTGGTGATGTCCCGCATGGTCGGGACGCCGATGGGGTACTACGCGGGGACGGTCGTCCAGGTCCCGGTGCTGGCGATGGGCCTGCTGCTGCCGATGATGTTCGTCGTCGGCGTGGTGTTCGTCGCCATGTGGGTCGTCTCCCTGCGCCTGGGCGGTCGCATCGACCGCGAGCGCGCCCAGTACGACGCCGAGCACCCGGAGACGGCGCCGAACCTCTGACCGGACCGGTGCTCCACCCGGCGGTCTGTCGCGTCGTCCATCCGGACGACGCGACAGACCGCCTCGTCGTTGGTCGCCGGGCGTCCAAGGCACGGTGCGGGCGCCGATAGGCTTTCCGCCATGACCGACGTCGCAGACACGACCCTGCCCGCCGAGCCCGCCATCGAGCGCACCCTGGTGCTCGTCAAGCCCGACGGCGTGCGCCGCGGCCTGTCCGGAGAGGTGCTGCGGCGCATCGAGGCGAAGGGCTACACGCTCGTCGCCGTCGAGCTGAAGCAGGCCACGACCGAGCTGCTCGCCGCGCACTACGCGGAGCACGAGGGCAAGCCGTTCTACCAGCCGCTCGTCGACTTCATGCTCTCCGGCCCGACGCTCGCCGTCGTGGCCGAGGGCCAGGGCGTCATCCCCGGCTTCCGTTCGCTGGCGGGCGCGACCAACCCCACCGAGGCCGCCCCCGGCACCATCCGCGGCGACCTCGGTCGTGACTGGGGCCTCAAGGTGCAGCAGAACCTGGTGCACGGCTCGGACTCGCCGGAGTCCGCGGCCCGCGAGATCGGCCTCTGGTTCCCGAACCTCTGAGGGCTCGCGCCTCACGCACGACCCCTCGCACGACGTCGCACGGCCGGGCCCCTGCACGGGCCCGGCCGTCGGCATGTCCGGACGTCCCGGTGCGGCGTCGGGTCGGCAGCGGCGTCGTTCCGCGGATCGGCGGGTTCCGGCGGTTAGGCTCGCCGGGTGCACCTCAAGACGCTCACGCTCCGCGGCTTCAAGTCGTTCGCCTCGGCGACGACGCTGAGCCTCGAGCCGGGCATCACGTGCGTCGTGGGGCCGAACGGCTCGGGCAAGTCGAACGTGGTCGACGCACTCTCCTGGGTCATGGGGGAGCAGGGCGCCAAGTCCCTGCGCGGCGGCAAGATGGAGGACGTCATCTTCGCCGGCACCGCCGGCCGCCCGCCGCTGGGCCGCGCCGAGGTGTCGCTGACGATCGACAACACCGACGGCGCGCTGCCGATCGAGTACACCGAGGTGACGATCTCCCGCACGCTGTTCCGCAGCGGTGGCTCGGAGTACGCGATCAACGGCAGCTCGTGCCGCCTGCTGGACATCCAGGAGCTGCTGAGCGACTCCGGCATCGGCCGCGAGATGCACGTCGTGGTGGGGCAGGGGCAGCTCGACGCCGTCCTGCGCGCCACCCCCGACGACCGGCGCGGGTTCGTCGAGGAGGCGGCCGGCGTCCTCAAGCACCGCAAGCGCAAGGAGAAGGCCTTGCGCAAGCTCGAGGCGATGCAGGGCAACCTCGCCCGCCTCACGGACCTCACCGCGGAGCTGCGCCGCCAGCTCGGGCCGCTCGGACGGCAGGCGGAGGCGGCCCGCAAGGCCCGCACCGTCCAGGCCGACCTGCGCGACGCGAAGGCGCGCCTGCTCGCCGACGACCTGGCCCAGCTCACCGCCCAGATGGCGCAGGAGCGTGCCGACGAGGCAGCGCTGCGCGAGCGGCAGCGCGAGACGGAGCAGGGCCTGGAGCGGGCGCGCGAGCACCTCGCACGCCTGGAGGTCGCGGCGTCCGCCGCGGTCGCGGACGCCGGCCGCGCGGCGGACGCCTTCCACGCCCTCGGCGCGCTGCGGGAGCGGCTGCGCGGCCTCGCGACCCTGGCCGACGAGCGCGTGCGGCTGCTCGGTGCCGCCGAGCCGGAGCACCGCGGCCAGGACCCCGCGGACCTCGAGGCGCAGGCCGAGCGCGCGCGGGCCACGGAGGCCGAGCTGACCCGCGAGGTGGAGCTCGCGCGAGCCGCGCTGGAGTCCGCCGTCGCCGCGCGCACCGACGCGGAGAAGGCGGCGGACGCTGCGGAGCGCGAGCTCGCGACGCTGCACCGCGGCGCCGCCGACCGGCGCGAGGGCCTCGCCCGACTCTCCGGGCAGGTGGCCGCGCGGCGCAGCCGCGTCGAGGCCGGCGACGCCGAGCTGGAGCGGGTGCGCGAGGTCGTGGCCGAGGCCGAGCGCCGGGCCGAGGAGGCCGCGCGCGAGTTCGGCGCCCTCGAGGTGCAGGTCGTGGGCGCCGAGGAGGGCGAGGAGGACCTCGACGCCCGGCACGAGGAGGCGGCGACCGCGCTCGCCGGGGCGCAGGCGGCGGTGCAGGACCTCGAGGCCCGCGCGGCCGAGGCCGAGCGCGACCGCGCCACGTGGAGCGCGCGGGTGGAGGCCCTGGAGCTCAGCCTGGACCGCAAGGACGGCGCGGGCGCCCTGCTCGCGGACGCCGCGCCCGGCGTGCTCGGCTCGGTCGCCGCGCTGCTCGGCGTCGAGCCCGGCTACGAGGACGCGGTGACGGCCGCGCTCGGCCCGGTCGCGGACGCCGTGGCCGTGCGCGACCTCGACGCGGCGGTCGACGCGCTGCGCCGGCTGCGCGACGACGACGCCGGACGCGCCGGGCTCGTCGTGGGCGGCACGGACGGCAGCACGAGCGGCAGCACGGACCGCACCGGCGACGGCGGCGCGTCCGGGGAGCCCGGGGTTCCCGCCGACCTGCCCGACGGCGCGCGCCGCGCGGCCGACGTCGTCACCGTGGCGGGGCCGGCGGCCGCGCCGCTGCGCGCGCTGCTGCGCGACGTCGTCGTGGTGGACGACCTGGCCCAGGCGCGCGCGCTGGTCCAGAAGGAGCCCCACGTCGTGGCCGTGACGCGGGCGGGGGACCTGCTGGGGGCGGGCAGGGCCTGGGGCGGCTCCGCGGCAGCGCCGAGCGTGCTGCACCTGACCTCCGCGCTCGACGAGGCCAAGGAAGGGCTCGACGACGCCGCGGCCCGCGGCGAGCGCTGCCGCTTCGAGCTGGTCGGGGCGCGCGAGCGGCTCCAGGAGGCGCAGGCCGCCCACGACGACACCCTCGCGCGGCTCCACGAGTCGGACGCGGCGCTCGCCGCCGTCGCGGAGCAGCTCGGGACGCTCGGCGCGGCCCACCGGTCGGCGCTGGCGGAGGCCGAGCGGCACCGGAAGACGCTCACCCAGGCGGCGGAGCGCCGGGAGGCCGACGCGGCGGAGCTCGCCGAGCTGACCCGGCGCCTGGAGGTCGCGGAGGCCGAGCCCGCGCAGTCGCAGGAGCAGGTGGCCGAGGCGCAGGCCGCGCGCGAGGCAGCGCAGGAGGCCGCCACCGCGGCGCGCGCCGCGGAGACCGAGGCACGGCTGGAGCTGCGCACCAGCGAGGAGCGGGCGCGGGCCGTCGCCGGCCGCGCGCAGGGGCTCGCGCGGGCCGCGGCGCAGGAGCGCGCCGCGCGGGAGAAGGCCGAGCGGCGGGCGGTGCAGCGGGCGGCCGAGGCGCGGACGGCGGCCGCGGTGCGCGACGACGCGGGCACGGCCCTCGCCGCGCTCGCCCGGTCGATCGAGCGCGCCCAGGCCGAGCGCGCCGCCGCCGACGAGGAGCGCGCCGCGCGG
Organism: Isoptericola variabilis; assembly: GCF_050311655.1. Lineage (GTDB taxonomy): Bacteria > Actinomycetota > Actinomycetes > Actinomycetales > Cellulomonadaceae > Isoptericola > Isoptericola variabilis. Next base: position 677,995 of record NZ_JBNOZM010000001.1, read on the forward strand.
CAGCAGGAGCTCGAGTCGGTCCGCACCGACGCGGACCGGCTGGCGGCCGAGCTGCGCGACCTCACCGACGTCGCGCACCGCGACGAGGTGGCGCGCGCCCAGCAGGTGGCCCGGCTCGAGCAGCTGCAGGCCCGGGCGGTGGACGAGCTGGGCAGCGACCCCGACGTCCTGGTCGAGGAGTTCGGCCCGCACCGCGACGTGCCGGTGGCGCGCCCCGCCGACGCCGCCGAGGAGGACCCGGACCCCGAGCCGGTGCCCTACGTGCGTGCGGAGCAGGAGAAGCGGCTCGCGACGGCGGAGCGGGCCCTCGCGCGCATCGGCGCCGTCAACCCGCTCGCGCTGGAGGAGTTCGCGGCCCTGGAGGAGCGGCACCAGTTCCTCACGGAGCAGCTCGCGGACCTCAAGAAGTCGCGCCAGGACCTGCTGCACATCGTCGAGGAGATCGACGAGCGGGTGCAGCAGGTCTTCGCCGAGGCGTTCCGCGACACCGCGGAGCAGTTCGAGCGGGTCTTCGGCCGGCTCTTCCCGGGCGGGGAGGGGCGCCTGGTCCTCACCGACCCGGGTGATCTTCTCACCACGGGCATCGAGGTCGAGGCGCGCCCGGCGGGCAAGAAGGTCAAGCGGCTGTCGCTGCTGTCCGGCGGGGAGCGGTCGCTCACGGCGGTCGCGTTCCTCGTGTCGATCTTCAAGGCGCGCCCCAGCCCGTTCTACGTGATGGACGAGGTGGAGGCGGCGCTCGACGACGTGAACCTGGGTCGCCTGCTGGAGATCTTCAGCGAGCTGCAGGAGGACTCCCAGCTCATCGTCATCACCCACCAGAAGCGCACGATGGAGGTCGCGGACGCGCTGTACGGCGTGACGATGCGCGGCGACGGTGTGACGACCGTCATCTCCCAGCGGATGCGCGAGACCGTCGATGCGCGGGGAGAATAGCGCCATGCTCACGTTCGTCCTCTGGGTCCTCGGGTCCCTCGTTCTCGCCGCGGTGGTGTTCCTCGTGGCCAACGTCATGGAGCGTCGTGAGGGACAGGACGACGAGGCCCCCGGTCTCGGTCGCTTCCTCCGCGACTTCCGGTCCGGGCTGCGCCGCAAGCGCGTGGCGCCCCCCGCCCCGGTCGAGACCGGCATGGACGAGTTCTTCGCCGCGACGATCGAGGACGCCCCGGGGTACGTCGACCCGGAGGAGCTCACCGAGGCGCTGCACCGCGCCCGCCTGCAGGCCCGCAGCTCGTGGCACGTGGGGACGGTCCGCAAGCCGGAGTGACCCCCGGACTCCCGGGTCCCGGTGACCGTCCGCGCCGGGCGGCGCGGTGGTGCGCTTCTGGGAGACTGTGCGCGTGACTGATCTGACCTGGCTCTGGATCCTCCTCGGCGTCGTCGTCGTGATCGGCGTCGGCTCCGCCCTGCTCGTCCCGAGGTCGCGCCGCCGGCACGCCGACCACGACGCGCAGGGCCCGACGGCGGTCGCGCCCCCGGCGGAACCGGCCGCACCTCCCGCGGAGTCGTCGCCCGTCGCGGTGCCGGAGGCCGCCGCCCCGGTGGAGACCGCGCCCGCGCTCGAGACGCCCGAGCCGGTGGCCGGCCGCCTGGTGCGCCTGCGCGACCGGCTCGCCCGGTCCGGCTCGCCGCTCGGCGCGCGGCTGCTGAGCGTCCTGTCCCGCGACCACCTCACCGAGGACGACTGGGACGAGCTCGAGGAGACGCTGCTGCTCGCCGACATCGGTGCCGGACCGGCGGAGGAGCTGCTCGACGCCCTGCGCACCCGCGTGCGCGTGCTCGGCGTACGCGACCCGAAGGCCGTGCGCGAGCTGCTGCGCGAGGAGCTGCTCAAGGTCGTCGACCCCGCCCTGGACCGCGAGGTCGCCACGACCGGCCCGGTCGGCGAGGACGGGGAGCGGCTGCCCGCCGTCGTGCTGGTCGTGGGCGTCAACGGCACGGGCAAGACGACGACGGTCGGCAAGCTCGCGCGCGTGCTGGTCGCGGAGGACCGGTCGGTGGTGCTCGGCGCGGCCGACACGTTCCGCGCGGCGGCCGCCGACCAGCTGCAGACCTGGGGCGCGCGGGTGGGCGTGGAGACGGTCCGCTCGGACCGCGACGGCGCCGACCCGGCCGCCGTCGCGTTCGACGCCGTGAAGCGGGGCAAGGCCGAGGGCACCGACGTCGTCCTCGTCGACACCGCCGGCCGCCTGCAGAACAAGGCGGGCCTCATGGACGAGCTCGGCAAGATCACCCGCGTCATCACCCGCGAGGCGCCGCTCGCGGAGGTGCTGCTCGTGCTCGACGCCACGACTGGCCAGAACGGCCTCAACCAGGCGCGCGTGTTCGGCGAGGTCGCCGGCGTCACCGGCATCGTGCTCACCAAGCTCGACGGCACCGCCCGCGGCGGCATCGTCGTCGCCGTGCAGCGCGAGCTCGGCGTCCCGGTCAAGCTCGTCGGCCTGGGGGAGGGCCCGGACGACCTGGCGCCGTTCGACCCCGAGCAGTTCGTGGACGGCCTGCTCGGCTGACCAGCCGGCGAGCCTGCCGACGAGGCCCCGTCACGCAAAGTTCACGCGTGACGGGGCCTTGTCACACCCACGAAACACCAGAACACTCCAGGCGAAACGCCGCCCGACCACGGTAGTGCCCGACCCGGCCGCCCGGCTGGTGAGGGAGGAACAACTCATGGAGCTGGACACCGGAGCAACCGCGTGGATGCTGATGTCGGCATCTCTCGTGCTCCTGATGACCCCTGGACTCGCGCTCTTCTACGGCGGGATGGTGCGCGGCAAGTCCGTGCTGAACATGATGATGATGTCGTTCGGCGCGATCGCCGTCGTCGGCGTCGTCTACGTGCTGTGGGGCTGGTCGATGTCCTACGGCGCCGACCTCGGCGGCATCGTCGGCAACCCGTTCGACCAGTTCGGGCTGTCCGGCGCGATCTACGACGCGGCCGGTGAGTTCGCGATCGACGACTTCGGCGTCCCGGGCATCGTGGGCGTCGGCTTCCAGGCGACGTTCGCCATCATCACCGTCGCCCTGATCTCCGGCGCGATCGCGGACCGCGCCAAGTTCGGCACCTGGATGGTCTTCGTGGCCGTGTGGGTGACCCTCTGCTACTTCCCGATGGCGCACATGGTCTGGGGCGGCGGCCTGCTGTCCGGCGACGGGCCGTTCGCGTCCATCGCGACGCCCATCGACTTCGCCGGCGGCACCGTCGTGCACATCAACGCCGGTGTGGCCGCCCTGGTCCTCGCCCTGGTGGTCGGCAAGCGCAAGGGCTTCGGCTCCGAGCCGATGCGCCCGCACAACCTGCCCCTCGTGATGCTGGGCGCGGCCCTCCTGTGGTTCGGCTGGTTCGGCTTCAACGGCGGCTCCGCCTTCACGGCCGACGGCTTCGCCGGCCTGGCCTGGGTGAACACGACCGTCGCCACCGCGGCCGCCGTGCTCGGCTGGCTCCTGGTGGAGAAGCTGCGCGACGGCTCCGCGACGTCGCTCGGCGCGGCGTCGGGCGTCGTGGCGGGCCTCGTCGCGATCACCCCGGCCGCCGGGTCCGTCAGCCCCGTGGGCTCGATCGCGGTCGGCGCGATCGCCGGCGTGCTCTCCGCCTTCGCGGTGGGCCTCAAGTACAGGCTTGGCTACGACGACTCGCTGGACGTCGTGGGCGTCCACCTCGTCTCCGGCCTGTGGGGCACCGTCTCCATCGGCTTCCTCGCCACCGAGACCGGGCTGTTCTACGGCGGCGGGCTGAACCAGCTCGCGGTCCAGGCGATCATCGCCGTCGTCGCGGTCGTCTTCTCCGGCATCATCACGTACCTCGTCGCGATCGCGCTCAAGGCGGTCATGGGCTGGCGGGTGTCCGAGGAGGCCGAGGTGAGCGGCATCGACCTCGCGGTGCACAGCGAGTCCGCGTACGAGACCGTCCCGCAGGGTTCCGCCGGCGGCCAGATCAAGAGGGAGATCCGCGCATGAAGCTCGTCACCGGGGTCGTCCAGCCCCACCGCCTGGACGACGTGAAGTCGGCCCTCGAGGCCGCGGGCATCCGCGGCATGACGGTCAGCGAGGCCAGCGGCTACGGCCGCCAGAAGGGCCACACCGAGGTGTACCGCGGCGCCGAGTACACGGTCGACCTGGTGCCCAAGGTCCGCGTGGAGGTCCTCGTCGCGGACGAGGACGCGTCCACGGTCGTGGACGTCGTCGTCAAGGCCGCCCAGACCGGGCGGATCGGTGACGGCAAGGTGTGGACGACGACGCTCGACGACGTGGTGCGCGTGCGCACCGGCGAGCACGGCGACGCGGCCCTCTGAGGTGGCCGACGCCGTCGGCGGGCAGGTCGGCGCGCTGCGCGCCGACCTGCTCGCCGTCGCGGACGGGCTCACCGGTCCGGGCCGGTCGGGGATCGCGCGCCGTACCGCCCTGCAGCAGCTCGTCACCGACCGCCTCACCCCCCTGTTCGAGGCCGCCACGGCCGACGTCGACCCGACGGGCCTCGCGCTGGCCGCCGTCGGCAGCCTGGGGCGCGGCGAGCTCGGCCCGCTCTCCGACCTCGATCTCGTGCTCGTGCACGACGGACGCACCCACAAGCCCGACGAGCTCGCCCGCGTCGCCGACGCCCTCTGGTACCCGCTCTGGGACTCGGGCGTCGACGTCGACCACGCGGTGCGCTCCCTGAGCCAGACCCGCCGGCTCGCCTCCACGGACCTGCCCGCCGCCGTCGGCTGGCTGGACGTGCGACCCGTCGCGGGGGACGCCGTCGTCGTGCACCGCGCGGCGTCCGCGATCCTCACCGACTGGCGCTCGGCGTCGCGCCGGCGGCTGCCCGAGCTGCTGCACAGCGCCCGCGAGCGCGCCGAGCGGGCGGGGGAGCTGGCCTACCTCATCGAGCCGGACCTCAAGGAGTCGCGCGGCGGCATCCGCGACGCCGTCCTGCTGTCGGCGCTCGCGGCCACCTGGCTCACCGACCGCCCGCACGGCCGGGTGGACCGGGCGTACGCGCACCTGCTGGACGTGCGGGACGCGGTGCACGTCGTGACGCGGCGCCGCTCCACCAAGCTGCTCCTCGCCGACCTGGACGAGGTGGCCGCCCGCTGCGGCCACGACGACCCCGACGAGCTGCTGGCCAGCCTCGCCGAGGCCGGACGGGAGATCTCCTACGCGCTGGACTCGACCGTGCGCCGTGCCCGCCAGGCGCTGCAGCGGCCCGCGGTCCGCCGGCCCGTCATGGTGCGCGGGCGCCGGTCCGCCCCACGGCTGCGGTCGGTGGGCGACGGGCTCGTCGAGCACGACGGCGAGCTGGTGCTGGCCGTGGGGGCGCAGCCGGCCGAGGACCCGCTCCTGCCGCTGCGCGCGGCGGCCACCGCGGCGCGCACCGGGCTCGCGCTCTCGCCCGTGACCGTGCAGTCCCTGGCCCAGGCCCCGCCGGTGCCGGCGCCCTGGCCACCCGCCGCACGGTCCGCGCTGCTCACGCTGCTGGGCGCGGGCCCGGCGCAGGTGCCGGTCTGGGAGGCCCTCGACCTGGCGGGCGTCGTCACGACGTGGATCCCCGAGTGGGCGGCCGTGCGCAACCGCCCGCAGCGCGCCGCGATCCACCGGCACACCGTGGACCGTCACCTCGTGGAGACGGCCGCGCGCGCCGTCAAGGTCCGTCGCCAGGTGGCCGCGGGGGCGGGCGTCCCGCCGGCGCCGACGGAGCAGCTCCTGCTCGGCGCGCTGCTGCACGACATCGGCAAGCGGCGCGGCGCCGTCGACCCCGACCACTCCGTCGAGGGTGCGCGGATCGCGCCGAACGTCGTGCTCCGGACAGGGTTCGGCGACGCCGTGGCACGCGACGTCGGGATCGTCGTGCGGCACCATCTCACCCTGGCGCGGCTGGCCACGACCGCCGACCTGGAGGACCCGGCCACGGTGGCGGAGCTCCTCGACGCGCTCGAGCACCGTGCCGACCTGCTCGAGACGGTGCGGGTGGTGACGGAGGCGGACGCGTCGTCGCTGGGCCCCGCGGGCTGGACGGCGTGGCGTGCGAGCCTCGTGGACGACCTCACCGGGAGGGCCCGCCAGGCGCTCGCCGTCGGACGGTAGGGTAGGTGGCTGCAACGACCGAATCTCTGTGAGGACCTGCCTGGTGTTCAACTCCCTGTCGGACCGGCTCACCGCGACGTTCAAGAACCTGCGCGGGCGGGGCCGGCTCTCCGAGGCGGACATCGACGCGACCGTGCGCGAGATCCGCCGGGCGCTCCTCGACGCCGACGTCGCGGTGCCCGTCGTGCGTGAGTTCACCGCCGCGGTGCGCGAGCGCGCGCTGTCGGCCGAGGTGTCGGGCGCGCTGAACCCGGCGCAGCAGGTCGTGAAGATCGTCAACGACGAGCTCGTGGCGATCCTCGGCGGCCAGACCCGCCCGCTGCAGCTCGCCAAGACGCCGCCGACGGTCATCATGCTCGCGGGTCTCCAGGGTGCCGGTAAGACCACCCTCGCGGGCAAGCTCGCGCTGGCGCTCAAGGAGCAGGGCCACACCCCGCTGCTGATCGCCGCCGACCTGCAGCGACCCAACGCCGTGACCCAGCTGTCCGTCGTGGCCGAGCGCGCCGGCGTGCCGGTCTACGCGCCGCACCCGGGCAACCAGGGGGCCGAGACGGACGTCGTCATCGGGGACCCGGTGGGCGTGGCCCGCGACGGCGTCGCCGAGGCGAAGGCCAAGCAGCACGACGTCGTCATCGTCGACACCGCGGGCCGCCTGGGCGTCGACCAGGTGCTCATGCAGCAGGCGTCCGACATCCGCGACGCCGTGCAGCCCGACGAGGTCCTGTTCGTCATCGACGCGATGATCGGCCAGGACGCGGTCGCCACGGCGAAGGCCTTCGAGGAGGGCGTCGACTTCACCGGCGTCGTCCTGTCCAAGCTCGACGGCGACGCCCGCGGTGGCGCCGCCCTGTCGGTGGCCACGGTGACGGGCCGCCCGATCATGTTCGCCTCGACCGGTGAGAAGCTCACCGACTTCGAGGTCTTCCACCCCGACCGCATGGCGTCGCGCATCCTCGACATGGGTGACGTGCTCACCCTCATCGAGCAGGCCGAGAAGGCCTTCGACGCCGAGGAGGCCGCCAAGATGGCGGCCAAGGTGGAGAAGGGCGAGGACTTCACCCTGTCCGACTTCCTGGTGCAGATGCAGCAGATGAAGAAGCTCGGCTCCATGAAGAAGATGCTCGGGATGATGCCGGGCATGGGGCAGATGCGCGAGCAGCTCGAGAACTTCGACGAGCGTGAGGTCGACCGCGTCCAGGCCCTCATCCAGTCGATGACCCCGGCCGAGCGCGACAACCCCAAGATCATCAACGGCTCGCGCCGTGCGCGCATCGCCCGGGGCTCCGGCCAGACGACGACGGCCGTCAACCAGCTCCTCGAGCGGTTCGGTCAGGCGCAGAAGATGATGCGCCAGATGAGCAAGGGCGGCGGCATGCCGGGCATGCCCGGCGTCCCCGGCATGCCGGGCATGCCCGGCGGGGGCAAGAAGTCGCGCGGCAAGCAGGCGCCGGCCAAGAAGGTCAAGGGCAAGTCGGGCAACCCCGCGAAGCGGGCGCAGCAGGAGCGCGAGGCCATGCAGCGCGCCCTCGGCGGCCCGGCCGCGAAGCCGTCGGCGCCGGGGTCGGCGTTCGGCGTGGGCGGCGGGGAGCCGGCCGAGCAGGACCTGTCGAAGCTCCAGCTGCCGGACGGCCTCGACAAGCTGCTCGGCGGACGCTGAGGCGCACGGACCGGCGTCCACGGCTCGGTCTCGCGACTCGGTAACCTTCGTCCATGTCTGCCCCGCACGTCCCGCTGCACCTCACCGGCCACGTCCTGCTCGGCCACGACCGCGACGTCGGCGAGATGTGGGTGCGCGACGGGCGCGTGAGCCTCACCCGGCCGTCGCCGCAGGGCAGCGCCACCCGCGAGCTCGAGGGCTGGGTGCTGCCGGGCCTCGTGGACGTGCACTGCCACGTGGGTCTCGGGCCCGACGGCGCGGTCGACCAGGAGACGGCCGAGGGCCAGGCGATCACCGATCGCGACTCCGGCGTCCTGCTCGTCCGTGACGCGGGCTCGCCCGTCGACACGTCGTGGGTCCAGGAACGCCCCGACCTGCCGCGGCTCGTGCGCGCGGGCAGCCACCTGGCCCGACCCAAGCGGTACCTGCGGAACTTCGCCCTCGAGCTCGACGACGTGGGAGCGCTCCCCGACGCGGTGCGCGCCCAGGCGCGGGGCGCCGACGGCTGGGTCAAGCTCGTCGGGGACTGGATCGACCGCGACGCCGGGGACCTCGGCCCGCTGTGGCCGCGCGACGTGCTCACCGAGGCGGTCGCCGCCGCCCACGCGGAGGCGGCGCGCGTCACGGTGCACGCCTTCTCCGAGGAGGTCGTGCCCGACCTGCTCGCCGCGGGGGTAGACGGCATCGAGCACGGCACCGGCGTCGTCGGTCCGCTCGTGGACGAGGTCGCGGCGCGCGGCATCCCCGTCACGCCCACGCTGCTCCAGGTGGCACGCTTCGAGGAGATCGCCCGGCAGGCGGAGGAGAAGTACCCCGTGTACGCGGCGCGGATGCGGCGCATGCACGACCGCCGGTACGAGCACGTGCGCGCGCTGCACGACGCCGGCGTCCCGCTGCTCGTCGGCACGGACGCGGGCGGCACGATCGGGCACGGCAGGGTGGTGGACGAGTGCGCCGAGCTCGTCGCGGCGGGCATCCCCGCCGCCGACGTCGTCGCGATGGCGACCTGGCGGGCGCGCGAGCTGCTGGGCTTCGGCGCGCTCGTCGAGGGCTCCAGCGCGGACCTCGTGGTGTATCCCGCCGACCCGCGCGAGGACGTCGAGGTGCTGCGGCACCCGACCGCCGTCGTCCTGCGCGGGCAGGTCGTGCGGGGCTGAGCCGACCGCCCCGGGTGGGCGATCCGGCGTGGCCCGCCGGCGCTGCTAGGCCTCCGCGGCCATCGCCGCCGGCTCGCCCGGACGGCTCTTGACGTATCGCAGGGGTTCGGGGAGCCGGCCGACCCACGCGGCGAGCGGGCGGGCCAGCCCGCGGAAGAGGCTCGGCGCGACGAGATACGCACAGCCGGACTCGGTGACGAGCTCGAGGTCCCCGTCGCCGTCCGTCCCGGCGAGGACGACGTCGGCGGCGCGCACGACCCGGTCCGGACCATCGCCGCGCAGCACGATCGCCTCGTCGTGGACGACCACCGACATGCCCCGGGCCGGGCCGAACACGCGCCCGCGGAACACCCTCCCGACCCCGGCGGGCGGCCCGGGGTCGTGCTGGCGCTCCGGCCTGATCCCCGCGTCCGTCAGCGTCCGCTCCGTCCGTGCGTCGACCGGCACACCGCCGGGGACCGAGACCAGGAGGGACGTGGCGACGTCGGCGAGCACGTCGCGCACCTGGTCGGCGGTGACCGCCCCGAGCGCCCCGGTCAGCTCGGCGGCGTCGAGCAGGCGGATGCCCCGGAGCTCGTGAGCGGCCACGGTGTCGAGCAGGCTCGCCTGCACGGCACCGAGCGAGAGCTCGCTGGCGAGCGTCTCGCGGGCACCGTCGAGGAGTTCGGTCGACGGGCCCTCGTGGGCCAGACGGTCCAGTGTGGCCACCGCGGTGCCGACGACGGCGCCCGTGCGGTCCGGCTGCGGGTCGAGGTCGACCAGGACGAGCGTGCCGGAGGCCAGGGCGACGGCCCCCACCTCGACGGAGTACACGTCGCCGGTGGCCGTGCGGGTCGACTCCATGAGTGCGTCGGACAGCACGGCGCGAGCGAGCTCGACGCCGGCGCGGTCGTGGCGGGCCCCCACCACGCCGCTGAGGTTCAGCTCCGCCGGGTGGAAGGTCCACGCCCGTCCCGTGAGGACCGGGTCGGGCTCGGCCCGGCGGTTCCCCCGGACGGGTGCGGGGAGGTCGAGCCGCAGGTCCGCCGGCAACGGCCGGGTGCTCGTCAGCACGGCGTTCCCGGCGTGGAACCAGCGCCGCACGACCTCGAGGACCTCGTCCGCCCGCCAGTCGAGCAGGCGCAGGTGCGAGGCGACCGCCGCGCCGGGGCCGCGCGGGCCGTACCGGTGCGAGAGCGGGTCGGGGGCGCCGTAGAGCCCGTCCTGCCCGATCTCGGCGAGCACGGTGCGTCGCTCCGCCTCCAGGTCGGCGTCGCCGACCCCGTTCACCGCCAGGTCGCGCACGGCGTCGCAGACCAGCCCGAGGAACTCCGTGGTCTGCGCGGGCGTCCCGGTCACGTAGAACGACGTCGAGCCGAGCGACGACTCGGCGTTCACCGGGTACCGGACGCGACCGACCCTGCGCATCACGAGGTGCTCCACGAGGTGTGTGATCCCGGCCGTGGTCGGGTCCAGGTCGCGGATGCCGACACCGAAGGCGAGCGTCGTGGTCGGATCGGTCGTGAGATCGGCCCAGCGTGCGGGCACGCCGTCCACCGTGGTGCGGTGCGTGCTCGTCGTCGCGGTACGTGCGTCCGGGTCCATCGATCGGCCGCCCTTCTGTGCTGGACGGCCGGGCGCCGGCGGCGCCCTCGGTCGCGTCTCCGGGAGGGTAGAGGAGCGGGCCGAGGCCGACCAAGTGGGGGCCGGGTGAACCGTGCGAGCACCGCCACCTCCGGTGGCTTTGGCCCGGGCGGGGCCATCTGGCAGAATGGCCCCGTACTCGGCGTGCCCAGGCCCCTCTCTCCTGCGCAGGTCGCGTTCCTGACCTCCGGACACCGCCAGGACCCCACCCGGCGGCGCGTGAGGTCGCCCCACCAGAACCAGGAGACACCACCACAGTGGCCGTCAAGATTCGTCTGAAGCGCCTCGGCAAGATCCGGGCCCCGTACTACCGCGTCGTCGTGGCCGACTCGCGCTCCAAGCGCGACGGTCGCGTGATCGAGGAGATCGGGAAGTACCACCCGACCGAGGAGCCGTCGTTCATCGAGATCAAGTCCGAGCGGGCGCAGTACTGGCTCGGCGTCGGCGCGCAGCCGACCGAGCAGGTCGCCGCGCTGCTCAAGATCACCGGTGACTGGCAGAAGTTCAAGGGTCTTCCGGGTGCCGAGGGCACCCTCAAGACCAAGACCGTGAAGGCCGACAGCGCCGCCGCGGTCGAGGCCGTCGCCGCCGAGGCCGAGAAGGCCAAGGCGAAGGCTGCCGAGAAGAAGGCCGAGGAGCCGGCGGCCGAGGAGGCCACCGAGGCTGAGGCCGAGGCCTGATGCTCGCCGAGGCCCTCGAGCACCTGGTGCGCGGCATCGTGGACAACCCGGACGACGTCCGGGTGGCGTCGCGGACGCAGCGCCGGGGCGACCTGCTCGAGGTGCGGGTGCACCCCGACGACCTCGGCCGCGTGATCGGCCGCGGCGGTCGGACGGCGAAGGCGCTGCGCACGGTGGTCGGCGCGCTCGCGACGGACGGCCCGGTGCGGGTCGACGTCGTGGACGTCGACCGCCGCTGAGCGTGCCGCACCCGCTGCCGTAGCTCTGACGAGGCCCGGTCCCACAGCGTGGGGCCGGGCCTCGTCGTCTGTGGCGGCGGCTCGAGCACGGCATGCTGGGACCGGGACAGATCGAGACAGGAGTGGTCATGCAGCTGGTGGTGGCGCGCATCGGGCGGGCGCACGGGCTCCGGGGCGAGGTCGGCCTCGACCTGCGCACGGACAACCCCGAGGAGCGGCTCGCGGTGGGGCTCACCCTCGCGACGGAGCCTGCGGACGTCGGGCCGTTGACGGTGACGGCGGCGCGGGTGCACCAGGGCCGTTGGCTCGTGTCCTTCGCCGAGGTGACCGACCGCACCGCGGCGGAGGCGCTGCGGGGCGTCGAGCTCGTCGTGGAGGCCGATGCCTCCGACGAGGAGGACGCCTGGTACCCGCACGAGCTGGCGGGCCTGCGGGCCGAGCTCGAGGACGGCACCGTGGTCGGCGAGGTGACCGGCCTGGAGCACCTGCCGGCGCACGACGCCCTGGTCGTGCGCGAGACCGGCGGCGAGCGCACGCTCGTCCCGTTCGTCCGCGCCATCGTGCCGGAGGTCGACGTCGACGGCGGGCGCGTGGTCCTCACGCCCCCGGGGGGGCTGCTGGCCCGGGACGCCGGGTCCGTCGTCGTCGACCGCTCGGACGACGCGCAGGGTGAGGGCTGACGTGCGCGTCGACGTCGTCTCGATCTTTCCCGACTACCTCGCCGCGCTGGACCTGTCGCTGGTCGGCAAGGCGCGCAAGGCCGGGCTGCTCGACCTGCGGGTGCACGACCTGCGCGACTGGACCACCGACCGGCACCGCACCGTCGACGACACCCCGTTCGGCGGGGGAGCGGGCATGGTCATGCGGCCCGACGTCTGGGGGCGCGCGCTTGACGACGTCCTGCCCGCGGGCGGGGGCGGGCACCTGGTCGTGCCCACGCCGTCGGGCGACGTGTTCACACAGCGGCATGCGGAAGCGCTGGCCGCCGAGGAGCACGTGGTCATCGCGTGCGGGCGCTACGAGGGCATCGACGCGCGGGTGGCCGAGCGCACCCGCGCCGCCGGTCACCGGGTCAGCGAGCTGTCCATCGGCGACTACGTGCTCAACGGCGGGGAGGTGGCCGCGCTCGTGATGATCGAGGCGTTCGGGCGGCTGCTGCCGGGGGTCGTGGGCAACCCGCACTCGCTGGTGGAGGAGTCGCACGGCGCGGCCGGCCTCCTGGAGTACCCCGTGTACACGAAGCCGCCGGAGTGGGAGGACCTCGAGGTGCCGGACGTGCTCCTGTCCGGCCACCACGCGCGGATCGAGCGCTGGCGCCGCGACCGGGCGCTGGAGCGCACGGCGGCGCGTCGGCCCGACATGGTGGCCGCGCTGGACCCGGCGACCCTCGACAAGGCCGACCGGGCCGTCCTCGAGGGCCTGGGCTGGGCGGTGCGTGACGGACGCCTCCGCCCGGTGGGGGGTCCCGAGGCGGGAGCCGCGCCAGGCGGTATGGCAGAATAGGGCGCTGGTGTGTTCGCCGACCCGGCCTCTGCCACAGGGGAGGTCACGGCAGGCTGCTGGTCAGCCCGCCCGGTCGAGGAGCCGACGCACCACCGACACGTCAGATTCCGCGCGCCCTTGCGGGTGCGCCATGATCTTGCACCTGACCTGTGGCAGGGCGGGGAGAGAACCATGCACACGCTCGACTCCGTCGACGCAGCCTCGCTGCGCTCCGACGTCCCGGAATTCCGCGCCGGCGACACCGTCAAGGTCAACGTCAAGGTCGTCGAGGGCAACCGCTCGCGCGTCCAGGCGTTCCAGGGCATCGTCATCGCGCGTCAGGGCGGCGGCGTCCGCGAGACGTTCACCGTCCGCAAGATCAGCTTCGGCGTCGGCGTGGAGCGCACGTTCCCCCTGCACGCTCCGACCGTCGAGTCGATCGAGGTCGTCTCCCGCGGCGTCGTCCGCCGGGCGAAGCTGTACTACCTGCGCAACCTGCGCGGCAAGAAGGCCAAGATCCGCGAGAAGCGCGAGAACGCGCCGGCCGCGAAGTGAGGCCGTGCGTCGCGACGCACCGCGCCGCGACGCGCTGACACCCCCCGGACGGGCGGTCCTGCGACGGCAGGGCCGCCCGTCCGTCGTCCGCGCGACGTCCGGACGTCGCCCGTGGTCGCGGCCGGCTGGGCGTGCGCTGGAGTTCCTCTGGGCTGCCCGGCCCGGGTTTCGCCGTGGACGGTGGCGAGTGAAAGAGTGAGGGCGTGGCAGACTCCGATCCCGTGACCGACCGGCCGAGCTCGCGCGAGCCCCGACCCCACGACCGTCCCGCCGCGGGGTCCGGAGACGGTCCCGAGAGCTTCGACGCCGTGGTCGGCGCGGGCGGCACCGCCGCCGCAGCAGCCGAGGGACCGCCACCGCGGCGCGGCCTGGGCGTCCTGCGCGAGACCGCGATCATCGTGGTCAGCGCACTGGTGCTGTCGTGGCTGATCAAGACGTTCCTGGTGCAGGCGTTCTACATCCCCAGCGGCTCGATGGAGGACACGCTGGAGATCGGCGACCGGGTGATGGTCTCGCGCATGGTGCCGGACGTGTTCGACGTCCACCGCGGCGACATCGTGGTGTTCAAGGACCCCGGCGGTTGGCTGCCGCCGTACGAGCCCCCGGAGCGCACCCCCGTGGGGCAGGCCGTGACGAACGTGCTGACGTTCGTCGGCCTGCTGCCGCAGGAGACCGGCGACCACCTCATCAAGCGCGTCATCGGGACGCCCGGCGACCACGTGACGTGCTGCGACGACCAGGGGCGCGTGAGCGTCAACGGGGAGCCGATCGACGAGGAGCCGTACATCAAGCCGGGCTCGGTGCCGAGCCAGGACCCGTTCGACAAGACGGTGCCCGAGGGCATGCTGTTCGTCATGGGGGACAACCGCCAGAACTCCGCGGACTCGCGGTACAACGAGGGCAAGCCGGGCGGCGGCTTCGTCCCGATGAGCAACGTCGTCGGGTCGGCGTTCGCGACCGTGTGGCCGCTGGGCGACGCGACCCTGCTGCGCAACCCGGGCGACGTCTTCGCGAAGGTCCCCGAGCCGTGACGTCGGTCGTCGAGCGGGGCCCGGAGACCGTTCGCCGCCCCACCCCGCCGCGGCGCCGCGCCGCGAACGGTGCGTCGTCCGCCGCGGGCAAGCGGCGGAGCCCCACCCTGCGCCAGGAGCGCGCGCTGCTCACGGGCGGGGCACGGCTGGTCGCGGGCATGGACGAGGTCGGCCGCGGTGCCCTCGCCGGACCCGTGAGCGTGGGCGTCGTCGTCGTCGACGCGGCGACGCGGACCGCGCCCCAGGGCCTGACCGACTCGAAGCTCCTCACCCCGGCGGCGCGGGTCGCGATGGTGCCGCAGCTGCAGCGCTGGGGCGTGGCGTGGGCCGTCGGGCACGCGGGGCCCGCCGAGATCGACGCGCACGGCATCGTGGCGGCGCTGCGCCTCGCCGGCCGGCGGGCGCTCGCGCAGGTCCGCCGGACGTGCGGCGACGTCGACGTGGTGCTGCTCGACGGCTCGCACGACTGGCTGAGCCGTGGCGACGTCGACCTGTTCGAGGCCGCGGCGCTCGATCCCCTCGGGCCCGAGTCGCCCGAGCCCGGCGTGCGCACGCTCGTCAAGGCCGACCTCCAGTGCTCCTCCGTCGCGGCCGCGAGCGTGCTGGCGAAGGTGGAGCGCGACGGCCTGCTCGTGCGCCTCGCGCGGCAGTACCCGGCGTTCGCGTGGGACCAGAACAAGGGCTACTCGGCGCCCGCCCACCTCGACGCGCTGCGCCGGCTCGGCCCGACGCCGCAGCACCGGCGGTCGTGGAACCTGCGCGCCCTGGCCGACGACGGCGCGGGCGGGGGCGACACCGGTGGTGCCGGTGCGCTGCCCGGCACGCCCGTGGGGACGCTCGACGTCCGCCTCGCCGACGTGGCACCCGATGGGAGGATGGCCCCGTGAGCGCCGAAGACCTCGAGAACTACGAGACCGAGATGGAGCTCGCGCTGTACCGCGAGTACCGCGACGTGGTGGGCCTGTTCTCGTACGTCGTGGAGACGGAGCGGCGGTTCTATCTCGCCAACCAGGTGGACCTGCAGGTGCGCTCCGCGGCCGGCGAGGTCTACTTCGAGCTCCGCCTGGCCGACGCCTGGGTCTGGGACGTGTACCGCTCCGCGCGGTTCGTGAAGTCGGTGCGCGTCGTGACGTTCAAGGACGTCAACGTGGAGGAGCTCGCGAAGGCCGAGCTCGCGCTGTAGCAGCGATCGCCCGGACCGGTTCGTCGGACGGTCGACGGCGCCCGTAGGCCCCGAGCCCGCCCCCAGCTCCACCCGCATCGCCCCCGTCCACAGGTGCCGGTCCGCGGGGCTCCGCCGCGCCGTCGGCGCGCGAGGCTTCCCCGCGGAGGTGGTTCGATGCGGGCGAAGGACGCCGTCGGGCGGTACGGGGAACGGGTGGCGGCTCGCCACGTCGAGGCGCAGGGCCTGGAGGTGCTCGAGCGCAACTGGCGCGGCACGGGCGGCGAGCTCGACCTCGTCGCGCGCGACGGTGACGTGCTCGTCGCGATCGAGGTGAAGACCCGGCGCGGCACCGCGTTCGGGCATCCCGCGGAGGCGGTGACGCCCGCCAAGCTGTCCCGCGTGCGGCGCCTCACGGGGCAGTGGCTGGCCGAGCACCGGGCCGTGCGCTGCCGCGAGATCCGGGTGGACGTCGTCGCCGTGGTGCTCCCGCGGGCGGGCGCCGCGCAGGTCGAGCACCTCGTGGGGGTGTCCTGATGGGGCTCGGCACGACGGCGGCCGTCGCTCTCACCGGTCTCACCGGGCACGTCGTGGAGGTGCAGGCGCAGCTCGCGGCGTCGGTGCCCGGGTTCACGCTGGTGGGGCTGCCGGACACCGCGCTGAACGAGTCGCGCGAGCGCGTGCGGGCCGCGGTGCTCTCGACGGGCATCAAGTGGCCGCACCGCAAGATCATCGTCAACCTGTCGCCGGCCTCGCTGCGCAAGTCCGGCTCGTCGTTCGACGTCGCCATCGCCGTCGCGGTGCTGGCGGGGGACGGCGTGGTGCCCCGGGCGGGCCTGGACCGGGTCGTCCACCTGGCCGAGCTGGGCCTGGACGGCCGTCTCCAGCCCGTGCGCGGCGTGCTCCCGGCGGTGGCCGCGGCCGTCGAGGCGGGGTGCCCCGACGTCGTGGTTGCGACCGGCGACGCGGACGAGGCCCGGCTGGTCCCCGGGGCACGCGTCCACGCCGCGTCGAGCCTCGCGGAGGTGGTGCTGCTGCACGGGGGCGAGCTCGCGGACCCTCCCGTGCTCGACCCGGTCCGGGCGGCACGGCAGACCGTGGTGCGCCGGTCGGCGGGAGACCTCGCGGACGTGGTGGGGCAGGTGCAGGCCCGGATGGCGCTGGAGGTGGCCGCAGCGGGCGGGCACCACCTGCTCCTCGTCGGGCCGCCCGGCGCGGGCAAGACCATGCTCGCCGCCCGCCTGCCGGGGATCCTGCCCGACCTCACGCCGTCCGAGGCCGTCGAGGTGACGTCCGTGCACTCGGTGGCCGGGACGTTCGACCCCGGCAACGGCCTGCTGACCCGCCCGCCGTTCGAGGACCCGCACCACACCGCCACGCCGGCGGCGATCGTCGGCGGGGGCAGCGGCCTGGCCCGGCCCGGTGCGGTGTCCCGCGCGCACCGCGGAGTGCTGCTGCTCGACGAGGCGCCCGAGTTCCCGTCCCGCGTCCTGGAGACGCTGCGCCAGCCGCTCGAGCAGGGCGAGCTGGTGCTGCACCGGTCCGGGGGAGCGGCCCGCTACCCGGCGCGATTCCAGCTGGTGCTGGCCGCGAACCCCTGCCCGTGCGGGATGGCGTCCGTGAACAAGGGGTTGGACTGCTCCTGCACCCCCATGGCGAAGCGGCGGTACTTCGGTCGACTGTCGGGGCCGCTGCTCGACCGGGTCGACCTGCAGGTGGAGGTCCTGCCCGTGACACGGGCGGACCGGACCGCCCGGGCGGAGGGCGAGTCGTCGGCGGTGGTCGCGGCCCGGGTCGCGCAGGCCCGGGCCGCGGCACGCGAGCGCCTCGCCGGCACGCCCTGGACGACGAACGCGGAGGTGCCCGGACGGTGGCTGCGGGAGCGGTCGCGCGACCCGGGCGTGCTACGGCCGATCGAGCAGATGGTCGACCGCGGTGTCCTGAGCCTGCGCGGCGCGGACCGCGTGCTGCGGATCGCGTGGACGCGCGCCGACCTCGCGGGCCGAGCCGCGCCGACGGCCGAGGACGTCTCGACGGCCGTGACGATGCGCACGAGGGGGAGCCATGCGTGAGCCGGACGGAGGGCTGGGTGTGTGCCAGGTCGCCGAGCAGATCGTGCAGCCGGTCGCTGAACGAGGCACTGAACGAGGCACCGGACCAGGCACGGGACCGGGCACCGGACCAGGCACCGGACCAGGCACCGAACGGGGCACGCGGCCGGTCGCGGCGCCGGGCGCTGCGCCCGTCCCGGCACCGGCCACGAGCGGTGCGCGCGCCGCGGGCACCGGCGGGCCGTCCTTCGCGACGGACGACCCGGTGCTCTCGCGCGCCGCGTGGAGCAGGCTGGCCGAGCCGGCCGACGCGGTGGCGGGAGCCCTCGTCGCGCACCTCGGTGCGCCGGCGGCCCTCGAGTGGGTCGTGGACGCGGTCCGTGACCCCGCGCGCGCCATGCGAGGGCAGGCCCTCGAACCGTTGGGCACCCGGGTCGCCGCCGACCGACTGATGGAGGGGGTGGCCCGGTGGGCACCGCGGCTCGACCGGCTGGACCCGCGGCGGGAGCTGCGCGTCCTCGAGCGGTTCGGGGGCGCCCTCCTGGTCCCGGGGGACGCGCGCTGGCCCGCCGGGCTCGCCGCGCTGGGTGCGGAGGAGCCGTTCGCGCTGTGGGTGCGCGGCGAGCCGGACCTGGCGGCGCTCGCGGAGCGATCGGTCGCGCTCGTCGGGGCGCGGGCGTCCAGCGCCTACGGGGACCACGTGGCGGCGGACCTCGCGGCCGGCGTGGCGGACCGGGGCTTCTCGGTGGTGTCCGGGGGCGCGTACGGCATCGACGCTGCCGCCCACCGCGGCGCGGTGGCGGGTGGGGCACCCACGGTGGCGGTGCTCGCCGGGGGCGTCGACCGGTTCTACCCGCCGGGGAACCAGGACCTCCTGCGGCGGCTGGCCGACGGCGCCGGCGCGGTCGTGAGCGAGGTGCCACCGGGATCCGCACCGTTCAAGCAGCGCTTCCTCGCCCGCAACCGGATCATCGCCGCGGTGTCGTGCGCGACGGTCGTGGTGGAGGCGGCATGGCGCTCCGGGGCCCTGTCGACCGCACGTCATGCGGCACGGCTGCTGCGCCCTCTCGGTGCCGTCCCGGGGCCGGTGACCGCGGCCACCTCGACCGGGTGCCACGCGCTCCTGCGCGACGGAGCCGCGGTCTGCGTGACCGACGCCGCCGAGGTGGCCGAGCTCGCCGGGCCGTACGGGGGCGCCCCGCCGGAGGAGGACTCGCGCGAGAGGGCTCCCGCACCCGCCCGGGCTGCGCGCGCCGTCTCGCGGCGGCGGGTCCCTGCGGAGGTCGAGGCCCTCGGTGAACGCCCCCGTCAGGTGTGGGACGCGCTACCCACCCGGGCGTCCGCCGGACTGGACGCGCTGGCACGCACGGCCGGGCTCGCGCCGGGGGAGCTGCTCGCCGGGCTCGGCGCGTTGGAGCTGCACGGCCTCGCCGCCCAGGAGGGCGGCCGCTGGCGTCGGGTGCGGTCCGGCGCCCGTGGGGAGGGGAGCGGGACGTCGCGGAGCTGAGGCGGTGGCGCCGCGATCGGCATGCGCCGGTGAGGCGTGGTGGGGTACGCGGACCGACGAACGCGGCCGGAGCCCGGCCGGCGGGTCGGGAGGACACCGGGCCGGCGGGTGTCCGAACGGTGGCTGGAGTGTCGGCGTCGGTCGGTGAGGTCGCGGGGAGGCCCTCGACACGCGTGGGTCGTGGGGTGGCCGCCGGTCGCGGACGCCGTCGAGACGCGTGGGTCGTGGGGTGCTCTCCGGTCGCCGGACGCCGTCGACACGCGTGTCGCCTCACCCGTGCGGCGACGCCTCAGGGGCACACTGACCTGGATGGACACCGATCCGGACCTGCCGCCGTTGCCGGCGCCGCTCGCCGAGGCGCTGGCGCGTTTCGACGAGCACCTCGAGGTCCAGCGCGGGCACTCGGCGCACACGCGGCGGGCGTATCGCGCCGACGTCGGGTCGCTGCTGCGGTACGCGGTGCGGCACGGCGTCGACGGGCTGCCGGGGGTGGACGTGGGGGTGCTGCGTGGCTGGCTGGCCGCACAGTCCGAGCGCGGCCTGGCCAGGGCGACCATCGCGCGTCGCGGCGCCGCCGCGCGGACGTTCCTGCGGTGGGCGTACCGCGTCGGCCTGGTGCAGGCGGACCCGACCGCGAGGCTGGCGAGCCCGAAGGTGTCACGGACCCTGCCGACGGTCCTGAGCGCGGACGCCGCCGCGACGCTGCTGGACACCGCCCGCGAGGTGGCCCACACGGCAGAGCCGGACGACCGCCCGGCCGCGCTGCGCGCCTGGGCGGCTGCGGAGCTCCTGTACGGCAGCGGCATCCGCGTCGGCGAGCTGGTGCAGGTCGACGTGCCCGCCGTCGACCTCACGGAGCGGCTCGTGCGCGTGCTCGGCAAGGGCGGCAAGGAGCGTATGGTCCCGTTCGGGGTCCCGGCCGCCCGCGCGGTGTCCGAGTGGCTCGCGCACGGCAGGCCCGCGCTCGTCCAGCCGGCCTCCGGGGCCGCGCTCCTCCTGGGGGCCCGCGGGGGTCGCTGGGGCCAGCGGCAGGTCCGCGACGCCGTGCACCTGCTCGCTGCGCGGGCGGGCGTGGACGACGTCGCCCCGCACGCTCTGCGGCACTCCGCGGCGACGCACCTGCTGCAGGGCGGCTCGGACCTGCGGTCGGTGCAAGAGGTGCTGGGGCACTCCGACCTCGGCACCACCCAGCGGTACACGCACGTGGACGACGAGCGGCTGCGGAAGGTGTTCGTGCAGGCGTTCCCGCGCGCCTGAGCGGTGCTCCGCGACTCTCCCGCCGGTCACCTCCGTCGGCACCGACCCCCGCTCACGGACTCACGCGCTCACGGACCGCCGGGCAGCAGCACGATCGGTGGGGCCTCGCCGAGCAGGGCGAGCGGGTCGAGGTAGACGTCCCCGCGCAGGACGCCCCAGTGCACGCACCCGGCGGGCGCACAGTGCCCCGGCCCGGCGTCGAGGGTGCCCACGACGTCCCCCGCGGCCACCGGGTCGCCGAGACGGAGGGAGGTGGCGACGGGCTCGAACGTGGACCGCAGCCCGTCGGCGTGCGCGACCACCACCACGGGCTTGCCCGCCACCCGTCCGGCGAACGACACCGTTCCCGCGGCGGGGGACCGCACCGCCTCGCCGGCCGTGGCGGCGAGGTCGACCCCGCGGTGGCCCGCGCCCCACTCCTCGGCCGGCGGATCGAACGGGTGCACGACGTCGCCGGGCACGGGCCGGGTCCATCCAGCGCCCACGGGGAGCTCGGGGAGCTCGGCCGGCGCCGGCGCCGCGCCGGCGAGCGGCGCTGCGCCCAGGAGGACGGCGACGCCGACCGCGAGGAACCCCGCGAGGAGCCCCGCGAGGAGCGTCGCGGGAGGCCTCGCGAACGGACGGGCAGGGCCGGACGCCGCGACCGGTCCCTCGGCGGAGACGCGCGGGGACGCGGTGGGACGACCGGCCTGCGGACGACGGTGCGCCGGCAACGGGACGGCCGACCTGAGAGGCTTCATGGGAGCAGGCTGGCGGAGCCGGTGAAACCGTCTCGCGCGTCGGCGCTGGCGCTGTGGATCGCTCCCGGCGGTCGGCTCCTGGGGGCAGGCTCGGGGCGTTCGCGGTGCGCGGCACGTCGTCCGAGTGGGGCACCCTCGGCGGCGGCGGGCGAGGCGGTGGGCGGGGCGACCGGTGGCCGGCGGCGGGTGGGCGGAGACGCCCGGAACCGTCGGGTAGACTGGCTGCCGCGATCGGCTTGTGCCTCGCCTCCCCGAATCATCCCGGTGGATCCCGTGGACCGTCCTCGACGTCCTGCGGCGCACCGGACCGGGGGAGCGGGTGCGGACCGGTCGACATCGCGCGTCACGTACGCGCCCCGCGACCCGGCAGGGTGCAGGGCGCGGCCGCGTCGGCAGCGGTCCGTCCCCGGGTCACCGGGAACGGTGCCGGCCCGGCGTGACGCCAGGGGTGCCGGGCCCGATGCCCGTCACCGACGAACCGAGTACCGCGACCGGAGACCTGCTCCCAGCAGCCCGGTCGCCTGACGCGCGTGCCGCCCGGAGGATCCGGCGCACGCGGCGAAAGGACGTGTCATGGCCGTCGTGACCATGCGCCAGCTCCTCGAGAGCGGTGTCCACTTCGGGCACCAGACCCGCCGTTGGAACCCGAAGATGAAGCGGTTCATCTTCACGGAGCGCAACGGCATCTACATCGTCGACCTCCAGCAGTCGCTGTCGTACATCGACCGCGCCTACGAGTTCGTCAAGGAGACCGTCGCCCACGGCGGCAGCATCCTCTTCGTCGGCACCAAGAAGCAGGCGCAGGAGCCCGTGGCCGAGCAGGCCGCCCGCGTCGGCATGCCGTACGTGAACCACCGCTGGCTCGGTGGCATGCTCACCAACTTCACCACCGTGCACAAGCGCCTCCAGCGCCTCAAGGAGCTCGAGGAGATCGACTTCGACGACGTCGCCGGCTCCGGCCTGACGAAGAAGGAGCTCCTCGTCCTGCGCCGCGAGAAGGACAAGCTCTCGCGCACCCTGGGCGGCATCCGTGACATGGCCAAGACCCCGTCGGCGGTCTGGATCGTGGACACGAACAAGGAGCACCTCGCCGTCGACGAGGCCCGCAAGCTGGGCATCCCGGTCGTCGCGATCCTCGACACCAACTGCGACCCCGACGTCGTCGACTACGCGATCCCGGGCAACGACGACGCGATCCGCTCCGTCACGCTGCTCACCCGCGTGATCGCGGACGCCGCGGCCGAGGGCCTGCTGCAGCGCCACTCGGGCAAGAAGGGCGAGGCCGACCAGACCGCCGAGGCCGAGCCGCTGGCCGAGTGGGAGCGCGAGCTCCTGGCCGGTGCCGAGGCCGCGCAGGCCGAGGCCCCCGCCGCCGAGGCGACCGAGGCCGCCCCGGCCGCCGAGGAGGCGCCCGCCGCCGCTCCGGCCGTCGAGGAGACGCCGGCCGCCAAGGGCGAGCAGGCCGCCGAGAAGTCCGAGTGAGTCCTCGCGGGCCGGTCACCCTCGGGTGACCGGCCCGCGGACCGCCGCACGACCCACTCCGCCACGACCCCCGACCGGGGCCGGGCGGACCTCGAACCCAGCACGGAGGACATCCATGGCGAACTACACCGCCGCTGACATCAAGGCGCTGCGCGAGCGCACCGGTGCCGGCATGCTCGACGTCAAGAAGGCGCTCGACGAGGCCGACGGCAACGCCGACCAGGCGATCGAGATCATCCGCAAGAAGGGTCTGGCCCGCGCCGCCAAGCGCGAGGGCAACGCGACCACCGAGGGCCTCGTGGCCGTCAAGGTCGAGGACTCCGCCGCCGGCCAGGTGGCCACGATGATCGAGCTCGACGCCGAGACGGACTTCGTCGTCAAGAACGAGAAGTTCATCGCCCTCGCCGACACGGTCCTCGACGCCGTCGCCGCCGCGGGCGCCACCGACGCCGAGTCCGGCCTCGCCGCCCCGGCCGCCGAGGGCACCGTGGCCGACACCATCGCCGCCCAGGGCGCCACGATGGGGGAGAAGGTCGTGCTGCGCCGCGTGGCCCGGCTCGAGGCCCCCAAGGTGACGACCTACCTGCACAAGACGGCCAAGGACCTGCCGCCGTCGATCGGCGTGCTCGTCGCCACCGACGACGCGGCCGAGCCGGTCGCCAAGGACGTCGCGCAGCACATCGCCGCGCTCGCCCCGAAGTACCTGTCCCGCGAGGACGTCCCCGCGGACGTCGTCGAGAAGGAGCGCGAGATCGCGCGCGAGGTCTCGATCGCCGAGGGCAAGCCCGAGGCCGCGCTCCCGAAGATCGTCGAGGGCCGCCTCAACGGCTTCTTCAAGGACGCCGTGCTCGTGGACCAGCCGCTGGCCAAGGACACGAAGACGACCGTCGCCAAGCACGTCGCCACCACCGGCGGCACCCTGCTCGGCTTCGTCCGCTTCCGCGTCGGCAGCTGACGCCTCCCAGCGCTCAGGCCCGACCGCACCGTGCGCGGTGCGGTCGGGCCTTCGCATACCCGCCCGCGCCCGCCCGCTGACGGGGCGGGAGCCGCCGTCCGGTGCCAGGATGCGCGGAGGGCGACACGAGACCATCGGGCGCGCGCCCGACGTGCCGGGCCCGCCGACGGCGGCGCACGGCGGACGCGGAAGAACATGCCGCACGGCATGCGGAACAGACCAGAGAGCGACGGTGACGCACGTGACCGAGACCAACCAGACCGAGCCGACGACCACGACGGGAGAGGCCGCGCCTGCACGCCGGGTGCTCCTCAAGCTCTCCGGCGAGACGTTCGGGGGCGGCAGCGTGGGCCTCGCGACCGACGTCGTGCGGCGGATCGCGCAGGAGATCGGCGACGCCGTCCGTCAGGGCGTGCAGGTCGCGATCGTCTCCGGCGGCGGCAACTTCTTCCGCGGCGCCGAGCTGTCCCGCGCCGGCCTGGACCGGGCCCGCGCGGACTACATGGGCATGCTCGGCACCGTGATGAACTGCCTCGCGCTGCAGGACTTCCTCGAGCAGGACGGCGTCAAGACGCGCGTGCAGACCGCGATCACCATGGGGCAGGTCGCCGAGCCGTACATCCCGCTGCGCGCCATCCGGCACCTGGAGAAGGGCCGCGTCGTGATCTTCGGCGCCGGCGCCGGCATGCCGTACTTCTCCACCGACACGGTCTCGGTCCAGCGCGCCCTGGAGACGCACTGCGACGAGGTCCTCATGGGCAAGAACGGCGTGGACGCCGTCTACTCGGCGGACCCGCGCACGAACCCGGACGCCGAGCGGCTCGAGCACCTCACCTACACCGACGCCCTGGTGCGCGGCCTCAACGTGATGGACGCCACCGCGCTGTCCCTCTGCCGGGACAACGACGTGCGCATGCGTGTCTTCGGCCTCGAGGAGCCGGGTAACGTGACCCGCGCGCTGCTGGGCGAGAAGATTGGCACGCTGGTCACGACCCACTGACGCGCACCAGCCGCACCACCCACCACGCAGCACGACGCAGCACCACGCAGCACGACGACGAGAATGGAGCACCGGTGATCGACGACACCCTCCTCGAGGCCGAGGAGAAGATGGACAGGGCGATCGAGGTCGCCAAGGAGGAGTTCGCGGGGATCCGCACGGGCCGCGCCAACTCGGGCATGTTCTCGAAGATCACCGTGGACTACTACGGCGCCCCGACGCCGCTGCAGCAGCTCGCGTCGTTCAACATCCCCGACGCGCGCACGGTGCTCATCTCCCCGTTCGACAAGGGCTCGATGACGACCATCGAGAAGGCGCTGCGCGAGTCCGACCTGGGCGTGAACCCGTCGAACGACGGCAACGCGATCCGGATCGTCATGCCCGCGCTCACGGAGGAGCGTCGCCGCGACTACGTGAAGATGGCCAAGACGAAGGCGGAGGACGCCCGCATCTCGGTGCGCAACGTCCGCCGCAAGGCCAAGGAGGAGCTGGACCGCATCGTCAAGGACGGCGAGGCCGGCGAGGACGAGGTCACCCGGGCCGAGAAGGAGCTGGAGTCGCTGACGAAGAAGCACGTCGACGCGATCGACGTGCTCCTCGCCGGCAAGGAGAGCGAGCTGCTCGAGGTCTGATGGTGTCCCATCCCCTCGAACCGGGCGAGGACGCGTCCCCGCTCGATCCGGCCACCGGCGGGGCGGCCGGCCCGACGTCGTCGCGCGCCGGCCGCAACCTGCCGATGGCGATCACGGTGGGCGTCCTGCTGCTCGTGGGCGTCGCGGCGTCCCTGTGGTTCCGGCCGGAGCCGTTCGTCGCCGTGGCCGCGGTCGCGGTCGGCGCGGCGCTGTGGGAGCTGCGGCAGGCGTTCGCCCGTCGCGACATCCACCTGCCGATGCTGCCGCTGCTCGTGGGCGGCGCGGGCATGGTGGTCTCCGCCTACACCTCGGGGCCCGAGGCGCTGCTCGTCGCATACGTGCTGACCGTCGGCGCCGTCGTCGTCTGGCGGGTGCTGGACGGCCCGGGGCCGCAGGCGCTGCGCGACTGCGCGGCCGCGGTGTTCGCGGCCACGTACGTGCCGTTCCTCGCGGGCTTCGTCCTCCTGCTCCTCGCGCAGCCGGACGGCGAGCTGCGGGTCGCGCTGTTCATCCTGCTGGCCGTGGCGAACGACACCGGCGGGTACATCGCCGGCGTGACGATGGGCCGCCACCCGCTGGCCCCCACGGTCAGCCCCAAGAAGACCTGGGAGGGCCTGGCGGGCTCGCTCGTCCTGGCCACGGCCGTGGGCGTCGCCGGCGCGGTGCTCGCCCTCGACGCGAGCCCGGTGCTCGGCATCGTGCTCGGGGTTCTCACCGCCGTCACGGCCACCGTGGGCGACCTCGCCGAGTCGCTCATCAAGCGGGACCTAGAATTGAAGGACATGGGTTCGCTGCTCCCGGGTCACGGGGGCGTGCTGGACCGCCTCGACTCCCTGGTCGTCACCGCCCCGTTCGTGTACCTCGTGCTCACCATGGCGCCGTCGACCGCCCTGTAAGGAACCGTCATGCCCCCCACCTCCGCCCGCGCGGCGACGTCCGGCACCGACCTCGGGATCCCCGCGGTCCGGCCGGGCGACGAGACCGCGCCGATGCCCCTGCAGATGGCGCCGCGCCGTCGCGGCAAGCCGCCGAAGCACTTCGCCGACCTCACGCCGGCGGAGCGGGTCGCGTCGATCGAGGAGATGGGGGAGAAGCCGTTCCGGGCCAAGCAGCTCGCGACGCACTACTTCCAGCACTACACGTCCGACCCCGAGCAGATGACCGACCTGCCCGCGAAGACGCGCGAGGCCATCGCGACGACGATGTTCCCGCAGCTCATCCGCCCGACCCGGCGCCTCGAGGCGGACGGCGGCACCACCGTCAAGACGCTGTGGCACCTGTTCGACGACGCCAAGGTCGAGTCGGTGCTCATGCGCTACCCGCACCGCACCACGCTGTGCGTGTCGTCGCAGGCGGGCTGCGGCATGGCATGCCCGTTCTGCGCGACGGGTCAGCTCGGCCTCACGCGCAACCTGTCGACGGCGGAGATCCTCGAGCAGGTGCGCGCGGCGAACCGGTCGCTCGCCGCGGGCGAGATCCCCGGCGGCCCGACGCGCCTGAACAACCTCGTGTTCATGGGCATGGGCGAGCCGCTGGCCAACCCCAAGGCCGTCTTCGAGACGGTGCGCGCGCTCGTGGCGCCGCAGCCCGAGGGCTTCGGCATGTCGGCACGCAACATCACCGTCTCGACGGTGGGCCTCGTGCCGGCGATCGAGAAGCTCACGAAGCTCGAGATCCCGGTGACGCTGGCGCTGAGCCTGCACGCGCCCGACGACGACCTGCGCAGCGAGCTCGTGCCGATCAACACCCGGTGGAGCGTGGACGAGGCGCTCGACGCCGCGCGCCGCTACTTCGAGGTGACCGGCCGGCGCGTGTCGATCGAGTACGCGCTCATCAAGGACATGAACGACCACGGCTGGCGCGCGGACCTGCTGGGGGAGAAGCTCAACGCCCGCGGCCGCGGCTGGGTGCACGTCAACCCCATCCCGCTGAACCCCACGCCGGGCTCGATCTGGACCGCGAGCGACCGTGCCGTCGAGGACGAGTTTGTGGCACGCTTGCGCGGGCACGGCATCCCCACCACGATCCGTGACACCCGCGGGAGCGACATCGACGGCGCCTGCGGACAGCTGGCTGCCGAGGAGGACGAGTGAGCGCACTGTTCAGCACGGTGTCCGCGATGCGCACCGGGTACGACCGCGACGAGGTCGAGGACTTCTTCGACCACGCCCGGCAGGCGTACGAGGGTCGCACCGCGGAGCCCCTGTCGCACGCCGACATCCAGGTGTCGACGTTCGACCTGGTGCGCGGCGGCTACGACACGCACGAGGTCGACGCGGCGCTGGACCGCCTCGAGGCGGCGTTCATCGCGCGACAGCGCGCCGAGTACGTGGCGGCGCACGGCCAGGAGGCCTGGATGGCCGCGCTGGCCGACCGCGCCCGCACGATGTACGGGCGCCTGGGCCGGCCCGACGGCGAGAAGTTCGCGCCGGCCGAGCGCGGCGAGCCGGGCTACGACCCGGACGACGTCGACGCGCTGTGCGACCGGCTCGTCGCGTACTTCGACCGGCAGGAGCCGCTGACCTCGGGAGAGATCCGCTCCGCGACGTTCGGGCGGGCCAAGGGCTCGGACGGCTACGCCGAGGGCCCGGTGGACCGCTTCTTCGCCCGCGCCATCGAGGTGCTGCTCGGGGTCGAGTGACGCCGAGCGCCCCACGGGACCGCGAGACCTGACGAGGGCCGCCGACGACACGTCGGCGGCCCTCGTCGTCTCGGCGGCCACCGGCGGCTCAGCGGGCCCTGTCGTGTCAGTCGGCCGCGGCCTCCGACAGGAGGGCCGCGTGCTCGGTGCGGGTGAGGACGTCCCGGATCGTGTCCCGGCTGCGGCTGAGGCAGGCGATCTTGTCCTCGATGCCGACGAGCTCGGCCGCGAGCAGCTCCGCGACCGTGCGGGGGCAGGTGGGCGCCTCGGCCGCGCTCGCCTCCTCCATGTCGAGCAGCACCTTGATGAGGCGGGTGGGGATGCCGGCGCGCACCATGCCCGCGACCCGCGACACCCGCTCGACGTCCTGGTCGGAATAGGTGCGGTACCCGTTCGCCGCACGGTCGGCCACGAGCAGGCCCTGCTGCTCGTAGTAGCGCACCAGCCGCGGTGCGACGCCCGTGCGCCGGGCGACCTCGCCGATCTTCATCGCGTGCCTTCCCGAGGATCCGGGACCCGTGGTCCGGATCACCCTTGACATTGACATCAATGTCAAACTCTAGCGTCGTCGTCATGACGACTTCACGATCCCCGCAGACGACGTCCGACCGGCTCCCGTGGCCGTCCCTGGTGGTGCTGGGTGCGGCCACGTTCACCATGGTCACGGCCGAGATGCTGCCCACGGCGGTGCTGCCGCAGATGAGCGCGGGGCTCGGCGTGCCCGAGTCCCGCACCGGGCTGCTCGTCTCCCTCTGGGCGGCCGTCGTGGTCGTCGCGAGCTTTCCGCTGGTGCGGCTCGTGGCCGGCCGGGACCGGCGCACCGTGATCGCCGTCGCCCTGCTGGTCCTCGCCGCGTCGTCGGCGGCGACCGCGCTGGCGCCCGCCTACGGGGTGGCGGTCGGCGCCCGGCTCGCGGGGGCGGCCGCGGTCGGCCTCCTCTGGGCGTCCGCCAACGCGCACGTCGCCGACCTCGTGCCCGACCGGCAGCTCGCCCGCGCCGTGGCCGTCGTGCTCGGCGGCGCCACGCTCGGGATGGTGCTCGGCACGCCGCTGGCGAGCCTCGTCACCCGGGCCGTGGGCTGGCGCGCGGCGTTCGCCGGGCTCGCGGCGCTGACGTTCCTGGTCGCCGTCCTCGTGCGGACGGTCGTCGCGGCCGCCGCGGTGCCCCGGACCGACGACGGCGGGCTGTCGGTGCCCCACGGCGCGCCGGCCGGCGGTCGGGGGCCCGGCCCGATGGTCGCGGTGACCATGATCGTCGGCGTGCTCCTCGTCGGCCACTACGGGGCCTACACGTACGTCACGCGGCTCGTCGAGGCGCCGGCGGCGGCCGCCCCGGGCGGCGTCAGCACGCTGCTGCTCGTGTTCGGTCTCGCCTCCGCGCTGGGCGTGGTGCTCGCGGGGCGGTTCGGGGCGCGGACGGCGCCGGCGCTCGCGCTGAGCGCCGCCGGGACGGCGCTGGCGCTCCTGGGGCTCGCGGTCGTGGACGCGCACCCCGTCGTCGGCGTGGCGGTCCTCGTCGCGTGGGGCGTGGCCTCCGGCGCGCTGCCGCCGCTGGCGCAGACGCTGATCCTGCGCCTGGGCGGCCCGGAGCGGCGGGCGACGGCGGGCGCGCTGATCCCGGTGGTCTTCAACGGGGGCATCGCGGTGGGCGCGGCGGCGGCGTCCCTCGTCGTGGCGCGCGGCGGTGCGTCCGCGCTGCCGGTCCCGGCGGCCGTGGTGGTGGCGACGACGACGGTCGCGCTCGTGGTGGGCGCACGGGCCTGGTCTCGGCCCGCCAGGGAGCGTCGCGCGCCCCTCGCCCGCAGCGCGGCCGGGGTCTGACCGAGGCGGTGGCGGGCGTCCGCGGGTCCCCGGCCGCCCGCCCCGACGTCAGCAGGCGGGCGCGAGGGCTCGGCCGCTGCCGGTGTTGAGGTACGCGTCGGACACCCAGTTGCCGGGGCCGATGCGGTACCAGAGGTTCGTCGTGCCGCGGGTGCCCGTGACCGTCTGCCCGCGCGCGTGGCACAGCAGCGGCACGCGCGCGGCGTCGGCGGCGGCGCCGGTCCACCGGTACCCGGTGCCGGGGCCCGTGCGGACGTTGAGCGTGCCGCCGTCGGCCGCGACGATGCCGGTGCGCGCGGACCCCTGCCACAGGTAGGTCACGTCGATCCAGGCGTTGGAGCGCAGGCCCAGGCCGTCCCAGTAGGTGCCGTCCGCGAGGTCGATGCCGGCGGGGTTGGTGACGGTACGGCCGTACAGGTCCGTGCCGCCGTGGTGGCCGAGGCGGTAGGCCGCGGACGCCTGCGGGGTGCCCTTCGGCAGGTCGCGGGCGGCGTGCCGGGTGGCGCTCCAGTAGTCGTCGACGGTGTTCCACGGGCCGACGTCCCACACCGGCGCGTACTCGCACCGCGTGCTGTCGGCGCGGCAGACCCGGACGGAGAACGCGCCGTCGCCGTCGGCGGACAGGGCACGCCGGGACGGCAGCGCGACGAAGTGGTCCCGCTCGGAGATCTTGTGCCCGTTCGCGGTGTGCTTCCCCACCAGGCCCTCGCGGGTCGCGAAGATGCGGTGCGTCTCGCCGTCGCCGTCCGCGGCGGCGGGTGCCGCCAGCCCGACGACGGCCGCCGTGACCAGTGCGGCGACCCCGGCGATCGTGCCCATGGCGCGCTTGCCGACTATCACGCGATAAGTACGCATGTATGCGAACGTAACCGGCGTCACACCGCGCCGCGACCGGGCGGGGGAGATCCTCGTCCGGAAGTCAAGCACCGGAGCGGGTGAAATCGGCGCGATTTCGCGGCGTGTCGAGAGGCCGGAAGGACGACGCGATCGGACGGCGAGGACGCCTGGGATGATGGGCGGCATGCCCGAGCAGACGCCTGACCAGCACGCCCGTACCGTCACCCTCCTCGGTTCCACCGGCTCGATCGGCACGCAGGCCATCGACGTCGTGCGCGCGCACCCCGGGCGGTTCCGGGTGGAGGCGCTGAGCGCGGGCGGCTCCGACGTCGCCCTGCTCGCGGAGCAGGTCGCCGCCGTCGGGGCGGCCGCCGTCGCCGTCGCGGACGCCGCGCGGGCCGACGACCTGCGGGCCGCCCTGGTCGCGCGGCTCGGCGCCGCGGCGGGCGACGTCGAGGTGCTGGCCGGCCCCGACGCCGCGACCGAGCTCGCCGGGCGGGGCAGCGACGTCGTCCTCAACGGCATCACGGGCTCGGTCGGTCTGCGGCCCACGCTCGCGGCGCTCGCGGGCGGCTCGACGCTGGCGCTGGCCAACAAGGAGTCGCTCGTGGTGGGCGGATCGCTCGTCAAGGCGGCGGCCGCGCCGGGCCAGATCGTGCCCGTGGACTCCGAGCACTCGGCGATCGCCCAGGCCCTGCGCGGCGGGACGCGGGAGGAGGTGCGGCGCCTGATCCTCACGGCGTCCGGCGGGCCGTTCCGCGGGCGCAGCCGCGACGACATCAAGAAGGTCACGGTCGACGAGGCGCTCGCCCACCCCACCTGGGACATGGGGCCCGTGGTGACGGTGAACTCCGCCTCGCTCATGAACAAGGGCCTGGAGCTCATCGAGGCGCACCTGCTGTTCGACGTGCCGGCGGACGACATCACCGTGGTGGTGCACCCGCAGTCGGTGGTGCACTCGATGGTGGAGTTCCACGACGGCTCCACGATCGCGCAGGCGTCCCCGCCGGACATGAGGCTGCCCATCGCGCTGGGCCTGTCGTGGCCGGAGCGGCTCGACGTCGTCACCCCGCCCTGCGACTGGAGCCGGGCGGCGTCGTGGACGTTCGAGCCGCTCGACGAGGCGACGTTCCCCGCCGTCGGGCTGGCGCGCGCGGCGGTGGCGGCGTCCGCCACGCACCCCGCGGTCTACAACGCGGCGAACGAGCAGGGCGTGGCGGCGTTCCTCGCGGGGCGCATCGGCTTCCTCGACATCGTCGAGACGGTCGAGCGCGTGCTGGACGAGCACGACGGCGTGGCCGCGACCGAGGTCACGCTCGCCGCCGTGGAGGGCGCCGAGCGCTGGGCGCGTGCGCGCGCCGACGAGATCCTC
This sequence comes from Isoptericola variabilis, assembly GCF_050311655.1. Lineage (GTDB taxonomy): Bacteria > Actinomycetota > Actinomycetes > Actinomycetales > Cellulomonadaceae > Isoptericola > Isoptericola variabilis. The sequence goes on from NZ_JBNOZM010000001.1 coordinate 709,933, forward strand.
GCACGCTCCTGACGAGCCCTCCACGCGCGGCGCCGACCGGCGTCGGGCGGGTGGTCCGTGGTGACCTAGGCTCGGTGCCGTGGACCAGCTACTCGCGTGGGTGATCGGCATCGCGGTGATGCTCGTGGGCCTCGCCGTCTCCATCGGCCTGCACGAGGTGGGGCACATGGTGCCCGCCAAGAAGTTCGGCGTGCGTGTCAGCCAGTACATGGTGGGCTTCGGGCCCACCCTCTGGTCGCGCGTCAAGGGCGAGACCGAGTACGGCGTCAAGGCCATCCCGCTGGGCGGCTACGTGCGGATGGTCGGCATGCTGCCGCCCGCCCCCGCCGGGACGCGCCGCCGCGAGAGCTTCTTCGGGCAGGTCGTCGCGGACGCGCGGGACGCGTCGGTGGGCGAGATCCGTCCCGGCGAGGAGCACCGGGCGTTCTACGAGCTGTCCACGCCCAAGAAGCTGGTGGTGATGCTCGGCGGGCCGGTGATGAACCTGCTCATCGCCGTCGTGCTGACGTTCGTCGTGCTGGTCGGGATCGGCGCCCAGACGATCACGACGACGGTGGGTGCCGTGAGCGAGTGCACCCCCACCTCGACCACGGCGGACGGCGCTCCCGTGTGCGGTGACGGCGCCGCGCCGTCGCCCGCGGCCGCGGCGGGGCTGCAGCCCGGCGACGAGATCGTCGAGTGGGACGGCACGGCCGTCACGTCGTGGGAGCAGCTCTCCGGCATGATCGCCGACGCCCCGGACCAGCAGGTCGCGGTCGTGGTGGAGCGGGACGGGGCCGAGGTGCCCCTCACCGTGACGACCTCCGAGCGGCAGGTCCCCGTCGTCGACGCCGACGGGACGGCGAAGGTCGGGGCCGACGGGCAGCCCGTCACCGAGACGGCCGGGTTCCTGGGCGTCACCCCCACGCAGGAGTACGTGCCGCTGCCGCTGTCCACGGTGCCGGAGGCGGTGTGGCAGCAGGTGTCGGGCACGGCGCAGCTGATCGTCACGCTGCCCGCGCGGGTGGTCGACGTCGCCGTCCAGACCTTCACGGACGAGCCCCGCGCGGCCGACGGCCCGATGGGGCCGGTCGGCGTGAGCCGGGTCATCGTCGACGCGATCGCGGCCGACGGCCCGCTGCTGTCGACCCTCTCGATCGTGCTGAGCATCCTCGCGTCGCTGAACGTCGCGCTGTTCATGTTCAACCTCATCCCGCTGCTGCCCCTGGACGGCGGGCACGTGGTGAACGCGCTCTACGAGGGCGCCAAGCGCACGGTGGCGCGGGTGCGGGGCCTGCCGCGGCCAGGGCCGGCCGACGTGGCGCGCATGATGCCGGTCGCGTACGTGATGTTCGTCGTGCTCGTGGGCACGGGCGCGCTCCTCATCGTCGCCGACGTCGTCGACCCGGTCCGCCTCTTCTAGCCCTGCCCTCAGGCGCCCTTGCCGGGCGGCGCGGTCGGCTTGGCGGAGGGATCGTTCCGCGAGCCTTGCGGCTCGGTGGGCCGGTTCGACGGGGTGGGCTGCGACGCCTGAGTGGGCTGCGTGGTGGGCTGAGTGGTGGGCTGGCTGGTCGGCCGGGTGGTCGGCGCCGTGCCGTTGCCCGGGCCGTCGGTCGCCGTCGGGGTGGGCGTGGGATCCGCGCTGGGCTCCGTCGTGCCGGGTTCGGTGGCGTCCGGCTCGTCGTCGGAGGCCGGCACGACCCCGTCTCCCTCGGACCCGCCGTCGGGCGTGCTCGCCGGGTCGTCCGCGGGTTCCTCGCTGCCGGGGTCCTGGGGTTCGGCCTCGTCGGTGTCCGGGGCCGTGTCGGGGAGAAGCTGGTCGTCGGGCACGCGCGCGGCCTCCAGGGCCGACGGGACGGACGGGCGCTCGGGCAGGGTCGTCGGCCACACGGTGACCACGATGACCGCGGCCATCGCCGCCCCGACGGCCACCGTGCCGCCCCACCACGCGGTCTCCCAGCTGGTCAGGCCGCGGCGCCGGCGCCGCGCGAGGTCCTCGGGCAGGTGGCTGCGCAGCGCCGCGACGCTGTTGTACGGCGCCAGGAGGAACCCCACCCCCTGCAGCGCGAGCAGCGCGCCGACCGCCACCGCCGACGTCGTGCCCTGCCCGACCGCCACCGCACCGACGGCGAGCGCGACCGTCCCGATCACCAGCTCGGTGAGGTTCGCGCGCAGCGCGTACGCGGTGCTCAGCTCGCCGCGCTGCTTCGGCGTGCGCAGGAAGACCCCCTCCCGCGCGACCAGGCCGCGTACCGAGGCCGACGCCACCACCCAGCCGAGCGCGACCCACAGGCCGAACGCCCCGAGCGCGTCGCGCCACCGGGCACCCGAGCTGCGGCGCGTGAGCACGACCGCGCGCGAGAGCCCCAGGAGCACGAGGACGACCGTGCACAGCACGAGCACGTCCGACAGGCGCCGCACGACCGTGCCCGTGCCGAGGACGGCGTCGGCCGCGCCCAGCAGCAGGAAGCCGGTGAAGACGACCGACGCGACGTCGCCGAACCACTGGAGCCCGCCGACGAGGTACGCCCAGCGCTGGGCGAGGGTGAGCCGGTTCGCCGTCGTCGGGCGCCCGGGCAGCAGGGAGCGCCAGTGCATCCGCAGGATCTGGATGCCGCCGAAGCACCAGCGGAACCGCTGCCGCTTGAGGGCCTCGAACGTGAGGGGCATGACGCCGCGGCCGTAGGAGCGGTCGACGTGCACGCCGCGTCCGCCGGCGCGCAGCAGCCGCAGGGAGAGCTCGGCGTCCTCGGTGATGCACCACTCGTCCCAGCCGCCCTGCTCCTCGAGCGCGCTGCGCCGGATGAGGCCCATGGTGCCGCCGAAGATCGCGCCGTTGCGCTCGTTGCGCGACGCCTGCGACACGTCGAAGAAGTACCCGTACGAGTAGTACAGGCGGCGGAAGTAGGACGACACGTCCCAGTCGCGGTAGTCCTGCGGCGTCTGGAGGAAGCTGAGGCTCGGGTCGGCGAACATCGGCGCGCAGTCCGCCAGGAAGTCGGGCTCCACGAGGTAGTCGGCGTCGATGATGCCGACCAGCTCCGTCCGCGGGTCGGTGTGCCGCAGGGCGAGGTTCAGCGCGCCGCTCTTGAAACCGGCGAGGCCCTCGACGTGCAGGAACGTGATGCGGTCGTGCGTGGCGCAGAACTCCTCGACCGGCCGCCAGAGCGCGGGGTCCGACGTGTTGTTGTCGATCACGAGGATCTCGTACGCGTCGTACCGCTGGCGCAGCAGCTGCCGGAGGGTGGCGATCACCATGTCCGGCGGCTCGTCGTGGGTCGGCACGTGCAGGCTGACGAACGGCCGGGCCCCGCCGGGCGGCAGGTGCCGCGGGTCGACGGACGCCGGCCACTGCCGGCGGGTGAGCACGTCGACGAACTCCCACAGGTGCCCCAGACCGATGAGGACGACGAAGGCCTCCACGAGCCAGAGCACGCCGCTGGCGAGGGCGGCCCCCGCCGACGGCGAGGCGGTGAGCGTCCAGGTCGCCGTGTACGCGAGGAACGCGACCGACGCCAGGACGGTCACGGCCCAGGCGGCCAGCCCGCGCACGGCCCACGACCGACCGACCGGCCACCACGCGAGCACCGACCCGCCGACCAGGACGGCCACCACGCCCGTGCGTGCGGGCGGGGCGCCGAGCAGCAGCGCGACCGCGCCTCCGGCGACCGCCAGCACGGCCGCCACCAGCAGCACCGTGGCGGCCGGTCGCGGCTCGGCGTGGCGCCGCCGCCGGCGCCGGCCGGTGGCGAGCACGACGCCCGTGGTGGGGACGAGGAGGACGACCGAGACGACGAGGACCAGTCCGAGGAGCGCGAGCACCGCCACAGAGTAGGGGACACCCCGGCGCCTCCGGACCGGGAGGGCGGCGGTGCGCGCCCGCGTGAAGAACGTGCGACGAGAGTGGCACCGCACCGTGGACGGCCGGCCGTGGGGCCGGCCCGTGTGCGTGACCAGGCCCAGGAAGCGCGATACTGGCACCGTGACTGCGATCAATCTCGGCATGCCGTCCCCGCCCGCACCCACGCTGGCCCCCCGCCGCAAGTCCCGCAAGATCCAGGTGGGCAAGGTGGCCGTCGGCGGCGACGCGCCGATCAGCATCCAGTCGATGACGACCACGCCGACCACGGACATCAACGCGACGCTGCAGCAGATCGCCGAGCTGACCGCCGCGGGCTGCGACATCGTGCGGGTCGCGGTGCCGACGTCCGACGACGCGGACGCGCTGCCCGCCATCGCGAAGAAGTCGCAGATCCCCGTCATCGCGGACATCCACTTCCAGCCCAAGTACGTCTTCGCGGCGATCGACGCCGGCTGCGCCGCGGTGCGCGTGAACCCGGGCAACATCCGCAAGTTCGACGACCAGGTCAAGGAGATCGCGCAGGCGGCCTCCGACGCCGGGGTCTCCCTGCGGATCGGCGTCAACGCCGGCTCCCTCGACAAGCGTCTGCTGGAGAAGTACGGCAAGCCCACGGCGGAGGCGCTGGTCGAGTCCGCGGTGTGGGAGGCGAGCCTGTTCGAGGAGCACGGCTTCCACGACTTCAAGATCTCCGTGAAGCACAACGACCCGGTCGTCATGGTGCGCGCCTACGAGCTGCTGGCGCAGCGGGGCGACTGGCCGCTGCACCTCGGCGTCACCGAGGCGGGCCCGGCCTTCCAGGGCACGATCAAGTCGGCCACCGCGTTCGGCGCGCTCCTGAGCCAGGGCATCGGCGACACGATCCGGGTGTCGCTGTCGGCGCCGCCGGTCGAGGAGGTCAAGGTGGGCACGCAGATCCTGCAGGCCCTCAACCTGCGCCCCCGCAAGCTCGAGATCGTCTCCTGCCCGTCCTGCGGGCGGGCCCAGGTGGACGTGTACACGCTCGCGGAGAAGGTCACCGCGGGCCTCGAGGGCATGACGGTCCCGCTGCGCGTCGCGGTCATGGGCTGCGTCGTCAACGGCCCGGGCGAGGCGCGCGAGGCCGACCTCGGCGTCGCGTCCGGCAACGGCAAGGGCCAGATCTTCGTCAAGGGCGAGGTCATCAAGACCGTCCCGGAGGCGATGATCGTCGAGACCCTCATCGAGGAGGCGATGCGTATCGCCGAGACGATGCCCGCCCCCGAGAACGACGCGCAGGCCGGGGCCCCGGAGGTCACGGTCGGCTGACGGTTCGGCCCGAGGAGCCGCACCGAAAGGCGGCATCGGGGACGATGGCGGAAGGGCCCACGGCGGCGAAGGGGGCGTGATGGGCGGCTGGCGACCGGCGGTGCGGACGCGTGGCGACGCGCGCGGCCTCGACGTGCGCCGCCCCCGGGCCCGCGTCCTCGGGCAGGAGGACCTCGCCGAGGCGCGCGCCCTGCTGGCCCGCGACCCGGTGACCGCCGTGCTCGCGGCGGCGCGGCTCGAGGTGGCCGCCGCCGCGGGGTTCGCCGCCGCGGGCGGCCAGGCGTGGGGTTTCCCCGCGTCCGGCCCGCTCGTCGCGGTGTGCTGGTCGGGCGCGAACCTCGTCCCCGTGCTGGCCCCGGACCTGGTGGGCCGCGACGCCGACGACGCGATCGCGGCGTTCGCCGCGACGGCGCGCGCCCAGGGCCGGCGATCGTCGTCGATCGTGGGGGAGCGGACGGCGGCGCTCGCGCTGTGGGACCTGCTCGCGCCCCGCTGGCCCCCGGCCCGTGAGGTGCGCGCCGACCAGCCGTCCCTCGCGATCGCGCGGGACCCGGACGTGGAGCCCGACCCCCAGGTGCGGCGCTCGACGCTCGACGAGGTGGACGCCGTGCTGCCCGCGTGCGTGCGGATGTTCGCGGAGGAGGTCGGGTACGCGCCGGCCGCCTCCCCGGGCAGCGCGTACGCCCTGCGCGTCCGTTCGCTCGTGGCCGAGGGGCGGTCGTTCGTCCGCACGGAGCCGCAGGTGCCGGGCCCCGGCTCGGGACCGGGGCCGTTCGTCGCCTTCAAGGCCGAGCTGGGAGCGGTGGCCGGCGGGGTGGCGCAGGTGCAGGGCGTGTGGGTGGACCCGCTGCGCCGCGGCCGCGGGCTGGCGGCGCCGGGCATGGCCGCCGTCGTCGTCGCGACCCGCCGCGAGGTGGCGCCGGTGGTCTCCCTGTACGTCAACGCGTTCAACGCACCCGCGCTCGCCACCTACCGCCGGGTGGGCTTCGAGCAGGTCGGCACGTTCACGACCGTGCTGTTCTGACGGGGCTGAGCCGACATGCCCCGCGGTTACCGGATCCGTCCGGATCGTGAGATGGTACGCGGCGTGACGACGCATGCGACGCGGGATGCACGGGTGTCCGAGGCACCGGCGGGCGCCCGATGAGGGCGCTGTACAAGCCGGGGCCGGGCCCCGGGCTGGAGCTGGTGGAACGACCCGAGCCGGAGGCCGGCGTCGGGGACGTGAAGATCCGCGTGCTGCGCACCGGCATCTGCGGCACCGACCTGCACATCGACCGCTGGGACGACTGGGCCGCGTCCACGATCGCCGCGCCCCTGGTGCCCGGGCACGAGTTCGTCGGCGAGGTCGTCCAGGTCGGGGAGATGGTGCACGACGTCGCCGTGGGCGACCTCGTCTCCGGCGAGGGGCACATCGTGTGCGGCACGTGCCGCAACTGCCGCGCCGGTCGCCGCCAGATGTGCATCCGCACGCAGGGCCTGGGCCTGCACCGCGACGGCGCGTTCGCCGAGTACGTGGTGCTGCCCGCCACCAACGTGTGGGTGCACCACGCCGAGGTCGACCTCGACGTCGCGGCGATCTTCGACCCGCTCGGCAACGCGGTGCACACGGCGCTCGCGTTCCCGGTGATCGGCGAGGACGTGCTCGTGTCCGGCTGCGGGCCGATCGGGCTCATGGCGATCGCGGTCGCCCGGCACGCCGGCGCGCACCTGGTGGTGGGCACCGACGTCAGCCCGGCCCGGCTCGAGATGGCGAAGGCGATGGGCGCCGACGCCGCCCTCGACGTGCGCACGGCCCGGGTCGCCGACGCGCAGCGCGAGCTCGGCCTGCGGGAGGGCTTCGACGTCGGGTTCGAGATGAGCGGCGCCCCGAGCGCGCTGCCCGAGATGATCGCGAACATGAACCACGGCGGGCGGATCGCGATGCTCGGCCTGCCGTCCGCGCCGATCGCCGTCGACTGGGGCACGGTCGTGACCCACATGCTCACTCTCAAGGGCATCTACGGCCGGGAGATGTTCGAGACGTGGCAGGCCATGGACGCGATGCTGCGCACCAGCGCGACGCTGCGCGCGGCGATCGCGTCGGTCGTCACCGACCGGCTCCCCGCGAGCCGGTGGCGCGAGGGCTTCGAGGCCGCGGCGTCAGCGCACGGCGGCAAGGTCGTGCTCGACTGGACGGCCTGGGACGCCGACGCTGAGGACGGCGCACAGGACGAGGAGGCGTAGCGATGTACGGGACGTTCCGGGACCATCTGGCGGGCGAGCTCGCGGCGATCGAGAGCGCCGGGCTGACCAAGCACGAGCGCGGCATCGCCGGACCGCAGGGCGCGCGGATCCGCGCCGACGGCGCCGAGCTGCTGAACTTCTGCGCCAACAACTACCTGGGCCTCGCGGACGACCCGCGCATCGTCGCGGCGGCGCGCGACGCCCTCGACACGTGGGGCTACGGGCTGGCCAGCGTGCGGTTCATCTGCGGCACGCAGGACCAGCACCGGGCCCTCGAGCAGCGGCTGGCGGGCTTCCTCGGCACGGACGACTCGATCCTGTTCTCGTCGTGCTTCGACGCCAACGGCGGGGTCTTCGAGACGCTGTTCGGCGCCGACGACGCGATCATCTCCGACGCGCTCAACCACGCCTCGCTCATCGACGGCATCCGCCTGTCCAAGGCCGCCCGGTTCCGCTACCGCAACCGCGACATGGCCGACCTGGAGGACCAGCTGCGCGCGGCCCGCGACGGCGGCGCGCGCCACGTCGTGATCGTCACCGACGGTGTGTTTTCGATGGACGGCTACCTCGCGCCGCTGCGCGAGATCTGCGCCCTGGCCGACCGGTACTCCGCGCTCGTCCTGGTCGACGACTCGCACGCGGTGGGCTTCATGGGCTTCCGCGGGCGGGGCACGCCCGAGCTGCTCGGCGTCGCCGACCGCGTCGACATCCTCACGGGCACGTTCGGCAAGGCCCTCGGCGGGGCGTCGGGCGGGTACGTGGCGGCGCACCAGGAGATCGTCGACCTGCTGCGCCAGCGCGCCCGCCCGTACCTGTTCTCGAACACGCTCGCGCCGATGATCGTGGCGGGCACCCTCACGGCGCTCGACCTCGTGGAGACGGCCGGCGACCTGCGCGAGCGGCTCACCGCCAACGCGGAGCTGTTCCGCACCCTGATGACGGAGGCGGGCTTCGACCTGCTGCCCGGCGAGCACCCGATCGTGCCGGTGATGTTCGGCGACGCCGTGCTCGCCGCGAAGGTGGCGGCGGCGATGGGGGAGCGCGGCGTGTACGTCACGGCCTTCTCGTTCCCCGTCGTGCCGCGCGGCGAGGCGCGCATCCGGGTGCAGCTCTCCGCCGCGCACACGCCCGAGCAGGTGCGCGCGTGCGTCGAGGCGTTCGTCGCCTCCCGAGAGGCGGTCGCTGCGGGCTGACCCGCTACTTCAGCAGCCGCGACATCCGCCGGTCGGCGAGCACCTGCCCGCCGGTCTGGCAGGTGGCGCAGTACTGGAGCGACCGGTCGGCGAAGCTCACCTCGCGCACGACGTCGCCGCACACGGGGCACGCCTCGCCGGTGCGGCCGTGCACGCGCATCCCGGCGCGCTTGGCGTCCTTGAGCTCCTTGGCCGGCTTGCCCGACGACGCCGCGACGGCGTCGCGCAACGTGGTGACGACGGCGTCGTGCAGCGCCGCGACCTCGTCCGGGGAGAACGACCGCGTGAGCTTGAACGGCGAGACCCTCGCGACGTGGAGGATCTCGTCGGAGTAGGCGTTGCCGATCCCGGCGATCGCGCGCTGGTCGCGCAGGAGGCCCTTGACCTGCTGGTTCTTCTCCCGCATCAGCGCGGCGAGGGCCTCGGTCGTGAAGTCGTCCGAGAGCGGGTCGACGCCCAGCGTGGCGACCTGCTCCACCTCCTGCGGGTCGCGCACCACGTGCACCGCGAGGCGCTTGCGGGTGCCCGCCTCGGTGAGGTCGAAGCCGGCGCCGTCGTCGAGCCGTACCCGCAGCGCCAGCGCCGCCCCGCGCGACGAGCCGCCCATCCGCGGGCGGACCGGCGTCGTGGGCGCCTGGTCCGACCAGCGCACCCATCCGCCGCGCGACAGGTGGAACAGCAGGTGCAGGTCCGCGTCCTCACCGCTGCCGTCACCATGGTCACCGGCCCCCGACAACCGCACGTCCAGCCACTTGCCGTGGCGGGTGACGCCGTGGACCTCCCGGCCCACGAGCGCGGTCACCGGCGGGTCGAAGGTCTTGAGCGCGGCGATGGCCGCGACGTCGGCGGCGACGACGCGGCGGCCGGTCGTACGAGCGTCGAGGAACTCCGCCAGCGCCTGCACCTCGGGAAGCTCGGGCATGCGGCCATGCTGCCAGCCGGGCCCGACGCCGACCAGGGGAGGGGCCGGGCGAACGGCGGCGGAGACGGGCGATCCGGCGGCCGGGGGAGCGGCGGGGACAGCCGTGCGGCGCCGCTAGGCTTGCACCCATGTCGATCGCGTCCGCCCGTGCGCCCCAGGGCGACCTGCTCCGCCTGTCCCAGCTCTTCGTCCGCACCCTGCGCGAGGACCCGGCCGACGCCGAGGTCGCGAGCCACCGGCTGCTCGTGCGCGCCGGCTACATCCGCCGCGCGGCCCCCGGCATCTACTCGTGGCTGCCGCTCGGGCTGCGCGTCCTGGCGAAGATCGAGGCCGTCGTCCGCGAGGAGATGAACGCCATCGGGGCGCAGGAGGTGCACTTCCCGGCGCTGCTGCCGCGCGAGCCCTACGAGGCGACCGGCCGCTGGACCGAGTACGGCCCCAACCTCTTCCGGCTGCAGGACCGCAAGGAGGCCGACTACCTCCTGGCGCCCACGCACGAGGAGATGTTCACGCTGCTGGTGAAGGACCTGTACTCCTCGTACAAGGACCTGCCCCTCGCGCTGTACCAGATCCAGACGAAGTACCGCGACGAGGCGCGCCCCCGCGCCGGCCTCATCCGCGGGCGCGAGTTCATCATGAAGGACGCCTACTCGTTCGACGTCGACGACGAGGGCCTCGCCGCCGCGTACGAGCGCCAGCGCGGCGCGTACCAGCGGATCTTCGACCGCCTCGGCCTCGACTACGTCATCGTCTCCGCGACGTCCGGCGCGATGGGGGGCTCCCGCTCGGAGGAGTTCCTGTCCCCGTCGCCGATCGGCGAGGACACGTTCGTGCGCTCCGCGGGCGGGTACGCCGCCAACGTCGAGGCCGTCGTCACGCCCGTGCCCGACGCGCTCCCGTACGACGACGCGCCCGCCGCGCACGTCGAGGACACCCCCGACACCCCGACCATCGAGTCGCTGGTGGCGTGCGCGAACGAGCAGCACCCGCGCCCCGACCGTCCCTGGACCGCCGCGGACACGCTGAAGAACGTCGTGCTCGCCGTCACCCACCCCGACGGGCGGCGCGAGCTGCTCGTCGTGGGGCTGCCCGGCGACCGCGAGGTCGACGTCAAGCGCCTCGAGGCCTCCCTCACCCCGGCTGAGGCCGAGCCCGCCACCGAGGCGGACTTCGCCGCCCACCCCGAGCTCGTCAAGGGCTACATCGGCCCCGGCGCGCTGGGTCCGCAGGGGGCGCAGGTCGAGGCCGAGGACGGCTCGACGCGCTCGGCGATCCGGTACCTGCTCGACCCGCGCGTGGTGCCCGGCACCCGATGGATCACCGGCGCCGACGCCCCCGGCAAGCACGTCTTCGACCTCGTGGCCGGCCGCGACTTCACGGCGGACGGCACCATCGAGGCCGCCGAGGTGCGCGCGGGCGACCCGGCCCCCGACGGCTCCGGCCCGCTCGAGCTCGCGCGCGGCATCGAGATCGGCCACATCTTCCAGCTCGGCCGCAAGTACGCCGAGGCGCTGGACCTCAAGGTGCTCGACGTGAACGGCAAGGCCGTCACCGTCACCATGGGGTCGTACGGCATCGGCGTCACCCGCGCCCTCGCGGCGCTCGCGGAGGTCAACCACGACGACAAGGGCCTCGCGTGGCCGGCCCACGTCGCCCCCGCGCACGTGCACGTCGTCGCGACCGGCAAGGGCACCGAGGTGTTCGACGCCGCCGAGAAGCTCGCCACGGAGCTCGTCGACGCGGGCGTCGAGGTCATCTACGACGACCGGCCCAAGGTGTCGCCCGGCGTGAAGTTCGCCGACGCGGAGCTCTTCGGCGTGCCGCTGATCGTCGTCGTCGGGCGCGGCCTCGGGGACGGCCTGGTGGAGGTGCGCCCGCGCGCCGGCGCGTCGGAGCAGGTTCCCGTGGCGGACGCCGCGCGCGTCGTGACCGAGCGCGTCGCGGCGCTGCTCGCGGGTTGACCGGCCCGGCCGGGCCAGCCGGCTACGCGGCGTCCTCGTCGTCCCCCGCCTGCTCCGGCAGGCCGGGGAACGGCTCGGGCTCGGCGCCCCAGTCGTCCAGGGCCACCGCAGAGTCGACGAGCAGGTCGACGAGCACGGTGCGCGTTCCGGCCGCCGTCGTGCCCACGAGCGTGGCGTAGTCGGTGGCGAGGTCGTTCTCCAGGTCGATCACCAGCGCCGCGTCGTCCTGGTCCGCGACCCGCGGCACGGCGTAGGCGGCGCGGCGCGGGTCGTCCGCCGTGGACTGCGTCCCCGCCACGGCGGCCCACCCGTCCGCGCGCTGCGCGTGCACCCCGACCCGCTCGAGCAGCCGCTCGCGCGTCTCGCCGGAGCCGATCGCCGCGCGCAGCTGCAGCGCGTACCGGGTCGCGTCCTCCGACACGACGAGCGTGCTCAGGTCCTGGGGGGTGAGCCCCTCGGGCACCGCGCCGTCGCCTTCGCCCTCGTCATCGCCCCCGTCAGCGGCGTCGTCCGCGGCGTCCCCCGCGTCGTCGGTGGCCGTGGCGTCCTGCGTCGTGGCGCCGGGGGAGGGCTCGTCCCCGGTGTCCTCCTCGCCGTCCTGCTCGTCCTGCTCGGCGACCTTCGGCACCTGCGGCGTCACGACGTCCGGCCCGGGCTCGTCGACCAGCGCCGCCAGGCGCCCGCCGGAGACGGTCTGCGCCGCGGCGATCGACGCCAGCAGCCGGGCCAGCGGGCCGTCGCCCGTGGTCCCCGCCGCGGTCCGCGACCGGGCGGCGGCGTCGTCCAGCGCCTGCACGACGTCGGCCGGGGTCGCCCGGTCCCAGGCCGACGATCGGGTGTCGGTGGGCGCGCCCGTGGCGAGCCCGGAGTCGTACTCGCCGCCCAGCGCCTCGGCCTGCTCGCGGGAGTCCGCGACGATGCGCGTGAGCTCGGCGACCACACGCTTGCGCGACGCGGGCACGTCCTCGAGCGCGGCCTCGGCGCCGTCGGCGACCCGGAGCGCGTCCGAGACGGCGGTGCGACGGACCAGCTCGAGGCTGTCGGGCACGGGCTCTCCCGCAGGCGGCGCCTCCAGCCGCACCCCGCAGCCGGCCAGCAGACCGACGGCGAGCAGCGCCCCGGCGGCGGCGACCAGGCCGCGGCGCCGCCCGACGGGCGAGGCCGCGCCGGTCGCGCCGGTCGCGTCGTCGTCGGCGGACCGGGCGGGGGCGGGCTGAGGTTCCATCGAGGCCGATGATGCCACGCGCGCGGCCGGGTCCGTGTGACGTTCCTCCCCCCGGCGCAGGCGCCGGACGGCGCGGGGCGGGCCCGTCGTTCGTTACGCTGGTCGCTGCACACAACGACACACCGGCCGCGGGACGTCCCGGCGCGGGAGCACACGGCAGTCCACGACGTGACCCACGGGAGGCAGGGATGGCAGCGCAGCACGGCCGCACGACGGCGGGCGGGGCGAAGGCCGAGGCGGTGCGGCGGGTCGTGACCCCGGCGGTCGACGCCGCGGCCCTGTACCTCGAGGACGTCGTCGTCACGCAGGCCGGCGCGAAGTCGGTCGTGCGCGTCACCGTGGACCTTCCCGAGGACGCGCGGGGCAGCCTGGACTCCGACACCCTCGGCGACGTCTCGCGCGCGATCTCCGCGGCGCTGGACGCCGACGACGTCGTCCCCGGTGCGTACACGCTCGAGATCTCGACGCCCGGCACCTCCCGGCCGCTCACCGAGCTGCGCCACTTCCGGCGCGCCCGCGGTCGGCTCGTCGTGCTCCGGCTGCGCGCCGGCGGCACGACGTCGGGCCGGCTGGTGGAGGTCGAGGCGGGGCCGGGCGATGACGCGACGCTGGTGCTGGAGGACGGCACCCGGGTGGCCGTCGCCGACGTGCGCCAGGGCAAGATCGAGGTCGAGCTGAAGCGCCTGGACGAGGCGCCGGACGAGGCGGACCCGGACACAGACACGGACACGGGCGCCGCCCGGGACGACACCACGGGCGCTGCCCGTCACGAGGAGGGCTGACGATGGACATCGACATGAGCACGCTTCGGCTGCTGGAGCGGGAGCGGGACATCAGCCTCGACGTCCTCGTGGCGGCGATCGAGCAGGCGCTGCTGTCGGCCTACCACCGCACGCCCGACGCCTACGCGCACGCGCGGGTCGAGGTGGACCGCAAGTCCGGGCACGTCGCCGTGTGGGCGCGCGAGGAGATCCGCACGCCGGACCCCGAGGACCCGGACGCGCGCCCCACGATCGAGCTGGGGCCCGAGTTCGACGACACCCCGGCCGACTTCGGCCGCATCGCCACCGCGACGGCCCGGCAGGTCATCGTGCAGCGGCTGCGCGACGCCGAGGACGACCAGGTGCTCGGCATGTTCCGCGGCAAGGAGGGCGAGGTCCTCGCCGGGGTCATCCAGCAGGGCCGCGACCCGCGCGTCGTCCTCGTGGACGTCGGCGGCACCGAGGCCGTCCTGCCCCCGCACGAGCAGGTGCCCACCGAGGAGTACGTGCACGGCGAGCGGCTGCGCGCCTACGTGGTCGAGGTGTCCCGCGGCATGAAGGGCGCCCAGGTGGTGCTGAGCCGCACCCACCCGGGCCTCGTGCGCAAGCTCTTCGAGCTCGAGGTCCCGGAGATCGCGGACGGCGCCGTGGAGATCACGGCGATCGCCCGCGAGGCGGGGCACCGCTCCAAGGTCGCCGTCCGCTCCAAGGTGGCCGGGCTGAACGCCAAGGGCGCCTGCATCGGCCCGATGGGCGCGCGCGTGCGCGCCGTCATGGCGGAGCTGCACGGGGAGAAGATCGACATCGTCGACCACAGCGACGACCCGGCACGCTTCGTGGCCAACGCGCTCTCGCCGGCCCGTGTGACCTCGGTCACGGTGGTCGACGCGGACGCCAAGGCCGCGCGGGCCGTCGTGCCGGACTACCAGCTGTCCCTCGCGATCGGCAAGGAGGGGCAGAACGCCCGTCTCGCCGCGAAGCTGACGGGCTGGCGGATCGACATCCGGTCGGACGAGGGGGCGTCCGCGGGCGACGTCCCCGAGGGCGACGACGCAGGTGGCGCCGCGGCGAGCCGCGGGGCCCAGGGCTGAGGCCGGTCACGGCACGTGGGTCGTCGCGCTAGACTGTCGGGGACCGGGCCACGCGCCCAGCCCTCGACCTCCCCACGTACCCCTCCGGAAACCTCCGGCCCGGTACGGACGTGCGTCGGGTGCCGGGAGCGTGACCAGCGGTCCGCTCTTCTGCGGCTGGTGCTCGAGCCGTCGGGACGCGAGGGAGTCCTCGCGGTCGACGTGCGGGGGTGCCTGCCGGGGCGTGGCGCCTGGATCCATCCGACGCCCGCCTGCCTGGCGCTCGCCGAGCGTCGTCGGGCCGTGCCGCGCGCCCTGCGCGTCACCGGCCCGATCGACCTCTCCGGCGTCCGGGACCACCTGGAGCGGCGAGACCGATGAGTCCCTCCGGTCCGCACCGCCACCCGGCGGCCGGACCATCGCGACCGAGCACGCTCGGCCGCACCCACTGAAGTCGACAAGGAAGCGGGTCAGAAGCCGATGGGCACCCGATGAGTTCCGTGCGATGAGTACTCGGTACTAACGACGGTCCTCCCTGTCTCGCAGGAGGGCCGAGACAGGAGAGTTGTGGCGAAGATCCGCGTTCACGAGCTGGCCAAGCAGCTCGGGGTGGAGAGCAAGACCCTGCTCGCCGACCTGAAGTCGGCGGGCGAGTTCGTCCGTTCGGCGTCCTCGACGCTCGAGGCGCCGGTCGAGCGGGCCATGCGCGACAAGTACAAGGACGCCGCTCCGGCGTCCTCCGGGGCACCGGCCAAGGCCGCCGAGCCGAAGGCTGCGGCGCCGCGCGCCGAGCAGAAGGCCGCTCCGGCGAAGCCCGCCCCCAAGCCCGCCGCGCAGAAGGCGGCCTCCGCGCCCGAGGTCGAGGCGCCCGCCGCCCCGGCGGCGGCCGCGACCCCCGCCGCGGCGTCGCCCGAGGCCCCGGCCAAGCCGGCCGGCCGTCCCGGTGCGCCGACCCCCGGTCCGCGTCCCGCGGCCCCGAAGCCCGCACCCGCCGCGCGCGAGCAGCGCGACGGCGGACGTGACGGTGGCAAGGGCGGTCGCGCCCCGCGCCCGGGCAACAACCCGTTCGCGTCCAGCCAGGGCATGCCGCGCCAGGGGCAGCGTCCCGGCGGCGCAGGCGGCTCCGGTGGCCCGCGCCCGGGCAACAACCCGTTCGCGTCCAGCCAGGGCATGCCTCGCCCCGGCCAGCGCCCGGACCGCGGCGAGGCCGCGCCCGAGCGCTCCGGCGAGCGTCCCGGCGGCCCCCGTCCCGGCGGCCCCCGTCCGGGCGGTCCGCGTCCGGCGGCGCCGCGCCCCGGCGGGCCGCGCCCGAACCCCGGCATGATGCCGGGCAAGACCTCGATGCCGCGTCCCGGCGAGCGCCCGGCGCCCGCCGGTGGCGGCCGTGGCGGCGGTCGCGGTGGCGGCCCCGGCGGTGGTGGCGGCGGCTTCCGTCCCGGTGGTGGCGGCGGCTTCGGCGGTCGCCCCGGCGGTCGTGGTGGTGCCGGTCGTGGGTCGACGCAGGGCGCGTTCGGCCGCGCCGGCGGTCGTCCCGTCCGCGGGCGCAAGTCGAAGCGCGCGAAGCGGCAGGAGTTCGAGCAGATGCAGGCGCCGTCGCTCGGCGGCGTGCAGGTGCCCCGGGGCAACGGTTCGACCGTCGTCCGGCTGCGCCACGGCTCGTCGCTGAACGACTTCGCCGACAAGATCGACGCAAACCCCGCGAGCCTCGTCACGGTGCTGTTCCACCTCGGTGAGATGGCGACCGCGACGCAGTCCCTCGACGAGGACACGTTCGGCACGCTGGCGGCCGAGCTCGGCTACGTCATCGAGATGGTGTCGGCCGAGGAGGAGGACCGCGAGCTGCTCGGGTCCTTCGACATCGACCTGGCGGCCGAGGAGGCCGACGAGTCGGACGAGGACCTCATGCCCCGTCCGCCCGTCGTCACCGTCATGGGTCACGTCGACCACGGCAAGACGCGTCTTCTCGACGCGATCCGCCAGACCGACGTCGTCTCCGGCGAGGCCGGCGGCATCACCCAGCACATCGGTGCCTACCAGGTGCGTCGTGAGCACGAGGGCGTCGAGCGCCCGATCACCTTCATCGACACCCCGGGTCACGAGGCGTTCACCGCCATGCGTGCCCGTGGTGCTCAGGTGACGGACATCGCGATCCTCGTGGTCGCCGCCGACGACGGCGTCATGCCGCAGACGGTGGAGGCGCTGAACCACGCCCAGGCGGCCGACGTGCCGATCGTGGTCGCGGTGAACAAGGTGGACAAGGAGGGGGCGAACCCCGACAAGATCCGCCAGCAGCTCACCGAGTACAACCTGGTGGCCGAGGAGTACGGCGGCGACACGATGTTCGTCGACGTCTCCGCCAAGCAGAACCAGGGGATCGACCAGCTGCTCGAGGCCGTGCTGCTCACCGCGGACGCCTCGCTGGACCTGCGGGCGAACCCGGACAAGGACGCGCGAGGCGTGGCCATCGAGGCCAACCTCGACAAGGGCCGCGGCGCCGTCGCGACCGTCCTCGTCCAGTCCGGCACGCTGCACGTCGGTGACGCGATCGTCGCGGGCACGGCCCACGGCCGCGTGCGCGCCATGTTCGACGAGCACGGCGAGTCCGTGACCGAGGCGGGCCCGGCGCGTCCGGTCCTCGTGCTCGGCCTGGCGTCGGTGCCGAGCGCGGGCGACACCTTCCTGGTGGCCCCCGACGAGCGCACCGCCCGTCAGATCGCGGAGAAGCGCGAGGCCGCCGAGCGCGCCGCCACGCTGGCCAAGCGTCGCAAGCGGATCAGCCTCGAGGACTTCACCAAGGCCGTCGAGCAGGGCAAGGTCGAGACCCTCAACCTGGTCCTCAAGGGCGATGTCTCCGGTGCCGTCGAGGCCCTGGAGGACGCGCTGCTCAAGATCGACGTCGGCGAGGAGGTGCAGCTCCGCGTCATCCACCGCGGCGTCGGCGCCATCACGCAGAACGACGTCAACCTGGCCACCGTCGACAACGCGGTGATCATCGGCTTCAACGTGAAGTTCGGTGAGCGGGTCGAGGAGCTGGCCGACCGCGAGGGCGTCGAGGTCAAGTTCTACTCGGTCATCTACCAGGCGATCGAGGACGTCGAGGCGGCCCTCAAGGGCATGCTCAAGCCGGAGTACGAGGAGGCCCAGCTGGGCACGGCGGAGATCCGTCAGGTCTTCCGCTCCTCGAAGTTCGGCAACATCGCGGGCTCGATCGTGCGGTCGGGCACCATCCGCCGCAACACGAAGGCGCGCGTGCTGCGCGACGGCAAGGTCATCGGGGACGACCTGACGATCGAGTCGCTGCGCCGCGAGAAGGACGACGTCACCGAGGTCCGCGAGGGCTTCGAGTGCGGCATCGGCCTCGGGTCGTTCAACGACATCACCGAGGGTGACATCATCGAGACCTTCGAGATGCGCGAGAAGCCGCGCGCCTGACGGTCGCGCCGCAAGGTTCAGCCCGACGGCGCCCCGCCCTCGCCCCGCTTCGACAGGAGCAGGGCCGGGCGGGGCGCCGTCGGCGTCGAGAGAGGGAGACACACATGCCCGGCCCCAAGGGCGACAGGCCCGAGAACCCGCGTGCCCGCAAGCTG
The DNA here is from genome assembly GCF_050311655.1 of Isoptericola variabilis. Lineage (GTDB taxonomy): Bacteria > Actinomycetota > Actinomycetes > Actinomycetales > Cellulomonadaceae > Isoptericola > Isoptericola variabilis. The sequence continues at coordinate 728,003 of NZ_JBNOZM010000001.1, forward strand.
GCGGACCGCATCAAGGAGATCGTCGCGCAGCTGCTCGACACCCGGATCAAGGACCCGCGCCTCGGCTTCGTCACCGTGACCGACGTGCGCGTCACCGGCGACCTGCAGAACGCCTCGGTGTTCTACACCGTGTTCGGCACCGACGAGGAGCGGGCGGGGACCGCCGCGGCGCTGGAGAGCGCCAAGGGGATGATCCGGTCCGAGGTCGGCAAGCAGACCGGCGTGCGGCTGACGCCGACCATCGAGTTCTTCCTGGACTCGATGCCGGAGAACGCCGCGCACCTGGACGCCGCGCTGCTCGAGGCGCAGCGCCGGGACGCCGAGCTCGCCGCGCTGCGCGAGGGCAAGGGCTTCGCCGGCGACGAGGACCCGTACCGCAAGCCGCGCGAGGACGACGAGGACGAGTGAGCGGCCCCGGGGAACGCGACGAGCGGCCGCCCCGCCGTCCGACCGCACCGGACGGGTTCCTCGTCGTCGACAAGCCGGCGGGCTGGACCAGCCACGACGTCGTCGGGCGCTGCCGGCGGCTGGCGGGCACGCGCAAGGTCGGCCACGCGGGCACGCTCGACCCGATGGCGACGGGCGTGCTCGTCGTCGGCGTCGGGCGGGCCACGAAGCTGCTCACGTACGTGGTCGGGGCGGACAAGGCGTACGACGCGACGATCCGGCTGGGGGTCGCCACGACCACGGACGACGCCGAGGGCGAGGTCGTCTCCGCCTCCGGGGTGGGCGACGGCGTCGACCACGCGGACCTCGCGCGGGAGGTCGCGGCGCTGACCGGCGACATCCGGCAGGTGCCCACCACGGTGAGCGCGATCAAGGTGGACGGGAAGCGGGCCTACGCGCGCGCCCGGGCGGGGGAGGACGTCGTCCTCGAGGCCCGGCCGGTCACCGTGAGCCGCTTCGACGTGCTCGGCACGCGGCCTGCGACCACGGTCGAGGGTGTGCCGGTGCTCGACGTCGACGTGGCCGTCGTCGTGTCCTCGGGGACGTACGTCCGTGCGCTCGCTCGCGACCTGGGCGCCGCGCTCGGGACGGGCGGCCACCTCACCGCGCTGCGCCGCACGCGGGTGGGCGGCTACGAGCTCGCCTCGGCCCGCACGCTCGAGCAGCTCGAGTCCCAGGCGGACGCCGACGGCGTGCTCGCGACGCTGCCGCTCGCGGACGCCGCCCGCGCGACGTTCCCGGTGCGGGAGCTGACCGACGACGAGGCGCGCGCCCTCGGCTACGGGCAGTGGGTGCCGGCGAGCGGCGAGCGGGGCACGGTCGCGGCGATCGGCCCGGACGGCACGCTCGTCGCGCTGCTGGAGGACACGCGCCGGCGGGGCGAGGCGCTGGCGAAGCCGGTGCTCGTGCTCGCCCCGGCCGGCGGCTGACGCAGCCCCCGGCCGCGTCGCCCGACGGTCAGGCGCGGAGCGCCGGCTCGCCGTGGCGCGCGGCGCGCTCCAGCGCCTCGTCGCGTGCGGCCTCGGCGTCTGGCTCGGCGCCGCCGGCGGTGCGCAGGTGGCCCAGCAGCGACAGGACCACGCCCGCTGCGGCCCAGAGTCCGAGGGCGAGCCACGCCGGCCCGGCGTCGGCCGACGGGAAGTACGACAGGTCGCGCAGCAGGGTGGCGCCCGCGCCGGGCGGGAACCACTGGCCGATCTCGCCCCAGTGCCAGGGGAGGAACTCCGGCGGCATGGTCGCGCCGGAGATCGGGTTGGCGACCAGCATCATCGTCACGGCGCCGAGCGCGATCCCGGCGCGCCCGAGCAGCGCCACGAGCCCGGTGATCGGCGCGGCGACGGCCGCGAGCGCGAGCGCGGCGGCCCCGGTGTTGGTCCACCAGTCGCCCTGCAGCGCCCCGAACCACGACTGGAGCACCGCGACCAGGACGACGCCGCCGACGGCGGAGTAGACGGCGACGGCGAGGACGCGCCGCAGGGCGCCGACCACGAGCAGCGAGACCGCCACACCCCCGACGATCCCGCCGAGCACGAGCGGGAACAGGGCGGCGGTGAGGCCGGTGCCGCGCGGGTCGTCGGAGGACAGGGGGACGACGTCGGTCACGGTGACGGTCGGCGCGGCGGCCGGGCCGCCCCCGCCGGCGGCCGCCTGCTGCGCGACGCCGGCCTGCAGCTGGCTCGCGGCCGTGGTGAGGAGCTGGTTGGTCACGCTGCTCGCGGCCGAGGCCGTGAGCACCTCGGGCGCCTGGCCGAGCAGGATCGCGCCGTAGACGTCGCGCTCCTGGATCGCGGCGACGGCGGCGTCGCGGCCGGCGACCGGGACCAGGTCGACGGCGCCGGGCTGCGCCTCGTCGAGGGTGGTCTCGAGCCCGGCGACGGCCTGCGGCGGACCGGCGACGGCGACGGGGAGGTCCCTCGGCTCGGCCGTGACGGCGGGCCAGGAGAAGGCGAGCACGAGCACGCCGACGACGGCGGCGACGGCGAGGCCGAGCCCGACGACGCGACCCCAGGGCGTGTGCGGCGCCGGGTGCTGGCGGTCCGGGCGCGGGGCGCGGGAGGCAGGGCGTGCGGTGGCGTCCGTGGCGGACATGGCGGTCTCCGGGGTGCGAGGTCTCGAAAAACGAATGTTCGTTCTTTATGGCAACCCTGCTCCCGGGTCCCTAGACTTGTCAACCGTCCGCCAGTGCCCTCGGGAGGGAGTCCGATGCCGCGAGTGACCGAGGCGCACCGGGAGGCGCGCCGTGCGCAGATCCGGGCCGCCGCGCTGCGCGCGTTCACCGCCAAGGGCTACCAGCGGGCCTCCATCGCCGACGTCGTCGCCGAGTCGGGCCTGTCGGCGGGCGCGATCTACGGCCACTACGACGGCAAGCAGGCGCTGTTCGCGGCGGTCGCCGAGGAGGTGCTCTCGCGGCGCGGCACCGAGATCGACGCCGCCGCGCGCGACGGCGTCCCGCCGTCGCCGATCGAGGTGCTGACCATCCTCACCGGAGGCATGACCCGCGACCTCGAGGACGGCAAGATCCTCGTGCAGCTCTGGGCGGAGGCCACCGTGGACCCCATGATCCACGCCGTCGTCCAGGAGGTGGTGGCGGTGCTGCGCGGGGTCCTGCTGGACGCGCTCCGGGCCTGGTTCGGCGCGCGCCCGGACGTCGCCCCCGACGGCCCGGACGCCGCGGCCCAGTCACTGATCCCCGTGATGCTCGGCCTCGGCCAGGGGTTCCTCATGCAGCGCGCCCTGCTCGACGACTTCGACCCCGACCGGTACCTGGCCGCGGCGGCGGCCGTGCTGCCCGCCTGACGTTCGTGGCGCCCGGCCGGGTCGCGGCGGCGGTCTATCCTTGACCGTCGGCGCCCGGTACGGGTGCCGACGGCCGACCCTCGACGAGACGGAGCGCGACGCGTGCAGGTGTTCACGGACCTGGACCAGGTCCCGGACGGATTCGGCCCGTCGGTCGTCACCATCGGCAACTTCGACGGCGTCCACCGCGGCCACCAGGCCGTGCTCGGGCGCCTCGTGAGCCTGGCCCGCGCCGACGACCGGCTCGCGGTCGCCCTCACCTTCGACCCCCACCCGGCCCAGGTGCACCGGCCGGAGACGGCCCCCGAGCTGCTGACCGGGCTCTCCGACCGCCTCGACCTGCTGGCCCGCACCGGCCTGGACGCCGTGCTCGTCGCGCCCTACACGCTCGACCTCGCCGCGCAGACGCCGGAGGAGTTCGTCACCCGTTACCTCGTCGACGGGCTCGGGGCGCGTACCGTCGTCGTCGGCCACGACGTGCGTTTCGGGAAGGGCAACGCGGGCACGCTCGCCACGATGGTGGAGCTCGGCGGCATCCACGGCTTCGAGGTCGTGGCCGTGGACGACGTCGGCGAGTGCGCGCCCGGCAGCGCCGGGGCGCGCGAGCGCTGGTCGTCGTCGGCGGCGCGCGCGCTGCTCGCCGAGGGCGACGTGGCCCAGGCGGCCGAGGTGCTCGGCCGGCCGCACCGCGTGCGCGGCACCGTGGTGCACGGGGACGCGCGGGGGCGCGAGCTCGGCTTCCCGACGGCGAACCTCGGCCACGCCGAGGGCATGGTCCCCGCCGACGGCGTGTACGCCGGCCGCCTGCTGCGGCCGGCGCTCGCGGAGGCGGAGCCCGGCAACGCCGACGCGGACCTGCCCGCCGCTATCTCCGTGGGGACCAACCCGACCTTCGACGGCGTGGAGCGGCGCGTCGAGGCCTACGTGCTCGACCGCGACGACCTCGACCTCTACGGCGAGACGGTCGTGCTGGAGCTGGTCGAGCGGCTGCGCCCGACGCTGCGCTTCGACGGCATCGAGCCGCTCATCGAGCAGATGCACGCCGACGTCGCCCGCGCGCGCGACCTCCTGCGCTGACGACCGCGCCCGTCCGGCACGGGGGCAGCACGAGGGCAGCACAGGGGCGGCGGGTGAAAAGCGCGCGCGGGTCGTCACGGGCGACGTCCGGGTCCCTCCCTCCTGGCGTGACGGACCGGGCCTGCCCGGTGCGTGGGCCGCGGACCATCCGCGGGCCCGTCGCGACGCGACGCCGCCCTCCCTGATCCACGGCGGCGACCCGTGTCGCAGCGCGCGGTCCCGGGCCACCGTCCACACGGTGGCCCGGGACGTGCTCCGCACGTCGGGCGAGCGAGCCCGGCGCCCGCATCTCCAGATCCCAGAGAGAGGCGGAGCCATGACGGCTCAGGAGACCACCGAGAACCCAGCCCCGGCACCGGAACCGGATCTCAACGCCACGCCGGTGGGCCGCACCGTGCGCAGCGTCAGGCACGGGGGCAGCGTGCGGCCGAGGCCGCGCCCTCGACCGGATCCGCACCCTCCGACGTCACCCGCGCCGCTCCTGCACGACACGGAGCTGGCGGTGCTCCGCGACATCATCGACGGCCGGTTCAACGCGACGACGTCTTTCGACTACCTCTTCCGCGACCTGCGCGGCCGGTTCCCCGCCGCGCACCTGCCCGTCGCCGACGACGGTGCCCCGGGCGAGGGCCCGGTCTCGAACGAGCGGGTGACGGCCATGGTCGTGGCGCTGAAGAAGCTCGGCGCCGCGATGGTCGAGCCCGGGGGGCCGCCGAACCCCGACCTGGACTCGACGATCCCCGCGGTCTACACCTACTGGGGCCAGTTCATCGACCACGACATCACGCTCAACACGAACGGCCCCGACAACCCGCCGGCCGCCGACGACCCGCCGCGGGCCGGCGACCTCGTGCTGGGCGACATCGTGAGCGACCCCTTCACGGTGTTCCCGCCCGAGACCGTCGTCGCGAGCCTGCACAACGGGCGCCACCCGTTCCTCAACCTGGACAGTCTCTACGGCAGCGGACCACGGTTCCCCGGCGAGCCCGGCCGCAGGACGACGCGCAGCGAGGCGGCATACGCCTCCGGCGACCCCGCGAAGCTGGCCCTCGGCCGCGTGGCGACGGAGCCGGTCCCCGGGTTCGACCTGATCGCACCGGGCGACGACGCGCAGCGCGACCTGCCGCGGTTCACCGTCGAGGAGGTCGCGGCGCTGACCGTCGACCCGGCGGAGCGCCCGGTGCCCGGGACGGCCAAGATCCCGGACGGCCGCAACGACGAGAACCTCGTCGTCGCCCAGTTCCACCTGGGCCACATCCGGTTCCACAACGCCGTCGTGGACCGGGTCCGGGAGCTCGAGCCGTGGCTCACGGTGGACGACCGCGCCGTCTTCGACCGCGCGCAGCAGCTGGTGCGCTGGCACTACCAGTGGCTCGTCGTGCACGACTACCTGCGTACGCTCACCAAGCCGGGGGTCCTCGACGAGGTGCTGGTGGAGCCGTCGTTGCTGTTCCGGCCGCGTCGGCCGGTGGCGATGCCGCTCGAGTTCGCGGTGGCGGCGTTCCGGTTCGGCCACTCCATGGTGCGCAACGGGTACGACTTCAACGTCAACTTCGGCCGTGGCGACCAGCCGCCGACACCCCCGAAGGCGGCGTTCGCGAGCCTGGTGCAGCTCTTCGAGTTCACCGGCGGCGGCTCGATCAACCCCGACGGCTTCGGGGACGCGCTGCCGTCGAACTGGCCGATCGACTGGGCGCGCTTCGTCGACAAGGGCGACCCGGACCGCAGGCGCTCCGCGGCGAAGATCGACCCGTTCCTCGCGAACGGGTTGTCGACCATGCTGAAGGAGGGCAACGACGCGGACCTGGACCCGGGCGTCCGGGCACTCCTCAAGCAGCTTGCCCAGCGCAACCTGCTGCGCGGCTACTGGCTCTCCCTGCCGACGGGCGAGGCCGTGGCCCGGGCGCTGCACGTCACGCCGCTGAGCGGCGAGCAGCTCACGCGCGGCGCGGGCCAGGACGTCAAGGACGCGCTGGCGGAGCTCGGAGGCACCCCGCTCTGGTACTACGTCCTCAAGGAGGCCGAGATCCAGGGCAACGGGAACTTCCTCGGCGACGTCGGGAGCCGGATCCTGTGCGAGACGTTCGTCTACCTGTTGAGGAAGGACGAGGACTCCTACGTCAACCACGGCTGGACCCCGGCGGACGGCGTGCGCGTCGACGGCGGGAAGATGATCACGACGATCTCCGACCTGCTCCGGTTCGCGGGGGTGCTCGCCATGGACGACGGCACCTTCCGGACGTCCGCCGGTCACCCTGCCGGTCAGGACGGGGACTGAGCGCCCGCGTGACCGGACGTGCGCCAGGACGTACGCACGGACGTGTCGAGCCGCACGTCGCCCCCGCCCGGTCTCGGGGCGGGGGCGACGTCGTGCGCTGGTAGCATGGTGGGGCCGTACGAACGGCCGCGGATCCAGAGCGCCCGGTGAATCAGTCCCGGAGCACCGCGCAACGACACCGAAGGAGAGCCATGCCGCTCGACGCTGCCACCAAGCAGTCCATCATCACCGAGTACGCCACTCACGAGGGCGACACCGGCTCGCCCGAGGTGCAGATCGCGCTCCTCACGCAGCGCATCAACGACCTGAACGAGCACCTCAAGGAGCACAAGCACGACCACCACTCGCGTCGTGGCCTGCTGCTCCTCGTCGGCCAGCGCCGCCGCCTGCAGGCCTACCTGCAGAAGGTCGACATCGAGCGCTACCGCGCGCTGATCCAGCGCCTCGGCCTGCGCCGCTGACTCTGCCGACCAGCCCGGTCACCCTCGCGGGGGCCGGGCTGGTCTGGTGTGATGTCCCTGTCATAACCACCATCGCGCCGCCGGATCCTCGTCCGGTCCTCGGTAGTGGCCTCCCGAACCGTCCGGCCCCGGGCCGGGCCCGGCTCCGTGGGCCTCGATCGAAGACCGCCGAGCCGTGGCGGCGCCCTCGAGATCAAGGAGGGCACCCGTGGAGGGTCCCGAGATCCAGTTCGCCGAGGCCGTCATCGACAACGGCCGCTTCGGCACCCGCACCGTCCGCTTCGAGACGGGCCGCCTCGCCCGCCAGGCCGCCGGCTCCGTCGCCGCGTACCTGGACGGCGAGACGATGCTGCTGTCGGCCACGACCGCCGGCAAGCACCCCAAGGACCAGTTCGACTTCTTCCCCCTGACGGTGGACGTCGAGGAGCGGCAGTACGCCGCCGGCAAGATCCCCGGCTCGTTCTTCCGCCGCGAGGGTCGCCCCTCGACGGAGGCGATCCTCGCCTGCCGCCTCATCGACCGCCCGCTGCGCCCGCTGTTCGTCAAGGGCCTGCGCAACGAGGTCCAGGTCGTCATCGACGTCCTGGCCATCCACCCCGACGACGCCTACGACGTGCTGGCGATCAACGCCGCGTCGGCGTCCACGCAGATCTCCGGCCTGCCGTTCTCCGGCCCGGTCGCGGGCGTGCGCGTCGCGCTGATCGACGGCCAGTGGGTCGCGTTCCCGAAGTACTCGGACCTCGAGCGCGCCGTCTTCAACATGGTCGTGGCCGGCCGCATCGTGGGCGACGACGTCGCCATCGCGATGATCGAGGCCGAGGCGACCGACGACGCCTGGAAGCTCATCAAGACCGAGGGCGTCGCCGCGCCGACCGAGGAGGTCGTCGCCCAGGGCATCGAGGCGTCGAAGCCGTTCCTCAAGGCCCTCTGCGAGGCGCAGGCCTCGCTCGCCGCCCAGGCGGCCAAGGAGGTCCAGGAGTACCCGGTCTTCCTCGACTACCAGGACGACGCGTTCGCCGCCGTCGAGGCCGAGGTCGGCCCCGCGCTGCGCGACGCGCTCGCCATCGCGGACAAGCAGGACCGCGAGAACCGCCTCGACGAGATCAAGACCGGCATGGTCAGCGCGCTCACGGCCGAGGGCTTCGAGGGCCGCGAGAAGGAGCTGTCCGCCGCGTACCGCTCGCTGCAGAAGAAGCTCGTGCGCCAGCGCGTTCTCACCGAGGGCGTGCGCATCGACGGCCGTGGGCTCGCCGACATCCGCACCCTGTCGGCCGAGGTCGAGGTCATCCCGCGCGTGCACGGCTCCGCCCTGTTCGAGCGTGGCGAGACCCAGATCCTGGGCGTCACCACGCTGAACATGCTGCGCATGGAGCAGCAGATCGACTCGCTCGGGCCGGTCACGCGCAAGCGCTACATGCACAACTACAACTTCCCGCCGTTCTCCACGGGTGAGACGGGCCGCGTCGGCAGCCCGAAGCGCCGCGAGATCGGCCACGGCGCGCTGGCGGAGCGGGCCCTCGTGCCCGTCCTGCCGAGCCGCGAGGAGTTCCCCTACGCGATCCGCCAGGTCTCGGAGGCGCTCGGCTCGAACGGGTCGACGTCGATGGGCTCGGTCTGCGCCTCGACGCTGTCGCTGCTCAACGCGGGCGTGCCGCTGAAGGCGCCGGTCGCGGGCATCGCGATGGGCCTCATCTCGGACACGGTCGACGGTGAGACCCGCTACGCGGCCCTCACCGACATCCTGGGCGCGGAGGACGCGTTCGGCGACATGGACTTCAAGGTCGCCGGCACCAGCGAGTTCGTCACGGCCATCCAGCTCGACACCAAGCTCGACGGCATCCCGGCGTCGGTCCTGGCGGGCGCGCTGACCCAGGCCCGCGACGCGCGCCTGACCATCCTCGAGGTGCTCGCCGAGGCGATCGACGTGCCCGACGAGATGTCCCCGAACGCGCCGCGCGTCATCTCCGTGAAGGTGCCGGTCGACAAGATCGGCGAGGTCATCGGGCCCAAGGGCAAGATGATCAACCAGATCCAGGAGGAGACGGGCGCGGACATCTCCATCGAGGACGACGGCACCGTGTACATCGGCGCCACCGACGGCCCCTCGGCCGAGGCCGCCCGCGCGGCGATCAACGCGATCGCCAACCCGCACGTCCCCGAGGTGGGCGAGCGCTTCGTCGGCACCGTCGTCAAGACGACGTCGTTCGGCGCGTTCATCTCCCTCTCGCCGGGCAAGGACGGGCTGCTGCACATCAGCCAGATCCGCAAGCTCGTGGGCGGCAAGCGCGTCGAGAACGTCGACGACGTGCTGTCCGTGGGTCAGAAGGTCCAGGTCGAGATCGGTGAGATCGACCCGCGCGGCAAGCTCTCGCTCGTCGCGGTGACCGAGGACGAGAAGGCCGACGAGGCCACCGAGCCCACCGCCGACGCACCCGCGGAGGCCTGACGCTCTGATGTCCTGGCACCTTCCGCTCGTCCCTGCGGGCGAGCCCGGTGCCGACCTGCCCGGCGGTGTTCGTGTGCTCACCGAGTCGATGCCGGGCCTGCGCTCGGCCACGGTGGGCGCCTGGGTCGGCGTCGGCTCCCGCGACGAGACCGACGGACACTTCGGCTCCACGCACTTCCTCGAGCACCTGCTGTTCAAGGGCACCCCGCGGCGCTCCGCGATGGACATCGCCGAGGCGTTCGACGCCGTCGGCGGCGAGGCCAACGCGGCCACGGGCAAGGAGCACACCTGCTACTACGCCCGCGTGCTCGACGCCGACCTGCCGATGGCGGTCGACGTCATCGCCGACATGGTCACCTCGGCGCGCCTCGACGAGGGCGAGCTCGAGACCGAGCGCGGCGTCATCCTCGAAGAGCTCGCGATGAACGACGACGACCCGGGCGACGTCGTGCACGAGGAGTTCTCCGCGGCCGTGCTCGGCACGCACCCGCTCGGCCGGCCGATCGGCGGCACCCCGGACACGATCCGGGCCGTGCCGCGCGACGCCGTCTGGGAGCACTACCGCTGGCACTACCGGCCCGAGACCCTGGTGGTCTCCGCCGCGGGCGGCGTCGACCACGACGCGCTCGTCGGACAGGTGGCCGACGCGCTCACCACCGGCGGCTGGGACCTGGCCGCCGGGGCGGCCCCGCGCGACCGGCGCCCCACCGCCGCGGACCCCGCCGGCGTCCCCACCGAGGGCGTCGAGCTCACCGTGCGGCGCCAGGTGGAGCAGGCCAACGTCATCGTGGGGTCCACGGGCCTCGCCGCCACCGACGACCGCCGCTTCACGCTGTCCGTGCTCAACGCCGTCCTGGGCGGCGGCATGTCGTCGCGCCTCTTCCAGGAGGTGCGCGAGCGCCGGGGTCTGGCGTACACCACGTACTCGTTCGCGTCCGGCCACGGCGGGCTCGGCACGTTCGGCCTGTACGCGGGCTGCTCGCCCGCGAAGGTCGACCAGGTCACCGAGCTGCTGGTCGCCGAGCTCGAGCGCCTGGCGGCGGACCCCATCACGGACGCGGAGCTGGAGCGCAGCATCGGCCAGCTCTCGGGCGGCCTCGTGCTCGGCCTGGAGGACTCCGGGTCGCGCATGAGCCGCCTGGGCAAGGCCGAGCTGGTGTACGGCGAGCTGCTGACCCTCGAGGAGTCCCTCGAGCGGGTCCGCGCCGTGACCGTCGACGACGTCCGCGAGCTCGCCGCCGACCTGGCCGCGCGGCCGCGGTCCGTCGTGCGCGTCGGCCCGTTCGGCGACTGACACCGGTCCGCAGGACACGAAGAACGAGATCGGAGACTCATCGATGACCAAGACCATCAAGGTGGCCGTGCTCGGGGCGGCGGGGCGCATGGGCGCCACCGTGTGCCGGGCGGTCGAGGAGGCGGCGGACCTCGAGCTCGTCGCGCGCCTCGACGCGGGTGACGCCGTCGACGCGGGCAGCCTGGCCGGCGCCGACGTCGCGATCGACTTCACGGTCCCCGCCGCCACGGAGGCGAACGTGCACGCGGTGCTCGACGCCGGCGCGCACGCCGTCGTCGGGACCACCGGGTGGGACGACGCCTCGCGCGGCCGGGTCGTCGAGCACCTGGAGCGCGTCAACGCGGCGCAGCCCGGGCAGGAGGGGCTCGGTGTGCTCATCGCGCCGAACTTCGGCCTGTCCGCCGTGCTGGCGATGACGTTCGCGGCCAAGGCGGCGCGGTACTTCGAGTCCGCCGAGGTGGTCGAGCTGCACCACCCCGAGAAGGTGGACGCCCCGTCGGGGACGGCGCGGCACACCGCCGCGGCGATCGCCCGCGCGCGGTCCGAGGCCGGCCTGGCCGCCATGCCGGACGCCACGGAGACGGGCGTCGAGGCGCGCGGCGCCGACGTCGACGGCGTGCGCGTGCACGCGGTGCGGCTGCGCGGCCTCGTGGCGCACGAGGAGATCCTCTTCGGGAACGTCGGCGAGCAGCTCGTGATCCGGCAGGACTCGTTCGACCGGGCGTCGTTCATGCCCGGCGTGCTGCTGGCGGTGCGCGAGGTCGTCTCCCGGCCCGGGCTCACCGTGGGCCTCGAGAACGTGCTGGACCTGTCGTGACGGAGCCGGGCGTGCAGCGCCCGCGCCGGCGGCTGCCGCGCGGGCTCGCGGGGGCGGTCGCCGTCACCGCGCTGCTCGCGCTGTACGTCTGGCAGATCGCCGGGCGCGGCGTGTCGATGATCGGCACCGGCGAGCCGGTGCTGATCGCCATCGGCCTGGCCGTGCTGGTCATCCCGCTGCTCGTCATCGTGCTCATCGCGCGCGAGTACCGCCTCGCGACCCGCGTGCAGCACATGGCCGACGTGCTCGCCGCCGCGGGTGAGCTGCCCGTGGACGACCTGCCGCGCTCGCCCGGCGGCCGGGTGGACCGCGCGGCGGCGGACGCCGCGTTCGAGGAGCGCCGCGCTGCGGTGGAGCGCGACCCGGACGACTGGAAGGTCTGGTACCACCTGGCGTTCGCCTACGACGCGGCCGGCGACCGTCGCCGGGCTCGCGAGACGCTGCGCAAGGCGTCGTCGATGTTCAGGCCGGGCGCGACGTCCTGACCCGGCCGCCGGCCGGAGATCCGGGGACCGCCGGGCCGAGCGGCGCGAGCCGCGCCCAGCAGTACAGCCCGTGGCGCACCTGCTGCGCGCGGTCGGCGAGCCCGCCCAGTGCGACCAGGGCGGCGGCGAGCCGGTCGGCGGCGGGCAGCGCCGCGCCGCTCGCCGCCGCCCACGTGCGGGCGACGGCGACCAGCCGGTCCGGGGCCGCGGCGGCCAGCGCCTCCGCGAGCTCGTCGGAGACGGTCACCACCCAGGGGCCCTCGTCCGCGCCGTCCACGAGCGTGCCGTGCCGCGGGTGGGCGGTGACCTCCGCGTACGGCCGCCCGCACAGGGCCTCCGCGACGCGCCCCAGCATCACGAACGGCTCCACCGCCGGCAGCCGCACGGTGTCGAAGAGCGGCCGGCCCGAGCCGCGCGCCAGGACCGACGGCCCTGCCTCCTGGTGCACCACCGTCGCGGCGACGGCGTCGGTGGGCGCCGCGAAGTAGTCCGTCACGAGCGGGGCTGCCCCCGACAGGTCCCTCTGGACGTTCACAGGAAACACGGTCGCACAGGGGTGCTACGGGCGCGTCACGGCGTCGTGACGGCCCGGGAACGGATCGTCGGGGTCGTCGGGGCCGACCGCCCTCGGGCCGCCTACGACGACGCGTGGCGCGGGAACGCCTGCCGGGCGACGAGCACCGCCACGAGCGCGACGGCGACGATCGCGGCGCCGGTCAGCGCGAGGGCGCGCGGCCCGGGGCCGGCGACCACCGCCGCGCCCACGGCCGCGCCGAGGCCGATGCCGAAGTTCGACGTCGCGTTGACGAACGCGCCGGCGACGTCGGGCGTGGCGCCCTGGGTGCGCAGCGCCGCGGCCTGGAACGTGGCGGGGATGGCGCCGAACGCGGCGAGCCACACGCCGGCCGCGACGAGCACGCCGACGGCGCCCGGGAGCGCCAGGGCGAGCGCGACCAGCGACACGGCGATCGCGCCCATCGCGACGATCGTCAGGGCGCGCGGGCTCCGGTCGAGGTAGCGGGCGGCGCCCCAGAGGCCGACGAGGCCGAGCGCGCCGAAGACGAGCAGCACCGGCCCGACGGCGGCCTCCGACAGCCCGGCGGCCAGGAGCAGCACCGAGATGTACGTGTACACGGTGTACTGCCCGCCGAAGAGCACCGTGTTGGTGCCCACGACGAGGCCGAGCCGGGCCCGCCCGCGGCGGGCCGCCGCCGCGTCGCGAGGGGCGGCGGGCTCGACGGCGACCGACGGCAGCAGGCGCGCCACGAGCAGGGCCGTCACCGCGCACACGGCGGCGAGCACGCCGAACGACCAGCGCCAGCCCACGGCCGCGCCGAGCGACGTCGACAGCGGGACGCCCAGCACGAAGCCGAGGGTGCCGCCCGCGGTCACGAGGGTGAGGGCCCGGCCGGTGTAGAGCGGGCTGACCAGGCGCGCGGCGTACGCGATCGACACGGAGAAGAACACCGCGTGGCCGAGCCCGCCCAGCACGCGCGCGCCCGCCACGACGGCGTACGACGGCGCGGCGGCGACCAGCAGGTTGCTCGCCGCGTACGTGGCGAGCGTGCCGAACAGCAGGGGCTTGCGGGCGAGCGACCGGGTGGCGATCGTCAGCGGCACCGCGCAGGCGGCGACCACGAACGCGTAGACCGTGACGAGCAGGCCCGCCGTCGACTCGCTCACCCCGACGCCGCGCGCGACCTGCGGCAGCAGGCCCACCGGCAGCACCTCGGTGGTGATGGCGACGAAGTTGGCGACGCCGAGGACGGCGATGCCCGCCGCGGCGTCCCGGACGGTGCGGGCGGGGGCCGGGGAGGACGTCACCGCCTCATCCTCCCATCGGTGGTCGCGGGGCGCGGCGGGCGCCCACCACCCGTCAGAACGCCAGGCCGTGGCCGAACCGGAACAGCGGGTCGGCGGTGTCGAACGCCACGTCCTCGCGCGAGGCCTCCACCGCGGCCGTCGACCGCGGCAGGTCGAACGGGAGCCTGCCCTCGGCGGGCACGACGCCGGTGAGCGCGTCGAGCAGCGCGGGCGTGGAGGCCCCGAAGTTCGCGACCAGCGAGCCGCCGTCGCCCAGCGCCTCGAGCACGGGGGCGAGGATCGCGGGCCGGTCGAGGTAGACGTCGACGACGGTCGGCACCTGCGCCGCGACCTCGGCCACGTGCGCGACGACGTCCGCGGGGAAGTCGAGCGAGCCGGCGTGGAAGAAGCCCTCGAAGCCGGGCCCGCGGTCGTCGTACGGCGCCTTGAGGCGCAGCAGCGCGACGTCGGCCTCGGCGGGGGAGGCGACCAGGGTCGCGCCATCGAGCCCGTCGACGACGTCGGCCGCGCCCTCGACGTAGACGCGCAGGCCGCGGGCCAGCGGGAGGCGCGCGGCGCCGTCGGCCGCGGACGCCAGGGGCGTGACGGACCGAGACTGGGCGCGGCGCCCGGCGGCCACGAGGTCCGGGTGCCCGACGACGGACGCCGCGGCGTCGGCGTCGACGTAGCGGGCGCCGTCGAACAGGCCGAGCTCGAACTTCTCCCGCAGCAGGCGGGCGACGGACTCGTCGACGCGCTCCTCCGTGACGCGCCCGGCGCGCACCAGCTCCACGACGAGCTCGGGGCACGCCTCGCCGCCGAGCTGGTCGGCGCCGGCCGCGAGGATCCTCTCCAGCCGGTCGACGGGTGCGAGGTGCTCGACGCCCCAGGCGCGAGCCGGGAACGGCTGACCGAGGATCTCGGCGTCGGACACGAGGCCCCAGTCGGTGCAGACGATCCCGTCGAAGCCGAGCTCGTCGCGCAGCAGCCGCGTGAGGATCTGCCGGTTGAACCCGAAGCCGACCTGCTCGACCGCCTCGGGCCCGTCGCCGAGGTCGGCCTCGAGGCCGACCGGCATGCCGTAGTACGGCATCATCTGCCGCGTGCCGGCGGCGAGGAGGGCCTTGAAGGGCTCCAGGTGCTCGGCGAAGCGTCCTCCCGGGTACACCTGCTCGCGGCCGTAGGCGAAGTGCGGGTCCTCGCCGTCCTGCTGGGGCCCGCCGCCCGGGAAGTGCTTGGTCATGGTCGAGACGGAGCGCTCGCCGAACGTGCCGGGCAGGCCGGCCTCGCGGGCGACGTCGCCGGTGGCCTGGAACCCGCGCACGTACGCGGCGCCCATCCGGCCGGTGAGCCCCGCGTCCTCGCCGAAGGTGCCGTTCGCGCGGGCCCAGCGGGGCTCGGTGGCGAGGTCGACCTGCGGGTGCAGGGCCGTGCGGATCCCGACGGCGAGGTACTCGCGGCGGGCGGCGTCGGCGTGCTCCTCGACGAGGCGCTCGTCGCGGGTGGCGGCGAGGCCGAGCGTCTCGGGCCACTGCGAGAACGGCCCGGACAGCAGCGCGGTGCCGGGGTTGTCGGTGAACGCGTGCCGCGGGTCGGTGGACACCGTGACCGGGATGCCGAGGCGCGTGGACGCCGCGAGCTCCTGGAGCCGGTTGTGCCAGAGCGCGAACTCGTGGGCCGTGGCGGGCGCCGCGAGCACGTTGAAGTGCGTCATCTGCCGCTCGACCACCATGTCGGTGGTGGCCGGCACGCCCATCGCGGACGGGCCCTCGGACAGCTCGCCGCCGGCGCCCACCTCGATCATGGTCTGGAAGAGCTGGCCGGCCTTCTCCTCGAGCGTCATGCGCGCGAGCAGGTCGGCGACGCGCTCGGCGACGGGGCGGGTCGCGTCCCGGTACGGGGCGTCGGCGGGGACGGGTGCGTCGGCGGTGCCGGTCGGTGCGGTCATCAGCGGGCTCCTCGGATGAACAGGGTGGCCACGGCGCCGAGGGCGACGATGACCGCGGAGATCGCGAACAGGGCGGTGTAGTTGCTGCCGCCGGCGCCGATGGCGAGGAACGCCGGGGCGAGGGCCGGGGCCACCGACTGCGGCAGGGCGTTGGCGATGTTGAACACGCCCATGTTCTTGGCGGCCTCGGTCTCGGCGTTCGGCAGGACGTCGGTGACGAGCGCGAGGTCGACGGCGAAGTAGGCGCCGAGGCCGGCGCCGAACAGCGAGGCGCCCAGGTAGAGCATGCTCGGGCCCTGGACGAGGGCGAACGTCAGCAGGCCTGCGCCGGCGAGCAGGGTGGCGACGACCACGAAGACCTTGCGGCGGCCCGTGCGGTCGGACAGCACGCCGCCCAGCAGGGAGGCGACCACCATGACGACGGCCTGCACGACCATGAGACGCAGCTGCCAGCTCAGCGCCGTGGCGTTGTCGAAGCCGAACCGGTCGATGAGGAAGTACAGCTGGTAGGTGTTGTACAGCGCGAAGCCGAACAGCATGAGGAAGCGGCCGAGGAACGTCCACGCGAAGTCGGGGTGCTGGCGCGGCGAGACCCAGAAGCCCTTGAGGAACGCTCCGAGGCGGAACGGGGCGATGTCCGCGGCGTCGAGGTGGCGGTCCTTGAGGACGGCCACGAGGGCGAGCACGCCGACGACGGCCAGGAACGTGGGCACGAGGAAGATCCAGATCTCGTTCGCCCCGGCGGCGGTGAAGCCGAAGGCGAGCGCGATGCCGACCAGCGGGGCGAGCTGCTGGGCCATGCCGAGCAGGCTGGAGACCCGGGCGCGCTGGGACTCGGCGACCTGGTCGGGCAGCAGCGCCTGGAGCGCGGCCTGGGTGCCGTTCATCGCGGCCTGCGTGACGGCCCACCCGATCACGACCAGCCAGATCGCCGGCGCGAACGCGATGAGCAGGAGGCCGACGGCGCCGAGGAGCACACCCCACAGGAGCCAGGGCCGGCGCATGCCGAGCCGCGACGTCGTGCGGTCCGACAGGGCGCCGGCGATCGGGTTCGCGACGAACGCGAAGAACGCGCCGACGCCCGTGACGAGGGCCAGGTTGGTGGCACGGGTCTCGGGCGTGGACAGGGCGTCGACCTTGAGAGCCAGCGTGCTGACCACCGGGGTGAGCACCGCGATGTACAGCGTGAAGAACGCGAGGACGTAGGCGACGACCGTCCCGGTGCCCGCGGCGGCGCGGGCGGCCTCCGGGGCGCGGGTCGGGGACGCGGGGGACTGGCCGGCCGGGGCGGGGGCCTGAACGTCTGCCATGGACGACTCCTGATTCTCTGCCGGGCCCGCCGTCGGACCCGCCTGGCGACCAATGCCTACCGGCCGGTCGGGAAGTGAGGTTACCGCATGGTAGGGATTGCTGCCAAGGGCTCTGCTGGGCGGCGCGCGGGTGAACGGCCGTGTCGGACGCGGTGGGCTGACGACGGGAGATCGAGGGGAGAATGGCCGACGTGAGCGACACGACGATCGAGGACGAGACCGCGCCCCGCCGGGGCTATGCCAAGGGGCGGGCCAAGCGCGAGGAGATCCTGCAGGCGGCGATCGTCGCGTTCGCCGAGGTCGGCTACCACGGCGCCTCGTTGCGGGACATCGCGGCGCGGGTGGGCATCTCGCACCCGGGCCTGCTGCACCACTTCCCGACCAAGGCCGCGCTGCTGAAGGCGGTGCTGGAGCACCGCGACGCGGTGGACTTCGCGGACTTCGACACCGACGTCGAGCAGGGGCGCACCATGTTCGAGGCGCTCGTGCGCCTCGTGGAGCGCAACGCCCTGCGCCGTCCGGTCGTGGAGGTGTTCGCCGGGCTCGCGGCCGAGGCGACGTCGGCCGACCATCCGGCGCACGAGTTCTTCGAGGCGCGCTACCGCGACACCCTGGACCGCATGCGACGCGAGCTGGAGCGGCTCCGCGACGCGGGGCGCCTCCGCGACGGCGTGGACCCGGGCGTCGCCGCGCGCACGGTGGTGGCGCTCATGGACGGGCTGCAGGTCCAGTGGCTGTACTCGCTCGAGCGGCCGCGCGCCGAGCGCGTCGACATGGCCGCGGACCTGCGGGCCTACCTGGACCTGATCGTCGTCGACCGGGCCGGCTGAGGCTGCGCGCTCCGCCTGCCTTCGAGCAAGCGATCGGTCGCGCCATCGGCCCGGATGGCGCGACCGATCGCTTGCTCGAAGGCAGGTCGGGCGCGTTCGTCAGGCGTTCGCGGCCGCCACGAGCTGCTCGAGCGTGCCGCGGTCGAAGCCGGCCAGGCCGAAGTCGGCGATGACCGCGAGGGGCATGTCCGTCGCCATGGCCAGCATCGACGGGTCGATCGGCGTCGCCTCGAGGGCGGGCCGGATCATCGCGCCGGCGACCGGGTGGGCCAGGGCCTCGCCGAGCGTCGACAGCTGGTGCAGCGGGAGGGTGACGTCCTCGCCGACGACGTCGACCACCAGCTCGGCGCGCAGGTCGCGGGACGAGGCGCCCACGGCGACGCGGAACTCGCCGCCCTCCAGCACCCAGCGGCGCAGCACGGGGTGCCAGTAGGACAGGTCGCGGGCGTCGAGGTCGACCGTCACGACCCGCGACCCGCCCGGCTCCAGGTGCACCTTGGCGAACGCCTTGAGCTCGCGCTCGGGCCGCTGCACCTGGGCCTGCGGGTCGCCGACGTACACCTGGACGACCTCCGCGCCGGCGACGGCGCCGGTGTTGGTCACCCGCACGGCGACGCGCACGCGGGCGTCGGCGCCGGAGCCGGTCACCTCGGCCGTGGCGTCGTCGTACGCGAACGTCGTGTAGGTCAGGCCGTGCCCGAACGGGTAGGCGACGTCGACCTTGCGGGCGTCGTACCAGCGGTAGCCCACCAGCACGCCCTCGCCGTAGCGGACGTGGCCGAGCTCGCCGGGGAAGTTCCCGAAGGCGGGGGTGTCCTCGAGGCGCAGGGGCAGGGTCTCGGTGAGCCGGCCCGACGGCGCGACGGCGCCCGTGAGGACGTCGGCGACGGCGGAGCCGCCGGCCTGGCCGCCCAGCCAGCCGGTGAGCAGCGCGGGGGCGTCGTCCTGCCACGGGGCGACCGAGATGGCCGAGCCGCCGGCGAGCACGACGACCACGCGCGGGTTCGCCGCGGCGACGGCGCGCAGCAGCGCGACCTGGTCGTCGGGCAGGTCGAGGTGGTCGCGGTCGTAGCCCTCCGACTCGTACGCGGCGGGCAGGCCGAGGAACACGAGCACGGTGCCCGCGCCCCGCGCCGTCTCGACGGCCTCGGCGACGAGCGCGTCGGGGGAGCGGTCGTCGGCGGGGCCCTCGGCCAGCGTGTAGCCCGGGGCGAACGGCAGGTCGGTGCCGGCTGCCTCGCGCAGCGCGGTGAGCGCGGCGTCGAGGCGGGTCGGGTTGACCTGGGAGGAGCCGGCGCCCTGGTACCGCGGGGTGCGGGCGAGCTCGCCGACGACGACGGCGCCGGCGAGCGCCTCGGGCGCCAGGGGCAGCAGGGGCGCGCCGTCGACCAGGGCGTTCTTCAGCAGCACCGTGCCCGCCGCGGCGGCCTCGCGGGCGAGCGCGTGGTGGGCGTCGACGTCGAACGAGCCGGGGGCGTCCAGCGCCGGGAGGGAGCGGGCGACCAGGTGCAGCACGCGGCGCGCGGCGGCGTCGACGAGGGACTCGTCGAGCGCGCCCGAACGGACGGCGGCGACGACCTCGGCGTCGGTGCGGCCGCCCGACGACGGCATCTCCAGGTCGAGCCCGGCGGCGACGCCGGCGACGCGGTCGCGGACGGCGCCCCAGTCGGAGACGACGAGGCCCTCGAAGCCCCACTCGTCGCGCAGCACCGTGGTGAGCAGCCAGTCGTGCTGCGAGGCGTAGGCGTCGTTCACCTTGTTGTAGGCGCACATGACGGTCCAGGGCTGCGCCTTCGTGACGACGCGCTCGAAGGCCGGCAGGTAGATCTCGCGCAGCGTGCGCTCGTCGACGTCGGCCGACACGCGCATCCGGTCGGCCTCCTGGTTGTTGGCGGCGAAGTGCTTGAGCGACGTGCCGACGCCGAGGGACTGGATGCCCTCGACCAGGGCCGTCGCGAGCTCGCCGGCCACGACCGGGTCCTCGGAGAAGTACTCGAAGTTGCGACCGCACAGCGGCGACCGCTTGATGTTGACGCCCGGTCCGAGCAGGACGGCGACGTCGTTCGCCCGCGTCTCGCGCCCGAGCGCCGCGCCGACCCGGCGCAGCAGGTCGGTGTCCCAGCTCGACCCGAGCGCGGCCGCGGTCGGGAAGCAGGTGGCGGGCACGCTGTTGCCGAGCCCGAGGTGGTCGGCGGTCTCGTCCTGCTTGCGCAGCCCGTGGGGGCCGTCGGTGACCATCACGGACGGGACGAGGGTCTCGCCGTCGCGCTCGACCTGCTGCGTGTGCCAGAAGTCGACGCCGGAGAGCAGGGAGGCCTTCTCCTCCAGCGTGAGCGACGCGAGCACGCGCTCGACGTCGAACGGGTGGGCGGGTGCAGAGGTGGGTTCTGAGGCGGGCACGGTCTGGTCGAGGGTCACGGGGCGCTCCTGGGGTCGACGACGGGCAACCCCTGCAGCGTAGCAAGAAACCTACCGTGCGGTAGGGAAGAGCGGTGCGCTCAGATGGCGGCGGACCAGCGCCGCTCGACGACGTCCCGCACGCCGGTGGCCAGGGTGCGGGACGTGCCGTCCGGCCCCAGGCCGGCCGAGGAGAGGAACCGCTCGCGCGCGGAGTCGTCGTCGAGCACCCAGGTGACGACCTGCTCGGCGCCGTCGGTGCGGAGCCGGTCGACGGCGGCGGACAGGAGCCGCGAGCCGTGGCCGCCGCGCTGGTGGCGAGGCTCCACCTCGAGCGCCACGAGCTGGCCCGGTCCGACCGCCGCGAAGCCGACGATCTCCGGTCCGTCGAGCGCGACGAGCACGGCGAAGCCCGGCCCCGGGGGTGCGGTGATCGCCTGCGCCCACCGCTCGCGCATGGTGTCGGTGTCAAGCGCGTCGACGACGCCGTCGCCCAGCGCCACCTCGTGCGTCGCGCGCCACGCCGACACCTGGACGCGGGTCACCGCGTCCTCGTCGCCGGGGACCGCCGGGCGGACCGAGACGTCGGCCGTCTCGCGGAAGAGTGCCATCGGGCCACCCTAGTGACCGGAGGACCCCGCGCGGTCCGTCAGCCCCAGCCGAGGGCGCGCAGCCCCGCCGCGGTGGCGGCCGCGAGGACGACCACGAGGATGAACGGGGCGCGCAGGGCGAGGGCGATCGCGGCGACGGCGAGCGCCGGCACGCGGGCGTCGACGACGAGGGCCTGCCCGTCCGCGAAGGTCTGCACGACCACGAGCGAGACGAGCAGCGCCACCGTCACCAGGGTCGACGTGCGCTGCACGCGCTCCGTCGCGAGCCAGTGCTCGGGGATGAGGTGGCCGGCGAGCTTGAGCCCGAAGCTCAGCAGCGAGGCGGCGAGGACGGTCACCCACAGCACGGCGGTGGTCATGCGGCCTCCTTCCGGTCGTCCGTCGCCGGGGTGGCGACCACGCCCACGACGATCGCCACGGCCGCGGCGGCCAGGACGGGCACGCCCGCGGGGACGACGGGGATGAGCGCGGCGGTGACGGCGACGGCGAGCGCCGCGACGACCTGCGCGCGCCGGGCGGCCAGGCGCGGCCACACGAGGGCGAGGAACGCGGCCCCGGCGGCGGCGTCGAGCCCCCAGGCGCGCGGGTCGCCCAGGGCGTCGCCGGCGAGCGCGCCCAGCAGCGTGAACGCGTTCCACAGCACGAACACGCCCACCCCGGTGACCCAGAACCCGGCCCGGGTGGCGGCGCGCTCCCGCTGGCCGACGGCCACCGCCGTCGACTCGTCGATCGTGAGCTGCGCCGCGGCGAGGCGGCGCCAGCCGCGCACCTCGAGCAGCGGCGCGACGACGGCACCGTACAGCGTGTTGCGCACGCCCAGCAGGGTCGACGTGGCGATCGCGGCGACGGGGGACCCGCCCGCGGCGACGACACCGATGAGGGCGAACTGCGACCCGCCGGAGAAGAGCAGCAGGCTCAGCGCCATGGTCTGCGGCACGCTGACGCCGGCCACGACCGCCAGGGCCCCGAACGAGATGCCGTACAGGCCGGTGGCGACCGCCACGCTCGCCCCCTGGCGTGCGGCGGACCGCACCGCCGGGTCGCGCCCCTGTCCACGTGTCACGCCGGTAGGAAATCACGGCGCGCGCCGGCGCGGGAAAACGCCCGGCACGGACGCCGGCGCTCAGAGCGCCACGTACACCGTCTCGAGGAACTCCTCGAGCCCCGCCTCGCCGCCCTCGCGGCCCAGCCCGGACTGCTTCATCCCCCCGAAGGGGGCGCTCGCGTCCGAGACCATGCCCCGGTTGATGCCGATCATCCCGGCGTCGATCTCGGCCCCGACGCGCAGGGCCCGATCGAGGGACGTCGTGTAGGCGTAGGCCGCGAGCCCGTACTCGGTGTCGTTGGCGAGGGCGAACGCCTCGTCGTCGTCGGCGAACCCGACGACGGGTGCGACCGGGCCGAAGATCTCCTCGCGCACGGCCCGCGCGTCCCGGTCGACGCCGGCGAGCACGGTGGGCTCGAAGAACGTGCCGGGACCGCCGGGTCGTCCGCCGCCCGTGAGCACCTGGGCGCCGCGGCCCGTGGCGTCGTCGACGAGCTCGGCCACCTTCGCGACGGCCTTCGCGTCGATGAGCGGGCCGACGTCGACCCCGGCGACGTCGCCTCGCCCCACCCGCAGGCCCGCGAAGCGGTCGGCGAGACGTCGCGCGAACTCGCGCGCGACGGAGTCGTGCACGAGGAAGCGGTTGGCCGCGACGCACGACTGGCCCGCGTTGCGGAGCTTCGCGACAGTCGCGCCGTCGACGGCGGCGTCGAGGTCCGCGTCGGCGAAGACGACGAACGGCGCGTTGCCGCCCAGCTCCATCGACGTGCGCAGCACCTGGTCGGCGGACTGCTTCAGCAGCGTGCGGCCGACGGCGGTGGAGCCGGTGAAGGACAGCTTGCGCAGCCGGTCGTCGGCGAGCAGCGGCGCCACGAGGTCGCCGGAGCTCGCGGTCGGCACGACGTTCACGATGCCGCGTGGGAGCCCGCGCTCGGCCGCCTCGGAGCGGATGACCTCCGCGACGAGCATCGTGGTGAGCGGCGTCTGGTGGGCGGGCTTGATCACGACCGTGCAGCCGGCCGCGAGCGCGGGGCCGATCTTGCGCGTCGCCATCGCGATGGGGAAGTTCCACGGCGTGATCAGCAGCGCCGGGCCCACCGGCCGTCGGTGCACGAGCTGGCGGTTCGCGCCGGCGGGGGCGGTGCGCACCAGCCCGTCGGCCCGGACGGCCTGCTCGGCGTACCACCGCAGGAAGTCGGCGCCGTACGCGACCTCGGCCCGCGCCTCGGCCAAGGGCTTGCCGCACTCGGCGGTGATGAGGGACGCGACGGCGTCGCCGCGCGCGACGAGCCGCTCGTAGACGGCGCGCAGCAGCTCGGACCGCTCGCGCGGGGCGACGGCGCGCCAGGCGGAGGCGGCGTCGGCCGCCGAGGCGAGCGCGCGCCGGCCGTCCTCGGGGGAGGCGTCGGCGACGTCGAACAGCACCTCGCCGCTGGCGGGGTCGGTGACCTCGAACGTCCGCCCGCCCGAGGCCGCGGTCCACTGGCCGTCGGCGAGCATGCCGGTCGGCAGGTGGGCCACGAGCGCGGGGGACAGCGAGCTCATGCCCCGAGTATGCACAGGGGCCGGTCCGCTCGACACGGGGAACGGCAGACCTCGCCCGTGGCTGGTCGCCCGTGACGTTCCCTACGATCGACGGATGGGTGACGGGCGGCGTGCGGGCGGGACGACGCTGCTGCTGCTCAACGGGCTGCCGGGCGCGGGCAAGTCGGCCGTGGCACGGGCGCTCGCCGCCGGTCGTCCCGGCACGCTCGTCCTCGACGTCGACGTGGTCCGCACGCTGATCTCCGGCGACCCGGCCGACCCTGCCGACACGGCCGAGCCGGCCCGGCACCTCGCCCTCGACATGGCGCGCTCGCACCTGCGGACCGGTGCGGACGTCGTCGTCCCGCAGCTCGTGGCACGGCCCGACCAGGTGGCGCGCTTCGCGCGCGCCGCCACGGACGGCGGCGCGCGGTTCGTCCACGCGATCCTGCGGGTGGCGGCGCCGACGCTCGCGCGCCGCACGGCGGCCGACGACGCCGTCGGCCGCGCGGCCCACCGCGCCGGTCTCGACGCCGCCGCCCGGGACGCCTACGCGGCGGGCCTGGACGACGTGGCCCGCGCGCCGAGCGTGATCGAGGTCGACGCCGACGGCGCGGGCGTCCCGGACCTGGCGGCGCGGCTGGGGCGGCTGCTCGACGGGTGAGTCCCGTCCGTCGTGCCCGGTCGCGCCCGGTACGGTTGACCTCATGACGCTCGCCGCTTCCGCCGCGCGCCCCTTCGGCGCCGTCCTCACCGCGATGGTGACCCCCATGACGCCCTCGGGCGACCTGGACCTGGATGCGGCGGTCAAGGTGGCGAAGCGCCTGGTGGACGACGGCAACGACGGGCTCGTGCTGTCGGGCACCACCGGCGAGTCGCCGACGACGCACGCCCCGGAGAAGGCGGACCTCGTGCGTGCCGTGGTGGACGCGGTGGGCGACCGGGCGTACGTCCTGGCCGGCGCCGGGTCCAACGACACCGTGCACGCCGTGCGCATGGCCGAGCAGGCGGCCGAGGCGGGCGCCCACGGCCTGCTCGTCGTCTCGCCCTACTACTCCCGGCCGTCGCAGGAGGGCCTGTACCGGCACTTCGCGACCGTCGCCGACGCCACCGAGCTCCCCGTCATGCTCTACGACGTCCCGGGGCGCACCTGCGTGCGGATCGCAGCGTCGACCTACGAGCGCATCGCGCGCCACCCGCAGGTCGTCGCGACGAAGGACGCCACCGGCGACGTGTCGTCCGTCGCGCCGCTGGCGGCCGCGACGGGCCTCGCCTGGTACTCGGGCGACGACAGCCTGCTGCTGCCGTTCCTCGCCATGGGCGGCGCCGGCGTCGTGTCCGTGTCCGCGCACGTCGTGGCCGGGGCGTTCGCCGAGGTCGTCCGCCGCTGGGACGCGGGGGACACCGCCGGCGCCCTGCAGGCCTACCTGCCCACCGTGCCCGTCATCGAGGCGCTCAACGGCGCCGGCGCGCAGGCCGTGATGGCCAAGGCGGCGATCGAGGCGCTCGGCCTCGTCGACAACCGCGCGCTGCGCCTGCCCAACGTGGCCGCCTCCGAGGACGACGTCGCGCTGGTGCGCGACGCCCTCGCGACGGCGGGCTACCTGAACGACGGCGTCCGTGCGGGCGCCACCACACTTCCGTAAGACCTACCGGCCTGGAGGCCCCGTGAGCCACCCTCACCCCGAACTTCCCCTGCCCCCCGCCCTGCCGTCGAAGGGGCTGCGCATCGTGGCCCTCGGCGGCCTGGGCGAGGTGGGCCGCAACATGGCCGTCCTCGAGTACGAGGGCCGCCTGCTGGTCATCGACTGCGGCGTCCTCTTCCCCGAGGACCACCAGCCCGGCGTCGACCTGATCCTGCCGGACTTCGAGTACATCAAGGATCGTCTCGACGACATCGAGGCGATCGTCCTCACGCACGGGCACGAGGACCACATCGGCGCCGTGCCGTACCTGCTGCGGCTGCGGCGGGACATCCCGCTGGTCGGGTCGCGCCTCACCCTCGCGTTCGTCGAGGCGAAGCTCAAGGAGCACCGCATCAAGCCGGTGCTGCGCGTCGTGGCGGAGGACCAGACCGCGCGCTTCGGCCCCTTCGACTGCGAGTTCGTCGCCGTCAACCACTCGATCCCGGACGCGCTCGCCGTCGCCGTCACGACCGGCGCCGGCACGGTGCTGCACACCGGCGACTTCAAGATGGACCAGCTGCCGCTCGACGGCCGCATCACCGACCTGCGGGCGTTCGCCCGGCTCGGTGAGAAGGGCGTCGACCTGTTCATGGTCGACTCCACCAACGCGGAGGTGCCGGGGTTCGTCACGAACGAGGTCGAGATCGGCCCGGTCCTGGACAACGTCTTCGCGCAGGCTGAGAAGCGGATCGTCGTCGCGTCGTTCTCCTCGCACGTGCACCGCGTGCAGCAGGTGCTGAACGCCGCGCACGCGCACGGCCGCAAGGTCGCGCTCGTCGGCCGCTCGATGGTGCGCAACATGGGCATCGCGGCGGAGCTCGGCTACCTCGACGTCCCGCCGGGCGTCCTCGTCGAGCTCAAGCAGGCCGCGAGCCTGCCGGACGACCGCATCGTCTACATGTCGACCGGGTCGCAGGGCGAGCCGATGGCCGCCCTGAGCCGCATGGCCAACGGCGACCACAAGGTGCAGGTCGGCCACGGCGACACCGTGATCCTCGCGTCGTCCCTCATCCCGGGCAACGAGAACTCGGTGTTCCGCGTCATCAACGGGCTCACGCGCCTCGGCGCGCGCGTCGTGCACTCCGGCAACGCGAAGGTGCACGTGTCCGGCCACGCGAGCGCAGGCGAGCTCCTGTACTGCTACAACGTGCTCAAGCCGAAGAACGTCATGCCCGTGCACGGCGAGGTCCGCCACCTGGTGGCGAACGGCGCGCTCGCCGTCCGCACGGGCGTGCCCGCCGACCGCGTGATCCTCGCCGAGGACGGCGTCGTCGTCGACCTCGTGGACGGCAAGGCGTCCGTCGTCGGTGCGGTGCCCTGCGGGTACGTCTTCGTCGACGGCTCGACCGTGGGCGCGGTCACGGAGAACGAGCTCAAGGACCGCCGCACGCTGTCCGAGGAGGGCTTCGTCTCCGTCTTCGCCGTCGTCGACACCGCGACCGGCAAGGTGATCGCCGGCCCGCAGATCCTCGCCCGCGGCATGGCCGAGGACAACGCGGTCTTCGAGGAGATCCAGCCGGACGTCGTGGCCGCGCTCGAGAACGCGATCGCCGGCGGCGCCACGGACACCTACCAGCTGCAGCAGGTGATGCGCCGCGTCATCGGCCAGTGGGTCAACCGGCGCCTGCGCCGCCGGCCGATGATCGTGCCGGTGGTCGTCGAGGCCTGACCGTCCCGACGAAGGCCCTGGTCGGGGCGCACGAGCGGCGGGGCCGCGCCACTATGCTGGCGCGGCCCCGCCGCCGTCCCCGGAGGACTCGATGACGACCCCCGACCCGTTCGCCCCGCCGTCCGGCACCACCCCGCCCGCCCCGCCGTCCGGCACCACCCCGCCCGCCCCGCCGTCCGGCACCACCCCGCCCGCACCGCCCGTCCGACCGCAGGCGCCGCAGCCGCGGTACGGCGCGTACGCGCCGCCGGGATACGTGCCGCCGGGATACGTCCCGGCCGGCACGCCCGCGGTCCCGGCGGGCTGGGCCCCGCCGCTGGCCACGCCGACGGGGCTCGCGACGGCGACGGCCGCCCTCGCCGTGGCCTGGTGCGCGGTCCAGGTGGTCCTCCTCGTCGCCTCGTTCCGGGCGGTCGCGCCCTACGAGGCAGCGCTCGCGGCGGGCGGGTCCCTCCTGGACGTCTCGACCTCGTACGACGCGCTCGGCAACCTCCTCCTGCCGCTCCAGGTCGCGGCGTTCGTCGTCGCCTGCCTCTGGCTCCAGCAGTGCCGCCGTGCCGCCGTGGTGCTGTCCCCGACGGTCCGGCAGGTGCGTGGACCGGTGTGGGTCTGGCTGGGCTGGGCGGTCCCCGTCGTCTCCCTCTGGTTCCCGTTCCAGGTGGTGCGCGACGTGCGCGCCGCCGTGGTGGGAGTCGGCCGGACGCCGGGCCGGCTCGGCTGGTGGTGGGCGTGCTGGCTGGTGGGCCTGTGGGCGTCGAACCAGGCGGCCTTCTCATCCCTGGGCCTCGCCTCGCGCGACCCGGAGACGATCCCCGTGTTCGAGGGCCTCGCGACCGTGGCCGTGGTGGCGGGCGGCATGCTCTGGGTCGGCCTGGTGCGCGAGATCACAGGGGGCTTGCGGGCCAGGCTCGCCCCGGTCGCCTGACGGGCGCGCACGGACCCGTACGCTGCCTGGCATGACCCCGACCCCCTCGACCCCGGCGCCGTCCCACCCGCTCGCGGCGACCCCGCAGCGCCCGCCCCGCGCCGAGCTCCACCTGCACCTGGAGGGCACCCTCGAGCCGGACCTCGCGTTCGCGCTCGCGGAGCGGAACGGGGTGGACCTGCCGTTCGCGGACCCGGCCGCGCTGCGCGCGGCGTACGACTTCACGGACCTGCAGTCCTTCCTGGACCTGTACCACGCGACGTCGCAGGTGCTGCGCACGGCGGAGGACTTCGCGGACCTCACGGTCGCGTACCTGCGCCGTGCGGCGGCGGGCGGGGTGCGGCACGCCGAGCTCATGGTCGACCTGCAGACGCACGTCGCGCGGGGCGTGCCGCTCGCGGAGGTCGTGGCGGGCGTGACGCAGGGGCTGGCGGACGGCGAGGCCGAGCTCGGCGTCTCCGGCCTCCTCATCGCGGCCTTCCTGCGGCACCGGCCCGGTTCGGAGGCGGAGGCGCTGCTCGACGACCTCCTGGCCCTCGACGCCCCCGTCGCCGGCGTGGGGCTCGCGTCCACCGAGGTGGGGTTCTCGGCCGCCCCGTTCGCGCCCGCGTTCGCCAAGGCCGCCGCGCACGGGCTGCGGCGCACGGCGCACGCCGCCGAGGAGGGCCCCGCCTGGCACGTCACCGAGGTGCTGGACGTGCTCGGCGCGGAGCGGGTGGATCACGGCATCCGCGCGCTCGAGGACCGGGACGTCGTGGCGAGGCTGGTGCGCGACCAGATCCCGCTCACCGTCTGCCCCGTCTCCAACGTGCGGCTGCGGGCCGTGCCGTCGCTCGCGGAGCACCCGCTGCCGGCGATGCTCGAGGCGCGTCTGAACGTCTCCCTGAACTCCGACGACCCGTCGTACTTCGGCGGCTACGTCGACGAGGTCGACGACGCCGTGACGGCGCAGTTCCACCTGACCCGTGACCAGCGCGCCGACCTCGCGGCGGCGTCGTTCCGCGGGTCGTTCCTTCCGGCCGAGGCGGTGGCGCGCCACGTGGCCGACGTCGAGGAGTGGCGCAGGTCGAGCAGCACGTCCCAGCAGCCCAGGGGCTGAGCGCCGCGTCCGGGCGGGGCCGTCAGCGCGCCAGCAGGGCGGGGCCGACGGCGCCCGCCGCGGCGTCGTAGCGCGCCGCGCGGGCGGCCTCGTCCCCGGGCAGCAGGCCCGCGAGCTCGAGGGACACCAGTCCGTGCACGAGCCCCCACAGCCCGACGGCGACGGGCTCGGCGTCGTCGGGCCCGACGCCGAGCACGCGCGCGGCGGCGTCGCGCAGCACGCGGAAGGTGGGCTGCTCGACGGCGGGCGGGGCGTCCGCGCCGGGCCGCACCGCACGGTCGAACATCGTCCGGTAGAAGTGCGGGTCCGCCAGCGCGCTGCGGCGGTAGGCCACCCCGAGCGCACGCAGGTCGGCGGCCGCGTCGTCCGTGCGCGGCACGGCGGCGAGGTGGACCGCGAACCGGCGGAACCCCTCGGCGCTGACGGCGGCGAGCAGGTCCTCGCGCGAGCCGAAGAGGGCGTAGACCGCCGACGCGCTGGTCCCGGCGGCGGCCGCGACCGACCGCACCGTGACGGCGGGCTCGCCGCCGGTGGACAGGGCCTCGGAGGTGACCTCGAGCAGGCGGGTGCGCAGCGCGTCGTCGTGGAGGCGGGGGCGGGCCATGCGGCGAGCCTAGACCTCTTGACGACTGTTTGCGAACGGTGTTCTATAACAGTGTTCGTAAACAGTCGTCCGGCCACTCTCACCCAGCGGAGGTCCCCGTGCTCGAGCTCACCGACGCCGCCCGCATCACCGCGGGCATCGTGCTCCTGACCGTCGTCGGCATCGAGTCCGGCGGGTGGTTCCTCGTCAAGGTCGTCACCGGGAAGGTGCCCGCGACGCCGTTCCAGACGTCCTTCTTCCGGGCAGGCCACGCGCACGCCGGGGTGCTCGTCCTCCTCGGGCTGCTGTGCGTGGTGCTCGCCGAGGCGACCGACCTCTCCGGCGGCTGGCGCTGGCTCGCCGCGACCGGCGTGCTCGTGGCCGCGATCCTCCTGCCGGCCGGGTTCTTCCTCTCGGCCGTGGGAGCCGGACGCGCGTCCCCGAACCGGGCGGTGCTGCTGCTGCCCGCCGGGGCCGCCGTCCTCGCCGCAGGAGTGGTGACGCTGGCCGTGGGGCTTCTCACAGCGGGCTGACGGTCCCGCGGGGGAGCGGCAACACGCGCCCGGGACCTGCGGCGTCGTGACCGCGGGCGCGGGTACCGTGGGGGCATCATGGCGACCCGGACACCCGCCCGCAGAATTACCGGGACTCCGCGGGGGACGGCACGAACGGGGCGGACCGCATCCGTGGCCGCCCCGACCCGGCGCGCGCCCGCCCGGTCCTCGTCCGGCAGGTCGTCGTCCACCCGCTCGTCGGGCAAGGGCTCCGGCCGCGGCTCGGGCACGCGCAAGGCGCCGGCCCGGCGGCCGGCGCGGTCGGGGCCGGCGCGCCAGTCGTGGCCCGTCAGGGCCGTGCGCGGCCTGTACCTGGGCGTCGCGCACGGGCTCGGCGGCCTGACCCGCAGCATCACCAAGGGAGCAAGAGACCTGGAACCCGAGCACCGCCGAGACGGCGTCGCCTTCTTCCTCATCGCCCTCGCGCTGGTCGTGGCGGCGCGCGAGTGGTGGGGCATCTCCGGCACCTTCGGCACCGTCGTGCACGCCGTCGTCGCCGGCACCGTGGGGCTCGCCGGCGTGGCCGTCCCCGTGCTGCTCCTGTGGCTGGGGTTCCGCGTCATGCGGCACCCGGAGCGGGGGCAGGCCAACTCCCGCGTCGCCATCGGCCTGATCTTCATCGTCGTGTCGGTGTGCGCGCTGGTGGCCATCGCGGAGGGCACGCCCGCGCCGGCCGACGGGTTCGCCGCGCTGCAGGACGCCGGCGGCATCATCGGCTACCTGGCCGCGACGCCGGTCGTGACCGGGCTGACCGAGTGGGTCGCGGTCCCGCTGTTCCTGCTGCTGGGCTTCTTCGGTCTCCTCGTGGTCACCGCCACGCCGGTGCACCGCATCCCCGAGCGGCTGCGCGGCCTGTACGACCGCCTCACCGGCAACCACCGGGAGGACCCGGTCGACGACGACGGGCTCGCGCTCGCGGAGGGGGTCTCCCGTCACGACGGCACCGACCCGGCGCCGCGCAAGAAGCGGACGCGCAAGACGAAGGCGCAGCGGGCCGCGGAGGCGGCCGCCGCCGACGGCCTCGACGAGTACGCCGGCGACGAGGCGTTCGAGAAGGCGGCGCTGCTCGAGAAGGAGGCCGCGGCCGGTCGTGCCGCCGCCGCGAAGGCCGGCAAGGCCGCAGCAACGCAGCGGGTCGGCGCCGCCGCGACCGCCCCCGTGGAGGCCGTGCCCGCGGAGGAGCCCGCGGCCCCGCCGGCGGGAGAGCTACCCCCGATGGGCCGGGCCGAGCAGCCCATGCTCGACGGCGACACGGTGTACCTGCTGCCCAGCGAGGACTCCCTCGGCAAGGGCGCGCCGCACAAGACCCGGTCGGCGGCGAACGACCGTGTCGTGGAGTCGCTCACGAAGGTGTTCGAGGACTTCGGGGTCGACGCGCAGGTCACCGGCTTCACCCGCGGCCCGACGGTCACCCGGTACGAGGTCGAGGTCGGGGCCAAGACCAAGGTCGAGCGCATCACGTCGCTCTCCAACAACATCGCGTACGCCGTGGCGAGCGCGGACGTGCGCATCCTGTCGCCGATCCCCGGCAAGTCCGCGATCGGCATCGAGATCCCGAACTCCGACCGCGAGACCGTGGTCCTCGGCGACGTGCTGCGTTCGTCGGCGGCCCGCCGCACCGAGCACCCCATGGTCATGGGCGTGGGCAAGGACGTCGAGGGCGGCTACGTCGTCGCGAACCTCGCGAAGATGCCGCACATCCTCGTCGCGGGCGCCACCGGCGCCGGCAAGTCGAGCTTCATCAACTCGATGATCACGTCCATCCTCATGCGGGCCACGCCCGAGCAGGTGCGCCTGATCCTCGTGGACCCGAAGCGCGTCGAGCTCACGATCTACGAGGGCATCCCGCACCTCATCACGCCGATCATCACCAGCCCCAAGAAGGCCGCCGAGGCCCTGGACTGGGTGGTGCGCGAGATGGACGCGCGCTACGACGACCTGGCGACCTTCGGCTACAAGCACGTCGACGACTTCAACACCGCGGTCCGGGCGGGCAAGGTGAAGCCGCTGCCGGGCTCCGAGCGCAAGATCGCGCCCTACCCGTACCTGCTGGTCGTGGTGGACGAGCTCGCGGACCTCATGATGGTCGCCCCGCGCGACGTCGAGGCCTCGATCCAGCGCATCACGCAGCTCGCGCGCGCCGCGGGCATCCACCTCGTGCTCGCCACGCAGCGGCCGTCGGTGGACGTCGTCACCGGCCTCATCAAGGCGAACGTCCCGTCCCGCCTCGCGTTCGCGACGTCGTCGCTCGCCGACTCCCGCGTCGTGCTCGACCAGCCCGGCGCCGAGAAGCTCATCGGCCAGGGTGACGCGCTCTTCCTGCCGATGGGCGCGGCCAAGCCCATGCGCGTGCAGGGCGCGTGGGTCACCGAGTCCGAGGTGCACAGCGTCGTCGAGCACGTCAAGGAACAGCTCAAGCCCGTCTACCGCGAGGACGTCACCGCGCCGGCGGCGGCCAAGAAGCAGGTGGACGAGGACATCGGCGACGACCTCGACCTGCTGCTGCAGGCCGCGGAGCTGGTCGTCACGACCCAGTTCGGCTCGACGTCCATGCTGCAGCGCAAGCTGCGCGTCGGCTTCGCCAAGGCAGGCCGCCTCATGGACCTGCTCGAGTCCCGCGAGATCGTCGGCCCGTCCGAGGGCTCGAAGGCGCGCGAGGTGCTGGTGACGCCGGACGACCTGCCGTCCGCGCTCGCGCTGATCCGTGGCGAGACGCCGCAGGCCTACGACCAGGACGCCGACGACGGCTCGGCGGCGGGCGCGGCGGATCCGTACGCCGACGGCACCGACGGGCACGCCCCGCCCGTGGCGAAGGACTACCACGACGACGCCGACACCGACCCGGAGAACGGCTGGCGCTGACGTCCGGACGCCGTCCTCCCGGGCGATCCGCACCGTCAGTCGTCGCGGGGGAGCACCTCCGGCGGCGGGCCCGTGGCGACGGACGGGTCCTGCCGTTCCGGCGCGGCGTCGCCGACCGCGTCCCGGACGCGGTCCCCGCGAGCCTCGAGCTCCGCGGCGGACAGGGTGGTCGCGGCGGGGTCGGCGAGGGCGTCGGGGAGCGCGAGGACGTGGTGACCGCCGCCGATGTCGACGGTGGTGCCGGTCCAGGTCACGTCCGTCACGCGCGTGGGCTCGTCGGGGGCGCGCTGCACGACGGTGGCGGAGAGCAGGACGCCGTTGCTGGTGCGAGCGTCGCAGCAGTCGGCGCTCTGGTTCGACAGCAGGTTGCCGAGGCCGTAGGCGACCCACATGCCCTCGCCGTCGGGGCCCTCGCCGACGCGGTCGATCCGCTGGGGCACGTGCGCGTGGTGCCCGATCACCAGGTCGACCTCGCCGGACCGGGCGAGCCGCCGCACGACGTCCTCCTGCTGGTCGGTGAGCACCTCGGTGTACTCGACCCCGGCGTGCAGGCTCACGACGACGAGGTCGGCGCCGTCCTCCCGCGCGTCGCGGGCCTGCCGCACGAGGCGGTCCGCGTCGATGAGGTCCACCGCCCACGGCGCGTCCGCGGGCAGCGGGAGCCCGTTGAGGCCGTACGCGGCGGCCAGGTGCGCGACCGTGATCTCCCGGCCCTCGCGGGTCAGCACGTACCGCTGCGGCTCGTCCTGCTGGGCCGCGCTGCGGGCCGTGCCCGCGAAGCCCATCCCGGCGGCGGACAGGCGCCGGATCGTGGCGGCGACGCCGTCGTACCCGCGGTCGACCGAGTGGTTCGACGCCGTCGAGCAGCCGTCCCAGCCCTGCTCGTCGAGGTCGCGCACGAGCCCCGGGGGCGCGCCGAAGAGCGGGTAGCCGCTGGGGTCCGTGCCCTTCGGTGCCACCGGCACCTCCAGGTGGCACAGGGCCAGGTCGGCGCCCTGCACCCAGGGGTCCAGCCCGGCCAGCAGGGGCGTGAAGTCGGCGTCCCGCGGGCCGCCGGCCGAACGGACGACCGGGTCGTGCGTGAGGAGGTCGCCCGCGGCGAGCAGCGTGAATGCCGCGGGGCTCGGTGCCGGGCTGGGCGTCGGGCTGGGTGTCGCGCCCGGCGAGGAGGCGGGCGAGCCGTCGAGGTCGCCCGTCGCCGACGGCGGTGCGGCACCGGCGCCCACGTCGGGCGGCGAGCCGCTCCAGGCGAGCGCGACGGCGGCGCCCGCGGCCGCGGCGGCCAGGGCGGCGACGGCGTAGGGCCATCGGGCGGGTCGTCCGTCGTCGGACGCGTGCCGTGCCACGCGAGGAGGGTACTGCCGCGGATGCCGTCCCCGCGCCGGCGCTCGCGGGGGCAGCGGGTGAATCGCGGGGACGCGGGGGGCCACGACGCCGCTAGGGTGGTCGGGTGGTCAACGAAGCGCCCTCGCCCTGGAACGTCGCCAACGCGGTGACCCTCGTGCGCATCGCGCTCGTCCCCGTGTTCGCGTGGACGTTGCTCATGGAGGGCGGCGACTCGGTCACCTGGCGCCTCGTGGCGACGGGCGTGTTCGTCGTCGCCGCCGTGAGCGACCGGGTCGACGGCTACCTGGCCCGCTCGCGCAACCTCGTGACCGACCTCGGCAAGATCCTCGACCCCATCGCGGACAAGGCGCTCGTGGGAGCCGCCCTGATCCTGCTCTGCTGGCCGCTGGGCGAGCTGCCCTGGTGGGTGCCGACGATCATCCTCGCGCGCGAGCTGGCCGTCACCGTGCTGCGGATGGTGGTGCTGCGGTACGCCGTGATGCCCGCCTCGCGGGGCGGCAAGCTGAAGACGGTGCTGCAGGCGGTCGCGATCACGCTCTTCCTGCTGCCCCTGGCGGCGCTCCCCGGCGTCGTGCACGTCGTGGCGTGGATCGTGCTGTGGGCCGCGATCGCGGTGACCGTCGTGACGGGCGTCGACTACTTCGCGCAGGGGGCGCGCCTCCTCGCCGCGGGGCGGCGCGAGGCCGGGCCCCGGCCCGCCGCGTGACCCCGGACACGGCCGTCCCGGTGGCCGGGACGCCGGGGGCGCTCGCGCGGGCGGTGCTCGACGGTGCGCGGGGCCGAGGCTGGTCGCTGGCCGCGGCGGAGTCCCTCACCGGCGGGCTCGTGGTGGCCACGCTCGTCGACGTGCCCGGGGCGTCCGCGGTCGTCCGGGGCGGGGTCGTCGCGTACGCGACGGACCTCAAGGCGGCGACGCTCGGCGTGGACCCGGACCTCCTGGCGCGCAGAGGGCCCGTGGACCCCGACGTCGCCGCCCAGATGGCGGCCGGCGTGCGTCGCGCGCTGGGCGCTGACGTCGGCCTCGCGACGACCGGCGTCGCCGGGCCCGACCCGCAGGACGGGCACCCCCCGGGCGAGGCGTACATCGCCGTGAGCACCCCCGCGGGCGACCGGGGCCGCCGCCTCGACCTCGCCGGCACCCGCGCCGAGGTGCGGGCGGGGGTGGTGCGGGCCGTGCTGGCCCTCGCGCTCGAGGCCTGGGGCGACCCACCGCCCGCGGGCGACCCCGCTGCGCCGCCCACAAGCCTGTGAAGGGTGCGTGACGAGCCTGTCGCGGGTCGTGAGCGCGGGAACAAGCCTCCGGGCGCCCGCGTTGCGGAAGATGTGATGACCGACAGGGCACGAAGCCGTCTCGATGCACGCCACACCAGGCCGGGCATGCCGCGCGCGCGGTACGGTAGTGCCACCCCTGGAGCCAGGGGAACGACAGGACGGACGAGGAACCCGGTCACGACCGGTCCGGTGCCGGGACGATCGGACAGGGAATCGGGCACGGAGAGGGGGCGCGAGATGGTCGTACTGCGACGTGAGATCGGCGACGTGCTGCGCGACGCGCGGCAGCGCCAGGGGCGCACCCTGCGTGAGGTGTCGTCCGCGGCGAGGGTCTCGCTCGGTTATCTGAGCGAGGTCGAGCGCGGGCAGAAGGAGGCGTCGTCGGAGCTGCTGGCGTCGATCTGCGAGGCGCTCGACGTACCGATGTCCCTCGTGCTGCGCGAGGTCAGCGACCGGATCGCGGTCGCCGAGGGCCTGCACATCCCCGACACGATCCCGGCGGACGTCTACGCCGGTCTGCTCAGCCGTGCCGGCGAGACGCGCGACGCCGAGTCGATGCGAGGAGACCTCGCACCGGTCGGCTGAGCCGAACCCACAGCACGTCAGATCCACAGGTCCGGCCCCGCGGGAACGCCCGCGGGGCCGGACCTGTGTCTGTCCGGGGGCGCGGGCAGGTTCAGGCGGCCTGGCAGGTCGGGCACCAGTAGATCGCGCGCTCGCCGGCGTCGGGCCGCCGGCCCGGACCGCTGGTGCTGCCCAGGGCGACGGGCGTGCCGCAGCGGCGGCACGGCTTGCGGTGCCTGCCGTGCACGGCGAGCTCGACGGCGCCGAGCCCGCCGCGTCGGCCCACCTCGACGCTGCGCCCCATCAGCCGGCGGGCCGCCACGAGCAGGGCCCGGCGCTCGTCGTCGTCCAGGAGGCCGACGGGGGTCCAGGGCCACCGTCGCGTGGCGAACAGCGACTCCGCCGTCCAGATGGTGCCGAGACCGGCGACGGTGCGCTGGTCGAGCAGGGCGGCGCACAGCGGACGTGCGGGGTCGGCGTCGAGGCGCCGGGCGCCCTCGTCGAGCCGGTCGGGGAAGTCGTCGCCGAGGACGTCCGGCCCGAGGTGACCCAGCAGGCGCGGCTCGTCGCGGGTACGGAGCACGTCGAGCATGCCGAGCTGCAGGCCCAGGCAGGTCCACGACGCGGTGGCCAGCAGGGCACGGACGGCGGGGGAGCGGCTCGCCGCCTCGCGGGTGCCCGTGCGGTGCACACGCCAGGAGCCGTCCATCCGCAGGTGGGTGTGCAGGGTGCGGCCGTCGTCGAACCGGGTGAGCAGGTGCTTGCCGTAGGCCACCGACGCGGTGACCGTCGCGCCGACGAGGTCCACGCCCGCCGCCGACGGCCAGCGCAGCTCCGCGCGCACCAGGGGCGAGCCGCGCAGCGCGACGCCGAGCCGTTCGGCGGTGAGCCGCAGCACGTCTCCCTCGGGCACGTCGCCTCCTGGTCCTGGTCCTGGCCCGGTCCGGTCAGGCCGGGCGCAGGCCGCGGGGCGTCACGCCGAAGCCGGCGTCGAGCAGCGCGGCCGCGGCAGGCGTCCGGTCGCGGGCGGCGGTGAGCGCGGGGACGCCGTCGACGCGCTGCACGGTGACGCGACCCAGCCGGTCGGCGCGCGTCTCGGACACGAGCAGCCGGGCCGCGGCGGCGAGGCGGGGGCCGTCGCCCGCGTCGCCGCGGCCGAAGGACAGTACCGTGCGCCCGCCGCGCTCCACGAACAGCACCAGCTCGCCGTCGACCAGCACGACGACCGCGCCGGCCTTGCGCCCCGGGCGGTGCGAGCCTCCGCCGTCGTCCGCGCCCGGGTCCCGGGCCCCGGACACCGCCGTGCGCGGCCAGGCGACGGCCGCCCCGTACGGGTTGGCCGGGTCGGTCGCGGCGAGGAGGACGGCGCCCGGCTCGGACCTCCCCGCCCGCGCACCGTCGTCGCCCTCGACGAGCGCGTCCCGGGCACGGGCGCGGTCGGCGGCGTCGGTGCGCAGCTGGTCGACCGCGCCGGGCAGCGCGAACTGCGATCCGCCGAGGCCCTCGACGAAGTAGCCGCGGCGCACGGCGCCGCGCTCCTCGAGCACCCGGAGCACCCGGTACACGGCGCGGAAGCGGGAGGTCACGCCCTCCGCGGGCGCCGCGGCCCGCGTCAGGACGCCGTGCCGCTCGAGCAGCACCTGGGTGAGGGCGTGCGCGCGCACCGTCGGGTCCTGCTCCACGGCGGGCAGCGCGGACCAGCGGCCGCCCCCCGCGCGTGGGACGACGGTCGCGGACGTCGGACGGGCCCGCCCGAAGCGGGAGGGCCGCACCGGGCTGGCCCGGCCGGGGGCCGCGGGGGCCCGGTGGGCGCCACCGCCGCGCCGGGACGACCCTCCGAGCGACTCGCGCAGCGGACCCAGGCGGTCGTTCGTCACCCACCCGGCCCACACCAGGTCCCACAGGGCGTCGAGGGTGGCCGTCTGGCTCGCGTCCGCGAGCTCGGCGAGGCGGGGCAGGAAGTAGCCACCCGAGCCGGTGAGCAGGTCGAGCACCGCCCGGTGGAGGTCCGTGTCGAGGGGGCCACCCTCGTCCACCGGGTCCGGGTCGCGCAGGGTGAGCGGGGCGCCGTCGGCCAGATGCAGGCTCACCATTCCGTCACCGCCGCCCGATCCCGGCAGCCGGCCGTGCCCGCACCACAGCACCTCGCCGGCCGTGGTGAGCTCGTCGAGCACGGCGGGGGAGTAGTCGGAGACGCGGGCGGGCAGCACGAGCGTCTCGAGCGCCGACGCCGGCACCGCCGCACCGGAGAGCTGCTCGACGACCCGCAGCACCCCGTCGGCGCCGCGCAGCGCCCCGCCGCCGGACCCGGCGCCGCCGACCCGCACCCCGATCCCGTGCCAGCGTGGCAGGAAGACGCCGAGCGACTCGGGCTCCACCGGTTCGACCTCGGCGCGCAGCGCGGCGAGCGACCTGCGCCGCAGCGTGCGCAGCACCTCCGGGTCGCACCACTCGTCACCCGTGCCGCCCAGCGACGACGGCCGCAGCGCTCCGCGCGCCACGGCCCCGGCCGCCTCCAGCCGGGAGAGCACCTGGGTCACGACCGCGATGCCGAGCCCGAACCGCCGCGCGACGTCCACGGCGGGGAACGGCCCGTGCGTCCTGGCGTGCCGCCGGACGAGGTCGCCGAGCGGGTCGGGCACCGGCTCGGTGAAGGTCTCGGGCACGCCGACGGGCAGCGCCACGCCGAGTGCGTCGCGCAGCCGGCCGGCGTCTTCCACCACGGCCCACTGCTCGGTGTCCTCGCCGTCGCGCCGGCCCAGGCGCACGCGGATGACGCGGCGGGAGCCCTCCAGGTCGGCCAGCCACTCCTCGACCCGCTCGCGGGACTCCTCGCGGGTGCGTTCCCGCAGGGCGGCGACCGGGTGCGGCCCGGTGCGGCGCAGGACGTCCCACAGGCCCTCGGCGTCGCGCGCCTGCCGGTCCGTCGCCAGCGACTGCAGCTGGGCCTCGGTGCGCTCCACGGCGCCCGGGTCGAGGAGGTCGGCGAGCGGGGTGGCGCCCTGCTCGCCGAGCAGCTCCGTCAGCAGGTCCGGGTCGAGCGACAGCGCGGCCGCGCGACGCTCCGCGAGCGGCGCGTCGCCGTCGTACAGGAACTGGGCGGTGTACCCGAACAACAGCGCCTGCGCGAAGGGCGACGGCGTCGACGTCGTCACCTCGACGAGGCGCACCCGGCCGCCCTGGAGGTCGCGCATGAGGTCCGTGAGCGCCGCGACGTCGAAGTCGTCGCGCAGGCACTCGCGCGCGGCCTCGAGCATGATCGGGAAGTCCGGGAACTGCGACGCCACCTGCAACAGCTGCGACGCCCGCTGCCGCTGCTGCCACAGCGGCTGCCGCCGGTCCGGGCGGCGGCGCGGCAGCAGGAGCGCCCGCGCCGCCGCCTCGCGGAAGCGGGCGGCGAACATCACCGAGCCGCCGAGCTCCTCGCGCACGGCGTCCAGCACCTCGTCGGGCTCCACGAGCAGGTCCTCGGCCGTGACCGCCGGGGCGTCGCCGCGGCCCGCCCCGCCCGGCCTGTCGTCGTGCCCCCCGCCGTCGGCCCCGCCCCACCCCGGTCCGCCGAGGTCCCAGCCGGAGTCGCCGGCGTCGGGGAGCCGCAGCACGATCCCGTCGTCGGCGTGCATGGCCGCGACGTCCGTGCCGTACCGCGCCCGCAGCCGCGCGGCGACGACCAGCGCCCACGGCGCGTGCACCGGCGCCCCGAACGGGGAGTGGATCACGACGCGCCAGTCGCCCAGCTCGTCGCGGAACCGCTCCACCACCACGGTGCGGTCGTCGGGCAGCCGCCCCGTCGCGCGGCGCTGCTCGCCCAGGTACGCGGCGAGGTTGTCCGCGGCCCACGTGTCGAGCCCGGCGTCGCGCAGCACCTCCCGGCCGCGTCCGGTGCCGCGCTCCTCGTCGGCGGCCAGCAGCGCGTCGGTCTCGCGGACGAACGCGCCGACCGCGCGCCCCAGCTCGGCAGGGCGGCCGGGGGAGTCGCCCTTCCAGAACGGCAGACGTCCGGGCAGGCCCGGCGCGGGGGTGACCAGGACGCGGTCGGGGGTGATCTCCTCGATCCGCCACGTCGACGAGCCGAGCGTGAACGTGTCGCCGACGCGCGACTCGTAGACCATCTCCTCGTCCAGCTCACCCACGCGCTTCCCGCCGCGGGGGCGGTCGACCGCGCCGCCGCCGTCCGCCGGCGCCCCCGACGTCGGGGCCTCGGTGGCGAGGTAGACGCCGTACAGCCCGCGGTCCGGGATGGTGCCGCCGCTCGTCGCCGCCAGCCGGAGGGCCCCCGGCCGGCCGGAGAGGCGGCCGGTGGCGCGGTCCCAGACGATCCGCGCGCGCAGCTCGGCGAACTCCTCGCTCGGGTAGCGTCCCGCGAGCATGTCGAGCACGGCCCGCCACGTCGCGTCGCCCAGCGAGCGGAACGGGTGCGCCCGCCGGAAGGCGGCGAGCAGGTCGTCGGCCTGCCAGTCGTCCGTCGCGAGCGCCGCCACCACCTGCTGGGCGAGCACGTCCAGCGGGTTGGCGGGGACGTGCAGGTGCTCGATCTCGCCGGCGCGCATCCGCTGCGCCACCACGGTCGCGGGCACCAGGTCGCCGCGGAAGGTCGGGAAGACGACGCCGTGCGACACCGCGCCCACCTGGTGCCCGGCGCGCCCGATGCGCTGCAGCCCGCTCGCGACCGACGGCGGCGCGCCCACCTGCACCACCAGGTCCACCGCGCCCATGTCGATGCCGAGCTCGAGGGACGACGTCGCGACCACGGCGGGCAGCCGGCCCGCCTTGAGGTCGGACTCGGTGCGGGTGCGCTCGACGCGGCTCATCGAGCCGTGGTGCGCGCGGGCGAGCACCGAGGCGCCGTCGCCGTCGGGGAGCCCGACCGACGCGCCCGACTGCCCCTGCGTCTGCGCCGGCCACTGCGTGCCCGCGTCCGGGAGGTCGACGCCGGAGCGCTCGGCCCAGATCTCGTTCATCCGGGCGGTGAGCCGCTCCGCGCCCCGGCGGGAGTTGGTGAAGACCAGCGTCGAGCGGTGGTCGGCGACCAGGTCCACGACCCGCTCCTCGACGTGCGGCCACACGGACGCGCGGCGCAGCGGCGAGGCGGCGTCGCCGGTGAGGTCCAGCTCCTCGTCGCCGAGCCCGCCACCCCGGGCCTCCGGCGCGGTCGGCTGCGGGGCGGTCGGGTCGGGGACGCCGCCCGCGTCGAGGTCCGCGAGGTCGGGCACCGGCACGACGACGTCGATGTCCCACTTCTTGGTGGACTCGGGCTGCACGACGACGACCTCGCGGCCCCCGTCAGAGGGCGCGCGGTGCCCGGCGAGGAACCCGGCGACGGTCTCCACGGGGCGCACCGTGGCCGACAGGCCGATCCGCTGCGCCGGGCGGTCGAGCAGCTCGTCGAGGCGTTCGAGGCTCAGGGCCAGGTGGGCGCCGCGCTTGGTACCCGCCACCGCGTGGATCTCGTCCAGCACCACGGTCTCGACGCCCGCCAGGCCCGCCCGGGCCTGCGACGTGAGGACCAGGAACAGCGACTCGGGGGTGGTGACCAGGACGTCCGGCGGACGGGTGGCGAACGCGCGGCGCTCGGACGCGGGGGTGTCGCCCGTGCGCGCGCCGACGGTCACCTCCTCGACGGTGAGCCCCTCGCGCGCGGCGGCCTGCCGGATGCCGGCCAGCGGGGATCGCAGGTTGCGCTGCACGTCCGCGGCGAGCGCCTTGAGCGGGGAGACGTACAGCACCCGGCAGCGGCGGGCCCGCTCCGGCGGCGGCGTGGTCGTGAGGCGGTCGATCGCCCAGAGGAACGCCGCGAGCGTCTTGCCGGACCCGGTCGGGGCGACGACGAGCGCGTGCCGGTCGGAGCTGATGGCGTCCCACGCCCCGGCCTGCGCCGCCGTCGGTGCCGCGAACGCGCCCGAGAACCACGCGCGCGTCGCGGGGCCGAAGCGCGCGAGCACGTCGTCGTGCGCGCCGCCATGGACGACGGCGGGGTCGGCGGGAACGCCGGACGGGGGGACGACCACCTCGTCATCCTGGCAGGGAGCACCGACAGCCCGCAGGGTGGGGGCGGGCGTCCCGACCGTTCGCCTGGCCGTGCGAGGCTGGGGGCGTGCGCTATCGCGAGTTCGCCGAGCTGGTCGACGAGGTCTTCGGACCCGCCTACGGACGCGCCCTCGTGCGCGAGCAGGTGCTGCCGCGCCTCGACGGCCGGACCCCGGCCGAGGCGCTCGAGGCAGGGCTGGAGCCGCGCGACGTCTGGCACGCGCTGTGCGACGCGCTCGACGTCCCCGACGCGGAGCGCTGGGGCCGCGACGACCGCCGCCAGGCGCCGCCGGCCCGCTGACCGTCCGCCCGCCGCCCCGCCCGTCGGGCCCGTCGTCGTCCGCGCCGGGCTCGACTCCGCGCCGACCCCGCTCCCGCGCGGCATCATGGCGTCATGCCTGACCGCCGCCCTCCGCTCGTGACGGTGGCCGACGTCCGCGCCGCGCTCTGGTCCCTGGCCTCGACGGCCGCCGGGCTCGGCGTCGCGATCGCCCTGGTCGACG
This sequence comes from Isoptericola variabilis, assembly GCF_050311655.1. Lineage (GTDB taxonomy): Bacteria > Actinomycetota > Actinomycetes > Actinomycetales > Cellulomonadaceae > Isoptericola > Isoptericola variabilis. The sequence goes on from NZ_JBNOZM010000001.1 coordinate 770,662, forward strand.
GCGTGCGCGTCGCCTCCCCGTGGGACGTGCTGCTCGCGGCGCTCGTCGTGGGCCTCGGCGACGCGCTGCTGCGGGCGCCGCTGCGACGCCTCGCGCGCGCGGGCGGGGCGGTCGGCGCGCTCCTGCTCGGCCTGGCCGCGCAGGTGCTGGTGGTCTGGGCCGCGCTGACGTTCCTGCCCGGCGTGACCAGCGACTCGTGGGCCGACGTGCTGGTGGTCCTCGTCCTCGCCGCGGTGGTGATGGCGTGCGGCCACTGGGTGGTCGGCGCGCGGGACAACGCGTACGTCGTCGGCGACCTGCTGCGCCGGGCGCGCCGCCGCGCCGGTCTCCCGCGCCGGGCTGCCGGCGACGAGCCCGGCGTCGTCGCCGGCGCCTCCGGCGGAGCGACGGACGATCGGCCTGCGGGCGTGCTCGTCGTCATGCTCGACGGCGTCGCGCGCCCGACGCTCGACCACGCGCTCGAAGCGGGGCTCGTGCCCACGATGGAGGCCTGGCTGGGGTCGGGCAGCCACCGGCTGGAGTCGTGGTGGGCGCGCGTCCCGTGCACCACCCCGGCCAGCACGCTCGGCCTGCTGCACGGCACGACGGACGTGGTGCCGGCCTTCCGCTGGTGGTCGCGTCGGCTCGGGCGCCTGGTGGTGACGAACCGGCCGTCGGACGCCGCCGAGGTGGAGCGGTCCGCCTCCGACGGCCGCGGCCTGCTCGCCGACGGCGGGGTGGCGGTGTCGACGATGTTCTCCGGCGACGCGCCGACCAGCCTGCTCGTGATGAGCCGCGCGGCGGAGGGGCTCGGGCCCGGTCAGCTGTTCGTGCGCTTCTTCTCTAGCCCGTTCGTGCTGGTCCGGGCGGTGGTCGGCACCGTCGGCGAGGCGCTCAAGGAGGTGTACCAGGGGTGGCAGCAGGTGGTGCGCGGGGTGCGTCCCCGGGTGTCCCGGCGCGGCTGGTACCCGGTGCTGCGGGCCGTGACGAACGTGCTGCTGCGCGACCTCAACACGGCGCTCGTGGCCGAGCAGCTCGTGCGCGGCGCGCCCGTGGTGTGCGTCGACCTCGTCGACTACGACGAGATCGCGCACCACGCCGGCCCGCTACGGCCCGAGGCGCTGCGCGCCCTGGAGGGCCTCGACCGCGTGCTCGGGCTGTGGGAGGAGATCGCCCGCGGCGCCCCGCGGCGCTACCGCACGGTCGTCGTGTCGGACCACGGGCAGTCCCTGGGGGCGACCTTCGACCAGGTGGTCGGGCGGTCGTTCGCCGACGAGGTGCGCCGGCTCATGGCGCTCCCCGTCCCGGCGCGGGGCGAGCGTGCGGACGGCGACGCGGACGGCGAGGCGTGGGGCCCTGCCAACACCGCGCTGCACGCGCTGCGCCGCACGGGCGAGGGCGACGGCCGGCTCCTGGTCGGGCCGGACCGGGACACGGGGCGCGCGGACCTGCCCGAGGTCGAGGTCATCGGGTCGGGCAACCTCGGGATGGTCTGGTTCTGCCGCGAGCCGCGCCGGCTGTCCGCCGCGGACGTGGCGGCCCGGTGGCCCGCCCTCGTGCCGGGGCTGGTCGAGTCTCCGGCGGTCGGGTTCGTCGTGGTCCACGGGTCGCAGGGGCCGGTGGCGCGCGGGCGGCTGGGCTCCCACGACCTGGCGACCGGGCGGGTCACCGGCCGCGACCCCCTGGCCGGCTACGGGTCGCGGGCGCGCGCCGACCTGCTGCGGGTCGTCGGGCTGGAGGACGCGGGCGACCTCGTGGTCGTGTCCTCCGTCGGCCCGATGGGCCGGGTGCACGCGTTCGAGGGCCTGGTGGGCTCCCACGGCGGGCTGGGCGGCGCGCAGAGCGAGGCGCTGCTGCTGCACCCCGTCGACCTCGTGGTGCCCGACGACGAGCGCGAGGAGGTGGACGGCGCCCGCGTGCTGGTGGGCGCCGAGGCGGTGCACCGGAGGCTCGTCGCCTGGCTCACCGCTCTCGGCCTGCGGGAGGGGGCGTGAGCGGGACGCCGGGCGGTGGCGCGGGCGAGCACGGGCCCGCCGCGGGCCCGGGGCTCCGCGTGACGTGGCTCGGCCACTCGACCGTCGTCCTCGACGTCCCCCGCGCGGACGGGGGCGTCGCCCGGCTCGTGACCGACCCGCTGCTGCGGCGGCACGCGGGCCTCCTGCGGCGCCGGGGAGATCGTCCCGACGCCGCGGCGTGGCGGGGCGCCGACGCCGCGCTGCTGTCCCACCTGCACCACGACCACGCCGAGCTGGGCTCGCTGCGGCTGCTCGGGGACGTGCCGGTGCTCACGGCGCCGGCGAACGCCCGCTGGCTGCGCGGCAAGGGGCTGCGCGGCGTCGGGCTCGACCTGCCGCCCGCGGCGGCGCGCCCGCCCGGCCGCGACGTCGCGCGTCCTGCTCCGCACGGAGCGCAGCACGTCCCGCAGCACGTCCCGCAGCACGGAGGCTGGCACGACGTCGCGGGCGTGCAGGTGCTCCTGACCGCGGCGGTGCACGGCGACCGGCCCATGCCGCACCGGCCGAACGCCGCGAGCGGGCACCTGGTGCGCGGCGCGGGTGCGACGGTGTGGGCCGTGGGGGACACCGAGCACTACGCGGGCGTGGGGCGCGTGCGGGACCTGGCCGGCGGGCGGGTGGACGTGGCGCTGGTCCCCGTGGCGGGCTGGGGCCCGCGGCTCTCGGGCGGTCATCTCGGACCTCGCGGCGCCGCCGAGGTGTGCGCGGAGGTCCGGCCGCGGGTGGCCGTGCCGGTGCACTGGGGCACGCTGCACGTGCCGGGCGGGCAGCACCTGCCGCGCGGGTGGATGGACCACGCCGGGGAGGCCTTCGCGGCGGCCTGCCGCCGGGCCGCGCCGGACGTGCGCGTGGTGGTCCTGCGGCCCGGCGGGACGTGGCGCGACACGCCCGGCGACACTCCCGCGGATGACGACGGCCTCGAACAGGTGTTCGGGTAGAGTCTGCCCCCAGGAGGGTCCTCGGACGTCGTCCTCCACAGCCGCGACGGACCGCGCCGACCGTGTCGGTGGCGGCACGTACGGTCGACGACAACATGAGCACGCAGCCACGAACGCCGGCGCGCAGCCGCCGCGCCCAGAACGCAAAGGTGACCGACATGCCCGCAACGGCAGACCGCGAGAAGGCACTCGAGGCCGCGCTCGCCCAGATCGACCGCAGCTTCGGCAAGGGCTCGGTCATGCGCCTCGGCGACGAGGGCCGCGCGCCCGTCGAGGTCATCCCCACCGGCTCGATCGCGCTCGACGTGGCGCTCGGCATCGGCGGGCTCCCGCGCGGCCGGGTCGTCGAGATCTACGGCCCGGAGTCCTCCGGCAAGACGACGGTCGCGCTGCACGCCGTGGCCAGCGCCCAGCGGGCCGGCGGGATCGCGGCGTTCGTCGACGCCGAGCACGCCCTGGACCCGGAGTACGCCAAGAAGCTCGGCGTCGACACCGACGCCCTGCTGGTGTCCCAGCCGGACACCGGCGAGCAGGCCCTGGAGATCACGGACATGCTGATCCGCTCGGGCGCGCTGGACATCATCGTCATCGACTCGGTCGCCGCGCTGGTGCCGAAGGCCGAGATCGAGGGCGAGATGGGCGACAGTCACGTCGGCCTCCAGGCCCGCCTGATGTCGCAGGCGCTGCGCAAGATCACCGGTGCGCTGAGCGCGTCGGGCACCACCGCGATCTTCATCAACCAGCTCCGCGAGAAGATCGGCGTCTTCTTCGGCTCCCCGGAGACCACCACGGGTGGCAAGGCCCTGAAGTTCTACGCCTCGGTGCGCATGGACATCCGCCGCATCGAGACCCTCAAGGAGGGGACGGAGCCGGTCGGTAACCGCACCCGCGTCAAGGTCGTCAAGAACAAGATGGCGCCGCCATTCAAGCAGGCGGAGTTCGACATCCTGTACGGCGTGGGCATCTCCCGCGAGGGCGGGCTCATCGACATGGGCGTGGAGCACGGCTTCGTGCGCAAGTCGGGCTCGTGGTTCACCTACGAGGGCGACCAGCTGGGCCAGGGCAAGGAGAACGCCCGCGCGTTCCTGCGGGACAACCCCGACCTGGCGAACGAGATCGAGAAGCGCATCAAGGAGAAGCTCGGGGTGGGCGCGAAGCTGGACGCCCCCGCCGCGGACGCCGCCGCGCCGGCGTCCGGTGACGCGGGCTCCGCGACCGGGCTGGCCGTCGACCCGGTACCCGCCGCCAAGGCGGGCGCCAAGGGCAAGAAGGCGCCGTTCTGACGGGCACCGACCGGTCCGGAACCGCGATCGTCCGGGACGCGCCGGCGGGCGTCGTCCCGGACGGCACGGCGCCCGTCGAGGTCGCCGGGGGAGGGCGAGCGTGACTTCGGGGGATACTGCCTCGGGCGGTCGCGGCGTGGGGAAGCGTCGCGGCCGCCGTCAGGACGGCTCGCGCGGGGACGGCCGCGATTGGTCCGGGAACACGGGGGAAGGGCCCGAGAACGGCCACACGTCGCGCGCGCGCCCGGCGCGCCGCACGGTGGCCGAGCGGCTCGAGTCCGGCGAGCTGACGGTCGAGGACGCCACGGAGAAGGCGCGCGAGACGCTGCTGCGCATCCTCACGGCGGCCCCGAAGAGCCGCGCGGAGCTCGAGCAGTCGCTCGCGCGCAAGGGCTACCCGGAGGCCGTCGTGGGGCCGGTGCTCGACCGGTTCGACGAGGTGGGGCTGGTCGACGACGCCGCGTACGCCGACATGCTGGTGCGCACGCGGCACGCCGAGCGCGGGCTCTCGCGCCGCGCGCTCGCGATGGAGCTGCGCCGCCGCGGCATCGCCGAGGACACGGCCGCGGACGCGCTCGAGCAGGTCGACCCCGACGACGAGCGGGCCGCCGCGCTCGCCCTGGCCCGCAAGCACGTGGCGCGCACCAGGGGGCTGGACCGCGACGTGCGCGTGCGTCGCGCTGTCGGGGCGCTCGGGCGCAAGGGCTACGCGCCGGGCGTCTCCTTCGGCGTCGTCCGCGACGCGCTCGCGGAGGAGGGCGAGGGCGACCTCGACGACTTCCCCGGCGCGGAGTACTGATACGTAGCCAGTTCTGTCAAGGGCGTGGAGAGGCTCCACCCGGTCGGGAATGATCGGGTGGAGCCTCGCCTTGTCCTTGGGCTCCGTGCCGGTCGAGCGTGTCTTCGCGATGCGTGGTCGGGACCGAGATCCGCGGGTGGGCGCCGGAGCGTCAGGTCGCGCTCGGGTCCCCGGTGGCGGCGATCGCGTTGCCGGGACCTGCCGGCCTGGCGCCGGCCACGGCGGTCGGGTTGCCGATGCCGGGGCCGGCCGCGGTGACGCCCGACGTGCGCCCGCTGAGGTAGCGGGACAGCCAGCGGGCGACGGCGGTCAGCGCCCAGTTGATGACGATGAAGATCAGCGCGGCGATCGTCAGCGTCTGCAGGTTGTTGCTGTGGCCGTTGCCGAAGATCTGCGCCGCGCGCAGCAGCTCGTTGTACGTGATGATCTGGCCGAGCGCGGTGTCCTTGAGGACCACCACGAGCTGGGACACCAGGGCCGGCAGCATCGCGATGAGCGCCTGGGGGAGCTGGATGGACCGCAGCACCTGCCCGCCCGTGAGCCCGACCGCGAGGCCGGCCTCGGACTGGCCCTTCGGCAGGTTGCCCACGCCCGCCCGCACCAGCTCCGCGATCACGGAGCCGTTGTAGAGGATGAGGGCGATCACGACCGCGAGGAAGGCGGGGTCGTCGCTGATCCGGTTGAAGCCGAACAGCAGCCAGAAGAACACCATCATGAGCAGCACCGGCACGGCGCGGAAGAACTCCACGACCACGCCGCTGAGCCAGCGGACGGCGCGCACGCGCGCGAGGCGCCCGGACCCGAAGATCAGGCCGAACACGACGGCCCCGACGATGGCGAACGCCGCGGCGCGCAGGGTGTTCTGGAGGCCGGGGATGAAGTAGTTCTGCCATGCGCTGGACGTGAAGATCGGCTCCCACAGCGCCGCGGCGAACTGACCCTTGGCCGCGAGCTGCGCCACGACGAGCGCGGCGATGCCGAGCACCACGAGCGCGCCCAGGACGTTGCCGAGCACGATCCACCGCCGGGCGCGGGGGCCCGGGGCGTCGAAGAGGACGGACTGCTGGGAGCTCATCGGCGCACCGCCAGTCGGTTGGAGAGGTAGGTGGTGAGCAGCCCGATGGGGATCACGAGCACCGCGAAGCCGATCGCGAAGATCATGAAGATCGCGTAGATGTAGTTCGCGTTGCTCTCGATCATCTCCCGCATGAGGGTCGACGTCTCCGTCGAGACGCTCACCGCCACCGCGACCGTCGAGTTCTTCAGCAGCGCGATCAGGGTGTTGCCGAGGGGCGCGATCGCGCCGCGGAACGCCTGCGGCAGGATGATCAGCCGGGCGGCGGGCAGGAACGACAGCCCGATCGCGCGGGCGGCCTCCGCCTGGCCCAGCGGGACGGTGTTGACCCCCGAGCGGATCGCCTCGCACACGAACGCCGCGTGGTAGACGGTCAGGCCGATGACTCCGAAACGGAAGAAGTTCTGCGCGAAGTCGTCCGACAACGTGATCTGGAGCTGCGTCCACACCGCGAGGAACAGGAACGTCATGATGACCGTCAGCGGTGTGTTGCGCAGGACGTTCACGTAGGCGGCGCCGGCCCACTGCAGGCTCGCGATGGGCGAGATCCGCATGAGTGCGAGGACGGTCCCGAGGATCAGCGAGAAGATCGCGGCCCAGAACGTCAGCTGGATGTTGACCCAGAACGCGCTCGCGACGGGGTACTCGGCGAAAAGGGCGCCGAACTGGGACAGGAAGTCACCCACGGTGTGTCAGCCTCCGGGGGATGCGGCCGGAGCCGCGCTGGACGGGCGAGTGGTCGACGCACGACGGGAGCGGCGCGGCGAGCGCCGCTCCCCTCGTGCCGATCGGACGGTCGGACGGCGCGTCAGGCGCAGGCGTCCGGCGTCGGCGGGTTGAGGTCGGCGTTCGGCGTGTAGCCCGTGCCCTCGGTGTTCGCCTGGACGGCCTTCTCCCACGACCCGTCCTCGATCATCGAGGTGATGGCCGCGTTGATGTCCTCGCAGGTGTCGTTGTCCTGCGGCAGCCCGACGCCGTACTTCTCCTCGGAGAACGGGTTGCCGACGACCTTCACCTTGCCCTTGTTGGCGTCCTGCGCGGCGAGGCCGGCGAGGATGATGTCGTCGGTCGTGACCGCGTCCACCTGGCCGGCGGTGAGAGCGGTGACGCACTCGGCGTAGCCGGGCCGCTCCACGAGCTGCACGCCCTCGGCGTACTCGTCCTTGATGCGCTGCGCGGACGTCGAGCCGGTCACCGAGCAGAGGTTCTTGCCCTCGAGCGTCTCGGGCCCGGTGATGTCGGTGTTGTCCGCCGCGACGAGCAGGTCCTGGCCGGCGATGAAGTACGGGCCGGCGAACGCGACCTGCTCCTTGCGCTCGTCGGTGATGGAGTAGGTCGCGAAGATCATGTCGACCTGGCCGGTCTGCAGCATCGTCTCGCGGTTGGCCGACGGCGCCTCGACCCACTCGATCTGGTCCTCGGAGTAGCCGAGCTTGTCCGCGACGTAGCGGGCGACGTCGGTGTCGAAGCCCGTGTACTCGCTGCCGTCCTGGTAGCCCAGGCCGGGCTGGTCGAACTTGATGCCGATCTTGATGGTGTCGCCGCCCCCGGAGCCCCCGGTCTCCTCGCCACCGTCACCGCCGACCTCACCGCTGCCGCAGGCGGCGAGCGTGAGAGCGGTCAGTGCGGCGAGCGTGGCGGCCCCTGCGTGTCGTCGTGTGCGCATCGTTCTTACCCTTCGTTGTGGTCGCCCGGACGGGCCGGGGACGCCGATGTCAGGTCCCGGACCGCGCGGCCGGCGGGGGTTCCCGCCCTTGCGTGGCTGTGGTCGTGGGTGGGTCAGTGGGAGAGGATCTTGGAGAGGAAGTCCTTGGCGCGGTCGCTCTTCGGCGCGGTGAAGAACTCCTCGGGGGTGGCCTCCTCGACGATCTGGCCGTCCGCCATGAAGACGACGCGGTTCGCTGCCTTGCGGGCGAAGCCCATCTCGTGCGTGACGACGATCATCGTCATGCCCTCCTTCGCGAGGGCGACCATGACGTCCAGGACCTCGTTGATCATCTCCGGGTCGAGCGCCGAGGTCGGCTCGTCGAAGAGCATCACCTTGGGCTGCATCGCCAGCGCCCGGGCGATCGCGACGCGCTGCTGCTGCCCGCCGGAGAGCTGGGCGGGCATCTTCTGGGCCTGGTTCTTCACGCCGACCCGGTCGAGCAGCTGCAGGGCACGCTCCTTCGCGGCGGAGGCGCGCTCCCTGCGGACCTTGACCGGTCCGAGCGTGACGTTCTCCAGGATCGTCTTGTGCGCGAAGAGGTTGAACGCCTGGAACACCATGCCGACGTCCGCGCGGAGCTTCGCCAGGGCCTTGCCCTCCTCCGGCAAGGGCTGGCCGTCGATCCGGATCTCGCCCGAGTCGATCGTCTCGAGCCGGTTGATCGCCCGGCACAGGGTCGACTTGCCGGAGCCGGACGGGCCGATGACGACGAGCACCTCGCCCCGACGGACGGTGAGGTCGATGTCCTGCAGCACGTGCAGGTCGCCGAAGTGCTTGTTGACGTTCTTCAGCTCGACGAGCGGGGCCCCGAGGGAGGACGACGCCTCTGCGGGGTCGGTCGTCGTGGTCGCTTCGCCGTGATCCATCTCTCGAACCTATCCACTCGGTGTTTCCGCGACCAGCACCGGGTTGTCCGGTTCCGCAACGGTTCAGTAACAGTGCACGCGCACAGCGCGCGGTCCGAGTCCCGGCGGCGGCGGCCGCGTGTCGTCGAGCGTCGTGGACCGGTGTCGTGGTCCAGTGTCGTCGAGCAGGGGGTGGGTCGCCTCGTCGGGGCCCGGCCGTCGGGCACCGTACCCTAGATGCGATGTCCAGTACCACGCAGAGCCCCGCCGTGTCGGCCCGTCCCACGGACCAGCCGTCCGGCCAGCGCACCTATCTCGTGCGCACCCTGGGCTGCCAGATGAACGTGCACGACTCGGAGCACATGGCCGGCATGCTCGAGCAGGCCGGCTACACGCGCGCCACCGCCGAGGACGAGGCGGCGAGCCGCGCCGACGTCGTCGTGATCAACACCTGCGCCGTGCGCGAGAACGCCGCGACCCGGCTCTACGGGAACCTCGGGCAGCTCGCGGGGATCAAGGCGGACCGGCCCGGGATGCAGATCGCCGTGGGCGGCTGCCTCGCGCAGAAGGACCGCGGCGAGATCGTCTCCAAGGCCCCGTGGGTGGACGTCGTGTTCGGCACGCACAACCTCGACGCCCTGCCGGTGCTGCTCGAGCGCGCGCGGCACAACGCCGACGCCCAGGTGGAGATCGCGGAGTCGCTGCAGGTCTTCCCGTCCACGCTGCCGACGCGGCGAGAGTCCGTCTACGCGGGCTGGGTGTCGATCTCCGTGGGCTGCAACAACACCTGCACCTTCTGCATCGTGCCGCACCTGCGCGGCAAGGAGCGCGACCGCCGCCCGGGCGAGGTCCTGGCGGAGGTCGAGGCGCTCGTGGCCGCCGGCGCCGTCGAGGTCACCCTGCTGGGCCAGAACGTCAACAGCTACGGCGTCGAGTTCGGCGACCGTGGCGCGTTCGCGAAGCTGCTGCGCGCCTGCGGCACGATCGAGGGCCTGGAGCGGGTGCGCTTCACCTCCCCGCACCCCGCGGCGTTCACCGACGACGTCATCGCGGCCATGGCCGAGACGCCGAACGTCATGCCCAGCCTGCACATGCCGCTGCAGTCCGGGTCGGACCGCGTGCTGCGCGCCATGCGGCGGTCGTACCGGTCGGCGAAGTTCCTCGGCATCCTCGACCGCGTGCGCGCCGCCATGCCGGACGCCGCGATCACCACCGACATCATCGTCGGCTTCCCCGGGGAGACCGAGGAGGACTTCCGCGAGACGCTGCGCGTCGTGGAGGCCTCGCGGTTCAGCTCGGCGTTCATGTTCCAGTACTCGCCGCGCCCCGGCACACCGGCCGCGACCATGGACGCGCAGCTGCCCAAGGAGGTCGTGCAGGAGCGGTTCGAGCGCCTGCTCGCCCTCCAGGAGCGCATCGCCGGCGAGGAGGCCGCCCGCCAGGTCGGACGCACCGTCGAGGTCCTCGTCTCCGAGGGCACGGGCAAGAAGGACGGCGCCACGCACCGGCTCTCCGGCCGCGCCCCGGACAACCGGCTCGTGCACCTCGCGCTGCCCGCCGACCTGCTGGACGACCTCGAGTCCGCCGCCGGGGCCGCAGGGCTCGCCGGCGCTCCCACCTCCCTGGAGGACCCCCGGCTCGCGGACGCCGCGACGCTCGACCCGCGCCTGCCGCGGCCGGGCGACGTCGTGACCGTGGGGGTCACGCGGTCGGCGCCGCACTTCCTCGTCGCGGACGCCGTGCTCGACGGCGGCGCGTACGCCGTGCGCCGCACCCGGTCGGGAGAGGCCTGGGCGCAGCGGGAAACTGCCCGTCTGGGTGGCGGCGAGGACGAGCACTCCCACGGCACGGCGCCGTCCGCGGGTCCGGTCGTGCTCGGGATGCCCTCGCTGCGCGGCTGACCTCGTGGCCGACCGGGCGGCCCGCCACCGGGCCCGTCAGGGCGAGCGGTCGGCTCGAGCGTCCCGGCTCAGGACGGGTCGTCGAGCCCGGGGCCGCCCGGCGTCATTGCTCCCACGGTGCTGAAGAACTGCGACGACGTGACGAGGCCGCACGACACGGTGGCGGCCAGCTGCTCGTCGGTCGCGCCGTGCTCGAAGTCGACCGACACCTCGGCGTAGAGCGCCAGTCCCTCGCCCTCCGGCCGGGTGTACACCTTGGGCCACACCCGCTCGCGGTTCCAGTCGTTCACGGCCTGCAGCACCGCGAGACGGGCGCTCTCGGGCACCGTCCCGGCCCAGCGCCCGCGCACCTGCAGGATCTCGTCGTGGTCGCCGAGCAGCAGGAACCAGAACCGGTTGCCGTCCCAGGTGCCCGTGACGTCGCCGTCGTCGTCGGTGCGGAACCGGTAGCCGCGCCGGGTCAGGTCGTCCGCGACACGCGCCCGCGACAGCTGCCGCGGCGTCGTGGCGCGCGAGCGCGCGGGGGTGCGCTCCCCGCGGGCGGCCACCCGCGAACCGGCGTCCTGCACGGCGCGTCCGACCGCGCCCGCCGCCCGACGGACGCCGCCCAGCAGCCGGCGGCCGACGCGGGGCCGGTCCGCGGCCGTCACGACGCGTCCCGCAGCGGGTCGCGGAACGTGGTGTCGAGGTGCTCGAAGAACATGGACCCGGTGCTGAGGCCGCACTGCAGCAGCTGGTCGAGCTGGGCCTCGCCCACCGCGCTGCCGACGTCGACCGTGACCTCCGCGCAGACGACGACCGAGCCGTCGTCCCGCACGCGCACGTAGGTCTTGGGCCAGATCCGCTCGGCGTTCCACTCGTTGCAGACCTCGAGGATGTCCCCGAGCCGGTCGATGCTGAGGTCGCGGTGCCACTGACCGCGGACCTGGAGCACCTCCGACCGCTCGCCCAGCACGAGGAAGTAGAACAACCAGCCGTGCCACAGGCCGCCGACGTCACCGTCGGAGTCGACGAAGTAGGAGAAGCCGGACCGCTCCAGCCAGTCCGTGACCCGCTCGCGCGACAGGGGGGCGAGCAGGTCGTCGCCACCGACCTGATCGGCCAGCAGCCCCTCGATCCGGTCGTGGAGCTCGTCGTCCCGCAGGTCGCCCACGAGCTCGTCCTCCCGGCCGACGGAGGTCGGCCGGATCTTGCTTGCCCGGCGTGAACCGAAGAACCTCACCCGTCCACGCTACACGTCGCTACCCACGGGGGCGCTCGTGCGTCCAGGGGCGGGCCGGGTGCGCCGGCGGGCGCGCAGCACCGCCGCCGCCCCCGCGGGCCGCCGCCGGGTAGGTTGGTCGCGTGCCAGCCCGCGCCGTCGTCCTGCCCGGAACCTCCCTGCTCGTGCCCGGTGCCGGCGGGGGCGCCGACCGGCTCGGGGACGTCCGTGCCGCGGTGGCGGCGGCCCTCGACAGCCTGGTGGCCACGTGCGTCGCCTCGGCTCCCGCCGGCCCGGACGGTGACGCACCTCTCGTCGTGCTGGCGCCCGTCCCGCGCGGCGCCGCCGGCGGGTTCGGACGGCGGCGGCCGTCCCTCGCGGGGGCGGGGATCGCCGACCGTTGGGTGCCCGACGTCGCGGAGTGGCCCCGGCACGACCCGGATCCCGTGCCGGCCGCGCACGTGCCCGCGTCGGTGGCGCTCCTCGCGCTGCGGGCCGCGCTGCGGCGTGCGGGCCACGACGGCCCGCCGGACGTCGTCGTGCTGGAGATGTCCGACGCCGGCGACCCGCCGGCCGAGGCGGTCACCGCGCTGCACCGGGCCCCCGCGCTGGTCGTCGCGGGGGGTGCCGCGCCCGGCACCCCCGGCGCGGCGGCCGTGCCCGACGTGGTGCGCGACGTGGTGCGCGACCCCGTGTCCGACCCCGAGCCCGACCCGAGCTCCGGGTGTCCCGTGCTCCTCGCTCCGGCGGTCTCGGCCGTGCTCGACGCCGCCGCGTCGCCCCGCCGGTGGTCGTGGCGCGTGACGACCGTGCCCGGCGGGCACGAGCACCTGCCGCCCTCCTACGGGATCGCCGAGGGAAGCGCGGGCTGACCGGCGAGCAGGGCCGCACGACCCGCCGCGGCCCGACGACCGCAGCGTCGGGCCGGGTCGTCAGGCCGGGTCGTCCGGCAGGGTCGCCGCTGCGTCAGGACACGAGCGACGCGGCGACGGCGTCCGCCTCCTCGGCGCGGCCCAGGCCGCGCAAGGTGTCGACCAGCTCGTCGGCGACCGTCGCCTGGTCGGCCCGTGCGCCGACGGACGCGAGACCCTCGAGCGCCGCGCGCAGTGGGTCGACGGCCCCGGCGGCGTCGCCCGCGGCGCGCAGCGCGCTGCCCGCCAGCCAGAACGCGTGCGCGGCGTCGAAGGGCAGACCCGCCCGGCCGAACTCCTCGGCCACCGCCTCCGCCTGGCGCGCCGCCTCGGCGTGCCGGCCGGCGGTCGCGACGAGGCGCGCCCGCACGTCGCGCAGCTGGCGCTCCTCGGCTCCCGCGAACGCGGCACGGCGGGCGGCGAGCTCCTCCGCCAGGGCGGGGGTCGGTGCGCCGGGCGCGTCGTCCGCCGGGCGCGCGAGGTCGGCCAGCGTGCGCTCGACGGCGGCGAGGGCCGGCTCGACGTCGCCGGTGCGGGCCTGGACCGTCGCGGCGGCGCGCACGACGGGGCCGACGTACGCGGGGTCCGTCCCCGCGGCCCGCAGCAGGGCGACCGCCCGCGCGAACGCGGGCGCGGCGCCCTCGTCGTCGCCCAGGACGGCGGCCACCTGCGCCGCCTCCGCCAGGGCGAAGCCGGCGTCCTCGAGGCGGCCCGCCTCCTCCGCCAGGCGCGCGGCCGTGAGGTAGGCCGCGGACGCCTCGACGGGGTCCGGCTCGGCCTCCGCCCGCGCGAGGGCGGCGGCGACCGGGTCGGCCTCGGCGCCGGGGTCCGTCATGCCGGCGAGGTCGACCCCGGCGGGGGAGGCGGCGTCCGACCCCGCGAGGGCCGTGGGCACCGTGCCGGGGGACGGCGTCGGTGCGTCCGGCGTCGTCCTGCCTGCCGAGGCGCCTGCCGAGGCGCCGGCCGCGGCGGCGCGCTCGGCGGCGGCCAGCACCCCGAGCTCGACGGGCAGCCGTCGGGCCTGCCGCTCCCAGGCGGCGTCGAGCAGGCGGGCGTGCCGGTCGGTGCCGTTCCGGGCGTCGAAGGCGCGCGCGATCGGCGCGATCTCGGCGCGCGCCCACGCGTCGAGCTCGGCGACGGTGCGCGCCGGGACGCCTGCGAGGTCGACGGGCGTCTCGGCGTGGGTCTCGCAAAGCACACCGGTGGCGACCGCGACGTGCGTGAGCACGGCGAGCCGCTCGCCCGGCGAGTCGGAGACGGTGAGGTGCTCGGGGGAGGCGTGCAGGAGGCGCAGGGCGCGGTCCGGGTGCCCGGTGCGGGCGAGGAACTCCGCATGGCGCGCGGAGGCGATCTCCTGGGAGACCGCCGCGTCCAGGTGGCTCATCGCGCCGCGGTGCACGGCCGCGGCGCCCGCGGCGTCGCCCAGGTCGAGCAGGAGCAGCTCCAGCAGGGACTCCATCCCCGCAGGCTCGTCGCCGCAGGTGGCGCCCGACGCGACGGCGGCGCTCACGACGTCGGCCGCCTCGCGGACGCGGCCCGTCTCCGCGAGGTACTCCGCCTGGCCGGCCGGCATGCACGCGGCGCAGTCGGAGAACGAGTCCCGCGGCGTCGTGACCCAGGTGCGGTACGCCTCCTCCACGCCGGGGTCGCCCTGGGCGCGCAGCCAGGCGAACCGCTCGCCGGCGACGGCGCTCATGCCGTTGCCCGCGAGCGCGTACCGGCGCTCCATGTCGTCGAGCGTGGCGTCGATCTGGGCGGTCGGGACCGACGGGAAGCGAGCCAGCAGGCCGACCATCCACTTGAACGACCAGAACAGGGAGTGCGTGTCGCTGCCGTCGAACAGCTCGGGGCGGGAGTCCCACCAGCGCAGCAGCTGCGTGAACGGGAGGAACGCCTTCTCCGCCTCGGGGGTCGACGTGTAGGAGTCCACGAGAGCGAACAGGGCGTACGCGCGTGCCTCGTCCGGTCCCTCCGCCGTGATGCGGGCGGCCTCCTGCTCGGCGGCGGCGCTGCGCGCGACGCCGTACGGCATGCTCATGATCGTCGAGACGGCGCGGTTCGCCTCGTCCAGGGTGCGGGTCATCGGGCGTCGTCCTCGGTCTCATGCCCGGTGGCTGCGCCGGGCTCGGTCGTGCGGGCGTCGGGCAGCGCACGCTCGAGCAGCGTGCGCAGGGCGTCGTCGAGCAACCCGGCCTCGGCGCCGGCCAGCGGCCGACCGGAGGCGAGCAGCGCGGTGACGTACAGCGAGCGCGCGCCGGCGGCGCGGACGGGCGCGTCGGCGGCGGCGAGCAGGGCGCGGACCGTCGGGTTGGCGTCGTTCAGCACGAGCCGGCGGGCGCGTGCGGGGCCGGTGAGGCCGGCGAGCACGGAGCCCCACACGTCCGTGGCGTCCCCGACGGGCGCGGCGGCGTCGCGGGCCTGGCGGGCGTGCTCCCCGTCCCGGTCGGTGAGCAGCATGGCGGGCACCTCGGACGGCGAGAAGACGCGCAGCTGGACGTCGCAGTCCTGGTCGGCGAGGTCGTCGCCGAGGGCGGCGAGCGCGTCGGTCACCTCGAGCTCGCGCAGCGGCTCCACCTCGCCCAGCACGGCCTCGAGGTCGCCCGGCGCCACGGGGGCGAGGCGCCACTGCGGGCGCCGGCGGGCGACGCGGGCGAGCAGGTCGGCGTCGTAGACGTACCCGGCGTTGAGCACCGGCAGGCCCTGCGCCGCGGCGACCGCGGCCACCCGGCGGTACTCCTCCACGCTGGTGGTCCACAGCACCCGCGCGGGCGCCTCCCCCTCGGCGGGCTCGGCGAGGTCGGTGAGGGTGCGCGTGCCGACGGTGGTCTCGAACGGCAGCACCCGGGCGGCCAGGTCGAGCATGGCGTCGTCCTGCACCGCGAGGGCGCGGACGGCGAGGTGGTGCGTGGACAGGAACGACCGCGCCAGCGGCGACGGCTCCGCGAGCGTGTCGAGCGTCCAGGCACGCACCTGCTCGCCCAGCGCCTCGCGCGTGGCGAACAGGACGTCGTCCTCGAACAACCCCTCCCGGGACGCCGTCGGACGCAGGGCCGACGCGTCGACGACGCAGCGGACGAAGAACGCCCACTCGGGCAGGAGGCTCTCCACGCCCGTGCCGAGCAGCATGCGCTTGAGCGACACCCGGTGGTGCGCGACGGTCGTGGGCGCCACGGCGGCGGGGAGCACGAACGCGACGCCGGTGAGCCCGGCCACGGGCAGGTCGAGGTCGATGTGTGCCAGCGGCGTGAAGCCGAGGGTGCGCTCGCAGTAGGCCGCCAGGGCCCGCGCGCGCTCGGCGTCGTCCGCGTGCGTCGCACGCCAGGGCAGCTCGTCGCCGCTGAGGCGGCGCCGTGCGGTCCCGCCGCCGTCGAGGCGCACCTCGACCGACACGTCCACGGGTAGCAGCCCGCCGAAGTCGGCGGCGAGGGCCGCCACGGTGTCGGGCTCGAGCCAGTGCTCGGCGTCGCGCGAGGGGCGCAGCCGCACGACGCTGCCCGGGCCGTCGGGCACGGGTGGCACGGTCGGGTCGGTCGGGTCGAGCTCCGTGAGCTCGTAGCGGCCGTCGGCGTACCCGCGCCAGCGCACGGGCGCCGCCTGCGGGTCGCGCGCCGAGCGGGACACGAGGTCGATCTCGTCGGCCACCATGAACGCCGACAGCAGGCCGATCCCGAACTGGCCGAGGAACTCCGCGCGCCCGCCGCCGAACCCGTCCTCGAGCTCGCCGCCGACCACCCCGGGCAGCGGGCCGGTGTCACGCTTCGAGCTGCGGCCGATGGTGGCGAGCAGGTCGCGGGCCTCGTCGGCGGTGAGGCCGACGCCCGTGTCGTGCACCTCGAGGCCGCCGTCGTCGAGCGGGCGCAGCAGCACCTGGGCGGGCGCGGCCGGGTCGAGGGCGCGGCGCGCGGTGATCGCGTCGACGCCGTTCTGCAGCAGCTCGCGCAGGTAGACGCGCGGGCTGGAGTACAGGTGCCGGCTGAGCAGGTCGACCAGGCCTCGCAGGTCGACCTGGAAGGCGTCGGTGCGGCCGGTCACCGCGCGTCGCCCGCCACGGGCTGTGCCGCGTCGTCGACCGCCGGGTAGCGCTCGTCCAGCATCTCGAAGAACGACAGGCCGGTGGCGAGGCCGCAGTCGACGATCCGCTCGAGCTGCTCGTCGTTCGCGCCGCTGCGCAGGTCGGTCGCCACCTCCGCGAAGACCACCACCTCCGAGCCCTCCTCCGCCTGGCGTGCGAAGACCTTCGGCCAGATCCGCGCGACGTTCCACTCGTTGAGGAGCGGGGCGAGCGACGCCAGCTCGGAGGCGGGCAGCGTCCGGCTCCACCGGCCCCGGATCTGCAGGATCCCGGCCGGCTCGCCCACGAGCAGGAAGTAGAACGTGTTCTCGTCCCAGACCCCGCCGAGGTCGCCGTCGTCGTCGATGCCGAAGTACCACTCGCGGCGCGTCATGAGCGCGGCGAGGCGGTCCTGGGAGATCGGTGCGGGGGCGGCGGCCGCCGCGTCGGTGGGCTTGGTGAAGAAGGCCATGGGTCCTCGTCTGTCCGGGATCCCGGCGCGCGCGTCGTCGTGCCGGGCATCGTGGGTGGCGGAGGCAACCCTAACCACCAGGTCCGACAGGCCTGCGCCGGTGGTCCCGGGCGTCGGGCTAGGGTCGTGCGCGTGAGCGCACCGTCACCCTCCTCGGGCCCCGCCGCCGTGGTCGTCGCCGTCGTCGGGCCGACGGCGACGGGCAAGTCGGACCTGGCGCTCGACCTGGCGCAGGCGCTGTCGCCGGGCGGCGCCGTCGACGGCGTCGCCCGGGGGACGGCGTCCGCCGAGATCGTCAACGCCGACGCCTTCCAGCTCTACCGCGGCATGAACGTCGGGACGGCGAAGGTGCCGGTCGCCGAGCGGCGCGGCATCGTGCACCACCAGCTCGACGTCCTCGACCCGCTCGAGGACGCGTCGGTGGCGCGCTACCAGAGCGCCGCGCGCGCCGACCTGGACGCGATCGCCGGCCGCGGGGCGCGGGCCGTCGTCGTCGGCGGGTCCGGCCTGTACGTGCGCGCGCTGCTCGACCACATGGACTTCCCCGGCACGGACCCGGTCGTCCGGGCTCGCCTCGAGGAGCGTGCGGAGCAGGAGGGGCGCAGGGCGCTGCACGACGAGCTCGCCCGCCGCGACCCCGACGCCGCGGCGTCCATCGGCCCGCACAACACGCGCCGGATCGTCCGGGCGCTCGAGGTCATCGAGCTCACGGGCCGCCCGTACACCGCCAACCTGCCCCGCCAGGAGCACGTCCGCCCGGCCGTGCAACTCGGGCTCGACTGCGACCGCGAGGTGCTCGACGCCCGCGTGGCGGGACGGGTCGAGCGGATGTGGGACGAGGGCCTCGTCGAGGAGGTGCGGTCGCTCGCGTCGCCGGAGCAGGGCGGGACGGGGGCCGGCCTGGGCACGACGGCGGCGCGCGCCGTCGGCTACGCCGAGCTGCTGGCGTGCTGGCGCGGGGAGCTCACGCTCGACGGCGCGCGCGAGGCGATCGTCGCGAACACCCGCCGCCTGGCGCGCAAGCAGATGGGCTGGTTCGGCCGGGACCCGCGCGTGCACTGGCTCGACGCCGGGTCGCCCGACCTGCTCGACGAGGCGCTCGCGGTGGTCCGCGCCGCCGACGCCGGGCGACTGCCCGAGCCCGGGACCGCGCCCGTGCGCCGTAGTCTGGGCTCATGACGCTGCGCTTCACCAAGGGTCACGGCACCCAGAACGACTTCGTGCTGCTGGCCGACACCCGGGGGGACCTCGAGCTGACCCCCGACCAGGTGCGGCGCCTCGCCGACCGGCGGGCCGGCATCGGCGGCGACGGCGTCATCCGGCTCGCCCCCACGGCGGCCGTCGCCCGCGCGGGCGAGGAGGTCGCCGACCGCGTGCTCGCCGAGGAGCCCGCGGCCATCTGGTTCATGGACTACCGCAACGCCGACGGCTCCGTCGCCCAGATGTGCGGCAACGGCGTGCGCGTCTTCACGGCCTTCGCCGAGCAGCTCGGCCTCGCGGACCTCGATGACGGGCAGGAGCTCGCGCTCGGGACCCGCGCCGGCGTCCGGCGGGTCCGCAAGGAGCCGGGCGGCTGGTACGCGGTCGACATGGGCGCGTGGGCGCTGCCCGGAGGGCAGGAGGCGGCGGCGCGCGGCGCCGACGCCGCGGTGCTGGTGCACGGGTGGGACGCCCCCCGCCCGGCGCTGAGCGTCGACCTGGGCAACCCGCACACGGTGGTCGCCCTCGCGCGCGCCTCGGAGCTGGCCGGGGCCGACCTGACGCGTGCGCCCGAGGTGGAGCCGCTGCCCCCGGAGGGGACGAACGTCGAGCTGGTGGTGCCGCTCGCCGAGACCGTGGACCCCGACGGGCGGGCCGTCGGGCACGTGCGGATGCGCGTGCACGAGCGGGGCGTGGGGGAGACCCGGTCGTGCGGCACGGGTGCGTGCGCCGCGGCGCTCGCGGTCCGGACCTGGGCCGCGGCGGGGGCCGACGGTCCGGTGCCCGACATCTGGGAGGTGGAGGTCCCCGGCGGGCTGGTCCGCGTCCGGCTGCTCGAGGGCGGCCACGTGGAGCTCGCCGGCCCGGCGGAGCTGGTGTTCAGCGGCGAGACGGAGCTCGGGGAGCCCTGACGCCGGCGCTGCCCACGTCACCGCACGTCAGTCGACCCGCAGCACCCGGAAGCCCTTGGACGACGCCGCGCGCTCGACGTCGCGTCCCAGCTCGGCCTCGATCCAGCGCGCGAGCGAGTCCGAGCCCAGGTTCTTCTGCACCACGAGCCATGCCTCGGCCCCCGGCGCGAGCCGGGGGAGCCAGGAGCGCAGCAGGTCGTGCAGGACGGCCTTGCCCACCCGGATCGGCGGGTTCGACCAGATCGCGGCGAACCGCACGTCGTCCGGCACGTCCTCCGCGCGCACTGCGCGCACGTTCGCCAGGCCGAGGCGCTCCGCCGTCGTGCGGAGCAGGTCGAGAGCACGCTCGTTGACGTCCACGGCCCACACCGTGGCGCCGGGCGAGGCGAGCGCCATCGAGAGCGCGATCGGCCCCCAGCCGCAGCCGAGGTCGAGCAGGTCGCCGGTGGCCGGCGGGGCGGGCACCTCGCCGAGCAGCACCCGGGTGCCCTTGTCGACGCCGCCGGGGGAGAAGACCCCGGAGGCGACGTCCACCTCGACCTCCCGCCCGGCGAGCTCCACGACGGTGCGACGGCGCTCGGCGGCCGAGGCCGGCTGCGCGGTGAAGTAGTGGTCGGGCTGCTCGCTCACCCGGTGATCCTAGGTCGCGCCCGTCCCGTCGTCGTCCGCCCAGGGAAAAACTCTCCGCCGGGACGATCTCGCGTGGGACCCTTGTTGTACCCCACGGCGGCCGGACCGCCGACCCCGACCCGAGAGGCACACCTTGACCCACACCCCGACCAACCCCGACACCCCGCAGGCCGACGAGACCGCCGGGGGCCCCGGCGCCGAGACCTCGGCGGACGCGCGCCGCGAGGCCGAGCGCGACGCCCAGGCGATCGCGCAGGACGTCGTCGCCCGGGTGCTCGCGCGGGCCGGGACGGCGCGGTCCGAGGGCGCCACGGTGCACACCGCCCACGACGGCGACCAGCTCGACCTCGAGGAGCGCATCTCGCTGCGGCGCGTCGCCGGGCTCTCCACGGAGCTCGAGGACGTCACCGAGGTCGAGTACCGCCAGCTCCGCCTGGAGCGCGTGGTGCTCGTCGGCCTGTACTCCGGCGGCGAGGCCGCGGCGCGCGAGGCGGAGGTCTCGCTGCGCGAGCTCGCCGCGCTCGCCGAGACCGCGGGCTCGCAGGTCCTCGACGGGCTGCTGCAGCGCCGGCAGAAGCCCGACCCGGGCACCTACCTCGGGTCCGGCAAGGCCGCCGAGCTCGCCGACGTCGTCGCGTCCGTCGGCGCGGACACCGTCGTCGCCGACACCGAGCTCGCCCCCTCCCAGCGCCGCGCGCTGGAGGACATCGTCAAGGTCAAGGTGGTCGACCGCACCGCGCTGATCCTCGACATCTTCGCCCAGCACGCCAAGTCGCGGGAGGGCAAGGCGCAGGTCGAGCTGGCGCAGCTCGAGTACCTGCTGCCGCGCCTGCGCGGCTGGGGTGACTCGATGTCCCGCCAGGCCGGTGGCCAGGTGGGCGGCCAGGGCGCCGGCATGGGGTCCCGCGGCCCCGGCGAGACGAAGATCGAGCTGGACCGTCGCCGCATCCGCAACCGGATGGCCAAGCTGCGTCGCGAGATCGCCGCCATGGCGCCCGGCCGCGAGACCAAGCGCCTCGACCGCAAGCGGCACGGCGTGCCGAACGTGGCGATCGCCGGCTACACCAACGCCGGCAAGTCGTCGCTGCTCAACGCGCTCACAGACGCGGGCGTCCTCGTGGAGAACGCCCTGTTCGCCACGCTGGACCCGACCGTGCGCAAGGCGCGCACCGAGGACGGGCGCCCGTACACGTTCACCGACACCGTCGGGTTCGTGCGGCACCTGCCGCACCAGCTCGTCGAGGCGTTCCGGTCCACCCTCGAGGAGGTGGGCGACGCCGCGCTGCTGCTGCACGTGGTCGACGTCTCCCACCCGGACCCCGAGGGCCAGATCGCGGCGGTGCGCGAGGTGCTCGCCGAGATCCCCGGGATCGCCGACGTGCCCGAGGTCGTCGTGCTCAACAAGGCGGACGTCGCCGACCCCGCCGTGGTCGGTCGGGTGCAGCGCCGCGAGCGGCGCAGCGTCGTGGTGTCCGCGCACTCCGGCGAGGGGATGGCCGAGCTGCGGGAGCTGATCGCGGCCGAGCTGCCCCAGCCGCACGTCGAGATCGACCTCGTCGTGCCGTACTCCCGCGGCGACCTGGTGCACCGCGTGCACGAGGCGGGCGGCACCGTCGCCGAGGAGCACCTGGCCGAGGGCACGCGCCTGCGCGGGCGCGTGGACGAGGCGCTCGCGGTCGAGCTCCGGCACGCCGCCGTCCTCGCGGGCTGACGGCCCGCCGCGACGCCCAGCCCGGCCGCGGACGCGGCTGTGGGCAGGGCGCCCGAACGGTCGGCGGGTCACCCTAGGATCGACGGGTGACCCCAGCCGACGCGCCCGACGCCCCGCAGCTCCTCGACCTGGCGGTGGGGGCCCTCGGCGGCGGTCGGCGCGAGGGGCAGCGCCGTATGGCCGAGGCGGTGGCCGAGGCCGTCGACGACGGCCGGCACCTCCTGGTGCAGGCGGGCACGGGCACGGGCAAGTCGCTCGCCTATCTCGTCCCGGCCGTGCGGCACGCGGTCGTCGACGGCAAGCGCGTCATCGTCTCCACCGCCACCCTCGCCCTGCAGCGGCAGGTCGTCACGCGCGACCTGCCGCTGGTCGCCGAGACCGTGGGCCCGAAGCTGCCCCGGGCGCCCAAGGTCGCGCTGCTCAAGGGCTGGCACAACTACCTGTGCAAGCACAAGGTGACCGGCGGGTACCCGGTCGAGGGGGCGACGCTCTTCGACCTCCCGGCCGACCCCGGCCCCGGCGAGGGGTCGGGCGCCGAGCAGCACCCGGCGCCCTCCCGGCCGCCCGGGCCCCGGCGGGGCGGGCGGCCCGACGACTCCGCCACGCTCGCCGACCACGTGCGCCGGCTGCACGCCTGGGCGGACGAGACCGACACCGGCGACCGAGACGACCTCGTGCCCGGCGTCCCCGACAAGGCGTGGCGCCAGGTGTCCGTCACCGCGCTGGAGTGCCTGGGGCAGCGGTGCCCGCTCCTCGCGGAGTGCTTCCCCGAGCGGGCACGCGCGGCGGCCCGCGACGCCGACGTCGTCGTCACCAACCATGCGATGCTCGGCATCGCCGTGTCCGGGAGCCCGGGCGTGCTGCCCGAGCACGACGCCGTCGTGGTCGACGAGGCGCACGAGCTCGCCGAGCGGGTCACGGCGGCCGCGACCGTGGACCTGTCGCTGACGGTGGTGGAGCACGCGGCGCGTCTCGCCCGGCGGCACGGCGGCACCGAGACCGAGGCCCTCGACGCCGCCTCGCAACGCCTGGGCAGCCTGCTGGCCACGGCGCCCGCGGAGCGGTTCCCCCTCGGCCTGCCCGATGACCTGCGCGAGGCGGTGGGCGCCGTCCGCGACGCCGCGCGCGAGCTCCTCACGCGGCTCAAGCCCCAGGGCGCAGGCAAGCAGGAGGCCCCGGACGCCGGCATGAAGATGGCGCAGTCCGCCGTCCTGCAGCTCTTCGAGGTCGCCGAGCGGATGGCGGCCGAGGACACGACGGCGGACGTGCTGTGGTGCTCGCGCCCGCCGGAGAACGCGCCGTGGGCGGGCGACGGGGTCACGCGCCTGCACGCCGCGCCGCTGGCGGTGGCGGGGCTGATCCGCACGCACCTGCTGGGCGAGGCGACGGGCGTGTTCACCTCGGCGACCCTCACCCTCGGTGGGACCTTCGACCCGGTCGCCCGCTCGCTGGGGCTCGCGGGCTCGGGGGGATCCGACGGGACGGCGGACTGGACGGGGCTCGACGTGGGCAGCCCGTTCGACTACCCGCGCCAGGGGATCCTGTACGTCGCGCGGCACCTGCCCGCGCCCGGTCGGGAGCCGACGACGGACGCCCAGCTCGACGAGATCGCCGGCCTGATCGAGGCGGCCGGCGGGCGGACCCTCGGGCTGTTCTCGTCCCGTCGGGCCGCGCTGGCCGCGGCCGAGGCGATGCGGGAGCGGCTGGACGTGCCGGTGCTGTGCCAGGGCGACGACCAGCTGCCGACCCTCGTCAAGGCGTTCGCCGACGACCCTGCGACCTGCCTGTTCGGGACGCTCTCCCTGTGGCAGGGCGTCGACGTCCCGGGCCCGAGCTGCCAGCTGGTGCTCGTGGACCGGATCCCGTTCCCGCGTCCCGACGACCCGGTGAAGGCGGCGCGGGCCCGGTCGGTGGAGCAGGCGGGGGGCAACGGGTTCATGCAGGTGTCTGCCACGCACGCCGCGCTGCTGCTGGCGCAGGGGGCGGGCCGGCTCGTGCGCACGGGGGAGGACCGCGGCGTCGTGGCCGTCCTGGATCCCCGACTCGCGACCGCACGCTACGGCTCCTTCCTCACCCGCTCCATGCCCGACTTCTGGCCGACCACGGACGGGGAGCTCGTCCGCGCTGCGCTCCGGCGTCTCGACACCTAGCGTGGGGCCGTGGACGAGACACGCAGGACGACCAAGCTCGCGATCGTCGGAGCCGGCGCGGTGGGCTCCACCCTGGCGTACGCGGCGCTGGCCCGGGGCGCGGCCCGGTCCGTCGCCCTCCTGGACGTCAACCGCGCGAAGGTCGAGGCCGAGGTGCTCGACCTGCGGCACGGGGGCATGTTCATCCCGCAGGCCGAGATCGACGGTTCGGACGACGTGGAGGTCTGCCGCGGCGCCGACATCGTCGCGGTGACGGCCGGGGCCAAGCAGAAGCCCGGGCAGAGCCGCCTCGACCTGGCCGAGGCGACGGTCGGGCTCACGCGGTCGATCCTGCCGGGCCTGCTCGAGGTGGCCCCGGACGCGGTGTACCTCATGGTCACCAACCCGGTCGACGTCGTCACCTACGCCGCGCAGGAGATCAGCGGGCTGCCCCGGGGCCGGGTGTTCGGCAGCGGGACGGTCCTGGACTCGTCGCGACTGCGTGACGCCCTGGCCCGGCACTGCGGGGTGGCGGTGGGCAACGTCCACGCGAACATCGCGGGCGAGCACGGCGACTCCGAGATCGTGCTGTGGAGCTCGGCCACGATCGCCGGCGTCCCCCTCCTGGACTGGCGGCCCTTCCGGGGGCGCCCGCCGCTCGACGAGCCCGCCCGGCAGCGCATCGCGACCGACGTCGTCGAGTCGGCGTACCGCGTCATCGCCGGCAAGGGGGCGACCAACTACGCGGTCGGCCTGGCGGCGACCCGCATCATCGAGGCCGTCCTCAACGACGAGCACCGCGTGATGAACGTGTCCTCGCGTCTCGACGACTTCTACGGCATTAGCGACGTCTGCCTGTCGGTGCCGTCTCTCGTCGACCGTCGAGGCGTGGCGGAGACCATCGACACGCCGCTGTCGGACGACGAGATCGCCGGCCTGCGTGCGTCGGCCGAGAGCATGCGGGCCGTGCAGCGGCGGCTGGGCCTCTGACCGGACCGGCAGGACGGAGCCGGACGGGCCGCGCGCGGCTCAGAGGCTGCGCAGCACCGCCACGACCCTGCCGAGCACCTGCGCCTCGTCGCCCGGGATGGGGGAGTAGGCGGCGTTCTGCGGTAGCAGCCAGGTGTGCCCGTCGGCCTGCTTGAACGTCTTGACGGTCGCCTCGCCGTCGATCATCGCGGCGACGACCTCGCCGTTCTCGGCCACGGGCTGGCTGCGCACGACGACCCAGTCGCCGTCGCAGATGGCGGCGTCGACCATCGAGTCGCCGGCGACCTTGAGCAGGAAGAGGTCGCCGTCGCCGACGACCTGCCGGGGCAGCGGGAAGACGTCCTCGACGACCTGCTCGGCGAGGATGGGCCCGCCGGCGGCGATGCGACCCACCAGCGGGACGTAGGACGGCGCCTGGGCCGGCTCCGCGTCGGACGCGGCGAGCGACCCCGCGACGAATCCGGGCGCGCCGTCGCCGTCGGCGGGGGCGCCGGTCGTGGGAGCCTCGGGGTCGACGACCTCGATGGCGCGCGGGCGGTTGGGGTCGCGGCGGAGGTAGCCCTTGCGCTCGAGCGTGGTGAGCTGGTGCTTGACCGACGACGGGCTTGCCAGGCCGACCGCCTCGCCGATCTCGCGCATGGTGGGCGGGTAGCCGCGCGCCTCGACGGAGCTGCGGATGGTCTCGAGCACGCGCCGCTGGCGGGGCGTGAGACGGTCGGACGACGGCGAGAGCTCGCTCACCGACGCCAGCGCGGTCGTCGAGGTGGCGGCCGTCGTCGGCGTGACCGCGTCCTCCAGGGTCTCCTCGGAGGCCTCCACCTGGGTCGCCCACGTCGTCGCCGTCGTCGTGGACGCCGGGGCCTGGTCCCGTCCGCTCGTCATCGCGTACTCCGTCCTCCAGGGGCGCGGCCCGCGGGCGGGCCGATGAAATCCGACAAACCTTCCATCGCGCTGTCGGCCACTCTAGGCCAGTTCCGGCCCGACATCAAACATCTGTTCGATCAGGCCTCGACCGTGTCGCCTCGACGTGGTACACCTAGTACAGCAGTTCGACGTACAGGTGTTCGACGAACGAGTGTTCGACGGGCGGCACCACGTGGACCGGAGGCAGGACGATGCAGAACGCGCGCAGCACCAGCGACGCTCACGGGTTCCTCGGGCTCGGGGGGCTCCGGCTCACCCGCAGGGGCCGGGTGGTGGTCACCGCGCTCGTGCTCCTGGTGCTCGTGGGCGCAGGGCTGGTCGGCCAGCGCGCCGTGGCGGAGTCGCCGGGCGCCGGCGTCGAGGTGCGGCTCCAGACGGTCGCGCCCGGCGACACCCTGTGGCAGTACGCGCGACAGGTGCGGGACACGGGCGAGGACCTGCGCGACGTCGTCGCCGAGCTCCGCGACCTCAACGGTCTGACGTCGGCGGAGCTCCAGGCCGGGCAGGTGGTCGTCCTCCCGCTCGACTGAGGCGGCACCGACGGTCGGGCCCGCGCCTGGGCCAACGCTGGATCCACGGCACGCCGCCGCGGGGATCCTGCTTGCGCGGACGGTCGCCCGCCGCTTACCTTGTCGGGCAGCCGGGCGCCGGTCCGGAGCCGAGCGCAGGAGACCAGCGATGCACTGCCCGTTCTGCCGCCATGCGGACTCACGAGTCGTCGACTCGCGCACCTCCGACGACGGCGCGTCCATCCGTCGCCGGCGTCAGTGCCCCGCGTGTCAGCGCCGCTTCACGACGATCGAGACGGCCAGCCTGTCGGTGGCCAAGCGCTCCGGGGTGACCGAGCCGTTCAGCCGGGACAAGGTCGTGGCCGGCGTGCGCAAGGCGTGCCAGGGCCGGCCGGTGAGCTCGGACGACCTCGCCGTCCTCGCCCAGAAGGTCGAGGAGACGCTGCGGGCGTCCGGCCGGCCGGAGATCGAGGCGAACGAGGTCGGCCTCGCGATCCTCGGGCCGCTGCGCGAGCTGGACGAGGTCGCCTACCTGCGCTTCGCCAGCGTCTACCAGTCGTTCGAGTCCCTCGAGGACTTCGAGTCGGCGATCACCTCGCTGCGGGCCGAGCGCGACGAGCGCGCCACCGCCGGGCGCGGGACGACCGCCTGAGCCGGTCGCCGGGCCGGCTCGGGCCGAGGCGCCCGGTCCGGGCGAAATGCCCTGGCGGGGCGTGCCGGAGCGCGGCATGCTGGTCGGCACCAGGTGCCGTGCGGCTCGCCGCACGAGCACATCCACCCCGACGGACGACGAGGTGACCGCGATGACGGACGACTCCAGGGCGAAGCCCACCGAGGACACGAAGGCGCGCTTCCGGGAGGCGCTGGAGAAGAAGAACGCCGCCAGCCACCCGACCGCCGGCAAGGACGGCAACACCGGCCAGGTGCACGGCTCGGAGACGACCGGTCCGGTGCAGAAGATGTTCCGCCGCAAGTCGGGCTGAGGCTCGACCCACGCGTGAAAGGGCGGCCCCGGGAAACCGGGGCCGCCCTTTCACGCGTCGGCGGGGCGCCGCCGCGGTGCGTCAGCCGGCGGCGGGCCCGGGCGGGAACTCCGGCCGCTCGAACGCGTCGCGGATGCGCAGGCGGATCGTCGAGTCCATGGCCTGCAGCTTGGCCGACGCGCCCCGATGGGTGACGTCCGAGATGTCGGTCACCACGTAGCCGATCTCGCCGCGCGTGGCGAGCATCTGCGCCTCGATGTTCGCACCGTGGTCGGCGAAGACCTGGTTCACGCGCGCGAGCACCCCAGGCACGTTGCGGTGCAGCAGCATGATGCGCCCGACGCCCGTGTGCGCGAGCTGGAGGTTCGGGAGGTTCACGGACAGGGTCGTGGATCCCGTCGCGACGAAGTCCCGCAGCTTCTTGGACACGAACTCGCCGATCGCCTCCTGGGCCTCCTCCGTCGAGCCGCCGACGTGCGGGGTGAGGATGACGTTCGGCAGGCCGCGCAGCGGCGACGTGAAGCCATCGCCGCGCTTCTTGGGCTCGGTGGGGAAGACGTCGACGGCCGCGCCGCCGAGGTGGCCGGACAGGATGTGCTCGCGGAGGGCCTCGACGTCCACGACGAACCCGCGCGAGAGGTTGAGGAAGATCGCCCCCGGCTTCATGCCGGCGAACAGCTCGGCGCCGAACAGGCCGGCGTTGCCCGGCCGCCCGTCCACGTGGATCGTCACGGCGTCGGCCTCGGCGAGCAGCTCCTCGATCGTCTCGACGCGGTGCGCGTTGCCGAGGGCGAGCTTCTCGGCGGTGTCGTAGAAGACGACGCGCATGCCGAGGTTCTCGGCGAGCACCGACAGCTGGGAGCCGATGTTCCCGTAGCCGATGATGCCCAGCGTGCGGCCCCGCACCTCGTGCGAGCCCTCCGCGGTCTTGTCCCAGACGCCGTCGTGCAGCGCCTTGTCGCGCACCGTGAGGCGGCGGGTCAGCGCGATGATCTCCGAGATCGCGAGCTCGACGACGGAGCGCGTGTTCGAGTACGGCGCGTTGAACACGGCGACGCCGTGCGCGGCGGCCGCGTCGAGGTCGATCTGGTTGGTGCCGATGGAGAAGGTGCCGACGGCCTGCAGGCCGGGCACGCTCTCCAGCACCTTGCGGGTCACGGTGGTCTTGGACCGGATGCCGAGGATCTGGAAGTCCGCGAGGGACTCGATCAGCTCGGACTCGTCGAGCGCGCCGGGGCGCGTGACGACCTCGATGCCCGCATCACGAAGATTCTGGGCAGCGACGGGGTGGACGTTCTCGAGAAGGAGGGCTCGCAGCACGAGGACATGGTGCGCCGTGCGGGCCCGCGCCCACAAACGCGTCTCACCGATCCGGCGCCGCGCGTCACGCCGCGGCGAGCCCCACGATGCCGGCGGGCAGGGCGCGCTCGTGCACGACGACGAGCCGCTGGGTGGGTCGGGTCATCGCGACGTACAGGTCGGACGCCCCGCCCGGGCCCGCGGTGACGGCCTCCGGCTCGACGAGCACGACGGCGTCGAACTCCAGCCCCTTGGCCGCGCGAGGGTCGAGCACGCTCACCTGGGCGTCCTCCGGGCGCTGCGCGAGCAGCCGGGCCCCTTCCTCGGCCCCGAGAGCGTCCGGCAGCACCGCCTCGACGGCGGCGCGGAGCTCCTCGACCTGCTCGGCCGCCGCCACCACGGCCACGCGGCCCGCGCCGTCGGCGCCGACGAACTCGCCGGCGAGGGCGACCACGTGGCCCACGGCCTCCTGGACCAGCGCGGGGCGCGCCGGCCCCGACGGGGTGACCCGCGTGAGCTCCAGGGCGCCGTCGACCTGTCGCGCGGCGGTGAGCGGCGAGACCGGGAGCGCGGCCTCGGCCGCCATCCGCTGCGCCGCGTCCGCGACCGCGGCCGGGGTGCGGTAGGAGACGGTGAGCTCCTCGAGGCGCCACGAGTCGCCGAGCACCGGGTCGAGCGCGCGGGCCCACGACCGGGCACCCGCGGGCGACGACGTCTGCGCGACGTCGCCGACGATCGTCATGGAGCGCGTGGGCACGCGGCGGACCAGCATCCGCCACGCCATGGGGGAGAGCTCCTGCGCCTCGTCGACGACCACGTGGCCGTACGTCCAGGTGCGGTCCTCCGCGGCGCGCTCCGCCGTCGTCAGCCGCGGGCCCGTGGACTCGAACCGGGAGGCCAGCGTCTCGGCGTCCACGAGCCCGCCGCCGGCGCCGGTGGACTCGAGCACGGACCTGGCGTACTCCAGCTCGGCGGCGCGCTCGGCGGCACGCGCCCGGGCCTCGGCCCGGGCGATGGAGCCGTCCTCGCCGAGCAGCTCGGCGGCCTCGTCGAGGAGGGGGACGTCGGCCTCGGTCCAGGGCGCGCCGGGGTCGCGGCGGAGCGCCGCGCGCTCGCTCGCGGACAGCTCGGGCGCCGCCTCCGCGAGCCGGTGCGGCTTGGCGAAGAGGTCGGCGACGAGCTTCTCGGGCGTGATCGGGAACCAGGCGAGGTTGAGCGCGACCCGGACGTCCCGGTGCGAGCGCAGGTCCTCGGTGACCATCGCCACGTCCTCGGGCGCGAGCTCGGTGTCGGCCGCGGTCCGGTACTGGTCCACGAGGCGCCCGAGCATGTCGCGGACGAACGCCGCGCGGGCCTCGTTGTGCGGCTTGTGGGTCCGTCGCGCGCGGCCGATCGCGTCGCGCACGTCCCGGCGGCGCACGACGAGGTCGTACCCCTCGAGCCGGAACCGGACGTCCCGCTCGGGCACCCGCTCGCGGGCGCGCACGGCGCGGCGCACGACGTCGCGCCACAGCAGGCGGCCCTTGATCTCGGTGGCGGCGGGGGTGTCGGCGACGTCGGCCCGGACGCCGGGCAGCAGCTCGCCGACCGTGGTCGCGACGACGCCGGTCTCGCCGAGGGAGGGCAGCACCTGGTCGATGTAGCGCAGGAACGCGCGGCTCGGGCCCACCAGGAGGACGCCGCTGCGCTCGAGCACGCGCCGGTGGGCGTAGAGGAGGTAGGCGGCGCGGTGCAGCGCGACCGCGGTCTTGCCGGTCCCGGGGCCGCCCTGCACGACGAGCGCGCCGGCGAGGTCGGCGCGGATGATGCGGTCCTGCTCGGACTGGATCGTCGCGACGATGTCGGTCATGCGGCCCGTGCGGCGGGCGGCCAGCGAGGCGAGGAGCGCTCCCTCGCCGGAGAGGGTCGACGCCGCCAGCGAGCCGGCGTCGCCGTCGGCCCCGTCCGCGCCGTCGGCCAGGGCGTCGAGGTCGAGCACCTCGTCCTCGAGCCCGGTGACCGTGCGCCCGGTGGTCACGAGGTGCCGGCGCCGGCGGACGCCGGCCGGGTGCAGGGCCGTCGCCCGGTAGAAGGGCGTCGCGGCGGGCGCCCGCCAGTCCGTGAGCAGCGACCGGTGCTCGGCGTCGGCGAGCCCGAGGCGGCCCACGTACCGGGTGTCGCCGTCGTCGAGGTCGAGGCGACCGAAGGCGAGCCGGTCCTCGACGGCGTCCAGCTGCGCCACCCGGTCCTCGTAGAGGGTGGCGAACGCGTCCCGCTCGCTGCGGTTCTGCGGCGAGCCCGACGGCCCGGACCGACGGACCTCCGCGAGCCGGTCGCGCGTCGCGCTCCGCAGCTCGTCCAGTCGGGCGTAGAGGCCGTCGACGACCCCCTGCTCGCGTGCCAGCTCGTCCTGCCTGCCTGCCACGCATCCTCCCCAGCGTCCTTCGGGCCACGCTCTCACGGCGGCGCGGCCCTGGCGGCGGACCATCATTGCAGATGCCGGGAGCGCCCGGGGCACCGCGCGGCGGCGGGCCGCGACGCGCCGGGCTCCCGGGACCTGCCCGCAGCGGAGGGCCGGGGCTAGGATCAGGCCCATGAGCAGCGGCGACGTCCTGCGAGCCGGGTCCGGCGGACCCGTCGAGGACGCGACCGCCACCGTCCTCCTCGTCGAGGACGACGACGGGGACGCGCTGCTCGTCACCGAGCTGCTCGAGGACGCCGAGGTCACGGTCGTGCTGCGGCGGGCCCGCTCCGTGGCGGAGGCCGTCGACGCGCTCTCCCGGCCGGGCGGCGCCCCGGGGGTCGACTGCGTCCTGCTCGACCTCGGGCTCCCGGACGCGGTGGGGCTGACGGCGGTGTCGCGGCTGCGCGAGGTCGCCGAGCGCGTGCACGACGTGCCAGCCCTCGTGGTGCTCACGGGCCTGACCGGCGGCGACCAGGGGCTCCAGGCCGTGGCCGCGGGGGCCGACGACTACCTCGTCAAGGGCGAGACGGACTCAGGGCTCCTCGGCCGGTCCCTGCGCTACGCGCTCCAGCGGCGCCGGTCCGCCGCCCAGCAGCGGGCGCTGTACCGCAGCGCGGTGCGCGCGGAGGAGACCGCGCGGCTCGAGCGTGCGCTGCTCCCCAACCCCCTCGTGGGCGACGACCGCATCTCCGTGATGGTCGGCTACCTGCCGGGTGGCGGGGGGCTGCTCGGCGGCGACTTCTTCGACACGGTGGAGCGGCCCGACGGGTCCGTGCTGTCCGTCGTGGGCGACGTCGCCGGCCACGGCCCCGACGAGGCGGCGCTCGGCGCGACGCTGCGCACGGCCTGGCGCACCCTCGTCCTCACCGGGACGCCGCCGGAGCGCATCCTGGAGCAGCTGGAGCGGGTGCTGCTGACGGAGCGGGCGCGGCCGGAGGTGTTCGTCACGCTGTGCCAGGTGGTGGTCGCCCCCGACCGTGCGCGCGTCGACCTCTACCTGGCGGGCCACCTGCCTCCGCTGCTGATCACCGGCCCGGTGGGCGACGTGCGCTGCGACCTGCTGGCGCCCACCGGGCGTGGCCGCGCGCTCGGCGTCCCCGTCGACGGCGGGTGGGAGCCGCGGCGGATCGACCTCGACGGCCCCTTCGCGCTGATGCTCTACACCGACGGGCTCGTCGAGGCGGAGGTGCGCCCGGCCGCGCCGGTCCTCGGCCCCGCGACGGTCCCCCCGACCGAGCCGGAGCTGGACGGGCTGGGCCGGGACGCCCTCGGGCTCGTCGCGCTGCACGGCGAGCGGCCCGCGCGCGTGGGCCCGCTGCGTCGCCGGGTGCCGCGCCTGGGGCAGTCCGGGCTGCACGACCTGGTGCGCGAGGACCTCGAGCGGCACGGGATCGTCGGGGTGGTCGAGCGGGTGCTGCGCCGCGTGCGGGCGCTCCACGGCGGCCCGCTCACCGACGACGCGGCGCTGCTCGTCGTCGGCTGGACCGGGCACGACACGCCGTACCTCGGGGAGCGGTCCTCGACCCTCGCCGACTCGGCCGAGTGGGCGCGCCCGTGAGGCGCGAGCGCCCGCTGCACGACGTCGTCCTGCGGCTGCTGCTCATCGTCGGCGCGGTGCTCCTGCTCGCGCTCGCCGTCGCGCTGGTCGCGATCCAGCGCTCGCTGGTCCTGCTGCGGGTCGGCGCGGGCGACGAGGCCATGGACGCCGCCCACGCGTGGAACCTCACCCTGCTGGTCGTGGTGATCGTCCTCGTCCTGCTCGTGGTGGTCATGGGCCTGTTCATGTGGCGCGCCCTGCAGCGCGGCGTGACCCGGCCCCTGGCCCGGCTCGCGGACTCGGTGCGCGCGGCCAGCACCGGCGAGCACGAGCACGAGATCCGGGTCGAGGGCACGGGCGAGGTCGCGGCGCTCGCGGCCGACGTCGAGCACATGCGGCGCGAGCTCGTGCAGCAGATCGGCGAGGTGCGCGCCTCGCACGCCGAGACCGAGCGCACCCACGCCCAGCTCGCCGAGCAGGCGCGTGAGCTGGCCCGCTCCAACCAGGAGCTGGAGCGCTCGAACCGCGACCTCGAGCAGTTCGCCTACGTGGCCTCGCACGACCTGCAGGAGCCGCTGCGCAAGGTGGCGAGCTTCACCCAGCTGCTGCAGAAGCGCTACGGCGAGCAGCTCGACGAGAGGGCCGACCAGTACATCGGCTTCGCCGTCGACGGCGCGCGCCGCATGCAGCGGCTGATCCAGGACCTGCTGAGCTTCTCGCGGGTGGGACGGTCGGGGAGCGAGCCCGAGGACGTCGACCTCGAGCGCGCCCTCGAGCAGGTGCGGCACGACCAGGAGGGTCGGATCGTCGAGGCGGGGGCGGAGATCACGCACGACCCGCTGCCCGTCGTCCGGGGCGAGAAGGCCCTGCTGACGATGCTGCTGGCGAACGTGGTGGGGAACGCCGTGAAGTTCCGCGACCCGTCCCGCCCGCCCCGCGTGCACCTGTCGGCCCGCCGGGTCTCGGCGCCGGAGCCCGGCTGGGAGCTGTCCTGCACCGACAACGGGATCGGCATCGACCCGCAGTACGCCGAGCGCGTCTTCGTCATCTTCCAGCGGCTGCACCCGAAGGACGTCTACTCGGGCACCGGGATCGGGCTCGCCCTGGTCAAGCGCGTGGTCGAGCACCACGGCGGACGGGTGTGGCTGGAGCCGGCGGCGAGCGGCGGGACGTCGGTCCGCTGGACCCTGCCCGACCGCGACGAGGCGACGGACCGCATCGTCGGTTAGGCTCGGTGCACGTCGCTGACCTGCGACGATGCCCCCACGGGGCTGCACTGGGAACGGCAGGGGTGCGCCCCGACCGGGCGTTCGACGACGAGGGAGCGGGTATGACGGACCACCAGGCGGGTATCGAGGTCCTCCTCGTCGAGGACGACCCGGGCGACGTGCTCATGACCCGCGAGGCGTTCGAGGAGCACAAGGTCGCCAACCGGCTGTCCGTCGTGGCGGACGGCGTGAGCGCCATGGCCTTCCTGCGCAAGGAGGGCGAGCACGCCCAGGCGCCGACGCCGGACCTCATCCTGCTGGACCTCAACCTGCCGCGCATGGACGGCCGCGAGGTGCTGGCCGCCGTCAAGGCCGACGAGCGCCTCAAGCACATCCCCGTGGTCGTGCTCACGACGTCCGAGGCGGAGGAGGACGTGCTGCGGTCCTATTCGCTGCACGCGAACGCGTACGTGACGAAGCCCGTGGACTTCGACCGGTTCATCCAGGTGGTCCGCCAGATCGACGACTTCTTCGTCACCGTGGTGCGGCTGCCGCACCGCTGAGCGTGGCGGGCGCGGGGCGGGAAGGATCCGGGGCGCGGCACGGTTGTCACTCCTGCGGGCGCGAGCCCGTCGGCACGAGCCGGTGAACCGAGGAGGAGACCCTTGCTGGACCCGCAGAGCATCTACGAGGTCGACGAGGCCGCCGTCGAGCGCGTGCTGCCCCACCACGGGCCGGACGCGCCCTCGGCCGGGACCGGGCCCGTGCTGCTGCACGCCCTCGACGGGTTCGTCGACGCGGGCTCCGCGGGGGAGATCGCCGTGGAGCACGTCACCGAGGAGCTGGCCACGACGCGCCTGGTGACCTTCGACGTCGACCAGCTCCTCGACTACCGCTCGAAGCGCGTCGGGATGACGTTCGACGCCGACCGGTGGTCCGCCTACGACGAGCCCTACCTCGCGATCGACCACGTCGCCGACCGCGAGGGCACCGGCTTCCTGCTGCTGCACGGCTCGGAGCCCGATCTCCAGTGGGAGCGGGTGGTGGCGGCCGTGAAGGGTCTGGTCGAGCGGTTCGAGGTCTCCCTCACGGTCGGCTTCCACGGGATCCCCATGGGGGTGCCGCACACGCGTCCGCTGTCGCTCACCGCGCACGGCACGCGCCCGGGTCTGGTGGACGACTACACGTCGTTCTTCGGCACGGTGCGGGTGCCCGGCTCGCTCGCCGCGCTCCTGGAGTACCGGCTCGGCGAGGCGGGGCACGACGCGATCGGCTTCACGGTGCACGTGCCGCACTACCTCGCGCAGGCCCGCTACGCGCCGGCGGCGGTCGTCGCCCTGCGGCACGTGGAGCGTGCCACGGGGCTGGACCTCGCGACGGGGCTGCTCTCGGAGGCGGCGGCGGACGCGACCATCGAGGTCGAGAAGCAGGTGGGGGAGTCGGGCGAGGTGAAGGCCGTCGTCAAGGCCCTCGAGGAGCAGTACGACGCCTTCACGCGGTCGGTCGGCCGGCCGAGCCTCCTCGCCGAGCAGGCGCCCCTGCCGACGGCCGACGAGCTCGGCGCCGAGTTCGAGCGCTTCCTGGCCCAGCAGGACGACGACTGACCGGAGCGTCGCCCCGAATGGTCGATGCGCGGCTTCCGCGGCATATCCGTGGCACGGCGGTGTGGTCCGTGCCACACTGACCGCGTTGCAGAGGCGCTCCTTCGCACGAACCGGCGGTGCGGCCTGCAGCGACGGGTGGCCGCCCGGCCCGCTCGTGCCCGTTGTGACGGAAGGTCGAAGGATCAGCATGGCGCAAGGTTCTGTGAAGTGGTTCAACTCGGAGAAGGGCTACGGCTTCATCGCGCAGGACGACGGCGGGGCCGACGTCTTCGTGCACTACTCCGCGATCCAGACGCAGGGATACCGCACCCTCGACGAGGCCCAGCGGGTCGAGTTCGAGATCACCCAGGGCCCCAAGGGCCCGCAGGCGGAGCAGGTCGTGCCGCTCTGAGCACCCGGCTCTCCTGACGACGGCCGCGTCCCCGGCGGGGGCGCGGCCGTCGCCGTGCCGGGCGCGGGCCGGCGCGCCGTCCGGGTCAGGCCCCCGCGAAGCGGGCCAGCTCGTCCCCGACCAGGAGGCGCGCCGGGACCGGGAGGCTGCGCAGCCGTCGGGCGAGCCCGGCGTCGTGCAGGTCGAGCCCGGGCAGGCCGTCCTCGGTGCTGTCGTGCTCGGTGCTGTCGTGCTCGGGGCCGTCGTCCTCGGGCACGTCCCGGACGGCGACGAGCACCACGTTGCCGTACCGGCGGCCCTTGAGGACGGCATGCTCGGCGATCACCCCGAGGCGGCCGTCGGCAGCCGCACCCGGCGCGAACGCGGCGGCGAGCGTCGCCGTCTCCCGCCGCGCGAGGGACAGCGGCGGGCGGTCCGCGCAGTTGGCGAGCAGGACGCCGCCGGGCCGCAGCGCCCGGTACGCTGCCGTGGCGAACGCGTCGTCGGTCAGGTGGTCGGGCGTGCGGTCGCCGGCGAAGACGTCGCGGACGACGACGTCGAAGGAGCCGGGGGCGAGCGACGCGAGGGCGCGGCCGGCGTCGTCGGCGCGCAGCCGCAGGCGCGGCGAGCGCGGGAGCCCGAACCAGGCCCGCACGAGCTCCAGCAGCCGTGCGTCCACGTCCACGCCCAGCTGCCGCGAGTCGGGGCGCTCGTGCTCGACGTGCCGCGCGAGGGCGCACCCCGCCGCCCCGAGGTGCAGCACCCGCAGCGGGCCGTCGGGCAGGCCGGCCAGCACCGCGGCCATCTGCTGCATGTACTCGAACGCGAGGAAGCCGGGGTCCGTGAGGTCCAGGGCGGAGCTCGGCACGCCGTTGACGTGCAGCGTCACCCGGTCGGGGTGGTCCGGGTCGCGCTCGACGCGCGCCGTGCCCGTGTCGATCGGCACCTCCTCGTCGGGGAGTGTCGGTGCGTCGGTGGATGCTGGGTGGCGTCGACCGGACCGGCGCTCGGGGCGCGATCCGCCTCGGGAGGAGCGGGACATGCGACCAGTGTCCACGCTCCGGAGCGCGGGACGGGCAGGTGACCGGGCTCGTGGACGGCGAGGGTCGGCGGTTGACAGGGTCGAACAGGTGTTCGACACTGGACGGGCGCGGGGGACCGCGGAGCACGGGAGGTGCAGGATGTCGGCTCGCACGAGATCTGCCGGGGCGACGGGCGGTCGCGCCCATGCCGGTCGTGTCGGAGGTGGCGCGGTGCTGCCCCCGAGCCCCGAGGTGACCCGGCTGCTGGACCGTTCCGACGCCGAGCTCGCCGCGGCCGCGACGACGACGGACCCGGCCGAGCGCTTCGTGCACGCCCACCTGGCGGCGCTGCGCGCGGCCGCCGCCGTCGTGGCGCTGCGTGGCCGGCCGTCGGCCCGGACCCGGGCGCGCTCGGTGTGGGACATGCTGGCCCTCGTGGAGCCGGACCTCGCCGCGTGGTCGGGGTACTTCGCCTCCGGAGCCCGCGTCCGGGCGGCGGTCGAGGCGGGGCTCGAGCCCGACGTGGACGCCCGCCGGGCGGCGGAGCTCGTGGCGTGCGCGGAGGACTTCCGCGACGAGGTCGGGCTCCTCGTCGACCCGCGCGCCGGGTTCGCGCGGCCGCTCGCCGTGGCCCCGGCGGCGTCGTGAGCCGCGGCCCTCGGTCGGCCGAGGCCTTCCGCGACTGGGGCGACGACGAGTCCGGCACGTCCGTGCTGCACGTCGACATGGACGCCTTCTTCGCGTCGTGCGAGCTGGCCCGCCGGCCCGAGCTGAGGGGCCGTCCGGTGATCGTCGGCGGGCGGGAGCGTGGCGTCGTCCTCGCGGCGACCTACGAGGCACGGGCCTTCGGCGTCCGGTCGGCCATGTCGATGGCCGCAGGCCTGCGGCTGTGCCCGCAGGCCGTCGTCGTCCCTCCCGACCACACGCTCTACCACGAGGTGTCCGAGTCCGTGATGGCGATCCTCGCCACGATCACGCCCCTGGTGGAGCGGATCTCGGTGGACGAGGCCTTCCTGGACGTGAGCGGGGCCCGGCGCCGGCTCGGCGCCCCGACGGCGATCGGGGCCCGGCTGCGCGAGCAGGTCCGCGCCGAGCACGGCATCACGTGCTCCGTCGGGATCGCGAAGAACAAGTTCGTGGCCAAGCTGGCCTCCACCCACGCCAAGCCGGACGGGATGATGCTCGTGCCGGCCGACGCCACCGTCCCGTTCCTGCGGACGCTGCCGGTCGGGGCGCTCTGGGGCGTGGGGGAGAAGACGGAGGCGGCGCTCGCGCGCTGGGGCATCACGACCGTGGCACAGCTCGCCGACACCGACGTGCCCACGCTGCAGGCGGCCGTGGGGTCGGTCTCCGGCGCGCACCTGCACGACCTCGCGTGGGGCCGGGACCCGCGGCCGGTCGTCCCGGGTCACGAGGAGCGCAGCGTCGGGGCGGAGACGACGTTCGAGCGCGACCTGTGGGACCTGGGCGCGGTGGAACAGCGCGTGCTCGAGCTCGCGGACCGCGTCGCGGCCCGGCTGCGGCATCAGGGGGTGGTCGCGCGCACGGTGTCGATCAAGGTCCGCACCAGCGACTTCCGGACCCTGACGCGGTCGCGCACGCTCGACGGCCCCACCGACGTGGCGCGCGCCATCTTCCTCGTGGCGCGTGAGCTGCTGGGCGCGGCGGACCTGCGCGGGCTGCCTGTGCGGCTGGTCGGCGTCCGGGGGGAGAACCTGCAGGTCAGGACCGGTCTCGCCGAGCAGGTGACTCTCGAGGAGGCCGTGGATCCGCGGCAGGAGGCGCGCCGCGAGGCCGAGCTCGCGCTCGACGCCGTACGCGAGCGCTTCGGCCGATCCGCGATCAGCCTTGGCGCGGCGACCGGCCGGCGTCGAGGTTCACCCCCGCCGACTACCGTGCCGGGCGGCGCGGGCATATCCTGAGGGGGTTACCGTTCCACCGCGAGACCCGGGGGGACTCGATGCCACTGTCCGAGTACGAGCAGCGAGTGCTGGAGCAGATGGAGCGCGCGCTGAGCAGCGACGATCCCCGTCTGGCCAACACGCTGCAGCAGGCGCGCCGCCGGTCGCCCCTGCGGTTTGTCCTGGCCGGCGTCGGAGTCGTCGCGGGGTTGCTGCTGCTCGTGGTCGGCGCCGCGACGTCGCAGGCGTGGGTCGGGGTCGTCGGCTTCGTCCTCATGTTCGCCGGCGTCGCGTATGCGTTCGCGGCCCCGCGCCGGTCGGGCCCCACGGGCGTGGTCCGACCCGACGGGACGGTCGACCCCGCCACCAACCCGGACCGGACGCGCCCGGGGAGCGCGGCCCCGCGGCCGGCCCCCGCGGCGAAGAAGGAGGGCTTCCTGGCTCGCCTCGAGGAGCGTTGGGAGCGGCGGCGAGACCAGGGGCGCTGAACCGTCGCCGACGCCCGGGGCGCTCGCGCCCAGGGCGCCGTCGCGCGGACGTGACCGGTGCGGCGTCATCCCCGACAACGCACCAGCTCTGAGAACGCGCCGAACTTTCAGAACTCGCCGAGCCTCCCAGAACGCACCGAGCCTCCCAGAACGCACCGAGCCCGCTCGTCCCTGAGGACGGGCGGGCTCGTCGCTCGTCCGGGGGAGGACAACGCCAGGGTCCGGTGGTCGAGCGACGCAGCGGTCTCCGGACGGACGGGCCAGCCCGCGCGAGGTTCCGCCCGGCGGGAGGCCGCGTCACCCGGCGGGCCCGCGTGTCACCGGGTCGACAGCGACTCGTCCAGCCCGGTCGTCACGGTCGTCGCGAGGCGTTCGAGCTCGTCGGCCTCGGGCGGGACGGGATCGCGCGCGTACCGGTGGGTCTCGGCCGCCCGCGCGAGCGCGGCGAGGTCCTCGCGCACCCCGGGGGCGAGCTCGCGACCGGTCCGGGAGGTCACCGCCGACGCGATGGCCTCCGGAGCGGCACGCAGCGTGGTGGCGGGGGGCAGCCGGACGCCCTCGGCGGCGAGCGCGGCGAGCACCTGCTCCCACGCGAGCTCGGGGTCGAGCTCTTGCGAGGCGCGCCGTCGGCGGGCGAGGAGCAGCACCAGGCCGCCCACGAGGACGACGACGAGGCTGCCCGCGGTGATCCAGACCCAGGCCGGGAGCCCCGTGTCGACGACCGGGGTGACCGCCGCGACCGACGAGGCCGACGGCGTCGCCTCGTCGTCCGTCGGGGTGCTCCCCGCCGTGGGCTGCCGCTCGCGCAGGTCGTTCGCCGTGGGCGCTGCGGTCGCGCCGCCCTGGGCGCTCGGCATGGTGTACGCGGGCGGGCTCCCGGTCTGCTGCGCGGGCGTGGGCTCGAACCGCACCCACCCGGTGCCGGGGAAGTAGATCTCGGGCCAGGCGTGCGAGTCCTGACCGGTGATCCGCCAGGTGGTGTCGCCCGTGCGGTCGCCGGGCAGGTACCCGACCGCGAGCCGTGCGGGGATGCCGAGCGACCGCGCCATCACGACCATGGTCGTCGCGAACTGGATGCAGTAGCCCGTGCGGTGCTGCAGGAAGTCCCAGACCGGGTCACCCGTGCCGCCGCGGGGGATGGTGGTCGAGTAGGTGAAGCGGGTGGGGTCGCGCAGCCAGCGCTGGAGGGCGACCGCCTGGTCGTAGGCGGTGTCGGCGTCGCCCACGGCCTCCCGCGCCGCCGCCTCGACGTCGTCCGCGTGCGCGGTGCCGGGCACCTGGGTGTAGACCGCGTCGAGGTCGGCCGCGGGCGCCTCCCGGAGGACGGCGGGGTCGAGGTCGCGCTCGTGCACGGTGAGGGTGTACGCGTCGCCCGCGCCGGTGAGGCCGCCGACCACCTCGTCCCGCGCGGGGTCGTACCCCCACCCGCCGGAGTCGGTGGACACCTGGCGAGGGTCGATGCTGATCGGGAGCTTGTCGTCCCGGAGCTCGCCGACCTCGAACGCGACCTCGCGGGTCGCCAGCTCGCCCGCCGGCAGGTCGTCCGGCCACAGGACGTCGCGGTCGGCGAACTCCCGGCCGCCGCGCTCCTCGCCGCGCTGCCACCGGCGCCCGTCGAAGGCGGTGGCGGTATAGCTGCGCAGCGGGCCGACGTCCGCGTCGGAGCCGGTGTCGTACGACAGCACGACCGAGCTGGACCGTTCGGTGAGGCTCCGCAGGATGTCGAGGTCCTCGGCGAGGCGGATGGTGTCGCCCGTCGTGGTGAAGGTCCGGTACCAGCCCGCGGGCCCGCCCGGCAGCGCGGCGGACGCCGTGCCGACGAGCCCGGCGACGACGGCGAGGACCACGGCGCCGGCGGTCGTGGCGGCCGCGCGGGACCGTTCGGCGCGTCGCACGGGCGCGGGCGTGCGCTCGGACCGCCGGGTCCGCGCGACGAGCGGGCCGTCGAGGGTGAGGAGCAGGAGGAGCGCGGCGACGGTCACGACGAAGACGCCCCACGGGACACGGCCCGTGAGCACGAGCGGCGGGGCCCAGAGCGCGAGGAGCGGGAGGCCCACCGCGGCGGGCCGGCGCAGCGCCCCCGCGAGCGCGTCGGCGAGGAGGAGGACCAGCAGGGTGCCGCCCACGGTGAGGAGGCCCATGGGGACGCTGCCGTTCACCGGCGCGACCTCGGAC
This sequence comes from Isoptericola variabilis, assembly GCF_050311655.1. Lineage (GTDB taxonomy): Bacteria > Actinomycetota > Actinomycetes > Actinomycetales > Cellulomonadaceae > Isoptericola > Isoptericola variabilis. The sequence goes on from NZ_JBNOZM010000001.1 coordinate 811,874, forward strand.
CGGGCGATCTCCCCGGCCTCGCCGAGCCTCGCCACGACGCGCGACACGTGCTCGGGGGTGACGACGACGGTGGGGTCGGCGGTGGGGCCGCCGTACCGCGCGAGGACGAACCAGGCGGCGACGACGGCGCCCAGCACGCTGGGCCACGCGGAACCGGACTCCTTGGTGCGCAGGCCACGCGCGCGGGCACGGCGCTCGATCATCACCCGGGTGGTGACCGTCGTCGCGCTGACGAGGACGATGCCGATCAGGCCGGCGCGCGTCCAGCCCCCGGGCGTCACGATGCTCGTCAGCGAGAGCATCGACGCGGCGACCGCCACGGCGACCAGGACGCCGGAGGCGACGGTGCGGGCCGTCGGGCCGGCGTGGGCGGGGATCATGCGGCTCCCTCCGCGAGCAGCGCCCACGCGTGGTCGGGCGCGGTCCCCGGGCGGCAGGTGGCCACGCGCCAGCCCGCGGCGCGCAGGGCGCCGACCGTGTCGGCCGCGGGGGTCGGGCCGTCGTCCCGGGGATCGCCGGGCGCGACGACGAGCGCCCAGCAGGTGCCCTCCACGCCGAGCTCGGCCATCTCCCGTAGCGGAGTCTCCGGCTGCGGGCCGAGCACGGCCACGACGATCTCCTCCAGCGAGCGCGAGGCACGCAGGGCGCGGACCGACTGCAGGACGGCGCGCTCGGCGTCGGCGGCCCCCCGGTGCCCCCGCAGGTCGACCGTCTGGTCGAGGACCGTCGCCCGGCCGGTGCGCGCCCCCGCGGCGAACGGCACCGGTGCGGGACCCGAGCCGGAGGGCACCAGGCGCGCTGGGTGGCCCGCGTCGAGGAACGACGTCGCCACCGAGGCCGCGAACTCGACGGCGAGCTCGCCCTCCGCGAGGGTGCGCGCCCCGCGGGTGGACGGCCAGACTCCGGTGCGCGGGTCGACGGGCGGCGGCAGCAGGGACCGGTCGAACAGCACGGTCACCGGTCGCACGCCCGCGCTCTCGTCCGCCCGGACCATGAGGCGGCCCTGGCGCGCCGACCCCGCCCAGTGCACCCGGCGGGGGTCGTCGCCGGAGACGTACTCGCGCAGGACGGAGTCGTCCGTGGACGCGAGCCGGGCGCCGGTGGCCGCGCGCTCGACGTCGCCGAGCACCCGTGTGCGCGTCGGCAGGGCGACCGTGCGCGGCCACACCGCGACGCGGGTCGCGGCGCCGAGCGGCTGTGTCGTGCGGACCAGCCCGAAGACGTCGGTGCGCGTGGTGAGCAGCGGGCCGAGGGCCCAGCGGCCCCGGCGGGCCGGGGTGAGCGCGTAGGACACGGCGATCCGGTCCGCGTGCGCGGTCACCCGGGCGCGGATGCCGCGCGGCCCGGCGAGCTCGTGCGCCGCCTGCTCGGACAGTCGCAGCCGGGCGAGCCGCTCGTAGGCCGCGCCCGTGCGCGCGCGGGCCCCGACGACCAGCCGGACGTCGGCCGTCTGGTCCCGCACCACGGGGTTCGGCGTGAGCTCGCGCGTGACCACGAGCGCGCCGCGGCCGGCGTCGAGCCGCTGCACGCCCATGAGGACCCAGGCGAGGAGGACGGCCAGCACGGCGGCGGCGCCGAGGCCCACGACGTCGGGCAGGTCGAGCAGCACCCCGACCGTGGCGAGCACCAGGCCCGCGACGAGCAGCGCCAGACCGCGCCGGGTGGGGCGGACGCGGACGAGGCGCCGCAGCGCCGGGTGGCCGGTCTCCTTCGCACGGCCCTGCCCGGCCCTGCCGTCGGAGGCGGCGGGGACAGCGCCGGGCTCGTCGTCGCCGGACATCGCCGGCCCTACCGGCCGCGTTCGCGGGAGGGGCGCGCGAACGACCCCGCGGGCGGCGCGGCGGCGACCCGGCCGCCCGGCACGGCCGTGCGCTGGACGATCTCGGAGATCACGTCCTCGGGCGTCACACCGCCGAGCCGGGACTCCGTGCTGAGGATCAGGCGGTGGGCCAGGACCGGGACCGCGAGGGACTGCACGTCGTCGGGCAGCACGTGCTCGCGTCCCGCCATGGCGGCCGCGGCCTTGGCGGCGCGCAGCAGCTGGAGCGACGCCCGCGGCGACGCGCCGAGCCGGACGCCCTCGTGCTGTCGCGTCGCACCCACCAGGTCGAGCACGTACTGCTTGACGGGCCCCGCCGCGTAGACGGCGCGCACCGCCTGGGCGTACCGCACCATGTCCGCGCCCGTGGTGACGGGGGACAGGTGGTCCAGGGGGTCGGCGGACTCCTGCCGGTCGAGCATCTGCAGCTCGGCGTCGGTGTCCGGGTAGCCGACGGTGAGGCGGGCCATGAACCGGTCCCGCTGCGCCTCGGGCAGCGGGTACGTGCCCTCCATCTCGACCGGGTTCTGCGTCGCGACGACGAGGAAGGGCCGCGGCAGCGTGTGGGTGGTGCCGTCGATCGTCGTCTGGCCCTCCTCCATGCACTCGAGGAGCGCGGACTGCGTCTTCGGCGAGGCGCGGTTGATCTCGTCGCCGATCACCACGTTGTTGAACACGGGACCGGGCCGGAACTCGAAGTCGTGCGTGGCGGTGCGGAAGATGTTGACGCCGGTGAGGTCGCTCGGCAGGAGGTCGGGCGTGAACTGGATGCGGCCGACGCGGCAGTCGATGCTGCGGGCGAGGGCCTTCGCCAGCGTCGTCTTGCCCACCCCCGGGACGTCCTCGATCAAGAGGTGACCCTCGGCGAGCAGGACCGCGACGGTCACCTCGGCGAGGCCGGGACGCCCCGAGACGACGGAGTCGATCGCCTCGCGCACGCGCGTCGTGGCGGTGACGAGCTCGTCGAGGTCCCGGGTCAGGGCGTCGGTGCCGGTGCCCACGGCGGGGGTGGTGCGGTCGCCGCGGTCCTCCGTCTCCGTGGGCGCGCCGGCCAGCGTGGGGGAGACGGGTTCTGGGTGCACGGGTGACCTCCGGTTCACGTGCTCGTGACGGTTCTCGCAGCCTAGTGGAATCGGGGCCGGACGTGACGACGATCACCCCCTCCACATCGCTCCACGCCGCGCCCCGCGGAAATGCGTCCGGGCGGGCGTCGCTCGCCGACCCGGGGTGCCGGGCTCGCTCGGGCCGACGCGCGACACGCGTCGGCCGAGGTCCCTCCACCGCCCTCCACCCCGCGCCCCGTCTCGCCCTGGGCTCCTGACCTGCGGCGATGTGTGCGGACTGTGTGGGGAGGGGGTGAGATGGGGAGAACTTCCCATCGTTGACCGCGCCCGGTGGAGGAAAGTGGAGTAGTTTGGAGGCTGCGGGAGCGCGAGGGGAGGTGCGAGCCGTGGCAGGTCTGGAGGACACGTTTCCGGGGGCCGGGCTGCTGCTCGGCACCTATACCCCCAAGCTCGACGAGAAGGGCCGGCTCATCCTCCCGGCGAAGTTCCGTGCCCGACTCGCTCCCGGCCTCGTCATGACGAGGGGACAGGAGCGCTGCCTCTTCCTCCTCCCGATGGACGAGTTCGGCCGCATGTACGAGCAGGTGCGGCAGGCCCCCGTGACCAGCCGGCAGGCGCGCGACTACCTGCGCGTGTTCCTGTCGGGTGCCAGCGACGAGCTGCCGGACAAGCAGGGGCGGGTCGTCATCCCGGCCGCCCTGCGCACGTACGCCGGCCTCGACCGGGACGTCGCCGTGATCGGCGCCGGCACCCGCGTGGAGGTCTGGGACCGCACCACCTGGGAGACCTACCTGGCCGAGCAGGAGTCGTCGTACTCCGAGACGGCCGAGCAGATCTTCCCCGACCTGCAGTTCTGAACCGCACCGGCAGCACCACCACAACCGCACAGCAGACGAGCAGCAGCGGGGCCCCGTACGACGAGGCCTCCTCCCGCGAGGGTCTGGCGCACTTCCCCGGCGCCAGAACGGCGCGGAGGGAGACCTGGCCGGACGGGGCCCCGGCGACCAGCCCGAGAGACCGGACCGAGAGACCGGACCGAGAGACCGGACCGAGGACCCGCACGAGAGAGGAGGAGCACCGATGAGCACACCGGACGACGCACGACCCGCGGGCGACCGACACCTGCCCGTGCTGCTGCAGCGGTGCGTCGACCTCCTCGCGCCCGCGCTCGGCGAGCCGGGCAGCGTGCTGGTCGACTGCACGCTCGGCATGGGCGGCCACACCGAGGCGGTGCTGGACCAGCTCCCGAACGCCCGGGTCGTGGGGATCGACCGCGACACGGAGGCGCTGCGCCTCGCCGGCGAGCGGCTCGCGCGCTTCGGCGACCGGTTCACCCCGGTGCACGCGGTCTACGACGAGATCGGCGACGTCGTGACCGAGCTCGGCCTGGACGGCGTCCAGGGCGTCCTCATGGACCTGGGGGTGTCGTCGCTGCAGCTCGACGAGGCGGACCGCGGTTTCGCCTACGCGCAGGACGCCCCGCTCGACATGCGCATGGACCAGACGCGCGGCGCCACCGCCGCCGACGTGCTCAACACCTACGACGAGCGTGCGCTCGCCCGCGTGCTGCGCGAGTACGGCGAGGAGCGGTTCGCGCCGCGCATCGCCCGGGCGATCGTGCGGCGCCGCGAGGAGCGGCCGTGGGAGCGGACGGGAGAGCTCGCCGACCTGGTGCGCGCGTCCATCCCGGCCGCGGCGCGCAAGACCGGCGGCAACCCGTCCAAGCGGACGTTCCAGGCGCTGCGGATCGAGGTGAACGGCGAGCTCGAGGTGCTCGAGCGCGCCGTGCCCGCCGCGATCGAGGCGCTGGCCGTCGGCGGGCGGATCGTCGTCGAGTCGTACCAGTCGCTGGAGGACCGGATCGTCAAGCGGGCCATCGCGCGCGGGACGACGTCGAGCGCCCCGGCGGGCCTGCCGGTCGAGCCCGAGACCCACAAGCCCTACCTCGAGGCCCTCACGCGGGGCGCCGAGGAGGCGGACGAGGCCGAGCTCGAGCGCAACCCGCGCGCGGCGTCCGTCCGACTGCGCGCCGCGCGCCGCGTCCGCCCCACGCCCGACCACATGCTTCCCGCCGTGCCCCGCCGGCCCACCGGCACGCACCCCCGCCCGCAGACCAAGGAGGACCGCCGATGAGCGCCCTGCGTGCCCCCGCCACCCCCGGGACCCGCCCCGCCGCGGCACCCCGCCGCGCGCCGCTGACCTCGCTGCCGGGCGGCGCCGCGGACCGAGGACGCCGGCTCGACGCGGTCCGCGCGCCCCTCCAGGCGACGTCGGGCGTCCCGTTCCTCGTGCTGTGCGCGGTGATCCTCGCCGGCGCGCTGCTGGCGGCACTGCTCCTCAACACGTCGATGGCGCGCGGCTCGTACGAGGCGTCGCGGCTCCAGGCCGAGGTCGGTCAGGTGGCGCAGGACGTCCAGACGCAGCAGGAGAAGCTCCGGGCCGCGGAGGCGTCGCTCGCGGAGCGCGCCACGAAGCTCGGCATGGTCCCCGCCGAGGACCCGACGATGATCAGCGTCGAGAAGCGCGCGAAGGTCGGGATCGGCGACACGGAGACGCCGTGACCGGCCGGACGCCGCCCGCGCGCGGCGGCGCCCGCGGGGGCGCACGGGGCGGTGGTGCGGGCGCCGGCTCGGGGGGCCGTCCGACCGGTGGGCGCGCGACACGCCCGGGCCCGGCCCGCACGCCGCGGACCTCCGCCCCGCAGACTCGGGGGGTGAGCACCTCCCGCACCGCGAACGGCTCGACGTCGCGGACGACCGGGCGTCCCGCGTCCGGGGCGTCCGCACGAACGACGGCCCGTCCGACGCCCCGCTCGTCGTCCGGCCGTGGCGCCCCGGACCGGTCCGGAGCGGGCCGGAACACGAACCCGCCGGCCGGGCGCACGGGGCGCGCCACGACCGCCGTGCGCCCCACCGGGCGTGCGCCGGCGCGCGGCGGCGCCCCGCCCCGCCCGCGCGGCGGGGCTGCGGGCCGGGGACGCCCGGGCGACCCGGAACGGCGACAGCGGTGGATCATGGTCGTCGCGGCCCTCGTGCTCACGGTCTTCGTGGGACGCCTGGTGCAGGTGCAGATCATCCAGGGGCCCGCGCTCGCCGCGGACGCGCAGGAGGCCCGGACGACGCGCTCGGTGGAGATCGCGCACCGCGGCGACATCGTCGACGCGAACGGGCGCGTGCTCGCGACCTCCGTCGACCGGTACACGATCTCGGCCGACACGCTCGCCATCCAGGGTTTCCAGGGCGGCCAGCGCGTGGACACCGCCACGGGCCGCGCGGTGCAGGACGGCGCGCTCGGCATCGCCCAGCTCCTCGCGCCGATCCTGGACGAGGACCCTGCGGAGCTCGCCGCGAAGCTCAACGGCGACGACCGGTACGTGATCCTCAAGCGCAACGCGGTGCCCGAGGTCCAGCGGGCGATCGCCAAGCTCGACCTCCAGGCCTACATCCGCACCGAGCTCACGTCCCGCCGCACCTACCCCGCGGGCGTCGTCGCCGGCACGCTCGTCGGCTTCGTGGACCGCGACCAGGTGGGCCAGGGCGGGCTCGAGCGCGCCTACGAGGACGTGCTCGCCGGCACCGACGGCAGCGTCACGTACGAGCGGGGCCGCGACGGCGTCGCGATCCCGGGCTCCGAGCGGGACGCCACGGAGGCGGTGCCGGGCAGCGACGTGCAGCTCACGATCGACTCCGACGTGCAGTGGAAGGCGGAGGAGCTGCTCGACGACGCCGTCTCGAAGACCGGCGCGAAGTACGCGATGGCCGTCGTGGAGGACGTGCGCACGGGCCAGGTGCTCGCCGTGGCGGACTCGGGCGACGTCGACCCCAACGACCGCTCGACGTCCGCCGTCGCCAACGGCTCGCGCGCCGTGAAGGACGTCTTCGAGCCCGGTTCCACGGGCAAGGTCGTCACGATGGCGGCGGCCCTCGAGGAGGGGTACTGGAAGCCCGACAGCCAGTTCCGCGTGCCCTACCGGTACACCACCCCCAACGGCGAGTCGTTCAAGGACTCCCACGAGCACCCCGACCAGCGGCTGACGCTCGCCGGCGTGCTCGCGCACTCGTCGAACACCGGCACGGTGCAGATCGGCGAGAAGATTCCGCTGGACGTCCGCTACGACTACCTGGGCAAGTTCGGGTTCGGGAACCCGACCGGCCTCGGGCTGCCGGGCGAGTCCGCCGGCATCCTGCCCTCGCAGCAGACGCTGGCGCACGACGCCCGCACCCCGTACACGATCCTGTTCGGGCAGGGCGTGGCCGTGAACGCCATGCAGGCCACGCAGGTCTTCTCCACGATCGCGAACGGCGGGGTCCGGGTGGAGCCCAGCCTGGTGGCCGGCACGCGCGCGCCCGACGGCACCTTCACGCCCGCCGAGGCCCCCGAGAAGCAGCGCGTGGTCTCGCAGAAGACCGCCGACTCGGTGATGCGCATGATGGAGTCGGTCGTGGGGGAGGAGGGCACCGCCGCGAACGCGCGGGTGCCCGGCTACCGCGTCGCCGGCAAGACCGGCACCGCCCAGATGTGGACCGGGTCCGGCACCACCTACATGGCGTCGTTCATCGGCGTCGCGCCCGCCGACGACCCCCGGTACACGGTGTCCGTCTTCCTGCGCAGCCCGCAGTCGTCGATCTACGGCGGCGTGGTGGCCGCGCCGGTCTTCAGCGACCTCATGGGGTACACGCTGCAGAAGATGGACGTGCCGCCGAGCACCACGCCGTTCAAGCCCTACGCCCTCACCTGGTGAGCAGCCGGTGAACAGCCCGGTGAACAGCCCGGCGAGCAGCCCGGCGAGCAGGGCCGCGAGGTCAGTGACGGTTCTCATGCCCGGCCCCGTGGGTGCCGGGCCCGCAGCAGGCAGACGGTAGGTTCTTCTCCGTGACATCCCCGCTTCCCCGTATCCGGCCCGCGGGCACGACGCCCCGGCGGGTGCGGGACCTCGCCCTGACCTTCGGGCTCGAGGTGACGACACCGGCGGCCCCGGACGAGGGCGGCTCCCGGCCGCAGGTCCCCGCCGACGTCGTCGTCACCTCGGTCGCGTCCGACAACCGCGTCGTCGCAGGTGGCGACCTGTTCGTCGCCCTGCCCGGCGCGCACGCGCACGGCGCGCGGTTCGCCGCCGACGCCGTCGCCCGCGGGGCCCGCGCCGTGCTCACCGACGAGGCCGGGGCCGCCGCTCTCGCGTCCGGCCCGGACGCCCTCGACCCGGCGGTGCCGGTGCTGGTCGCCGCCGACCCGCGGGCGGTGCTCGGTCCCGTCGCCGCCTGGGTGTACGGCGAGCCCGCCGAGCGGCTCATGACCTTCGGCGTCACCGGCACGAACGGCAAGACGACGACGACCTACCAGGTCGACCACCTGCTGCGCGCCCTCGGCTGGACCGGCGGCCTGATCGGCACGGTCGAGATGCGCGCGGGCGACACGGTGCTGCCGAGCCGGCTCACCACCCCGGAGGCCGCGGACCTGCAGGCGCTGCTCGCCGCGATGTGCGAGGCGGAGGTGCGCACCCTGGCGATGGAGGTGTCCTCCCACTCGCTGTCGATGCACCGCGTGGACGGCGTCGAGTTCGGCGTGGTCGGGTTCACGAACCTCAGCCAGGACCACCTCGACTTCCACGGCGACCTGCAGTCGTACTTCGACGCCAAGGCGTCGCTGTTCACGCCCGAGCACGCGCGCCGCGGCGTCGTCGTGGTGGACGACGTGTGGGGCGAGCGCATGGCGGCGGCCGCGCGGGTGCCCGTCGCGACGCTGCGCACCCGCGCCCCGCGGGACGGCGAGGCGGCGGCGGACTGGACCGTCACGGACGTCGCGCCCCACGGCACGGGCTCCGCGTTCACGCTCACGCACTCCGACGGCCGCACGCTGCGCACGTCGACGTCCCTGCCCGGCGGGTTCAACGTGGCGAACGCCGCGCTGGCGGTCGCGATGGTGCTCGAGGGCGGGGCGCACGTCGAGGACGTGGCCGAGGCCCTGGACGCCGTCGGCGGCCTGTCGGCCGTCGTGCCCGGCCGCATGGAGGTCGTCGCCGCGGGCGGCGACGGCCACCCGCGCGTCGTCGTGGACTTCGCGCACAACACGGAGGCCCTCGAGCTCGCGCTCGCCGCCCTGCGCCCGACGACGACGGGCCGTCTCGTCGTCGTCTTCGGCGCCACGGGCGACCGCGACAAGGGCAAGCGGCCCGCCATGGGCGCCGCGGCCGTCGAGGGCGCGGACCTCGTCGTCGTGACCGACGACGACCCGCACGGCGAGGACGCCGCGGCCGTGCGCGCCGCCGTGCTCGACGGGGCCCGCGCGGCCCGGGACGCGGCACGCGAGGCGGGTCGCGACGTGGTCGTGACCGAGGCCGCGCCCCGCGCGACCGCCATCGAGAGGGCCGTGCTCGACGCCGGGGCGGACGACACCGTCCTCGTGGCGGGCCGCGGCCACGAGACCATCCAGGAGGTCGCGGGCGTCGACCTCGAGCTCGACGACCGTGAAGAGGCCCGCCGCGCGCTGCAGCGGCGGCACGAGAGGACCACCGCATGATCGCGCTGACCGCCGCCGACGTCGCCGAGGCGACCGGGGGACGGCTGCACGCCGACGCCGCGACACCCGTGACCGGGCCCGTCGTGGTGGACTCCCGCCGCGTCGAGGCCGGGGGGCTGTTCGTCGCGCTGCCCGGCGAGCACGTCGACGGGCACGACTTCGCCCGCGGCGCCGTCGAGGCGGGGGCCACGCTGGTCCTCGCCGCGCGCGAGCTCGACGGGGTGCCGACGGTCGTCGTGGACGACGTCCAGGCCGCGCTGGGCGAGCTCGCCCGCGCCGTGCTGGCCCGCGTGCGGGCCGCCGGCGACCTGCGGGTCGTCGCGGTCACGGGCTCGGTGGGCAAGACCACGACCAAGGACCTGCTGGGCCAGCTCCTCGCGGACCTGCTGCCGGGCGGCGTCGCGCCCGAGGACGGCCTGGTGGTGCCCACCGGGTCCTTCAACAACGAGGTCGGCCTGCCGCTGACCGTGCTGCGGGTCACCGAGGCCACGCGCTTCCTCGTGCTCGAGATGGGCGCGGACGGCCCCGGCAACATCGCCTACCTCACGCGGATCGCGCCGCCCGACGTCGGCGTCGTGCTGGCGGTCGGAGTGGCCCACGTGGGCAAGTTCGGCTCGGTCGAGGCAATCGCGCGCACCAAGGCCGAGATGGTCACCGGCGTCGTGCCCGGCGGCACCGTCGTGCTCAACGCGGACGACCAGCGCGTCGCGGCGATGGCGTCGCTCGCGACCACCGAGCACACCGTCACCACGTTCGGCACGATCTCCTCGGCCGACGTGCGCGGCGCGGACGTCGAGGTCGACCCGTCGGGCAGGGCGCGGTTCTCGCTGGTCGCCGGCGGGGCGGACGCCCCCGTCGAGCTGCGGCTCGTGGGCGCGCACCACGTGAGCAACGCGCTCGCCGCCGCGGCGGTCGTCCTGGCCCTCGGCGGGACCGTCCCCGGCGTCGCGGCCGGGCTCTCGCGCGCCACCCCCGTCAGCCCGCACCGGATGGCGGTCACCGAGCGCCCGGACGGCGTCACCGTGGTCGACGACGCGTACAACGCGAACCCGGACTCCATGCGCGCCGCGCTGCGGGCGCTCGCCGTCATGGCGGGCCGCACGCGTCGCTCCGTCGCCGTGCTGGGCGAGATGCTCGAGCTCGGGGACGGCTCGCGCGCCGCGCACGACGAGATCGGCCGCCTCGTGGTGCGATTGAACGTCAAGCTCCTCGTCGTCGTCGGCGAGGGGGCGTACCACATCCACGAGGGGGCCCTGCAGGAGGGCTCCTGGGGAGAGGAGTCGGTCTTCGTGCCTGACCTCGACGCCGCACGCGCGGTGCTCGCCGAGGCGCTCGAGCCGGGCGACGTCGTCCTCGTGAAGTCCTCCCTCGGGTCGGGCCTGTGGCGGCTCGGCGACGAGCTCGCCGCGGGCGGGCCGGCGGTCCCCGACAGCACGTCGGACAGCACGCCGGACGCCGCGTCGGAGGTCGCCCCGTGATCGCGATCCTGGTCTCGGCCGGCGTCTCCGGCCTGGTCGCCCTCTTCGGGACGCCGCTGTTCATCCGGTTCCTCATCCATCGCAACTACGGCCAGTTCGTGCGTCAGGACGGGCCGACGGCGCACTTCACCAAGCGGGGCACGCCCACGATGGGCGGCGTCGTCATCATCGCGGCGGCCCTGGTCGGCGTCGCGGTGTCCATGCTGGTCGCGGGCCGGCCGCCCAGCGCGTCCGCGCTGCTGGCCCTCTACCTCATGACGGGGCTGGGGCTGGTCGGCTTCCTCGACGACTTCACGAAGATCCGCAAGCAGCGCTCGCTGGGCCTCACGCCGAAGGCGAAGATCATCGGCCAGGGCTTCGTGGGCATCAGCTTCGCGGTCCTCGCGCTGCAGTTCCCCAACGCCAACGCCCGGACGCCCGCGTCCACGCGCATCTCGTTCCTGCGCGACACCAACCTCGACCTGGCGTTCGCCGGCGTGACCGTGGGCCTCATCCTCTTCGTCATCTGGGCGAACTTCCTCATCACCGCCTGGTCCAACGCGGTGAACCTCACCGACGGCCTGGACGGCCTGGCCACGGGCGTCTCGATCATCGTCTTCGGGGCGTACGTCATCGTGTGCATCTGGCAGCTCAACCAGTCGTGCCAGCGGCTCGCCGCCGCCGGGCCGCGCTGCTACGAGGTGCGCGACCCGCAGGACCTCGCGATCGTCGCCGCCGCCATCGCCGGCGCGTGCATCGGCTTCCTGTGGTGGAACGCCAGCCCCGCGAAGATCTTCATGGGCGACACCGGCTCGCTGGCCCTCGGCGGCGCCCTGGCCGGGATCTCGATCCTGTCGCGCACCGAGATCCTCGCCGCGATCATCGGCGGGCTCTTCGTCGTCATCGTCATGTCCGACGTCATCCAGATCGGCTTCTTCAAGCTGACGGGCAAGCGCGTGTTCAAGATGGCGCCGCTGCACCATCACTTCGAGCTGTCCGGGTGGGGCGAGGTCACGATCGTCATCCGGTTCTGGCTCATCGCCGGCCTGTTCGCCGCGCTCGGCATGGGCGTGTTCTACGCCGAGTGGGTGGCCACGTGACCGAGCCCCAGGTGCTGCCCGACGGCGCCCGCGTCGTCGTGGCGGGCCTCGGCGTGACCGGTCGGGCGGTCGTCGCCGCCCTGTCGGGGCGGGCCGCGTCCGTGGTGACGGTCGACGGTCGCGCCGACGACGCCGACGTGCGCGACGGCGACGACCCGGCGGTGGCGCAGCGCGTCGTCGCGGGCGCGGACCTCGTCGTCGCCTCCCCGGGATGGGCGCCGAGCACGCCGCTGCTGACCGCCGCCCGCGCCGCGGGCGTCCCCGTGTGGAGCGAGATCGAGCTGGCCTGGCGACTGCGCGTCGCGCGTGCCGGTGCGCGCGGCCCCGCCCCCTGGCTCGCCGTCACCGGCACCAACGGCAAGACGACGACGGTCGAGATGCTCGCGTCGATCCTCACCGCGGCGGGCCTGCGCGCCGCGGCGGTCGGCAACGTCGGCACCCCCGTGGTCGAGGCGGCGCAGGACCCGTCGCTCGACGTGCTCGCAGTGGAGCTCTCCAGCTTCCAGCTGCACCACACGCTCACGACGTCCTTCGAGGCGGCGGCGGTGCTCAACGTGGCCGCCGACCACCTGGACTGGCACGGCTCCCTCGACGCGTACGTGGCGGACAAGGGCCGGATCTACGCCCGTGCGCAGGTGGCGTGCGTGTACAACGTGGCCGACCCGCGCACGGAGCAGCTCGTGCGCGACGCCGACGTGACCGAGGGGGCCCTCGCCGTCGGGTTCACGCTGGGCGCCCCGGGGCCCGGGCAGCTGGGGGTGGTCGAGGACGTGCTCGTCGACCGCGCCTTCCACGCCGAGCCCGGTGCCCGCGACCGGCAGCGCACGGCCGCCGAGCTCGGCACCCTCGCCGACCTGGCGCACCTCGCGCCCGGCGCGGTTGCCGGCACTGGTGGAACGCCCGTCGTGCCGCCGCACGTCGTCGCGAACGCCCTGGCGGCGGCGGCGCTCGCCCGCGCGCACGGCGTGCCCGCGTCCGCCGTGCGCGACGGCCTGCGCGCGTTCCGGCCCGGCGCGCATCGGATCGCCCGCGTGCGCGAGCTCGACGGCGTCGCCTGGGTCGACGACTCCAAGGCCACCAACGCGCACGCGGCGGCCGCTTCGCTCGCGGCGTACGCGCCCGGCACCGTGGTGTGGGTCGCGGGCGGGCTCGCGAAGGGGGCGTCGTTCGACGCCCTCGTCGCCGACCGCGCCGACCGCCTGCGCGCGGCCGTCGTCATCGGCGTCGACCAGGAGCCGATCCGCGGGGCGCTGGCCCGACACGCGCCCGAGATCCCCGTCGTCGCGGTCGATCCCGGCGACACTGGGTCGGTGATGCGACGCGCGGTCGCGGCGGCACGTGACCTGGCTCGCCCGGGGGACACCGTGCTGCTGGCGCCCGCCGGGGCGTCCATGGACCAGTTCGCCTCCTACGCCCAGCGGGGGGAGGCGTTCGCCACGGCCGTGGCGGAGCTGTAGGCGCCCGCGGCGCCACGAGGACGAGCGAGGGGTGTCGGATGGCGGTCACGACGGGCACCCGACGCGGCCCGCGAGGGTCGTCCGGCCGCGCGTCGAGCACGACGTCGCGGGGCCGGGCGTCGTCGACGCCGCGCCCGTCGTCGAAGCGCGCCGAGCGCCCGTGGCTGGGGCAGTGGAACAGCACCGTCACGAGCTACTACCTGCTCGTCGGCGCCACCGGGCTGCTGCTCGTCATCGGCCTCGTCATGGTGCTGTCCAGCTCCACGATCACGTCCATCGCCGCGGGGGACTCGCCGTTCGCCGCGTTCCTGGTGCAGGCGCGGTTCGCGCTCATCGGGCTGCCCCTGATGCTGGTCGCGGCGAGGCTGCCCGTGCGCTGGTACAAGCGGCTCGCCTGGCCGGCGCTCCTCGCCTCGCTCACGATGCTCGTCGCCGTCCTCTTCGTCGGCAAGCTCGTCAACGGCAACCGGAACTGGCTGGTCCTCGGGCCCGTCCAGTTCCAGCCGTCGGAGCTGGCCAAGCTGGCGCTCGCCGTCTGGCTGGGCGCGGTGCTCGGGCGCAAGCAGCACCTGCTGCGCAGCTGGGGGCAGGCGCTCGTGCCGGGGGCGCTGGGCCTGGCCGCGGTGCTCGGTCTCGTCATGGCGGGGCACGACCTGGGCACCGCCCTGATCCTCGCCCTGCTGGGGCTGGGCGCGTACTGGGTCTCGGGGGCCCCGGCGGCGATGTTGGGGGTCGGCGCCGTGGGCGCTGCCCTGTTCGTGGGATGGACCTTCATCGTCAACCAGAGCGGTTCCGACCGGCTCACCCGCATCCTCGCGACGTACGGCTCCACCTGCGACGCGGCGAGCGAGTGCTACCAGTCGATCCACGGGCTGTACGGCCTCGGCACCGGCGGGCTGTTCGGCGTCGGCCTGGGCGCCAGCCGCGAGAAGTGGAAGTACCTGCCGGAGGCGCACAACGACTTCATCTACTCCGTGATCGGCGAGGAGCTGGGGCTGCTCGGCACCCTGCTGGTGCTCGCGCTGTTCGCCGTGCTCGGGATCGCGATGGCGCGGGTGGTCCGCCGCCACCCCGACCCGTTCGTGAAGATCACCACGGCGGCCATCGGCTGCTGGATCGTGGGCCAGGCCTTCGTGAACATCGGCGTGGTGATCGGCGTCCTGCCGGTGATCGGCGTCCCGCTCCCCCTGGTGTCGGCGGGTGGGTCGGCCCTCGTGACCACCATGGTCGCGCTGGGCGTGGTGATCAGCTTCGCGCGCAGCGAGCCCGGGGCCGCCGAGGCCCTGGCCGCGCGCCGGAGCGTGGTCAAGCGCTCGGTCGCGGTCCTGTCGCGGCGCGGCCGGCGTGGCGCCGCCGAGGGGAGAGGGCGACGCCGCGGGGGCGACGGCGGCCGATAGGGTCCTCGGTGTGAAGAGCTCTGCAGTCACGTCCGTCGTCCTCGCCGGGGGCGGCACCGCCGGCCACGTCAACCCCCTCCTCGCCGTCGCGGACGAGCTCCGCGCCCGCGAGCCGGAGGCCAGGATCCTCGCCCTCGGCACCACGTCAGGGCTCGAGGCCGACCTCGTCCCGGAGCGCGGCTACCGGCTGTGGCCGATCCCGCGCGTGCCGCTCCCGCGGCGTCCCAGCGTCGACCTGCTGAAGCTGCCGGGCCGTCTCAGCGCCGCCGTCAAGGCCGCCGAGGCCGCGATCGACGAGATCGGCGCGCAGGCCGTCGTCGGCTTCGGCGGGTACGTCTCCACGCCCGCCTACCTCGCCGCCCGGCGCAGGGGCGTCCCCGTGGTGATCCACGAGCAGAACGCCCGCGCCGGCCTGGCGAACAAGCTCGGCGCACGCTGGGCGGCCCGCGTCGGGGCGACGTTCCCGGGCACGCCGCTGCCGGGAGCCCAGGTCGTCGGCCTCCCGCTGCGGGCGGAGATCGCGGAGCTCGTCTCCGACCGCGAGGAGGACGCGCTGGCCGCGCGCGTCCAGGCCGCCGACGCGCTGGGCCTCGACGCCGGCCTCCCGACGCTCGTCGTCACGGGCGGCTCCTCGGGCGCCGCCTCGGTGAACGCCGCCCTGGCCGGGTCGGTGGAGGCGCTGCTGCGCGCCGGGGTCCAGGTGCTGCACCTCACCGGCAAGGGCAAGGACGGGCCGGTCCGGGCCGCCGTCGACGCCGCCACGGCGGCGGGCGGGTTCGAGGCCGCGCGCTACCAGGTGCGCGAGTACCTGTCCCAGATGCAGCTCGCCCTCGCCGTCGCGGACCTCGTCGTCGCCCGGTCGGGCGCGGGCACGGTGTGCGAGCTCGCCGCCCTCGGCGTGCCCGCCGTCTACGTGCCGCTGCCCATCGGCAACGGCGAGCAGCGGCTCAACGCCGCCCCGCTAGTGGAGGCGGGCGGGGGCCTCCTCGTCGACGACGCCGACCTCACGCCCGCCTGGGTGGCCGAGCACGTGCCGGCGCTGCTGGCGGACCGGCCGCGGCTCGAGGCGATGGCGTCCGCCGCCCGCGCCCACGGGGTGCGCGACGGCGCCGCGCGCGTCGCCGACCTCGTCGCCGAGGCCGTCGCGCAGGCGGCCACGGGGACCGGCGCAGGTTCGGACGCTGGGCGGCAGGCATGAGCGCGGCCCCGTCGACGCGCCCCCCGGCGCTGGGGGTCGAGGAGCTCGGCCGCGTGCACCTGGTGGGCGTGGGCGGCGCGGGGGTCTCCGTCGTCGCGCGGCTGCTGGCGGCCCGCGGGGTGGACGTCCAGGGTTCCGACGCGGCGGCCGGCCCCGCCCTCGAGGCGCTGCGCGCCGACGGCGTGCGGGTCTGGGTCGGGCACGACGCGGCGCACGTCGTCGGCCCGGACGGCGCGCCCCTGGTCGACACGGTCGTCGTGTCGTCGGCGGTGCGGGAGACCAACCCGGAGCTGGCCGCGGCCCGTGCCGCCGGGATCCGGGTGCTGCACCGCTCCCAGGCGCTCGCGTCGCTGATGCTCGGGCGCCGGGCGGTGGCCGTCGCCGGCGCGCACGGCAAGACCACGACGTCGGCGATGGTCGCGACCGTGCTGCGCGGATGCGGCGTCGACGCGTCGTTCGCGATCGGGGGCACCGTGCGGGTCCGGGACGCCGACGGTCGCGAGAGCGCGGTCCCGGGCGGCCACCTCGGCGCGTCCGACGTGCTCGTGGCCGAGGCGGACGAGTCGGACGGCTCGTTCCTCAACTACGCGCCCACCGTCGCCGTGGTGACCAACGTCGAGCCGGACCACCTGGACCACTACGGCTCGCAGCGGGCGTTCGAGCAGGCCTTCGAGGAGTTCGCCGGCCGCATCGTCGAGGGCGGCACGCTCGTCGCGTGCGCCGACGACGCCGGCTCCGGGGCCCTCGCGGACGCGCACCGGGCCGCGGGCGGCACGGTCGTGACCTACGGGGAGGCCGCGGGAGCGGACGTGCGGGTGCGCGACGTCGTCGTCGGGGCGGGCACCGTCGAGGCGGTCGTCTCCGGCGGCCCGCTGGGCGAGGACCCGCGCGAGCTGCGCCTCGCCGTGCCGGGCGCGCACAACGCGCTCAACGCGACGGCCGCCGTGGTGACGGCGGTACTGCTCGGCGCCGAGCCGGGCGACGCGGTCCGCGCCGCGGGCACGTTCGTCGGCACGGGGCGGCGGTTCGAGCCCAAGGGCGCGGCCGACGGCGTGCGGGTGTTCGACAGCTACGACCACCACCCCACCGAGGTGGAGGCGCTGCTGCGGGCGGCCCGGCCCGTGGCCGGGGACGGCCGCATCGTGATCCTCTTCCAGCCGCACCTGTACTCGCGCACGCGGATCTTCGCGGGGCGGTTCGCCGCGGCGCTGGCGCTCGCGGACGAGGTCGTCGTGACCGGCGTGTACCGGGCGCGCGAGGACGTCGACCCGGCGGTGGGCCCGCGCACGATCACCGACCTGCTGGAGCGGACGTCCACCGGCGGGGGAGTGCGCGCCGTCGAGGACCGGTTCGAGGCGGCCCACGTGGCCTCCGCGCTCGCGCGGCCTGGCGACGTGGTGCTGACCGTCGGCGCGGGTGACGTCACCGAGCTCGGCCCGGTGATCCTGTCGGACCTCGCCACGCGCACCTCCGGCGTGGCGTCGCCGGGCGGCGCCGCACCCGACGAGACCATGGGGTGATGCGACCGCCAGCCCGCCCACGCCCGACGACCCGCCCGACGTCGGTGGGCACCGCGGCGCCCTCGGGCGGTCGCGGGGCGAAGGGAAGCACCAGGGGACCGGCGACGGGGGCCACGAAGGCGGCGCCGAAGTCAGCTTCGAAGCCGGCCTCGAAGCCGTCCGCGAAGGCAGGCCCGAGGACGGCGCCGGCCGAGGCGCGGCGGTCCGGACCCGAGACCGCGGCGACGGCGGTGGTCCCGGCGGGGCAGGTGGTCCCGCCCCGCGTGTCGACGGCGATGGCGGACCGGCTCGCCGAGCGCACCGCCATGCGTCGGCACCGGACGTGGCGACGGGTGCTGGCCTGGCTCCTCGCCCTGGTGCTCGTCGGGGGCCTCGCGTGGGTGGCGCTCTGGTCGCCGGTGCTCGCGCTGGAGAAGACGGACGTGACGGTCTCCGGGTCCGGGCGCTACGTCGACGAGGCCCGGGTGCGCGAGATCGCCGAGGCCCCGGACGGCACCCCGCTGCCCCGCCTGGACACGGTGGCGATGCGGGAGGAGGTGCTCGGGCTGCGCGGGGTGAAGGACGTGCGGATCGCGCGTGCCTGGCCGCACGGGCTCGCGGTGGAGATCACGCCGCGGGTCCCGGTCGCAGCGGTGCCCGACGGCGACCGCCTGGCGCTGCTCGACTCGTCCGGGGTCCGCGTGGCCACGCGCGACGCGGCGCCGAAGGGGCTGGCGCAGGTGGACGTGCCGCTGGACGACGCGCTGGCGCTGCAGGCAGCGCTCCACGTGCTGGCGGCGCTGCCCGCGAAGCTCGCCGGCCAGGTGGAGCACGTGAGCGCCGACACGCAGGACGCCGTGGAGACCGTCCTGGAGGACGGCACGACCGTGCGGTGGGGCGGCAGCTCGGACCTGCCGCTGAAGGTCGAGGCGGTGCGCACGCTGCGCAAGCTCGACGAGGGCGCCCGCACCATCGACGTCTCGTCCCCCGAGCTGCCGGTGACCCGATGACTCGCGCGACGACCCGAGTGACGACCGGCGAGACCACCCGCGAGATCACCGGCGTGGGGCCGGCGCGACACGCACGGGCGGATGAGGCAAGGACCGGGCGCGCGCGACACGCCGATGCACGTCCGGCGTCGCGCCCGCCGCGCCGCCTACCGTCGATCGCAGCAGCAACCTGACATAACTCTAACCCTCAACTCGAACCTTAAGGTTAGGCCTCGGAGGCCGCCGGCGGGCCGACCGGGGGAGCGAGGACCGGACGTCGGGACAAGGAACGACCCGAGAGGCAACGACGTGGCAACTCCGCAGAACTACCTGGCAGTGATCAAGGTGGTCGGTATCGGCGGTGGCGGCGTGAACGCCGTGAACCGCATGATCGAGGTCGGGCTCAAGGGTGTCGAGTTCATCGCCATCAACACCGACGCGCAGGCGCTGCTGATGTCGGACGCCGACGTCAAGCTCGACGTCGGCCGTGAGCTCACCCGTGGCCTGGGCGCCGGCGCCGACCCCGAGGTCGGCAAGAAGGCGGCCGAGGACCACGCCGAGGAGATCGAGGACGTCCTGCGGGGCGCCGACATGGTCTTCGTGACGGCGGGCGAGGGCGGCGGCACCGGCACCGGCGGCGCGCCCGTGGTGGCGCGCATCGCCCGCTCGCTCGGTGCCCTGACGGTGGGCGTGGTGACGCGGCCGTTCACCTTCGAGGGGCGCCGTCGCTCCGTGCAGGCCGAGCAGGGGATCGACACGCTCCGCGAGGAGGTCGACACCCTCATCGTCATCCCCAACGACCGGCTCCTGTCCATGTCCGACAAGAGCGTCTCGGCGATCGCGGCGTTCCACTCGGCGGACCAGGTGCTGCACTCCGGCGTCCAGGGGATCACCGACCTCATCACGACGCCGGGCCTCATCAACCTCGACTTCGCCGACGTGAAGTCCGTGATGCAGGGGGCCGGCTCGGCCCTCATGGGCATCGGCTCGGCACGGGGCGAGGACCGTGCGGTGCAGGCCGCCGAGCTCGCGATCTCGTCCCCGCTGCTCGAGGCCTCGATCGACGGCGCCCACGGCGTCCTCCTGTCGATCCAGGGCGGCAGCGACATCGGGCTCTTCGAGGTGCACGAGGCCGCGCGCCTCGTGCAGGAGGCGGCGCACTCCGAGGCGAACATCATCTTCGGCACGGTCATCGACGACGCGCTCGGCGACGAGGTGCGGGTCACCGTCATCGCCGCCGGGTTCGACGGCGGCGTGCCGCAGGCCCGCAAGGACGGCCGCGGCCTCGGTCAGATCGCCGGCGCTCCGGCCAAGCCGACGGTCACGGTCGGCGAGGGCGGCACGACGGCGACGTCCGCGCCGCGGCCCGGCGTGCAGACCGCCCCGCCGCGCGCGCCGCAGCCGGCCACCGCGTCGGTGCCGGCAGCCCCCGTGCAGCCGCGCCCGATCCCGGCCGAGCCGGACGACGTCCCCGTGAGCCTCGACGCGCCGCCGGCCCCGCCGGCCGGGGCGCGGCCCGCGGAGCAGCGCCGCCCGTTCACGGTGGTCGAGGACGCCGAGGGCGAGGGTGTCACCGTCGAGCGTCCGGTCGAGGTGCCGCGCCTGTTCGACGAGCCGCGTCGCCCGGCCGAGGAGCTCGACGTGCCCGACTTCCTCAAGTGAGCGCCGGGTGAGCGGGAGCCACGGGACGGCTCACGAGACGGTCGGCTGGGCCCAGGAGGCGTTGTTGCCGGACCAGTTCGGTGCGGGGCTGCTGCGGGTGGACCTCGGGGAGGGCGTCGTGGCGGGCTTCACGACGCGCCACGGCGGGGTGTCGCCCGCCCCCTGGTCGTCGCTCGACCTCGGCACCTCGACGGGCGACGACCCGGTGCGGGTCCGGGAGAACCGGGCCCGTCTCGGGGCGTGGATCGGCGCCCCGGTGGCGTTCTCCGCGCAGGTGCACGGGGACGGCGTCCTGGGTCTGGGCCCGGCCGAGCTCGCCGAGTGGTCGTCGACGGAGCCGCCGGCCTCGGCGGGTGAGGCCGACGCCATGGTCACCGCCGAGCCCGGTCTGGCCCTCGGCGTCCTCGTCGCCGACTGCGTGCCGGTCGTCCTGGCGGATCCCGTCGCCCGCGTCGTCGCGGTCGCGCACGCGGGGCGGAACGGGGTCGCCCTCGGGGTCGTGCACCGCGTCGTCGAGCAGCTGCTCGCGCGGGGTGCCCGGGTGGAGGACCTCCGGGCGGCCGTCGGCCCGGCCGTCTGCGGCGCCTGCTACGAGGTGCCGGCCGCGATGCGCGACGAGGTCGCCGCCGTCGTCCCGGAGACGTGGGCGACGACCGCCGCCGGGACCCCCGCGCTCGACCTGCCGGCCGGCGTGCTCGCCCAGCTGGCGGCGCACGGCGTGGCCGCCACCCGCGTGGACCGGTGCACGCTCACGGACGCCGACCTGTACTCCCACCGTCGCGCCACGGCCCAGGGCACGACGACGGGCAGGCAGGCGGGGGTCGTCGTCCTGACCTGAGTCGGCGGGCCCGGCGTGCCGAGCTGACGCGGCCGTGACCGGGCACGCCCGCGACGCGCGACACACCGGCGTGTCGTGCGTGGATGCCGCCGCGGGCGTGGTTAACGTCGTGACACCGTCCGGGACGGAGGGCGGGACGTGGCGACGAACGGAGCAAGGCGATGGGCGGAGCGCTTCGCAAGACGATGCTGTACCTGGGGCTCGCCGACGACCAGGGTGAGTCGGAGGAGTACCTCGACGAGTACGAGGAGCTGGAGGCACCGGTGCGCGACCGTGACGACTACCAGGCGCAGGTCACCCCGCTGCACCGTGGCGGAGGGAGCGAGTCGGTGATCGCCTCCGACCTGCGACGCATCACGACCATCCACCCGCGCTCGTACAACGACGCCCGCACCATCGGCGAGGCCTTCCGAGGCGGTACGCCGGTGATCATGAACCTGTCCGACATGGACGACGCCGACGCGAAGCGCCTCGTGGACTTCTCGGCCGGCCTGATCTTCGGGCTGCGCGGGTCGATCGAGCGCGTGACGAACAAGGTCTTCCTGCTCTCGCCGGAGCACGTGGAGATCGCGGGCGAGGAACCGCCGGCGGAGAAGGTCGGCGGACGCGGGGCGTTCTACAACCAGAGCTGACCGCGCGCCGATAGCGCCGATCGCACCGTCCGGCACGGGCCGGGGCAGTCCTGCCCCGGCCCTGCGTCGTGCTCGGGTAGGTTCGACCCGTGAGTCTCGTCTTCAACCTGGTCTACCTGGTCCTGTGGCTGTTCCTGCTGTGCCTCATCGTCCGGCTCGTCTTCGACTGGGTGCAGTTCTTCGCGCGCGACTGGCGCCCGAAGGGCGTGCTGCTGGTGCTGGCGGAGGCCGTCTACACGGTCACGGACCCGCCCCTGCGCTTCCTGCGCGGCCTCATCCCGCCCCTGACCCTCGGCCAGATCCGGCTCGACATCGCGTTCCTCGTGCTCTTCATCGGCACCGGCATCCTCATGCGGGTGGCGTCGTTCCTGGCCGCGATGTGACCTCGGCCGGGGTTCAGCCCGGCGTGCGAGGGGCGCCGCGGTGCTGACCTGTGAAGACGTCGTGTGGGCGGGACGACCCGGCCTCGTCGGGCGGGTCGCCCGCCGACACGTCCGCTACCGTGGTCATCCAGACGGCCCGGGAACCGGGTCCCACCGACCCTGCAAGAACGATGAGGTGAGACGATGGCGCTGCTGACGGCAGAGGACATCCTGAACAAGAAGTTCGCCGCGACGAAGTTCCGCGAGGGCTACGACGTCGAAGAGGTCGACGACTTCCTCGACGAGGTCGTGCGGACCCTCACGGCGGTCCAGGAGGAGAACGACGACCTGCGGTCGAAGCTCACCGCGGCCGAGCACCGGGTCGCCGAGCTGAGCCGCTCGGACGCCGCCCAGCAGGCGCAGCCGACGCCGACCCCGGCGCCCGCGCCGACCTCGGCGCCCGCCCCGGCCGCCGCGAAGCAGCAGCCCGCGGAGCCGGAGTCCGCCACCGGCATGCTCCAGCTGGCCCAGAAGCTGCACGACGACTACGTGCGGTCGGGCCAGGAGGAGGGCGACCGCCTCATCTCCGAGGCGAAGTCCGAGGGCTCGCGCATCGTCCGCGAGGCCGAGGAGACCAGCCACCGCACGCTCTCGCAGCTCGAGCAGGAGCGGTCGCTCCTCGAGCGCAAGATCGACGAGCTCCGCCTCTTCGAGCGCGACTACCGCACGCGCCTCAAGAGCTTCCTGCAGAACCTGCTGGGCGACCTCGACGCCCGGGGCTCGGCCCTGCCGCCGCAGCGGCAGAACGCCGGTGCCGGCCGCGGCTCGGAGCTCTGAGCGGGGGGCCGTCACCCCGCGCACCCCGCTCCTTCCGTCACGCCTCACGCCGAGCGGCCCGCACGACACGCACGCCTTCACCGCGCGTGCTGTTGTGCGGGCCGCTCGGCGCACTTACGCTGCGGTGACTCGTCGTCGACGCACCAACGAAAGGGCACCGATGGCCAAGCTCTCGACCACCACGCGCGCGGCACTGCGCGAGAACTTCCCGCACCTCGCGCGGGACGTGAAGTCGTTCCCGGTCCGCGACGGCGAGGAGCCCTGGACCCTGCACGAGGTGGAGGAGCTGGCGGCGTTCCTGCTCGAGGAGAAGGAGCGTCTCGAGCGCGAGCTCGCGGCCGCCGACCAGGAGCTGTCCGACCTGCTGCGCAACTCCGGCGACGGCGCGGGCGACGACCAGGCCGACTACGGCTCGAGCGCCCTCGAGCGCGAGCAGGAGCTCACCCTGGTCAACAACATGCGCGACCTGCTCGCCCAGACCGCGCACGCCGTCGACCGCATCCGCAAGGGCACCTACGCCACCTGCGAGATCACCGGGCTGCCGATCGGCAAGGCGCGGCTGCAGGCGTTCCCGCGGGCGACGCTGTCCGTCGAGGCGAAGGCGCGCGAGGAGCGTCGCTGACCGGGTGGACCCCGGTCCGTCGCCCGGTCGCGCCCGCCTAGACTTGCGGACGATGTCGACCACGCCCGCCGGCTCCGCCCCGGCTCCTGAGCCCGCGCCGCACGACGGCGCCCCCGAGACGCCCGGGCCGGGCGCGCCCGCCGACGCCGTGCCCGAGGCCACCCCGGACGGCGCCCCGGTGTCCGCGGAGCGTCGCCGGCGCCTGATCACCTGGACCTTCGCCCTCGCGGCACTCGTGCTCGTCGTGGACCAGCTCTCCAAGTGGTGGGCGGAGTCCGCGCTCGTCATCGGCGGCGACCCCAAGCCGCTGATCGGCGAGCTGCTGCAGCTCCGGCTCATCTACAACCCCGGCGCGGCCCTGTCGATCGCCACCGGGATGACGTGGGTGCTGACGATCGTCGTCGTGGTGGTGGTCGTGGTCATCGTGCGGGCGATCCGCCGGATCGGCTCGACGGGCTGGGCCGTGGCGCTCGGCCTGCTGCTCGGCGGCGCGCTCGGGAACCTCGGCGACCGCTTCTTCCGCGAGCCCGGCTTCGCCCGCGGGCACGTGGTCGACTTCATCGACTACGGCGTCTTCGTCGGCAACGTCGCGGACATCGCCATCGTCGCCGCCGCCGTGCTCATCGTCGTCCTCTCGTTCCGCGGGATCGGCCTCGACGGGCGCCGGCACGTCGACGACCGCGAGCCCTCCGGCCAGGAGCGCTGACGATGCCGACCGGGACCACCCGGACCCTGCCGGTCCCCGACGGCCTCGCGGGCGAGCGCGTCGACGCGGGCCTCGCGCGCATGCTCGGCTTCTCGCGGACCCAGGCGGCGGAGCTCGCCGCGTCCGGGGCGGTGCTCCTCGACGGGCGCGAGGTCGGCAAGTCCGACCGGCTGGTCGCCGGCGGCCGGCTGGAGGTCACCGTGCCGGAGGCGCGTCCGGCCGCGCCGGTGGTCGCGGAGCCGGTGCCCGGCATGGCGATCGCCTACGAGGACGACGACGTCGTCGTCGTCGACAAGCCGGTCGGCGTGGCGGCGCACCCGTCGCCTGGCTGGACCGGGCCCACCGTCGTGGGGGCGCTGGCGGCGGCCGGCTACCGGATCGCGACGTCGGGCGCCGCCGAGCGGCAGGGCATCGTGCACCGGCTCGACGTCGGCACGTCGGGCCTCATGGCGGTGGCCAAGAGCGAGGCGGCGTACAGCGGGCTGAAGCGGGCGTTCAAGGAGCGCACGGTCGAGAAGGTGTACCACGCGCTCGCCCAGGGGCACCCGGAGCCCACGACGGGCACCATCGACGCGCCCATCGGGCGTCACCCGAGCGCCGACTACAAGTTCGCCGTCGTCGCGGACGGCAAGCACTCGGTGACGCACTACGAGGTGCTCGAGATGCTGCCTGCCGCGTCGCTCGTCGAGGTGCACCTCGAGACCGGCCGCACGCACCAGATCCGGGTGCACTTCCAGGCCGTCCGCCACCCGCTGGTCGGCGACCTCACCTACGGGGCCGACCCGGTCCTCGCGTCGAAGGTGGGGCTGGAGCGCCAGTGGCTGCACGCCGTGCGGCTCGGGTTCGAGCACCCGCTCACCGGCCGCTGGATCGAGGTCACCAGCGAGTACCCGGACGACCTGGCGCACGCCCTCGAGGTCGTGCGCGGGGCCTACCGGTAGGCAGCCCGGTGCCCGACCTGCCCTGGTGGGCGGACGCCCTCGCGGGCCTCGTGGTGGCCGTGCTCGCGCTCTGGGCGCTGCTGGCCGTCGGGCTGCTCGTCGTGCGGCGGCGCACCGGCCGAGGCTCGCTGCGCGGCGCCGTGCGCCTGCTGCCCGACGTGCTGCGCCTCGTCAAGCGGCTCGCAGGGGACCGCTCGCTGTCGAGAGGCGCGCGGGCGCTGCTCGTCGTGCTCCTGGGCTATCTGGCGATGCCGTTCGACCTCGTCCCCGACGTCGTGCCCGTCCTCGGCTGGGCGGACGACGTCATCGTCGTGGCGCTCGTCCTGCGGGCCGTGGTGCGCAGCGCGGGTCCCGACGTCGTGCGCCGGCACTGGCCCGGCACCGAGGACGGGCTGGCCGTGCTTCGCCTGCTGGTCCGGTGGTGACCGGCACCGGGGAGGCCCTGTGAGGTTCCCCTCGGCGGGGCGGTCCGGAGTGTCGGAGGCGACTGCCTAGACTCGGTCCATGCCCGACGCAGGTTCCTCCACCGCCCAGCCGACCGGTACCTCCGAGGACGACTTCGTCCACCTGCACGTGCACACCGAGTACTCGATGCTCGACGGCGCGGCGCGCATGAACGACCTGTTCAGCGAGGTGTCGCGCCTGGGTCAGAAGGCCGTCGCGATCACGGACCACGGGTACCTGTTCGGGGCCTTCGACTTCTGGAGCACGGCGCAGAAGCACGGGATCAAGCCGATCATCGGCGTCGAGGCGTACGTGACGCCCGGCACCAGCCGCCACGACCGCACCAAGGTGCTGTGGGGCGAGCAGCACCAGCGGCGCGACGACGTCTCCGCGGGCGGCGCCTACACGCACATGACGCTCTGGGCGCGCGACAACGAGGGCATGCACAACCTGTTCCGCGCGTCGTCGCTCGCGTCCCTGGACGGCCAGATGGGCAAGTGGCCGCGCATGGACCGCGAGCTCCTGGAGACGTACGGCAAGGGCCTCATGGGCACCTCGGGCTGCCCGTCGGGCGAGGTGCAGACCCGCCTGCGGCTGGGGCAGTGGGACGAGGCGGTGCGCGCGGCCGGGGAGCTGCAGGACATCCTCGGCAAGGAGAACTTCTTCGTCGAGCTGATGGACCACGGGATCGAGATCGAGTCCCGGACGTACAAGGACCTCCTGCGCCTCGCCGAGCACATCGACGCGCCGCTCGTGGCCACCAACGACCTGCACTACACCAAGCGGGAGGACGCGCACTCCCACGAGGTGCTGCTCGCGGTGAACTCCGGGTCGACCCTCGACGAGCCGACGTACGACCAGGGCGGCAGCCGGTTCGCCTTCAGCGGCGACACCTTCTACGTTCGCTCGGGCGCGGAGATGCGCCGCCTGTTCTCGGAGCTGCCGGAGGCGATCGAGAACACGCTGCTCATCGCCGAGCGCTGCGACGTCTCGTTCGACACCAAGGCGAACTACATGCCCCGGTTCCCGGTACCCGAGGGCGAGGACGAGATCAGCTGGTTCGTCAAGGAGGTCGAGAACGGCCTGCGCCGCCGCTACCCCGACGGCATCCCCGACGACGTGCGCAAGCAGGCCGACTACGAGGTCGGCGTCATCATCCAGATGGGCTTCCCGGGGTACTTCCTCGTGGTGGCCGACTTCATCAACTGGGCCAAGGAGCAGGGCATCCGCGTGGGGCCGGGCCGTGGCTCCGCCGCGGGCTCGATGGTCTCGTACGTCATGGGCATCACGGAGCTCGACCCGCTCAAGCACGGCCTGATCTTCGAGCGGTTCCTCAATCCGGAGCGCGTGTCCATGCCCGACGTCGACGTCGACTTCGACGAGCGCCGGCGCGCCGAGGTGATCCGGTACGTCACCGAGAAGTACGGCGACGACCGAGTCGCGATGATCGTCACCTACGGGTCCATCAAGGCGAAGCAGGCGCTCAAGGACGGCTCGCGCGTGCTCGGCTTCCCGTTCGCGATGGGGGAGAAGCTCACCAAGGCGATGCCGCCCGCCGTGATGGGCAAGGACATCCCGCTGTCGGGGATCTTCGACCCGAAGCACGAGCGGTACGCCGAGGCCGCGGAGTTCCGCGCGGTGCACGACGCCGACCCCGAGGCTCAGCGCGTGGTCGAGACGGCGCGCGGCATCGAGGGCCTGAAGCGGCAGTGGGGCGTGCACGCCGCCGGCGTGATCATGTCGAGCCACCCGCTGATCGACATCATCCCGATCATGCGCCGCCCGCAGGACGGCGCGGTCATCACGCAGTTCGACTACCCGACGTCCGAGGGCCTCGGCCTCATCAAGATGGACTTCCTCGGGCTGCGCAACCTCACGATCCTCGACGACGCGCTCGAGAACATCGTCATGAACGGCAAGGAGCCGGTGGCGATCGAGCAGGTGGAGCTCGACGACAAGGCGACCTACGACCTGCTCGCCCGCGGCGACACCCTCGGCGTGTTCCAGCTCGACGGCGGCGCGATGCGCTCGCTGCTGCGCCAGATGCGGCCGGACAACTTCGAGGACGTCTCCGCCGTCATCGCGCTGTACCGCCCGGGGCCGATGGGCATGAACTCGCACATCAACTACGCGCTGCGCAAGAACGGCATGCAGAAGATCGAGCCGATCCACCCGGAGCTCGAGGAGCCGCTCAGCGAGGTGCTCGGCGAGACGTACGGCCTGATCGTCTACCAGGAGCAGGTGCAGCGCGCCGCCCAGATCCTCGCCGGCTACTCGCTCGGCCAGGCCGACCTGCTGCGGCGCGCGATGGGCAAGAAGAAGAAGGAGATCCTCGACAAGGAGTTCGTGCCCTTCGAGGCGGGCATGAAGGAGCGGGGCTACTCCAAGCCCGCGATCCAGGCGGTCTGGGACACCCTGGTGCCGTTCGCCGGCTACGCGTTCAACAAGGCGCACTCCGCCGGGTACGGCGTCGTCTCCTACTGGACGGCGTACCTCAAGGCGAACTACCCGACCGAGTACATGGCCGGCCTGCTGCAGAGCGTGCGGGACGACAAGGACAAGATGGCGCTCTACCTGGGCGAGTGCCGTCGCATGCACATCACCGTGCTGCCGCCCGACGTCAACGACTCCGCCGCCAAGTTCACCGCCGTCGGCGACGACATCCGTTTCGGCCTGACGGCGATCCGCAACGTCGGCGCCAACGTCGTGGACGCGATCATCGCCGCGCGCGAGGAGAAGGGCGCGTTCACGTCCTTCACGGACTTCCTCGACAAGGTGCCGGCCGTGGTCTGCAACAAGCGCACCATCGAGTCGCTCATCAAGGCCGGGGCGTTCGACTCGCTCGGCCACCCACGGCGCGCGCTGCTCGTGGTGCACGAGCAGGCGGTGGACTCGGTCATCTCCGTGAAGCGCAAGGAGGCCGAGGGCCAGTTCGACCTCTTCGCCGGCTTCGGTGGCGCGGAGGAGGACGCGGCGATGACGTTCGCCGTCGACGTGCCCGACCTGCCCGACTGGGACAAGAAGCAGCGGCTCGCCTTCGAGCGCGAGATGCTCGGCCTGTACGTGTCGGACCACCCGCTGTCGGGGCTCGAGCACGTGCTGGCGCGCGCGGCGGACACCTCGATCGCGTCGCTGATGGCCGACGAGGGTCGCCCGGACGGCTCGCAGGTCACGGTCGCCGGCCTGCTCACCAGCGTGCAGCGCAAGATGAGCAAGAACGGCAACCCCTGGGCGGCCGTGACGGTCGAGGACCTCGAGGGCGCCGTCGAGGTGATGTTCTTCGGCGAGACCTACCTCGCGTACTCGACGATCCTCGCGGAGGACCAGGTCGTCACGCTGCGGGGGCGCGTGCGGCGTCGCGACGACCAGATGCAGCTGCAGGCGATGGAGGTCTCGCTGCCGGACACGTCGGCCGTCGCCGACGCGCCCGTGCTGGTCACCGTGCCGCACACCCGCTGCGTCGAGCCGGTCATGGTGCGGCTGCGCGAGGTGCTCGCCACCCACCCGGGCTCGGCGGAGGTGCACGTGAGCGTCGCGGAGCCCGGCAAGCGGACGGTCGTGCGCGCCGCCGACACGCTGCGGGTCGAGAAGTCGCCCGCGCTGTTCGGCGACCTCAAGGCCCTCCTCGGCCCGAGCTGCCTCTCGTGAGCGCCCTGGACGACGGTTCGGCGGACCACCGGTTCCGGGTGGTGCCGGCGGCGTACGTGTACCTGCGCCGCGAGGGCCAGGTGCTGCTGCAGCTGCGGCAGGGGACCGGGTTCCGGGACGGGCACTGGGCGGCGGCCGCCGCGGGGCACGTCGAGGAGGGGGAGTCGGTGCTCGAGGCGGCGGTCCGCGAGGCGCGCGAGGAGCTCGGCGTCGTCGTCGACCCTGCCGACCTCGTCCCGGTGACGACGATGCACCGCGGACAGCCCGGCGGCCCCGCGCTCGAGCAGCGGGTCGACTTCTTCTTCACCGCGACCCGGTGGGAGGGCGCCCCGGTGATCCGGGAGCCGGCGAAGGTCGGGGACCTGCGCTGGTTCCCGTTCGTCGCGCTGCCGGACCCGGTCGTGCCGCACGAGCTGGTCGTGCTGCGCGCACTGCACGACGAGGGCCGGCAGGGCACGCGGGTTCGGCCGATCCTCACTTACGGGTTCGAGGGCGTCGCGGACGTCTGAGGACGGGCGGACGAGAGCTCCCGGGGAGCGCCGTAGGCTCAGGGCGTGTTCCGTCTCAACCCCGAGCAGCTCGTGTTCGTCACCGAGCGCCACCTCGCCACCCTCACCACCCTGCGCGCGGACGGCAGCCCGCACGTCGTGCCCGTCGCCTTCACCTGGGACGCGGACGCCGGGGTCGCGCGGACCACGGCGCGGCGGTCGTCGACGAAGGTCGCCAACGCGCGCCGCGCGACCGCCGAGGGCGGCCGGCCCCGGGCCGCGCTCTGTCAGGTCGACGGCGGGCGCTGGCTCACGCTCGAGGGGACGATCGAGGTGAGCGAGGACCCGGACGAGATCGCGGACGCCGTCGCGCGGTACACGAAGCGCTACCGACCGCTCGAGCACGACCCCGAGCGCGTCGTCCTGCGCCTCACGCCCGACCGGGCGATGGCCTCCACCTACATGGCCTGAGCGTTGTGGGTGGGCGTTCGGCCCTGAATCACGGCGGATTCAGGGCCAAACGCCCACCCACAACGCTCAGGGTCAGGCGACGACGGCGGTCTCGTCGCCCTCGGGCAGGGCCACGGTGACGCGGTCGCCGCGGACGAGCTGGCGACCGCGCCGGGTCTCGGCCTCGCCGTTGACGCTGACCTCGCCGTCGGCGACCAGGTCCCGGGCGTGCGTGCCGGACTCCGCCAGGCCCGCGAGCTTGAGGAACTGGCCGAGGCGGATCATGTCGTCGCGGATGGGGACGTCCGTGCTGTCGTGGTCGGCGCTCATGCGTCCATTCTCCGGCACCGGCGCCCGGGCGCCGACCGGCGCTGCCTAGACTGGCCGGGTGATCCGACGCATCGACCTCCGCGGGCGGGACCTGACCCGCACCGAGCTGCTCGGGGTGCTGCCACGCCCCGAGATCGGGGTGGACGAGGCCGTCCAGGCCGTCACCCCGATCATCGCCGACGTCCGGGCCCGCGGCGCCGCCGCGCTCCGTGACCTGTCGGAGCGCCTCGACGGGGTGCGTCCGGAGCATCTGCGCGTCCCGGCGTCCGCGATGACCGACGCCCTCGCGGGGCTCGACCCGCAGGTGCGGGCGGGGCTCGAGGAGGCGGTCCGGCGGGTGCGGGTGGTGCACGCCGCGCAGGTGCCGACGGAGCACGCCACGCAGCTCGCCCCCGGCGCGGTGGTGCGCCAGCGGTGGGTCCCGGTGCAGCGCGTGGGCCTGTACGTGCCCGGAGGGCGCGCGGTCTACCCGTCGTCCGTGATCATGAACGTGGTCGCCGCGCAGGAGGCCGGGGTCCCCGGCCTCGCCGTCGCGTCGCCGCCCCAGAAGGACGCCGGCGGGCTGCCGCACCCGACGATCCTCGCCGCGTGCGCGCTGCTCGGCGTCGACGAGGTCTACGCCGTCGGCGGCGCCCAGGCGGTGGCGATGTTCGCGTACGGCGCGGCGGGCAGCGAGCCGCAGGACGGCGACGTGCTGTGCGACCCGGTCGACGTCGTCACGGGACCGGGCAACGTGTACGTGGCCGCGGCCAAGCGACTGGTGCGCGGCGTCGTCGGCATCGACGCCGAGGCCGGGCCCACGGAGATCGCGGTGCTCGCCGACAGGACGGCCGACCCGGGGCACGTCGCCCTCGACCTCATCAGCCAGGCCGAGCACGACCCCATGGCCGCCTCCGTGCTGGTCACCCCGTCCGTGGAGCTCGCCGGCGCCGTGGAGGCCCGCCTGAGCGACCTGGTGGGCTCCACCAAGCACTCGGCGCGCGTGCTGCAGGCGCTCGGCGGGCCGCAGTCCGCCGTCGTGCTCGTCGACGACCTGGAGCAGGGCCTCGCGGTGGTGGACGCCTACGGCGCCGAGCACCTGGAGATCCAGACCGAGGGCGCCGCGGCGCTCGCGGAGCGCGTGCGCTCGGCGGGGGCGATCTTCGTCGGCCCCTGGTCGCCGGTCTCCCTCGGCGACTACATGGCAGGCAGCAACCACGTGCTCCCCACCGGCGGGTCCGCGCACTTCTCCAGCGGGCTCGGCGTGCACGCCTACCTCAAGTCGGTGCAGGTCGTGGAGTACACCCGCGACGCGCTCGAGGAGCTCGCCGACCGCATCGTCGCCGTCGCGAACGACGAGGACCTGCCCGCGCACGGCGAGGCCGTCCGCGGCCGCTTCCTCTGAGCCGCCGCGCACGGAGGCTCCGCGTCGCAACGGACGCCCCTGTCGCCCGGAATAGTGTGCCAAGCGGCACGGCCTCCGATGCCGGCCGCGTCGGAGGGCCGTGCGAGCATGGACGCATGCCCGCGCCGCCACCCCGCCTCGACCCGGTCGTGGTGGGCGACGTCGTCGGCAGCGCCGCGTTCCGCCGCGCCCAGGGCTACCAGCGCGCCGGCATGGTCCTCACCTGGCACTGGGACGCCGACGCGCTGGCGCTCTCCGCGCGCGTCGCGGGGAGCGGGGCGCAGCCCTACGCCTGCCGCGTCTCGTTCACGGTCGGTGCGGACGGGCGGTACGCCTACGGGGGCTCGACCTGCAGCTGTCCGGTGCGCGCGGACTGCAAGCACGTCGCCGCCGCCCTGCTGCACCTGGGGGCCCAGCCCGAGTCTGCCGGGACCGCCGGGGCCGTCGCCGATGACGACGACGCGCCCGTCGGCTGGCGCGGGCGCCTCGCCGCGGTGACCCGAGCCCCGGAGCCCGGGCCGGGCGGCGCGGCCTCTCGCGGGGCCCGCGACGGCGGCGTGCTCCCCGTCGCGCTCCGGTTCCGCCTCGACGAGGCGTTCGGCGGGCTGCCCCCGGAGCTCTCGGTGCGGCCGGCCGTGCCGGGGCGCACCGGGTGGAAGGTCGCCCCCGAGGCGAGCTGGGAGGCGCTCGCCACCGGCCTGTACGCGTTCGCGGACGTGCGCGCGACGCCCGCCCCCGAGGTGCGGCGCTGGTTCGCCGACCTCGGGTCCGCGCTCGGCGACGGGGGCGGGTTCGGCCGCGGCCGGCGCGCCTGGCGCCCCCTGGCCGCCGGCGGCCGCGGGCTGTGGGCGCTGCTCGCCGAGGCCGCCGACCTGGAGATCCCGCTCGTCGCGCACGGCGCGCGCGACGAGGTGCTGCTGGCCGACACGGCCGAGCTCCGGCTGGTGGTCGGGGCGCGGGACGGCGGGGCGGAGGGCCCTGATGGCGGCTCCGCAGACGATGGTGCTGACGGCACCGGCGACGGCGCCGTGCGACTCGACCCGGTCGCCGCCTTCGACGGCGTCGACGCGGCAGCGGGGTCCCCGCTCGGCACGGTGGGCGACACGGGCCTGTACGCGGTCGAGACCGCCGACCGGCGCACCGTGCTGCGACTGGGCCCCACGCCGCGCCGGTTGTCCGACGCCGCACGCGAGCTCGTCGTCGTCGGCCGGGTGGAGGTGCCGGGCGGCGACGTGGCGGAGCTCTACGCCGAGCACCTGCCGGCGCTGCGCCGGGCGGTGCGCGTCGTCTCCGACGGCTCCGTCGCGCTGCCCGACCCGCCGCGCCCCGTGCTCGTCGCCGAGGTCGCCTTCGCGTCGCCGGAGCACGCGCTCCTGTCGTGGAGCTTCGAGTACCCGCCGCCCGAGCACGTGAGGTCCGGCGCGGCGCGCGGCGTCCCGCTCGACGGGGCGACGCCGGACCCGCTCCGGGACCCGGACGCCGAGGCGGAGATCCGCGCGAAGGCGCAGGCGACCGTGCGGGGAGTGCCGGGCTTCGAGCGCTTCGACCTCGCCGCCCGGACGGAGCTGAAGGGCCTCGACGCCCTCGACCTCGCCCACGGCGTGCTGCCCGCGCTGGCCGCCGCGACGGACGTGCGCGTCGACGCCACCGACGTGCCGCACTACCTGCACCTGGACGCCGATCCCCGCGTCGTCGTGTCCGGGGCGCCCTCGGGGGACGCCGACTGGCTCGACCTGGGCGTCTCGGTGACGGTCGCTGGCAAGGAGCTCCCGTTCGCCCGCCTGTTCACCGCCCTTGCTCGCGGCGACAAGCGGCTGCTGCTCGTCGACGGGTCCTGGCTGCGCCTCGACCAGCCGGTGCTGGGCCGTCTGCGCGACCTCATCACGGAGGCCACCGCGCTGAGCGACCGGCCGGGCAAGGCACGCGTCAGCCGCTACGACGCGCACCTGTGGGGCGAGCTCGAGGACGTCGCCGACGTCGTCGAGGCCGCGGAGACCTGGCGGCGGTCGCTGGCCGGCCTGCGCGCGATCGCCGCGGGGGAGGGGGTCACGGAGGCGCTGGACGTCCCCGAGGGCGTGCGGGCCGAGCTGCGGCCGTACCAGCGGCAGGCGTTCGAGTGGCTGGCGTTCCTGTGGCGTCACGGGCTCGGGGGGATCCTGGCCGACGACATGGGGCTCGGCAAGACCGTCGAGACCCTGACGTTCCTGGCGCACGCGCGGGCGACGGCCCCGGACGCCCCGCCGTTCGTGGTCGTGGCCCCGGCGTCCGTGGTGGGGAACTGGGTGGACGAGGCGGCACGCTTCACGCCCGGGCTGCGGGTGGTGGCGATGCCCGCCACGTCGCGCACGCTCGGCACCGGCCTGGCCGAGCTCACCCGCGGGGCCGACGTGGTCGTCACGTCGTACGCCGTCTTCCGCCTCGAGTTCGACGCGTTCGACGCCGTCGAGTGGGGCGGCCTGATCCTCGACGAGGCGCAGGTGGCGAAGAACCCGCGCACCCGGGCGCACGAGACGGCCCGGCTCCTCGGCGCGCCGTTCAAGCTCGCGATCACGGGCACACCGCTCGAGAACAACCTCCTGGAGCTGTGGGCGGCCCTCGCGATCGTCGCGCCGGGGCTGTACCCGTCGATGCACCGCTTCAAGGCGGAGACCGCGCGGCTCGTCGACGCGGCGGCCACCGACGACGACCCCCAGGTGGTCGCGGCCGGCAACCGGGCCCTCGCGCGGCTCAAGCGACGCATCCGCCCGCTCGTGCTGCGCCGGACCAAGGAGCAGGTCGCGCCGGAGCTGCCCGAGCGCACCGAGCGCGTGCTGCGGGTACCGCTCACCCCCGACCACCGCAAGGTCTACGACACCCACCTGCAGCGGGAGCGGCAGCGGCTGCTCGGCCTGCTGGAGGACTTCGACGCCAACCGCGTGGCGATCTTCCGCTCGCTGACGACGCTGCGGCGCCTCGCGCTCGACGCCTCGCTGCTCGACGACGCGTACGCGGGCGTGGGCTCCGCCAAGCTCGACGTGGTGACCGACGAGCTGACCGAGATCGCCGCGGAGGGCCACCGGGCGCTCGTCTTCTCGCAGTTCACGTCCTTCCTGCGGCGCGTCGAGCAGCGCGTCACCGGCGCCGGCCTGCCCGTCGTCTACCTCGACGGCGCCACGCGGCGGCGCGCGGACGTCGTCCGCGCCTTCAAGGACGGGGACGCCCCGGTGTTCCTCATCTCGCTGAAGGCGGGCGGCGTCGGGCTCAACCTCACCGAGGCCGACTACGTCTACCTGCTGGACCCCTGGTGGAACCCCGCCACCGAGGCGCA
Source organism: Isoptericola variabilis (assembly GCF_050311655.1). Taxonomy (GTDB): domain Bacteria; phylum Actinomycetota; class Actinomycetes; order Actinomycetales; family Cellulomonadaceae; genus Isoptericola; species Isoptericola variabilis. The sequence goes on from NZ_JBNOZM010000001.1 coordinate 847,021, forward strand.
GGCGGTGGACCGCACGCACCGCATCGGCCAGACCCGCAACGTCGTCGTCACCCGCCTGGTCGCGCAGGACACGATCGAGGAGAAGGTCATGGCGCTCGCGCAGCGCAAGGCCGCCCTGTTCGACGCCGTGCTCGACGACGCCGCGGGAACCTTCGCCCGGGCGCTCGCGGCCGACGACGTCCGGGGCCTGCTCGACGGCTGACGCCCCCCGCGGGCCGTTCGCTCGCGGCCGCCGTCGCCGGCGCGTCAGCGCACGCCGAGCACGAAGGGGTGCACGGCCGCGGCACCGGCCTGGCGCAGCAGCCGGGCGGCCACCGTGAGCGTCCAGCCGGACTCGGTCCAGTCGTCCACGAGCAGCACCGTGCGGCCGGGCAGGCCGCGCAGCGCGGCGTCGTTCAGCTCCAGCCGCAGCCGTCGCGCCACGCCCGCCAGCCGCATCGCCGAGTTCACGTCGTGCCGGTCGGGCTGCTCCGCGCCGGCCGCCGGCCCGACGGCGCCGATGAGCGGCACGCCCAGGTAGGCGGCCAGCCCGGACGCCAGGTGGTACGTCAGCTGAGGGCGCGTCGTGGACCGTACCGCCACGACCCCCTCGATCGTCGTGCGGCGGCCGCCCTCCGCGGCCGGCTCGGCGCCCTCGGGGTCTTCGGGCCGGTCGGGGCGGATGGCGTCCCAGTCGTCGAGGACCCGCGCGGCGGCGTGCCGCAGCGGCACGGGCACCTCGCCGTCGGGGGCGCCCGCCGCGAACAGGTCGCGCAGGGGTCCGGACCAGCCGAGGCCGTCGAGGCGGGCCACCGCGCGGCCCGGCTCGGCGCGCTCGTCCGGCGCGATCTTGCCCTTGAGGTCGAGGCCGAGGGCCGCGAGCCCGGAGGGCCACATCGCGCGCGGCCCGACCTCGACGCCGGGACGGTCCATGTCCGCCCGCGCGGCGGCGACGGCCTCGGCGTCGGGCACTGCGGGCAGCGTGACCCCCCCGCAGCGGTCGCAGCGGCCGCACTGCCATCCCTCGGGCAGCTCCGGGTCGTCGAGCTGGGCGCGCAGGTACGCCATCCGGCACCCGGGCGTGGCCACGTAGTCGACCATCGCCTGCTGCTCCGCCTGGCGGGTGGCCTCCACCCGCGCGTAGCGCTCGGCGTCGTACGCCCAGGGCGTGCCGGTGGCGACCCACCCGCCCTGCACCCGGCGCACCGCGCCGTCGACGTCGAGCACCTTGAGCATCGTCTCCAGCCGGGACCGCTTGAGGTCGACCTGCGTCTCCAGCACGGCGGTGGACTGCGCGCCCTCGGACGTGCCGAGGGCGTCGAGCGTGGCGCGGACCTGCGGCTCGGCGGGGAACGCCTGCGCACCGAACCAGTCCCAGATCGCGCGGTCCTCGTGCCCGGGCAGCAGCACGACGACGGCGTCGTCCACGCCACGTCCGGCGCGGCCGACCTGCTGGTAGTAGGCGATGGGGGAGGACGGGGCGCCGAGGTGCACGACGAACGCGAGGTCGGGCTTGTCGAAGCCCATGCCGAGCGCGGACGTCGCCACCAGGGCCTTGACGCGGTTCTCCTTGAGGTCCTCCTCCAGCTGCTCGCGCTGGGTGGGGTCGGTCCGTCCGGTGTAGGCGGAGACCGCGAGGCCCGCGCCCCGCAGCTGCTCGGCCACCTGCTCGGCGGCGGACACGGTGAGGCAGTAGACGATGCCCGACCCCTCCACGTCCTGGAGCGCCTCAACGAGCCACGCCACGCGAGTGGGCTGGTCGGGGAGCTCGAGCACCGCCAGGTGCAGCGACTCGCGGTCCAGCCCGCCCCGCAGCACGAGCACGTCCTCGGAGGGGACGGGGTCGCCGCCGGCGGTCGCGCCGTGCACGCCCAGCTGCTCGGCGACGTCGGCGGTGACGCGCGCGTTGGCGGTGGCCGTGGTCGCGAGCACGGGGATGCCCGGCGGCAGGTCGGCGAGCAGGGTGCGGATGCGGCGGTAGTCGGGCCGGAAGTCGTGCCCCCAGTCGGAGATGCAGTGCGCCTCGTCGATCACGACGAGCCCGGCGTCGGCCGCCAGGCGGGGGAGCACCTCGTCGCGGAACGCCGGGTTGTTGAGCCGTTCGGGGGAGCACAGCAGCACGTCGACCTCGCCCGCCGCGATCGCCGCGTGCACCTGGTCCCACTCGGTGACGTTCGACGAGTTGATCGTCACGGCGCGGATCCCGGCGCGGGCGGCGGCCGCGATCTGGTCCCGCATCAGCGCCAGGAGCGGCGAGACGATGACGGTGGGCCCCGCGCCCCGGGAGCGCAGCAGGGACGTGGCGACGAAGTAGACGGCGGACTTGCCCCACCCGGTGCGCTGCACGACGAGCGCGCGACGGCGGAACGCGACGAGCGCCTCGATCGCGCGCCACTGGTCCTCCCGCAGGGCCGCGTCCTCGCGGCCGACCAGCGCGCGCAGCGACTCCTCCGCCTGCTCGCGCAGCGTGCCGCCGCCCTCGCCCGCGCTGTCCAGCAGGCCGCGGAGCATCGCGAGCTTCGCCCGCTTGGTCGCGTCGGGCGCCGGGGCACCCGTCGTGGTCCCGGGGGAGGGGGCCGACGGCGGGGCGACCCGCGGCCCGGGCGGCGCCGTGTGCTCCGGCGCAGGCTCGGGCGCCAGGTCGTCGGGCGGCGGGACGTCCTCGTCCGTCGGGTCGAACACGAGGTCGGCGTACGGGTCGTCGGGGTGGCTCACGTCCTCGATCGTAGGGGGCGCCGCCGACGCCCCGGCCCGTCCTCCACAGGGTGTCAGGCGCAGGACGTCAGCCGCAGCACCTCAGCGCACGTACTCGCGCAGGAGCGCGACGGCGGACGCCACCACCGCCACCACCTCGGCCGCGGCCGCGACGATCTCCGTGGTTCCCGCGAACGTCTCGTTGACGCCGTAGAACCCGACCGTCGTGGACAGCACGAACGCGAGCAGGGTGAGGCCGCCGAAGCCGATCCCGCCGACCAGCGGCAGCCAGTGCCGCCACGCCAGGAGCAGCACCGCGAGCGCGACGCCGGCGACGGCGTTGAGGAGGAAGAGGGGGCCGACGACGGCGATGGTGTCGTAGCCGTCGACGTACAGGACGACGTGCACGACGGCGGACACGAGGACCGCGAGCGCGGCGGCGAGCCGCCAGCCGCGCGCGACGGGTGGTCGCGCGGCGGGCGTGGGGCGCGGCCGCGGTGGCACGGCGTCCTGCGACGAGTCCATGATGATGATGCTCCCACTCCTCGGTGGCGCCGTCAGCGGAAGCGTCGTGCCGGCCGAGGCCCGATCTCACCGGAGGCGCCATGCCGACCCGCCCGCCGACCAGCCTGCCGACCCGCTCGAGCCTGCCCGACACGCCTTCCGTGCCCGCCGTCTCCGACGACGCCGCCGTCGCAGTCCCCGCCGACGCCGTCTCCGCCGCGGTGCCCGCCTGCGCGTGCGGACCGACGCGCCGACAGCTCCTGCGCGGCACGGGCGCGGCGGCGGGGGCGCTGGCCGGTGCCGGCGTGCTGGCCGCGTGCGCCGAGCAGAAGCCGACGCCCCAGGAGGCGGCGTCGTCCGCGAGCGCTGCCGGGGCGGGGACCGTCGTCGTGGCGCTCGCCGACGTGCCGGTGGGCGGTGCCGTGGCCGCGAAGGTGGGGGGCCAGGACGTGCTGGTGACCCAGCCGACCCAGGGCGAGGTGCACGCGTTCAGCGCGATCTGCACGCACGCGGGGTGCACGGTCGCGCCCGGCGAGGGCGAGCTGCTGTGCCCGTGCCACCAGTCGCGCTACGCGCTGACGGACGCGGCCGTGCTGGGCGGCCCGGCGCCCGAGCCGCTCCCCTCGATCGGGGTCGAGATCTCGGGGGAGGACGTCGTGCTCGCGTGACGGCGCGGACGACACGCACGACGAGGCCCGGCGGCACGTGCCGCCGGGCCTCGTCGGTGCAGGGCCGCCCGCCGCGGAGTCAGCTCCGCATGTCCATCACGACGCGGCCGTCGATCTTTCCGGCGATCATCTCGTCGAAGATCGCGTTGATGTCGCCGAGCGGGCGCACGGTGTAGGTCGGGTCGACCTTGCCGCGGGCGAAGAAGTCGAGCGCCTCCGCCATGTCCTTGCGCGTGCCGACGATCGAGCCGCGGACGGTGAGGCCGAACAGGACCGTCGTGAAGATGTCCAGCGGGAACTTCTCCGGGGGCAGCCCCACGAGGGAGACGGTGCCGCCGCGGCGCAGCGCGCCGACCGCCTGGGGGAAGGCGTGCGCGTTGACCGCCGTGACGAGCGCGCCGTGCACGCCGCCACCGGTCTTCTCCTGCAGCTCGGCCGCGGCGTCGGGGGAGGTGGCCGCGTTCACGGTCACCTCGGCGCCGTGCTTGCGCGCGAGCTCGAGCTTGGCGTCGTCGACGTCGACCGCGGCGACGCGGCGGCCCATGGCCACCGCGTACTGCACCGCGATGTGGCCGAGGCCGCCGATGCCGGAGATCAGCACCCACTCGCCGGGCTTCGTGTCGGTGACCTTGAGGCCCTTGTAGACCGTGACGCCGGCGCACAGGATCGGCCCGACGGCGGACAGCTCGACCCCCTCGGGGATGATCGGCGCGTACCGGGCGTCGACGAGCATGTACTGACCGAAGGAGCCGTCGACCGAGTAGCCGCCGTTCTTCTGGTTCGGGCAGAGGGTCTCCCAGCCGGTCTCGCAGTACTCGCACTCGCCGCACGCGCTCCACAGCCAGGCGTTGCCGACGGTGTCGCCCACCTTGACGCGGGTCACCTGGTCGCCGACGGCGACGACGTGCCCGACGCCCTCGTGCCCGGGGACGAACGGCGGGGCGGGCTTGACCGGCCAGTCGCCGTGCGCGGCGTGCAGGTCGGTGTGGCACACGCCGGTGTAGTCGACCTTGACGAGGGCCTCGTGCGGGCCGGGCGTCGGGATCTCGAGGTCCTCGACGGACAGGGGCTCGGTGAACGAGTGGACGACCGCGGCCTGCATGGTGCTCATCTGCTTCTCCCTCTCACGGGCCGCTCGCGGCGGCCCACATGTCGTGGTGCTGTGATACCTCCGACGGTAGGCACGTTGCGCTCCTGGCGCACCGGCAACGGCTTGTGAATACTGTCACAAGCCGCATGATCTGGCCGCTCATGACGTGTGAAATCCTTCACAAGCACGTCTCAGGGCGGGAGGCGAGGGGTACCGGGGGTGACGACGGGGACGGCCGCGCCCGAGGGTGCCGAGGGACGGACGTCACCACCGACGACCTCTGCGGTTCCGTAGACTGGCGCGGTGACCACCCCCCTGTCCGCCCCCGCACCCGCGGGCGGCGTCGACGGCGCGCGGCTGCCGCTGCGTCCCGAGCTCGCGGACGAGGTGCCCTACGGCGCCCCGCAGCTCGACGTGCCCGTGCGGCTGAACGTCAACGAGAACCCGTACGCCCCGTCCGAGGCCGTCGTCGCGACGATCGCCCGCCATGTCGCCGACGCGGCGCGCGGGCTCAACCGCTACCCGGACCGCGACTTCGCCGGCCTGCGCGGCGACCTGGCCGACTACCTGGCCGTCGAGTCGGGTGTCAGCGTCGCGCCCGAGCAGGTCTGGGCCGCCAACGGCTCCAACGAGGTCATGCTGCACCTGCTGCAGGCGTTCGGGGGCCCCGGGCGCACCGCGCTGTCCTTCGCGCCCACCTACTCGATGTACCCCGAGTACGCGCGGGACACGCACACGCGCTGGGTCACCGGGCGGCGCGAGACCGACTTCACGCTCGACGTCGACCACGCGGTCGCGACGATCGCGGAGGTCCGGCCGTCCGTGATCCTGCTCGCCAGCCCCAACAACCCGACCGGTACGGCGCTGCCGCTCGCGACGGTGGAGGCGATCCTGGACGCCGCGGCGCAGGTCGAGGTGCCCGACGCCCCCGAGCACGACGGCCGCCGCGCCGGCGCCGTCGTCGTGGTCGACGAGGCCTACGCGGAGTTCCGCCGACCCGGCACCCCGTCGGCCCTCGAGCTGCTCGGGTCGCACCCGCACCTCGCGGTCTCGCGCACGATGTCGAAGGCCTTCGCCGCGGCCGGGCTGCGGCTGGGCTACCTCGCCGCGTCCACGGCGCTGGTCGACGCGCTGCGCGTCGTCCGGCTGCCGTACCACCTATCGGCGGTCACGCAGGCGGCCGCGCGCGGCGCGCTGGCCCACCACGACGAGCTGCGCGCCCAGGTGCGCGACCTGCGCGACGAGCGCGACGCCCTCGTGGCGTGGCTGCGCGCGCAGCAGGTCGGCGGGCGCCCGCTGCAGGTCGCAGACTCGGACGCGAACTTCGTGCTGTTCGGCACGTTCGGCGACCGCCACGCCGTCTGGCAGGGCCTGCTGGACCGCGGCGTCCTCATCCGGGAGACCGGCCCCGACGGGTGGCTGCGCGTCTCCGTCGGCACGCCCGCGGAGAACGCCGCGTTCCGGGCCGCGCTCACCGAGGTCGTCAGCGAGACGGTCACCGGCGCCACGGCGCCCGAGAAGGAGGACTGATGCAGCACCGCACGGCCCGCGTGGAGCGCACGACGAGCGAGTCGAGCGTCGTCGTCGAGCTGGACCTCGACGGCACCGGGCGCACGGAGATCTCGACCACCGTGCCGTTCTACGACCACATGCTCACCGCGCTCGGCAAGCACTCGCTGATCGACCTCACCGTGCGCGCGACCGGCGACACCCACATCGACGCGCACCACACGGTCGAGGACGTCGCGATCGTGCTCGGCGAGGCCCTGCGCGAGGCTCTCGGCGACAAGCGCGGCATCTCCCGGTTCGGCGACGCGACCGTGCCGCTCGACGAGGCGCTCGCGCTCGCGGTCGTCGACGTGTCGGGCCGCCCGTACCTCGTGCACTCCGGGGAGCCGGAGGGGCAGGAGTACCACCTCATCGGCGGGCACTTCACCGGGTCGCTCACGCGCCACGTGCTCGAGTCGATCGCCCACCACGCCGGCATCTGCCTGCACGTGCGGGTCCTCGCGGGGCGCGACCCGCACCACATCGTCGAAGCCCAGTTCAAGGCGCTCGCGCGTGCGCTGCGCGCCGCCGTCGCCCCCGACCCGCGCGTCGAGGGCGTCCCGTCCACGAAGGGTGCGCTGTAGCCGCATGACCACCGATCCCGACCGGCACCCCGACCAGCAGCCGGACCTGCCGGACGATCTGCCCGAAGGCTTCGAGGTCCCCGACGACCTGTCCGGCCTCGACGGCGCCTCCGCGGACCCCGAGCTGGCGGTCCTCATCACGCAGATCGCGGGCGCCGAGCCGCTCGCTGCCGCCTGTTCGCTCGCCGAGCTGGACGTCGACGCCGCGCCGACGCCGGTCGGTGCCCTCGCCGTGCTGCGCGACACGAGCGGTGACGAGCCCGCCCGGGCCGCCGCCGCGATCTCGAAGCTCGTGGCCGGCGTGCCGCTCGTCCTCGTGACCCGGCAGGGCGAGCAGCTCACCTGCGTGCGCTACGTCGACGGCGAGGCGGAGGGCGAGCTGCCCCCCGGCCTGGTGCTGGGCGGCGCGCCGGAGGCCCTCGAGGACCTCGTCACCGGCCAGCTCACGGTGGCCGACCTGCCCGGCGTCGTGCCGTCGTCGAGCATCGGCCGCTTCAAGGCGATGCGGATGCTCACCGGCGCCGCGCGCAAGGCCCGCAAGAAGCAGTAGGGGAGACGCATGCCGGACACGCCCAGCACCGACCGCGACCGGATCGCCGCGGCGCAGCAGGCCGCGGGCATCTCGCCGCTCCTGCCGCACGGCGGCGCGGCCGACGCCCTGAACCCCGCGCCGGCGCCCGCCCGCGCGGACGGGCGCTCCCACGTCGTGGTGCTCGACTACGGCTTCGGCAACGTCCGCTCGGCCGTGCGCGCGCTCGAACGGGTGGGGGCCGACGTCGAGCTCACCGCCGACCTGACGCGCGCCGCGGAGGCCGACGGGCTCGTCGTGCCTGGCGTGGGCGCGTTCGCCGCCTGCATGGCCGGGCTGCGCGCCGTCCGCGGCGACCAGGTGATCGACCGGCGCCTCGCCGGCGGCCGACCCGTGCTCGGCATCTGCGTCGGCATGCAGGTGATGTTCGACGCCGGGGTGGAGCACGGGGAGCGCGCCGAGGGGCTGGGCGAGTGGCCCGGCGTCGTCGAGCGACTGGACGCCCCGGTCGTGCCGCACATGGGCTGGTCGCCCGTGGAGGTCCCGGAGGGCTCCCGCCTCTTCGCGGGGGTGGAGCACGAGCGCTTCTACTTCGTGCACTCGTACGCGGCGCAGGAGTTCACGCAGGGCCACGACGGCGACGCGGACCCCCGGTACACGCCGCCGCTGGTCACATGGGCGCGCCACGGGGCGCCCGGCTCCGAGGCGCGGTTCGTCGCCGCCGTCGAGAGCGGTCCGCTCGCCGCCACGCAGTTCCACCCCGAGAAGTCCGGCGACGCCGGCGCGACCCTGCTCGAGAACTGGGTGCGGTCGCTCTGACGACCGCACCACCGAACGATGGAGAACCCTGTGACTGACCGCCTCGTGCTGCTGCCCGCCGTCGACGTCGCCGACGGCCAGGCCGTCCGCCTCGTGCAGGGGGAGGCCGGCTCGGAGACGTCCTACGGCGACCCGCTGGCCGCCGCCCGCGACTGGCAGGCGGGCGGCGCCGAGTGGATCCACCTCGTGGACCTCGACGCGGCGTTCGGCCGTGGGTCGAACGCGGACCTGCTGGCGCAGGTCGTGGCCAAGCTCGACGTCCAGGTGGAGCTGTCGGGCGGCATCCGTGACGACGCCTCCCTCGAACGTGCCCTGGCCACCGGCGCGCGCCGCGTGAACATCGGCACCGCCGCCCTCGAGGACCCGGAGTGGACCGCGCGCGTCATCGCCGAGCACGGCGACGCCGTCGCCGTCGGGCTCGACGTGCGGGGCACGACGCTCGCCGCCCGCGGCTGGACGCAGGAGGGCGGCGACCTGTGGGAGGTGCTCGCCCGCCTGGACGACGCCGGCTGCGCCCGCTACGTCGTCACCGACGTCACCAAGGACGGCACGCTGCGCGGGCCGAACGTCGACCTGCTGCGGGAGGTCGCCTCGCGCACGCCCGCGAAGGTCGTCGCGTCGGGGGGCATCTCCTCCCTCGCCGACCTCGAGGCCCTGCGGGCCCTCGTGCCGGACGGCGTCGAGGGCGCCGTGGTGGGCAAGGCCCTGTACGCCGGGGCGTTCACGCTGCCCGAGGCGCTCGACGTGGCAGGCCGGCCGTGACGACGGGCGACGGCGGCGTGGGCCGGGCGCTCCCGGGTCACCTGCGGTCGATCCAGCCGACGTCGCAGTTCGCCGGCGACGACGGCTCGGCCGACCCGGAGCTCGCCGCCCTGCTGGGCGCGCACGCCGCCGGCACGGGGTCGCTCGAGGACGTCGTGCGGCGTCTCGCCGTCACCCGCGTGCTGGTGCCGGTGCTGGCGGAGCTCGCCGTGGCCGACGTCGTCGAGCGCGACGGGCCCGCCGGCACGCAGGAGCTGCACGTCGACAAGGAGGCGGCGGCCGGCGTGGTGGCGATCGAGGTCCTCGACGGGCGCCGCGCGCTGCCGGTCTTCACCTCGGTCGACGCGATGAAGGCCTGGCGCGCGGACGCCCGGCCCGTCCCGGTCGAGGCCGCCCGCGCCGCGCTGTCGGCAGTGAGCGAGGACTGGTCGCTGCTCGTCGTGGACCCGGCCGGCCCGGCCACCGCGCTCGTGCCGCGCCCGGCCGTGTGGGCGCTCGCCCAGGGGCTCCAGTGGCGGCCCGCGCTCGTCCCGGCCGGCCCGGACGGCGCGCTCGAGGTCGACCCCGAGGTGGCCTCCGCGGTGGCGGACGCCGCCGCGCCCGTGCAGCACGTGGTGCGCGCCCACGCCGAGCGCGGTCGTCGCGCCGAGGTCGCCGTCGTGCTCGCCCTGGACCCGGGCCTGGACCGGCCCGGGCTGGACCGCGTGCTCGCGCAGGTCAACGCACGACTGGGAGCCTCGACGGTGATCTCCGGCCGCGTCGACTCCCTCGAGCTGCGGGTCGGCGCGGCGCGCTGACCCGGCGCCCCCGCCTCGCGCGACCTAGCGGGCCGCCGTCGCGGACGGGCTCGCGGACGGCTGCGCGCACGGCGGCAGCGCCCGGAACCCGTCGGCATCGTCCAGCACCCGCTCCAGCGTGGACAACGGCACCAGCAGGGACCGGCCGTCGGAGGTCTTCGCGTACACGACGCCGATCACCCGGCCCTGCGCGTCCAGGGCCGCGGACCCCGACGAGCCCGGCTCGACCGGGGCGTCCGTGAGCAGCACCTCGCCGAGGTTCTCGTGCAGCGGGTCGGTGGTGGGCCCGATGACGGTGCCCGCGGTGATGGTCAGCTCGCCGCCCTCGGGGTAGCCCACCACGGTGACGTCGTCCCCCGGCCGGGGATCGCCGTCCGCCAGGGTGGGGTAGCTGGGCAGGGGGTCGGCCGTGCGCACCAGGGCCAGGTCGGCCAGCGACGCGCTGCCCGCGGCGGAGACCTCGAGGTCGCGCCCGTCGTAGGTGCTGACCTCCAGCGCCTCGGAGTCGGCCACGACGTGCCTGTTGGTGACGAGGGTGTGCTCGTCGACGGCGAACCCCGACCCGGTCGACAGCCCGTCGCAGCCCACGTTCCGGATCCGCACGGCCATGCGCTGCACGGCGTCGAAGCCGTCGGGCGACAGCCCCTCCGTGCCGTCGGCGGAGAGCGGCGCGGGAGCGGTCCGTGCGACCCGCGTCGGGACGACGTCCTCCGGCACCGGCGGCGGCAGGGCGGGGAGCACCCCGCACCCGGCGAGCGCCGCGGCGAGGAGCAGGGCCGGCGCCGCGCGCAGGCCGTGCCGGGCGCTCCGACGGGCCGCCGGGCGGCTCACTGCTCGAGCTCCTGCTCCAGCTGGTCGTTGGCCTTCGAGGCCTGTCGGCACAGCGTCTCGACGTCGGAGGCGAACCGGTCGAGGTCCTTCGCGTCGTACGAGCCCCGGTCCTCGAGGTAGGTGATGAGCTGCGACTGGGCGTCGACGCAGTCGCCGAGCGCCGTGGTCACGACGCCCGCCGCCTCGCTCACGCGCCGCTGGTAGTCGAGGTACTGCTGCGAGGCGACGTTCTCGTCGCCGAGCTGGGCCTTCTCGTTGGCGAGGTCGGTGATGCGGGCCGTCGCGGTGGCGAGCTGCTCGCGGGCGGCGACCAGCTCGGCGTCGGTGGCCTCGAGCTCGGCGTCGAGGGCCGCGACCCGGTCGGCGTACCCCCGCGCCTCGTCCTCCCACGCGGCGCTGTGCGCCTGCCAGCGCGTGGTGGTGACCCACAGGTACGCGCCGATGCCGAGCGTCCCGGCGAGCAGCACGGACAGGACGACGACGGCCGTGGGGCGGCCGCGGCGTCGGGCGGGCGCGCCGCCCCCCGTCGGGGGCGGCGGACGGTCCGGGGGCGGGGGCCAGGCCGACGGGGCGGACATCTCAGACGACGGAGCCCGTGAACTTCTCGCCGGGGCCCTCACCGGGGGCGTCGGGGACGACGGAGGCCTCGCGGAACGCCAGCTGCAGCGACTTCAGGCCGTCGCGCAGGGAGCGGGCGTGCTGGTTGCCGATGTCGGGGGCGCTCGCGGTGACGAGAGCGGCGAGCGCGGTGATCAGCTTGCGCGCCTCGTCGAGGTCCAGGTGCCCCTGGGCTTCGGCGTCCTCCGCCAGGCCGCACTTCACGGCGGCGGCGCTCATGAGGTGCACGGCCGCGGCCGTGATGACCTCGACCGCGGCGACGTCCGCGATGTCGCGGGTGGCGTCGTCGGCGGGGTTCTCGGAGGTGGGGGAGGTGGCGTCGGGCGAGGTGCTCATGGGGTCCATCTTCGCATCGGGCGGGACCGTGACGGCCCCGCGGGGACGGCCGAGGCCGGGCCCCCGGTGGGGACCCGGCCTCGGTGCTCGGGCTCGAGGGAGGGACGGCGGACGGGCCGCCGTGCGTGCCTCGAGCCAGCCTCGTGGTCGGCGAGTCAGATGCCGACGGGCTCGACGTCCGGGCCCGAGCCGGCGGCGGCCGGCGACGGCACGTGACCGGCCGACACCTCGGCGCGGAGCTTGGCGCCCAGCTCGGCGTCGACGTTCGTCCAGTACTGGAAGAACCGCTCGCGGATCTCGTCGATCGTGATGGCGAGGCCCTGGCCGGTGAGCGTCTCGAGGAACCGCGCCTTGGCGCCGTCGTCGAAGACCTCGCGGTACAGGGTGCCGGCCTGGCCGAAGTCGTCGTCCTCGGCGTGCAGGGTCTGCGCGGCGCGCACCAGCTCGCCGTCCGACTCCCAGCCGGCCTCGACGCCGCGCGCCGGGTCGGCCACCGGGCCGCCCTGGGCGCCGAACGAGTTCGGCGTGTAGACGCGGTGCTCCGGGCCGTTGAAGTGGTACTGCATGTTGCCCTGGTGCATGTAGTTCGCGACCGGGGCGGCGTGCGGCTGGTTCACCGGCAGCTGGTTGTAGTTCGTGCCGATGCGGTAGCGCTGCGCGTCCGGGTAGGAGAAGACGCGCGCCATGAGCATCTTGTCGGGCGAGATGCCGGTGCCCGGCACCTGGTTGCCCGGCGAGAACGCGGCCTGCTCGATCTCGGCGAAGAAGTTCTTCGGGTTCCGGTTCAGCGTGAACGTGCCGACCTTGATCAGCGGGTAGTCCGCGTGCGGCCAGACCTTCGTCATGTCGAACGGGTTGAAGCGGTACGTCTTCGCGTCCTCGTACGGCATGACCTGGACCTTGACGTCCCACGAGGGGTGCTCGCCGCGCTCGATGGCCTCGTACAGGTCGCGGCGGTAGTAGTCCGCGTCCTCGCCGGCGATCCGCTCGGCGTCCTCCGCCGACATGTGCTCGACGCCCTGCTGGGAGATGAAGTGGTATTGCACCCAGAAGCGCTCGCCCTCGGCGTTGATCCACTGGTAGGTGTGCGAGCCGTAGCCGTTGAGGTGGCGCCACGACTTCGACAGGCCGCGGTCGCCCATGACGTAGGTGACCTGGTGGGCCGACTCGGGGGACAGCGTCCAGAAGTCCCACTGCATGTCGGCGTTGCGCAGGCCCGAGGCGCCGAGGCGCTTCTGCGAGTGGATGAAGTCCGGGAACTTCATCGCGTCGCGCAGGAAGAACACCGGGGTGTTGTTGCCGACGATGTCGAGGTTGCCCTCGGTGGTGTAGAAGCGCAGCGAGAAGCCGCGCACGTCGCGCCAGGTGTCGGGGGAGCCCTGCTCGCCCGCGACCGAGGAGAAGCGCAGCAGCGTCTCGCTCGTGGCGCCCTTCTGGAAGACCGCCGCGCGGGTGTACTGCGAGACGTCCTCCGTGACGACGAACTCGCCGAACGCGCCGCCGCCCTTGGCGTGCGGGTTGCGCTCCGGGACGCGCTCCCGGTTGAACGAGGCGAGCTTCTCGACCAGGTAGCGGTCGTGCAGGACGGTGGGCCCGTCCGCACCCAGGGTGAGTGACTGTGCGTCGCTCGCGACCGGGGTGCCGGTCTGCGTCGTCGTGAACGGCGTCGTCATGTGATGACGTCCTTTCTCAGGGGGGGTTCCGGTTCGGTCCGGCTTCAGGAGGTCGCGCCGGGGCCGGCCGCCGGGACGGGGTCGGCGGCCGTGGCAGCGGCGCAGTCGGGGCACAGGCCCCAGAAGGTGACCTCGGCGAGGTCGACGGCGAACCCGTGGGACGCGCTGGGCGTCAGGCAGGGCGCGTGCCCCACGGTGCAGTCGACGTCGGCGACGGCGCCGCACGAGCGGCACACCACGTGGTGGTGGTTGTCGCCGGTGCGGCGCTCGTAGCGGGCGGGGTGCCCGGCCGGCTCCATGCGGCGCAGGAGGCCGGCCGAGGTGAGCGCGTGCAGGCAGTCGTACACGGCCTGCACCGACACCGAGCCGAGGTCGGCGCGCACCGCGCGCACGACGTCGTCCGCGGTGGCGTGCTGGTGCCCGGAGAGCGCGCGCAGGACGGCGAGCCGGGAACCGGTGACGCGTAGCCCCCGCTCCCTCAGCAACGTCTCGTCCGTCATCGCCGTGGTCATGGCGGCGACCCTGCCATACTTTCTGGAACGATTCCAGTAAAGGTCGCGGGGTGGACGGCCGAGACGCTCGCCACACCGGCCGGGCGGGCCGGGATCCCGTGCTAACCTTGACAGCTGACCGACCTGGGTCCATCAACGCGTCGCTCCACGGGGCGTCCGCAGGGCTCAGGTGCATCAAGTGGATCTCATCCCACCCGAGCACCGACCGTGCGCCCCTGGCGCCGACAGGGGCCGGGTCACCGGTCGGACGCCCCTCGTGGGTGTCCGCCTCGGTCGTCGGAGCGTTCGCGCCCCGACGTCGGTAGATGGCCTCCACCTGTGCTCAGGTCGGGGGCCTTTCCCGTCCCTGGCGGTCTACCGACGAGTTCCTAGGAGCATCACCATCAGCGAGCCTCGCATCAACGATCGGATCCGCGTCCCCGAGGTCCGACTCATCGGCCCGGGCGGGGAGCAGGTCGGCGTGGTCGCCACGGGAGTCGCCCTGAAGCTTGCCCAGGACGCCGACCTCGACCTCGTCGAGGTGGCCCCGGACGCCCGTCCGCCCGTCGCCAAGCTCATGGACTACGGCAAGTTCAAGTACGAGTCGGACATGAAGGCGCGCGAGGCGCGGCGCAACCAGGCGAACACGGTCCTCAAGGAGATCCGGTTCCGCCTGAAGATCGACCCGCACGACTACGGCACCAAGAAGGGCCACGTCGTCCGCTTCCTCGAGGCCGGCGACAAGGTCAAGGTCATGATCATGTTCCGCGGTCGCGAGCAGTCCCGCCCCGAGATGGGTGTGCGTCTGCTGCAGCGGCTCGCGGAGGACGTGGCGGACCTCGGCTTCGTCGAGTCGATGCCGAAGCAGGACGGCCGCAACATGACCATGGTGCTCGGGCCGGTCAAGAAGAAGGCCGACGCCAAGGTCGAGCAGCGCAAGCGGTCCAGCGAGATCAACGCGCAGCGCAAGACCAAGTCGGAGGCGAAGGCGGAGGCCCGTGCCCAGGCCGGGTCCGCTCAGCCGGCGGCCGAGCCCGCGTCGACGGAGCCCGAGGTGGAGGCGCCCGAGGCGCCGGCTGCCGAGGTCGCCGCACCGGCCCCCGCCCCCAGCGCACCGGTCGAGCCGGCCCCGGCGAAGCCCGCGGCGGAGAAGCCTGCCCCGGCGAAGCCGGCGTCCGCGGAGAAGTCCGCCGAGGCCAAGCCCGCCACGCCGAAGCCCGCGACCCCCAAGGCCGCGACGCCCAAGCCTGCGACGCCGAAGCCCGGCACGCCGCGGCCGGCGGCGCCGCGACCGAAGCCGAGCCCCCGCGCGGGGCGCTGAGGCCGCACACGACCATCTGGCACCGGGCCGCTCGCCGGCCCCGGTCCGCACCACGTCCCCGCCACCCGGCGGGTGACCGACACGAGGAGAGACGGCAGTCATGCCGAAGAACAAGACGCACTCCGGCGCCAAGAAGCGCTTCCGGGTCACCGGCAGCGGCAAGGTCATGCGCGAGCAGGCCAACCGCCGCCACCTGTTCGAGCACAAGCCGACCACCCGCACCCGCCGCCTCGCGATGGACCAGCAGGTCTCGCAGGCCGACGTCAAGAAGATCAAGAAGCTGCTCGGCAAGTGACCCGTCCGGCGGCCGCACCGGCCGCCGGGTCCACTTCCGGCCCCGACACTGCAAGGAGCATCACGTGGCACGCGTGAAGCGGGCGGTCAACGCCCACAAGAAGCGCCGTACGACCCTCGAGCGCGCCAGCGGCTACCGCGGCCAGCGTTCGCGCCTGTACCGGAAGGCGAAGGAGCAGGTCACCCACTCCCTCGTCTACTCGTACCGCGACCGCAAGGCGAAGAAGGGCGACTTCCGCAAGCTGTGGATCCAGCGCATCAACGCTGCGTCCCGCGCGCAGGGTCTGACCTACAACCGCCTCATCCAGGGCCTCAAGGCTGCCGGTGTGGAGGTCGACCGCCGCATGCTCGCCGAGCTCGCGGTCAACGACGTGGCGGCGTTCAACGCGCTCGTCCAGGTCGCCAAGGACGCGCTGCCGGCCGACGTCAACGCGCCGAAGGCCGCCTGAGCCACCTCGCTCAGCACCACGGACGCCCGGACACCCCCGACCTGTCGATGCCGCGCATGATCCCAGGCATCCCCGACGTGACGCTCGCGAACCCGCGGGCGGACCGGGTCAAGCAGGTCAGGGCGCTGTCCGGGCGTCCTGCGCGTTCCCGGCACGGCCAGTTCCTCGTCGAGGGGCCGCAGGGAGTGCGCGAGGCGGTCCGCCACGCCGCCCACGACGTCCGGGACGTCTACCTCACGCCCTCCGCGGCCGAGCGGTACGACGAGATTCTCCGCGACGCGCTCGACTCCGGCCTCCACGTGCACGTCGGGACCCCCGAGGTGCTGGACGCGATGAGCCCCGACGCCCAGGGCGTCCTGGCGGTCGTGCGCGCCCGGTCGTACGGCCTCGACGAGGCGGTGGCCTCGCTGGCCGAGGCACGGGCGGCCGAGGGGCGCCCGCTGCTCGTCGCGGTGCTCGCCACCGTGCGCGACCCGGGCAACGCGGGCACCGTGATCCGCGCCTCGGACGCCGCCGGCGCGGACCTGGTCGTCCTCGCGGGCCACAGCGTGGACCCCCACAACCCCAAGGTGGTGCGGTCCACCGCCGGCTCGCTCTTCCACCTCCCGGTCGTCACGGGGACGTCGCTCGCCGACGCCGTCGCCGTCCTCCGGGCCGTCGGCTGCGTCGTCCTCGCCGCGGACGGCGCGGGCACCCACGACCTCGACGACCTGCTCGACGTCGCGGGCCCGGGCCCGCGGGCATCCGGCCAGCCGGACCTGGCCGGCTCGACGGCCTGGGTCTTCGGGAACGAGGCGTGGGGGCTCCCCGAGGCCGACCGGGCCCTCGCCGACGCCGTCGTCCGCGTGCCGATCCGCGGTCAGGCCGAGTCGCTCAACCTCGCCACCGCCGCGACGGTGTGCCTCTACGCCAGCGGTCGCGCCCAGCGCTGATCGTCCTGCCGCGGCGTCACCCGTCGTGTCGTCGTCGGGCCGGCCGAACGCCCCCGGGCCGGCGTGGAACAGGCCGAACGCCAGGACTCCGAGCGACCCGGCGACCCACGCTGCCACCGGATGCTGCCCCGCCGGCGACCAGACGAGCCAGAGCGGTGTCGTGCTCAGGGCGAACCAGCCGGCCACCAGGTGGGGTACCGGGCCCGAGCCGAGCGCCGACGGGTAGCGCCGGCGGGTGATGCCGCGGACGAGGTGCGGGACGCCGTTCCCGCCCCGGACGCCGGCGAGGAAGCTCAGGACGATCGTGGTCGGCACGGTGCGCCTCCGGTCGGGGTGGGGCCCGCGCCCGGGCGGCGCGGGCCGTCGTGCGCCGGTCTTCCGCGCCCCTGGACGGGCCGCGCGGTCGTGGCACGATGGGCGCGTGCGCCTCTTCACGGCCGTCTACCCCTCCGCGGAGGCGGCCCGCCACCTGGAGCTCGCCCTCGCGGGCGTCGGCGGGCCCGCACTCTCCGACCCCGGGCGAGGGCTGCGCTGGGTCCCACCCGAGCAGCGGCACGTGACGCTCGTCTTCCACGGCGAGGTGCCGGACGGCGCGGTGCCGGCCTACGTCGACGCCCTCGGCACGGCGCTCGCGGACGTGCCGCCGTTCGACCTGGCCCTGGCGGGCAGCGGCTCGTTCGGCGGGCGGACGCTCTGGGTGGGCGTCGCCGGGTCGGTGGACGACCTGCGCCGGGCCGGGGAGCTCGCGCAGGACGCCGCCGTCGGCGCCTCGGGCCTGCCCGCCTCGGACCGCACGTCGGGTCGGCCGCACCTCACCGTCGCGCGTGCGACCGCGCGGGCCGCGGAGGGCCGGCGCCGGGTGGACGGCGCCCGCGGAGGTACGCGGGGGCCGCGCGGCCGTGAGGCCGAGACGTCGCCCCTGGTGCCCTGGGCGCGGGCGCTGGCCGTGTACCGCGGGCCGTCGTGGCAGGTCGACGCCGTGCGCGTCGTCGCGTCGCGGCTCGGGGAGGGCCGCTCGGGAGGTCCGTTGCACGAGGAGGTCGCCGTCGTGCGGCTGGGCGACCGGGACGGCGTCGGGCGGACCGTGCCATCATGGGAGGCGTGACACGCCGCGACCGCCGATTTACCGGGCCCGCCACGGGCCCGGCCCCGGCGACGCCCGCGCGCTGAGCGCGGCACCGCGGACGCCGACCTGACCGGCCCGGGCGGGCACATAAACTGACCCGGCCGCCACACCCCTCGCAGGGCCCCTCTCAGGAAGGCACGCATGTCCACGCCCGCACCCACCGCAGCACCCGGCAACGACCCCGGCAACGACCGACAGGGCCCCGACCCGCTGGACGTCGGAGCGCTCGACGCCGCCGTCGCGGACGCGCTGGCCGCCGTCGCCGCCGCGCGCGACCTCGACGAGCTGAAGGCCGTCCGCACCGCGCAGACGGGGGACCGGAGCCCGCTCGCCCTCGCCAACCGCGCCATCGGCGGCCTGCCCGGACCGGACAAGGCCGCAGCAGGCAAGAACGTCGGCCCGCGCCGCGGCCGCGTGAACCAGGCGATCGCCGCACGCCAGGCCGAGCTCGAGGCGGAGCGCGACGAGCGGGTCCTCGTGGAGGAGACCGTCGACGTCACGCTGCCGACCGACCGGCGCCCGGTGGGTGCCCGGCACCCGATCGAGCTGGTCCAGGAGCGCGTCGCCGACTTCTTCGTCGGCATGGGCTGGGAGATCGCGGACGGCCCCGAGGTCGAGGCGGAGTGGTTCAACTTCGACGCCCTGAACTTCGCCCCGGACCACCCGGCGCGGCAGATGCAGGACACGTTCTACGTGGCGGGCCAGGGGGACAAGCCGTCCAACCTCGTGCTGCGCACGCACACGTCGCCGGTGCAGTCGCGCTCGCTGCTCGAGCGTGGGGTCCCGCTGTACGTGGCCTGCCCCGGCAAGGTGTTCCGCACCGACGCCCTGGACGCCACGCACACGCCGGTCTTCCACCAGGTCGAGGGCCTCGCGATCGACAAGGGCCTGACGATGGCGAACCTCGTCGGCACCCTCGACGCCTTCGCGCGCGCCATGTTCGGCCCGGAGGCGCGCACGCGCCTGCGCCCGAGCTTCTTCCCGTTCACCGAGCCGAGCGCCGAGATGGACCTGTGGTTCCCGCAGAAGAAGGGCGGCGCGGGCTGGATCGAGTGGGGCGGCTGCGGCATGGTCAACCCGAACGTGCTGCGCGCCGCCGGGATCGACCCCGAGGAGTACCAGGGCTTCGCGTTCGGGATGGGCATCGAGCGCACGCTCATGCTGCGCCACACGATCGCGGACATGCACGACATCGTGGAGGGCGACGTGCGCTTCTCCACCCAGTTCGGGACGGAGATCTGATGCCCCGCATCGTCACTGACTGGCTCGGCGAGCACGTCGAGCTGCCGGCGGACCTCACCGCGGAGCAGCTCGCGGCGGCGCTGGTGAAGGTCGGCCTGGAGGAGGAGGAGATCCACCCCGCCGCCGTCACCGGCCCGCTCGTCGTGGGCCGCGTGCTCGCCCAGACCCCCGAGCCGCAGAAGAACGGCAAGACCATCAACTGGTGCCTGGTCGACGTCGGCCCGGAGCACAACGCCACGCAGGTCAAGGGCGTCGACGACGCCGACGTCCCGGCGGGCGGGGCGCGCGGCATCGTCTGCGGCGCGCACAACTTCGGCGTGGGCGACTACGTCGTCGTGTCGCTGCCCGGCACCGTGCTGCCCGGCGGGTTCGCCATCGCCGCGCGCAAGACGTACGGGCACGTGTCCGACGGCATGATCTGCTCGGTGCGCGAGCTCGGCATCGGCGAGGACCACGACGGGATCCTCGTGCTCACCCGTGCCGGGTTCGACGCCGCGGACCTCACGCCCGGCCAGGACGCGATCGCGCTGCTCGGCCTCGGTGACGAGGTGCTCGAGATCAACGTGACCCCGGACCGCGGGTACGCGTTCAGCTACCGCGGCGTGGCGCGCGAGTACGCCCACTCCACGGGCGCGCGGTTCACCGACCGGGGCCTGCCGGAGAGCCTCGCGACGACGCCGCCCGCGCCCACGGCCGACGGGTTCGCCGTCGAGGTGGACGACGCGGCGCCGATCCACGGGCAGGTGGGCTGCGACCGGTTCGTCACGCGCGTCGTGCGGGGCATCGACCCCGCCGCCCCCACCCCGCCGTGGATGAAGCGTCGTCTCGAGGGCTCGGGGATGCGGTCCATCTCCCTGGCGGTCGACGTCACCAACTACGTGATGCTCGACCTGGGCCAGCCGCTGCACGCCTACGACCTCGACAAGGTCGCGGCGCCGATCGTGGTCCGCCGCGCGGCGCCCGGGGAGCGCCTCACCACGCTCGACGACGTCGACCGCGCGCTGGACGCCGAGGACCTGCTCATCACGGACTCGCCCGCGGGCGACCGGGGTGCGCGGGTGCTGGGCCTGGCCGGCGTGATGGGCGGCGCGTCGTCCGAGGTGAGCCCGTCCACGACGGACGTGCTGGTCGAGGCGGCGCACTTCGACCCGATCACCGTGGCCCGCACGTCGCGGCGCCACCGGCTGCCCTCCGAGGCGGCCAAGCGGTTCGAGCGCGGCGTGGACCCGCGGCTGCCCGCCGTCGCGGCGCAGCGGGTGGTCGACCTGCTCGTGGAGCTGGGGGGCGGCACGGCGGACCCCGCCGTGAGCGACCACGACACCACGACGGCGCCCAAGCCCCTGCGCCTCGACGTCACCCTGCCGACCCGGCTGGCGGGCGTGGCGTACGACCGCGCGACGGTGGTCGGGATCCTCGAGCAGATCGGCTGCACCGTCACGGACGCGGTCGCGGGCGCGAGCGTGGATGCGGTGCGCGTGACGCCCCCGTCGTGGCGCCCCGACCTCACCGAGCCCGCCGCCCTGGTCGAGGAGGTCGTGCGGATCGCCGGCTACGACCAGATCCCGTCGGTGCTCCCCGCCGCCCCCGGCGGGCGCGGCCTCACGCCCGAGCAGCGGGCCCGCCGGTCGGTGGCGCGCGCGCTCGCGGAGGCGGGCCTCGTCGAGGTGCTGTCCTACCCGTTCGTCGGCGAGGCCGACCTGGACGCGCTCGGGCTGCCCGACGACGACGTGCGCCGCACCACGCTGCGCCTGGCCAACCCGCTGGCCGACGACCGGCCGTTCCTGCGCGCCGACCTGCTCTCGACGTTGCTCGAGACCGTGCGCCGGAACGTCTCGCGCGGCCTGCCCGACGTGGCGGTCTTCGAGATCGGCCTGGTCACGCGGCCGACGCCGGGCACGCCGGCCCCGCCGCAGCTGCCGGTGGGCGTGCGGCCGTCGGACGACGACCTGGCGGCCCTGGTGTCCGCCGTCCCGGACCAGCCGCGGCACGTCGCGGGGGTGCTCACCGGCCGGGCGGTGCCCGCCGGGTGGTGGGGCGACGGTCGTGCGGCCGACTGGGCGGACGCGCTGGGCGCCGCCCGCCTCGTCGCCCGGCGCACGGGCGCGGAGGTCACCGTCGCGGCCGACACGGACACGATGCCGTGGCACCCCGGCCGCTGCGCCGCGCTCACGCTGCCCGACGGCGCCGTCGTCGGGCACGCGGGCGAGCTGCACCCGAAGGTCGTCGAGGCCCTCGGCCTGCCCGCCCGGGCGGCGGCGTTCGAGCTCGACCTGGGCGCGCTGATCGCGGCGGGCGGGGACGCCCCGGTCACGGCCGAGCCGGTGTCCGCGTTCCCGGCCGCGAAGGAGGACTTCGCGTTCGTCGTCGACGCGGACGTTCCCGCCGCCGACGTGCACGCCGCCGTCGTCGCGGGCGCGGGCCCGCTGCTGGAGGACGCACGACTCTTCGACGTCTTCACCGGCGAGCAGGTGGGCGCGGGCAAGAAGTCGCTGGCCTACTCGGTGCGGCTGCGTGCCGCCGACCGCACCCTGACGGCCGACGACGTGCGCGCCGTCCGCGAGGGCGTCGTCGCCGCGGCGACCGAGCGCGTGGGCGCGGTGCTGCGTGGCTGACGAGGGGGCCGTCGCGGGCTCGGCGGGCGACGTCCCGCCGGCCCGTACCGCCCTGGTCACCGGCGCGAGCCGCGGCATCGGCCGCGCGGTGGCGCTCGGGCTGGCCCGGGCGGGGCTGGACGTCGCGCTCGTCGCCCGGGACGCCGACCGCCTGGCCGAGGTCGCGCGCGAGGTGCGCGACCTCGGCCGGACGGCCCTGGAGCTGCCCGCGGACGTCACCGACGCCGGGGCGGTCGCCGCGGCCGTGCGGGCGGCCGAGGCGTCGTCGGCCGACGGCGGGCTGGGCTCCGTGGACCTCCTGGTCAACAACGCCGGCCGCATCGACGCCGAGGTGCCCCTGTGGGAGGCCGACCCCGACGTGTGGTGGTCGGTGCTCGAGACGAACGTGCGCGGTCCGTTCCTGCTGGCCCGGCACGCCGTGCCGGGGATGCTGGCGCGCGGCGGGGGACGGGTCGTCGACCTCAACAGCGGCGCGGGCTCGCACGACAACGGCGACGCGACCGCCTACAACGCGAGCAAGACGGCGCTGATGCGCCTCGGCGCGGGCCTGCACCTCGCCGGCCACGCGCGCGGCCTGCGGGTCCTCGAGGTCGCCCCCGGCGTCGTGCGCACCGACATGACGGGGGCGATGCGCGCCCACGAGGGGCGCACCGAGTGGACGCCGGTCGAGCGGACCGTCGACCTCGTCACGGCGTTCGCGCGCGGCGACCTGGACGCCTGCTCCGGGTGGTTCGTCCGCGCGTCGCACGACACCCCGGCGTCGCTGGTGCGCCTCGCGCAGGAGGCGTCGGCGCCCGCCGCCCGCCGGCTGCGGGTGCAGCCGGCCGCGGAAGACGACCCGCTGGGTCCGGTGCTCGTCGGTCGCTGACGGTCCCCGGTACGTCGGGTGTCATCGGGTGTCACGGTGCGCCTCCGGGCGCCTCCCTGCAGGGTGTACGGAGGCAACCATCAGAGGTTGCCGCGCCTGCCGCGACGACCACGGAGGTCCTATGCGCACCGCACACCCGCACCCCGCACGCCCGCACGCTGTCCGCACCCCGCTCGCCGTCCTGCTGGCCGTCCTCGGGCTCCTGGCCCCGGTGGCCCTCGTGGCCGGGGCGGGCCCGGCCGACGCCGCGATCACGAAGCTGACGCCCGGGAACTTCCGCTGGAGCCTGTCCCGCACCCCCGCCTCGCTGGTCGCGGGGCTCGACGCCGCGCTGCCGAACGTGAGCATGCGGACGGTCGTCGACGACGGGAACCGGGCGGGCATGGCCTGCTCCGCGTCCGTCACCCACCGGGTCGCGTCGTTCTGCTGGAACGCGGGCGACCGGGACACGACCGCCTGGTACCCGCAGGGCGTCACCACGAGCAACGACGCGCTCGGCGCCGGCACCTACGAGGGCCGTCGCGTCCTCATGGCGAGCTGGTACGACCACGCGTCCGACGGCGTCGCCAAGGGCAGCCGCGTCAGCGTGGTGAACCTGACGTCGTCGACGACGACGCCGACCTACCGCCACGTGCTGCTGGCCGAGCCGGTCACCGAGGACGGTAAGCCGTCGTTCCGGCCGGTGAACGTGCACGCCGGCGGGCTCGCCTGGTACGGCAACCTGCTCTACGTCGTCGACACCACGGGCGGGCTGCGGGTCTTCGACCTCGACCACCTGTGGCGGGTCACGACCGGGGACGGCCCGACGAAGGTCGGCCGGCAGCCCGACGGGTCGTACCGGGCGTTCGACTACAAGTACGTGCTGCCCCAGGTGGCGAAGTACGGCGACTCGACCGTCGGTGGCTACCCCCAGCTGCAGCACTCCTCGGTCGCGCTCGACCGGACGAGCACGCCCGACTCGCTCGTCGTCAGCGAGTTCCGCAGCCAGGGTGACCTCGACGACGGGCACGTCGCGCGGGTGGTGCGGATCCCGATCGACTACACCGACCGGCTCCTGAGCGAGTCGTCCGACGGCCTCGTCCGGGCGACGGAGGCGTACCGCACCGACCTCGAGCGGGTGCAGGGAGCCGCCGCGATCGACGGTGAGTTCTTCTTCTCGCAGAGCGACGGCAGCGACTTCTCCGACCCGAACTCCGAGGGCGACCTGCACACGTGGCGGCCGGGGGCGTCCGCGACCACCCGCCACGGCAACGCCTTCCCGCCCGGGCCGGAGGACCTCTCCTACGACCCGACGCGCGACGCGCTGTGGAGCCTCAGCGAGTACCCGGGCCGTCGCTGGGTCTTCGCGGTGGACGCGTCGTCCTTCTGAGCCCGAGCCGAACCCGAGGTCCGGTGCCTCCCCGCCGCGTGCGGGGAGGCACCGGCGTCGTCAGCGCCGGCGCTCGTCGCGCCAGCGCACCCACCGCTCGACGAGCGACAGGTCGTAGTCGGGGCCGCTCGTGCCGATGGTGAACAGCGTGGCGCCGGCGTCGAGCAGCTTCTGCCCGACCTCCTCGGGCGGCGCGCCCACGCCGACGGACCGCTCCACGAGGGACGCGGTGTCGCGGCCCACGGCCTCGCCGTGCTCGTCGAGGATCGCGGACTTGCGGGTGAGGGTGTCGACGTCGCCGAAGGAGTGCCAGACGTCGGCGTGCTCGGCCACGAGGCGCAGCGTCTTCTTCTCGCCGCCCCCGCCGATCAGCACGGGGATCTCGCGCGTCGGGGCGGGGTTGCCGGCCGCGAGCCGCGCCTTGATGCGGGGGAGCGCCGCGCTCAGGTCGGCGATGCGCGAGCCCGCCGTGCCGAACTCGTAGCCGAACTGCTCGTAGTCCTTGGCGAACCAGCCGGCGCCGATGCCGAGGATCAGCCGGCCGCCGCTGATGTGGTCGACCGTGCGGGCCATGTCCGCGAGCAGGTCGGGGTTGCGGTAGGAGTTGCAGCTGACCAGGGCGCCGATCTCGACGCGCTCGGTCTGCTCGGCCCAGGCGCCGAGCATCGTCCAGCACTCGTAGTGCAGGCCGTCCGGGTCGCCGGTGAGCGGGAAGAAGTGGTCCCAGTTGAACATCGTTCCTGGGGCCACGTTCACGCGCCGAAGTTGCCGCAGGGGAACGGATAGGGCCGCTGACCTGGGGCGATGCCTGATCGATGCTCGGGCCGGTTGTCGCAGGAGAACGGTACGGATCGGAGGCCGTGCGGCACTCGTGACGCACCAGCGACGCACGCCCGGCGCGTCGCCCACCGTCCGCGCGTTGCCCAAATGGGCTACAGTGACGCCCACAAACGAAAACGGCCCCGCCAGGTGCTACCAACACCAGACGGGGCCTGACCACCCAAGAGGAACGGACCCTCTCGATGGCTACCCCGCAGCATAGCGGGGGAGTGGCGACGTCGCCGCGACCCCCGCGCATCAACGCCCACGCGCCCCTGTGGCGCATCGTCGACGCCCTCGCGGCCTCCGGCTGGGGCGACCTTCGCGACGCCCCGCAGAGCGTCCGCACCTACCTCCTCGCGCTCGGCCGCATCGCCGACGCCCGGTCCGGCATCGCCGAGACCACCGACGCCCAGGTCGCCGAGCGGGCCGGGCTGTCCGTGCGCACCATCATGCGGGCCCGGGTCTGGCTCGAGGAGCGCGAGCTGCTCGTCGTCATGCGCCGCGGCGCCCGCCAGGGGCTGCGCGGCGTCGCGTCCCTGCTGTCGATCACGAAGCGCGCCCTCGTGGCCATGCTGCCCAGTGCACGCGCGTCGAAGGATGCTCGCACCCGGGCCCGTGCAGCCCGCCCCGGCGGCGCTCCCAACGTGACAGCGTGGCGGGCTTTTCCTTCCTCACGGAAGAAGACGGGGCGCCCGCAGGGCGCGCCCCGGCCTGACGGCCCGACGAACATCCAGAAGCGCCTCGTCGACGAGGCCGCGCACGCGGCCGCCAACCCGCCGCGCCCCGAGACCCTCGCCAGCATCCGAGCCCTCATCGCCCGCCGCTGACCCCTGCCCCGTACCGCTCGCCAACGAAGGAGAGACCACGATGTCCCAGCACCGCCCGTCCCGGATCAACCCCGACACCCTGCCCGTCCTCGTCCTGGCCGTCCTGCTCACCGCCGGACTCGCCGCCGTGAGCTTCGCGATCTCCTACGCCGCGCTGCGCGAGGTCTCCGCCTGGGCCGCCGTCCCCGTCACGCTGTCCTGGGCCGTCCCGGTCATGCTCGACGCCGCCACCGTCGTCTACCTCCTGGCCGTCCTCGTGAAGCGCGCACGCGGCGAGCGGGCCCGCGGCGCTTGGGCAGCCCTCGCGCTCTGGACGGCCGTCTCCGTCGTCGCCAACGCCGCCCACGCCGCCGACGTCCCCGAGCCCTGGCAGCGCGCCATCGGCACCGTCGTCGCCGCCCTCGCGCCGGTCGCCGTCCTCCTGGCCATCCACACCATCGCCGACCTCATCACCGCCCGGACGGACGCCGCGAGCGCCACCGAACCGGACACGGACACGGTGGCCGCGAGCGCCGGGACGGACGACCAGGCGGACGCGGACACCACCCCGGACAGCACGGACGCGGACAGCCCGTCCGGGACGACGGCGGCCGGGCCGAAGGACGTCCGCCGGCACACCTCGCCCCGCCCCCGGACACGCGGACGCGCCGTCGAGCACCGCGACGCGATCCTGCGGCTCGCCGCGGCCGGAAAGAGCGGGTACGCGATCGCCGACGAGATCGGGATCAGCAAGACCGCCGTGTACGAGCTGCTGCGGCGCGAGGCGGTGACGGCATGAACTTCACCCGCTCTATCCGCTGCGGAAGGCCGGTGCCCAGGCGCAGACTGCGGGTCGTGAGGAGCACCCGGGCCGCCGTCGCCGTGCTGCTCGCCGTCGTCGTCGTGACGGCCGCTCCCGGGGCGCCGCGGGGCGAGGTCTCGCAGACTGCCGCCGCGGCGAGCACCACGGACCCGCAGGCGGACGTGCCCCGCACGGACGTCGAGGCATGGCTTGAGGAGACGTTCGACGTGCGGATCGAGCACACGGCCACCGACCCGTGCGGCCGCGAGCGCAAGCCTGGCCACGTGCTCGGCTGCCAGGTCAATGTCGGCAGCGAGAACCGGCGCGTGGCGATCACTGCTCCGGACCGCGCCTACGAGACCGCCGACGGGCTCCACAACCTCGACCAGGTGATGCGTCACGAGACGGCGCACGCTCTGATCGCACGCCAGTGCGGCACCGTCTACCCGCCCATCGCCGGCGACCGGGCCGAGAGCATCACCGACGTCTACGCGATCTCGTACCTCGGCGGCGACGGGGACCTGTTCACCGCGAAGTCGCCGAACGCCCCGTACACCGCCGGGGACTGGCAGGCCGCGGAGCGCATCCACGGCGGCGACTGCGGCTGACGCCGCCGTTCAGCGTCGCGTGATGGCGGACGCCCACACCCACGCCCAGCCCTGGCGGCCGGCGGCGTCGAGGTAGCGGACGCGAACCTGGCGCGAGGTCCAGCCGATGGCCCAGCCGTCGACCTGGGCCTCGCGCTGCTCGCGGCCGTAGGTGATCCACGCGCGCACCGCGGGCGGCTCGTCCGGCTCGACGACGCGCTCGCCCGCCCGGGCGCCCTTCGGGGCGTCGAGGGCCGTGTCGCGCAGCGGCACCGTCTCCACTCCCTCGGGCCAGCCTCCCGCCGGCGGTCGTCGTCTCGTCCCCATGCCGCCCAGGGTAGAACACACGTTCGAGGGTGTCGGGCTACGATC
Organism: Isoptericola variabilis; assembly: GCF_050311655.1. Classification (GTDB taxonomy): domain Bacteria; phylum Actinomycetota; class Actinomycetes; order Actinomycetales; family Cellulomonadaceae; genus Isoptericola; species Isoptericola variabilis. The sequence goes on from NZ_JBNOZM010000001.1 coordinate 874,546, forward strand.
CTGCCGTGCAGATCCGAGCCCACGTCGAGACCATCCCGCCGGACAACAGCGGCACCCACGAGACCACCGTCCGCGACGTCGCCGTCGAGGCCGACACCTACGAGGACGGCGTCGCCCAGCTGCGCGCCCAGCTCGCCGACGGCGAGCGCCTGATCACCATCCGGTCCGCGCTGTAGCCGGACACGACGAAGGACGCCCCCGTCCGCCCTGTGAAGGGCGGACGGGGGCGTCCGTGTGTCCGGTGTCCGTCCGGGTCAGCCGCCGGACGTGTCCGCGTCCGGGAGCAGGTCGCGGCCGCGTCCCTCGAGGACGCGGTAGTCGTTCACGAGGGAGCGTTCGTCCGCGGACAGGCTGGTGATGTCCGGGACGCCGCCCGCCGACGTCGGAGCGTAGGACGGCGGACGGTTGGAGCCCAGCACGAGCCGCGTGGCCCAGGCCGGCAGGCGCGGCTCAAGCCAGCGCCACAGGACGTACCAGAGCGCCAGGACGGCGGACACGACGAACGCGACGACCGCCGGCGACGTCAGGTCGACTCCGAGGCCGTCGAGCAGCTCCACGGCCCACGGGGCGTGCGTGCCGAGCCAGCCGAGCAGCACGGTCACGAGCGCGGCCCACGCGCCCGGCACGACCGTGCGCAGCCACGAGGTGACGGTGTCCTTCATGATGAGCCTCCTCAGCCCTTCTTCTTCGCGGCCGCCTTGGCCTTGGTGGTCTTCGCGCCCCGCACCCAGTTGCCGGCCGTGGTCTGCACCCACCACGTCTTGCCGACCTTGGTGCCGGACCCGTTGACGACGGTGAACGGGTAGCCCTTGGGCAGGAGGCGGCCGCGCTTGGTGCCGAGGCCGCCGTACACGTGCGTGGGGGCGGTGGTGGTGCGGCGGTGGTGCTTCGCCTTCGCGCGGGCAGCGACGGCGGCGTCGAGCTTCTTCGCCGTCGCAGGGCCGGGGATGCCGTCCTGGGTGAGGCCGTGCGTCGCCTGGAACGACTTCGTCGCGGCGATCGTCGCGGGGCCGCGCTTGCCGTCGACGACCAGGTCGTAGCCCAGGCGGTTGAGCTTGGCCTGCTGGGCGGAGATCCACGCCGTGGAGTAGCCGCGGTTGTCCCACCCGGGGTTGGCCGGCGCGGGGACGGGCTTGCCGCCACCGAGCGCGTCGAGGTGCTTGCTGACCAGGCCGAGGAAGTAGGTCCAGGGGAAGTTGGGGCCCGGGTCCCAGTGGGAGCTCTTCTTGTAGACGCGGTTCACGTCGACATGGCCGGCGAACCCCTTCGCCTTCGACCGGATCTGCGCGTCGGTCAGCCGGCGGACGGGGATGTCGTACTTCTTGCACCACTCCGCGGCGCACAGGGCCGCGATGTTCAGTGCCTTGAGGGAGAACGCGTCGCGCCAGTCGTCGGCGCTCTGGCGGGCGTACCCGGCGATCTCGATGTTGAGGGAGCGGGCGTTCGCGCCCGGCAGGGTCCACGCCGTGTCCTCGTCGCGCACGACCCGCACACGCGAGTCGTCGTCGACGGTCCACTGCGACGACGCGTCCACGCGCTGGAAGTACGCGGCGACGTTCTCCGCCGTCTGCGACCCCTCCGGCGCCTCCATCGTGTGGACGCCGATCAGGCTCACGGCCTCGGCACGACCCCGGTAGCAGCGGGTCGTCAGGTTCGTTCTCGTGGTGACCACGATCTGGTGCCTCCTCGGGCATGACGAAGCCGCCGGGCCCGACGGGCGCACGGCGGCTGCTGGGGTGGGTGGTCAGGCGGGCTGGGCGTCCTCGTCGTCGTCGAGGTCGTCCGGCCACGCCGGCGGGGGCGGCGGCTTGTGCTGGTAGATGTGGTCCACCAGCTGCCGGCAGTACATCCACAGCCGCCGGTTGCGGTACTCGAGGACGTCCTGCCGGCGCTCCATGCGCGCCATGCGGGACACCCGCTGCGACCGCGTCGCGGCGTGGTACGTGAGCAGGGCGGCGACGGCCGCCACGACGGCCGACGACAGGCCCACGACGAGCTCCGTGCTCACCCCGGTCAGCCGATCAGCACCGCGGACAGCCGCGGGTAGCTCTGGTTGTGGGTGTTGAGGGCAGCCCCCGAGGACTGGTACTGGTTCACCGAGATGTAGTCGCCTGCCGCGAGGCGCATGGGGAAGGTGTAGACCTCCGACGCGGCCTGGCCCGAGACGATGCTGTTCGGCGCCCAGGACCGGTGAGTCGCGCCGTTCTTCCGCACGACGACGATGCGCGAGCCCGCGGCCGTCGAGGGGGCAGCGAAGGACGACGTGTAGGTCACCTCGTAGATGCCCGCCACGGACGCGGTGAGCCGACCCCGGACGCCGACGGCGTCCGACCACATGCCGCCCACGTTCTCGACCGCGGACGCGTAGGTCATCTCCGTCTCGGTGCCGTTGGCCATCGACTGCGGGGCTTCCGCGATCACGTCAGCGAACGGACGCACAGCACGGAACGCGGGCACCCACGTACCGCCGGAGCGGACGTAGGTCACGGCCTCCGTGGTGGAGTAGACGCGCAGCCCGTCGGGCGGATCCGGAATCCGGGTCGCGAACGCGGACAGCCCGAACGGGGCGACGATGTCGGCGCCGGCGAGACCCGTGTACGGGGCCGTCTGCGAGATCGTGGCGCCGAGCGTGTTGCTCGCCGTCGAGGGGACGGTCGCGCGGGCGAGCTCCATCGCGCCGGCGGGGATCGACGGCGCGACGGGGGTGCCGGAGGGGATGCCGATCGCGACGGCGACGACCATCGCGGAGTCGACGTCCGCCTGGTCGACGTCGTGGTGGATCGCGTACACGATGTCGATGCGCGACCCGGTCGCCGGCGCGGGGTCCGTGGGCACGGGCAGGGCGCCGTCGTTGCCGGCGAGCACGACGCCGTCGGCGGCGCCGCGGGCGAGCAGCATCGGCACCGCGGGCACGCTGTACGTCCACCCGGCCGTGCCGACCACCTGCGCGGGCGCCAGGAGCCCCGCACGCGGCCCGCCAGCCGCCAGACGGTGGAACATGCCCGCGAGGCTCTTGCGCGCCTCCACGGGCGTTGTGCCGCGCGTGGCGTCCGGGCGGACGAACAGACCACGGAACAGGCTCACGGTGCCTCCTCAGGCTCGGGGGTGTTGGGGAACTCCTCGGGTTGCGGGTTCCAGGTGACGGGCTCGACGTCGAAGTCGCCGCCGAACCGCTCGCCCTTGACGAGCCACGAGAACTCGGCGCCGGGCTCGCCGTGCACGGTGAACGTGCCGTCGACGACCCGGTCGGCGCCCAGCGGCGACGGGGGCCCGATCGGCGACACCAGCACGGCGCGGCCCGTCGGCTTCACGAGCGCCTCGAAGTAGTAGGGCAGCGCGACGGCGGCCGTGCCGTCGGCGCCGATCACGCCCTCGCCCCAGTACTCGACCCCGGAGACGGGCGACTCGGTCGAGGCGTGCGCGAGGTCGTACCCCTCGCGCAGCGGGTGGCGCGTGCGGAACTGCTTCGCGCCGTCCACGTTCAGGCTTCCGGAGACCTTCAGGTCGCCCACGAGATAGATGTCGTCGCCCCCGCTTGGGGACCAGATGTACGACCGGGTCCCGGCAGCCGCCGAGCTCGAGCGGCCGATGAGCCACTGCGCCGAGCCGACGTCCTGCCAGAGGTTCATCGGACCCGCCTCCGCAGCGAGCGTCAGACCTCCGCTGCCCGCCGCGCGCACCGTCGTGTCGGAGCCTCGGAACCAGACCCGGGCAACGCCATCGTTCTGACGCAGCACCCGGACGATGTCCTCATTGTTCGGGTGCTGGATCAGCAGTCCGTGCCCGACGTGATCCCGGGTGCCCTGTGCGTACAGGGGACCGAACACGCACGCCGTCGAGTCGTCCGCGTACCGGGCCGCGAGCGCACCGGCGTCCGCGACGATGAGGTCGCCTCCGTCGCCGATGGTGACGCGGCCGCCCAGGACGTCGATGTCGCCGTCGTCGAGCACCTGGACGCCGCCGCCGTCCTTGATGGTGAGGCCGCCGCCGTCCTCGACCGTGACGCCTCCGCCTCCGGTGATGGTGAGGCCGCCGCCGTCCGCGACCGTGACGCCGCCGCCGTCCTCGACGGTCACACCGCCGCCGTCCTTGACGCGCAGGCCGCCCGAGCTGATCGACGCCGAGTTGAGCGTCGCGCGGGTGCGCAGCTCGGCGACCTGTCGCTGCAGGGTCCGGATCGCGTCGACGAGCACGCCCGCCTTGCCCGGTGTCGCGGCGCGTCGGCCCTTCCACCCTTCGGTGTCGCTCACCGGCTACCTGCCTTCCATCGTGGGTGCGAGCTTGAGCGAGACCTTGCGGCTCTTGTCGCCGGAGATCTCGAGGATCCGCGTGCGGTAGGTGCCCGCCCGCAGGTAGATGTGCCCGGGCGGGATGCTGACCGACGCCCAGTCACCAGGACGGTAGGTGCCCAGCGTCGGGGAGTCGACGTCCGTCTCGAGCGCCCACGTCTGCCACGGGCGCACCGACGCGCCGAGCCCCGCGAGCGCGTGGGCGTTCAGCCGCGACACGTCCGTCGCGTTGGTCGAGGTGACCCGCTCGGTCAGCGGGTACCCGGCGTCGGTCAGCTCGGTCGTCTCGGCGAGGCCGATCGGCAGGTCTTCCTCCATGCCGTCACCAGTCGAGAAGACGCGCGAGGCGACGTCTGAGCCGTCCCGGTCGACCCCCAGCAGGCGCAGCGGGCCGCGCACGGCCCCGCGGTCCCACCGCCAGTCGTCGCCCACCTGGTGCAGCAGCGGGTCCGCCGTGGTGCCGGTGCGCATCACCCACTCGACCGACAGGCCGTCGACCGTGAGGCGCGGCTGGAACGCGATGTCGGGGCCGCCCTCGACCTCCGCGAGCTGGCGCAGCCGCTCGCCCACGTAGCCGAGCTCGTAGCCCGGGTAGGTGCGCTCGTTCGTACCGGCCTGGTCCGCCGGGAGCACGATCGGCAGCGACCCGCCCGGGTGCGCGAGCGCCGTCGCGACGAGCCGCTTGGCGATCGTGCCCAAGGACAGGCCCGACCACGACAGCGCCGTGCGGCCCACGCCCGACGGCCACGGCGGGGGCGCGATCGCGAGGCGGCGGTCGAGGTGCCCGTGCATCCCGGTCGCCTTCACCTGCAGGGTGCCGGTCGCGTCGTCGTAGCCGTGCGGCAGGATCGGGCCCGCCTCGAGCACGTAGCCGGCGTCCGTGACGGCGCCGAGGAAGCAGCGGTTCGGCTCGAGGTAGGACAGCAGGGTCTCGCGCGTGTTCGGGTTCAGGGACCGCAGCGGCACGGTCGCCTGGACGTCGCCGGAGTCGTTCAGCACCGTCGACCAGCTCGCGCCGCTCCCGGTCGTCGGGACCGCCGCGAGGATCCTGCCCGTCATCAGCTCGCCGCAGATGATCTGCACGCTCACGCGCGCCACCTCCTCACGCTCACCACCAGGCCGGCGCCCACACGGCACGCAGCGTCGCCGCCGTCGTCTCGCCCAGGGTCAGGAACGCGAGCGACGTCGAGCCCTGCTTCGGCACGGGCGCCCACTCGCGCGCCGTCAGCAGGCCCGAGCGGTCTGCGACCCCGTCGAGCAGGACAGACCCGGCCGCGGTGTCGATCGTGAGCACCGACCCCGCCGGGACGACGCCGACGTAGCGCAGGCGCCGCCCGGTGGGGACGTCGACGATCTCGAACCCGGCCGACGGCGTCGGGCCCGCGACCTCGAGCACGGCCCACGTCTCCGCGTTGCCGGGGTTGTCCAGGTCGACCCGGCCGGACGACCCCTGCTCCCCGAACTCGAGGTAGCCCGTGGTCGAGCCCTGCCCGTCGGTGAACAGGTCGAACGCGAGGCCCCCCGCCAGCTCGGCGAACCCCGTCGAGGCCGACCGGCCCGGCCCGTACCCCGCCGGGTCGGGCGCGAAGAACTGCGCCTCCTGGGTGCCGCCCTCGCGGCGCACCCACGTCGCGTCCTTGAGCAGCCGGTGCCGGCGGACCTTCACGTCCCACCGCACCAGACCGCCCATCGGCGGCAGGTTGAACCACAGCGGCACCAGCGAGCCCGTCTTCGTCGGCACCATCACCGCACGCAGGGCCGCGAGCGCCGCGTCCGAGGCTTCGCCGACGGCTTCGACCTCGAGGGTCCAGGTGATCGTGCGCCCGTCGGCCCAGTCGTCACCTTCCCAGGTGCCGTGCGCCCAGGGGCGGGGCTCGTCGCTGGTGCGCAGCTCGGGCAGCTCGTCGACGCCGTCCAGGACGGAGAAGTCGAACGGGGTGCCCGGGCCGAGTCGCAGCGGCCCGAGCTGCGCCTGCCAGGGCTGTAGGTCGGGTGGTGGGGTGAGCAGGGATGCGACTGTGGTCACGGTCTACCTCCGGATCTTCCACGCGAGCTCGTCGGCGAGGGCGCCGACGGCCTGGCTCTCGGCGTAGAAGTTCTCGATGTGCAGGACGGGGCCGCCGGCGGGCGCGGGGGCGGTCCCGTTCGGGAAGACGGTGGTGTTGGCGGGCAGGTGCGCGAGCTCGGGCCCCTCCTCACCGACGACAGCCCACCCGCCGCGGGCGATGGTGCCGCCGGAGGCGAGGTAGGGGATGTTCGGGACGTCGAAGCTGCGGCCGCCGACCTTTGGCACCCAGGACGGCACGGTGAAGCCGATGCGGCCGATGCTGTTGTTCCACCAGGAGGCAACGTTGTTGAACGCCGACTTGAAGACCCCGCCGATGGATGAGCCGAGCCCGCCGAGCGCGGAGCCGAACCGGGACGGCAGGTTGCGGAACCAGGAGACGAGGTTGTTGAAGACGTCCTTTACGCGGGTGCGCGCGGCCGAGAACTTCTCGTACACGAAGGAGCCGACGGCGCCGACCGCAGAGCCGATCCGGCTCGGGATGTTGCGGAACCAGTCGACGACGTTGTTGAAGACGTCCTTCACGCGGGTGCGCGCGGCGTCGGCCCTGTTCCACACCGCCGTGCCGAGCCCCGCGAGCGCGGAGCCAAACTGGGCCGGCAGGTTCTTGAACCAGTCGACGACGTTGTTGAAGACCTCCTTCACCCGGTCGCGTGCGGTCGAGAACTTCTCGCGCACCTTCGTGGCCACGGTGGACACCGCAGAGCCGATCCGGTTCGGGATGTTCTTGAACCAGTCGACCAGGGCGTTCCACCTGTCCGAGATGTTCTTCTTGGCGTTGCTGAAGAAGCCGGTGATCCTGTCGATCGCCGCCTTGAACCACGGCACGAGCGTGCCCTTGAACCACTTGCCCACGGCCTCGATCGCGACCTGGATGCCCTTCCACGCCGCGGCAACGATCTTGCGCCCGAGCTCGGTCTTCGTGAAGAACCAGACCAGGGCGCCGACCAGGAGCGTGATCCCGGTGATGATGAGGCCGATCGGGTTCGCCTTCATCGCGACGTTGAGGGCCTTCTGCGCCGCGGTGGCGACCCAGGACGCGGCGGCCTGAGCCTTCTGCACGATGCCCAGGCCCTTGATCCACTTCCCGGCCTGCACGGCGCCCTCACCGAGGTCACCGATCGCGGTCCCCGCCAGGATCGCGTTGCCGCCCATCTCGAGGAACCGCCCGGCCGGGCCGCCGATCTGCTCACCCAGGGTGGCCATGCCGTCGCCCAGGGTCGCGGTCCAGGTGGCCAGGTCGCCGGCCGACTCGCCCGCCGCGTCGAACTTCGACCCGGCCTCCTCCGAGGCCCGGCTGATCTTGTCCGCGGAGTCGGACGCCGACCTGCCGACGTCGTCGAACGTCTTCGACGCCTTGTCCACCCCGACGACGGTGAACTCGACTGCCGGTGTCGCCATCAGACCCCCTTGTCGATCGCTCGTTCGATGGCCTGCGCGGCTTCCAACATCGCGTCCGAGATCCCCTCGAGGAACTCGTCCTCGTGCTCGTGCATGACGCCCTCGAGCAACCCTTCGGTGGGCACCCGCTGCTCGACCCACCGCCACGACCGACGCGGCCGCCGCCGCCACGGGTACGCCGGGTGGCGCAACTTCCCCGCCCGCTCGAGCGACTGGTAGTCGTGGCTCTTGTCCGTCGACACGATGCGGATCCCCGCGGACTCCTTCGCCCCTGACGAGAGCCGGTTGCGCACCGCGAACGTGCGCTTCTTCTTCGTCAGGACCTTCGAGACGCCGCCGCGCTTGGGCAGCTTCGCCGCGAGCCCGGTGCGCATGTCGTCCGCCGTCGGCTGCCCCGCGGCGCGCAGGGCAGCCAGCAGCTCTTTGCGGATCTCCTTGCCCTCGCCGACCTTGCGCATCACCTTCGCGAGCGCCTCGAGCGACTCCATGCCCTCGATGCGGAAGTCGTCGTCAGCCACGGCCGCCCCCTCCCCTGAGAGCGGCCGCGGCCGCGTCCTGCGCCTTGCGCGCCTCGTCGTAGAACACGCGCCGCTCGAGCTCGGTGAGGACCATCCACGACGCGACGGGCTGGCGCGTCGTCAGGCACCAGACGGCGATCTCCCGGGCGTCCGCGGTCAGCCTTCCCCCGAGTCGTCGGCCTCCTCGTCCTCGTCGTCGGCGAAGTAGTCCTGCAGCTCCTTGATCGTCATCGCGTGCGCGCGGGCCTTGGGGTCGGGCTCGCGCCGGCGGTGCAGGTCGAGGAAGACCAGCGCCTCGACGAAGGTCTCCTTGTCGTCCTTCGCGAACTGCGCGAGCGGCTCCCGGAAGGCGCGCTTGACCAGGCCGCGCTCCTCGCCGGTGACGGTGTCGTAGAACTGGCCGGGGGTGAGGTCGCACTGGTGCTCGACCTTCTGGGGCTTCGTGGTCACGCGGTCACCTTCGTCCAGTCCGTGATGAGCCACTGGACGTCGACGGTGAGCGTCGCGGACGCGTCCTCCGCCGCCTCGCCGCCCATGAACGTGTCACCCGACGGGCCCGCGGGGACCACGTTGAACGAGTAGTGCGGGGACGCCTCGGACGGCGCCTCGTTGCCGAGCGGCTTGAGCAGGCCGGTCAGCGACGTCCCGACACCGGCCATCGCCTTCGTGTACAGCGACGTCGGGTCGAGATCCTGGTTGATCGTCATGTCGAGGCGCTTGGGCGTCGCGCCCCGCATGTCCGCGAACGTCTGCCGGGTGCCGTAGTTCAGCGCCCAGGACGACGCCTCGTCCGACCGGTCGATGCTGTCGATGAGCAGGACCATGTCCCGCCCGTTGATCCGGGTCCCCGTCATGGGGTCACCTCTCCTTCATCTGGGCGCGCGAGACGCGCGCGAGGACGTTGACGGCGGCCGCGAGGGTCAATTGCCCGTTGACCGCGTACTCCGCCGGCTCGTCGACGGTGTCGGCGGCGAGCTCGTACCCGTCGAGACCGCCGACGGCATCGAGGAGCTCGACGACCATGTCCATGAGCCGGTCAAGCGTGACGGCGTTGGTGCCTGGTCGGGCGACGCAGACGACCCGCAGCACGACCCGCCAGGAGCCGACCTGCGTACCGAACGTCACGCCGCCGTTCAGGACGTACCGGAACGGCGGTGACGCCTTCTCCGGCAGCTCCGAGTAGGTCTTGAGCTTGGCGGCCGTCAGCGCGTCCGCCAGGCCCTTCTGCGCAGCAGTGATCGCGTTCGTCATGCGAACCCCAGCGGCGCGAGGTACGGCGACAGGACCACGCGGGCACCGCGCAGCGGGTCCGAGGAGACGCGCAGCGCCGTCTCGGACCCGTCGCCGGTGTCGTCGTAGACCGTCATCAGGACGCCGTTGGGCGCCTTCACCTGGCTGAACAGGTTCACCCCGACGCGCAGCACGGCCTCGTCCCGGGCCTCCTCCGGCACACCCTCGGCCTCCGAGGAGGTGACGTAGTCCGTGACGTACCGCTCCGCGAGCGCCAGGCAGCGGGTCGCCTCATCCTCGTCGGCGACAGGGTCACCGCCGACCCGCTCGATGAGATCGGGGACGGTGACCGCCACGTCAGCCCCGCTTCTCGGCGTCGACCTCGTCCGCCGGGCGCTGCTCGGCGCCCGTAGGGTCGGTCGTGGCCGTCTGCTCGTCCGGCTCCTTCACGGTCGCGGTCTCGGTGAGCGCGGCGAGGATGTCGTCCTTGCGGGTTGCCCCTCCGAGGTCGACGTCGTGCGTCTTCGCCCACGCCTTGAGCTGCTTGGCGGTCCACTCGCCCGACGGGTCGCCGTCGGGGAACGGCTGGTCCGTGCTGGCGTCGTCGTCGCCGACGGGCTCCTCCTGGGAGACCAGCGCGGCGAGACCGCCGGCGAGCAGCCCGGCGGCGTACTCGTCGGGGAGGTCGACGACGTCGCCTACCCGTGCGGTGATGGGGGCGCCGTTGTAGAGCCCGCCCGGGGACACCTTGATCTGCACCTTCATGTCGACCCCTTCCGGTCGTCGTGGGGGCCGGGGGCGCCCCTCGCGGGCGCCCCCGGCGGGCGGTCACGCGCCGGCGGTGACCAGCGGCTTGACGGCCGTGGGGTCGAGGCCGACGGCGCCGCGACGGACCAGGGCGCGGAACGCCGTCTGGTCGTTGCCGAACCCGGCCTCGGCGGACCGCTCGAACCGCAGGCCGCCCGCGATGCGGACGACGAGGGCCGACCAGTCGCCGAAGAAGATCGGCTTCTTCGACACCCCGAAGGGGTCGAAGTTCGGCTCGACGAACACGGGCTTGCCGAGGATGAGGTCGGGCTGGCCGGCGACCAGGGCCGACTCCCACACCGGCTTGCCGTCCGCGGTCTTGAGCTTGCGGACCACGGCGGCCGCGCCGTCGGACATGCCGAAGGCGCACTTGAGCGACGCCCGGTAGGGCGCGATCACCGAGTAGAACAGGTCCACCAGGTAGTCCGAGCCGTGCCCGATCGCGGACTGGTCGCCCAGGCTCGCGGTGTCGCCGGCGAGCGTGGTCACGCCCGGCACGGTGAAGCCGGCCTTCGCGGCCGCGGCGCCCGCGGCCGCGACGTTGAGGCCGAGCTGGCGGCCGGCGTTGCGGGAGATGTACCCCTCGACGTCGAACGTGGCGTCCTGCAGGAGCTCGTTCGGGACGTAGGTGATGTACCCGCGCTTGGCGACGCCCAGGTCGACCGTGTCGAGCGTGGAGTCGCTCTCCGTGATCGGCCCGTTCGCGGGGATGTCGGCGTCGTCCGGCTCCGCGTGGATCGTGGCGCGCGGCATGGGGATCGTGTTCCCGTCCGCCGTCGTCATGAGCGTCGCGTACTTGAGGATCTCGGACGACTCGATCGCGTGCTCCCACAGCTGGGTGGACACGCCCGCCTTGCCGGTGCCCCCCGTGCCCGACATGGCGCGGGACTCGATCGCGACGTCGTACTTCTCGCCGGCGCGCGACTCGCGCACCCACTTCGCGAACTCGCTGTCCGCGCCGCCGCGCTCCTCGGGGTCGCCGTGCTCGCGCCGGAACGACTCGTCCAGGTCGCGGGCGCGCTGCTCGCCCTGCTCGGCGTTGCGCAGGCGCTCGGCGGCGTCCTTGCGGGCCTCGCCGAGGTTGTCGAGCTCCTGGCGCTGCTCGTTGGTCAGCACGCCGTTGCCGTTGCGGACGCCCTCGTTGAGGATCGCGGCGGTGCGGGTGTCGATCGACTCGACGAGCTCGCCGAGCTGCTTGATCAGGCTGGAAGCCATGGGTGTCCCCTTTCCGGGACTCGTTGGGTGGTTGGGTCCCGGTGGGTTGCGCCCTGCCGGATCGTGCTCAGGTGGTGCGTCCGCGACGTCGGGTGGTTGCCCTGCCCGGCGTCGCGGTGGTCTGTCAGGTCAGCGCCACGCCTTCATGGCGTCCGCGACCGTGAGCGGCTTCGGCGCCTCGTCCGTGCGGCGGAAGAACTTCCGCAGCTCGTCCGCGGCCGCGAGCGCCCGGACCTCGTCGAGGGGGGCGTCGAACTTCCGCGCGAGGGACTCGAACGCGGCCGCCGGGCCCACGAGGGCGCCGGCGACGGAGCGGCGCTCGTCGTCCAGCGAGCGGGTGCCGACCGAGGTCGCCTCGTAGGCGGGCGAGTTGACCGGGGCGACGTCGAGCAGGCGAACGGACAGCAGGGTCCGCATCGGGAAGTTCTGCTCCGACTCGGACCACTCGTCCTCGTGCACGACGAACGCGAACGACGACTGCCGCACGTCGCCGCGCTGGATCAGCTCGTAGACGTCGGAGCGTGCGGCGGGCACGTCGGCCTCGTAGGTGAGGCCGACGTCGTCGACGCCCAGGCGCAGCGTGCCGCCGCCGGTGGTGCCGAGGACCATGTTGTCGTCGTGGTTGTACCGGGCGATGACGCCCGGCCAGCCGTCGCCGCGGCTCTTGTTGAAGGCCCCGGGCGCGACCTGCTCGACGAAGCCGCCGAGGTTGCGCGAGAGGCTGCCGAACTTGGCGGCGTAGCCGCCGATGGTGCGCTTGTCGGCGGCCGCGGCCCGGGTCTCGACCGGGACCGTGGTGAACCGACGCTCAGCGGTGGTGCTGGTCATGCGTTGTCCTCCTGACGGGATGCCGGCGCGGGGTCGGGCCGGGGCACGTTGCGGTAGTCGCCGCCCTGCACGGGCGGGCGGTCGTCGAGGGCGAGCGCCTCGTTGAGGGACAGTCGGCCGTCCTTGAGCTTCGCGCCGATGATGTCCGTCTGGGTCTTGATGTCGGGGCGGATCGTCTCGGCGACGTCGAGGCGCATGAACTGCCCGCCGGGCAGCCATCGCGCGACGGCGAGCTCGAGCCGCTTGATGTACGGGCGCATGTTGTGCGCCCGGTTCCGGGCCCGGGACTCGTCGTTGGAGTAGGTGAGCGAGTCGCCGGCGTTGCCGCCGACCTCGCGCGGGTCGAGGCCGTAGATCGCGGCGATCTCCGAGGCGGTGAGCTTGAGCGTCTCGATGAACTGCGCCTGCGCGGGCGGGACGGACACGATGGACAGGTCCCAGTCCTTGCCGGTCACGAACGGCTTGCCGGACGCGAACGACGTCACTGCCCGGCTCTGCACCTTCTCCGCGGCCTTCGGGTCGAGCACCTGCATCATGTTCTTCAGCACAGCGGGCGGGATCCCGCCGCCGCGCTTGACGTCGGCGTACTCCTGCGCCGACAGGCCGGCGGCCACGATGGACGCGTAGTGCTGGATGGGCGACATGCCGAGCAGGCGCCCCTCGGGCACGAGCCACGGGATGTGCGCGACGCGGTTGCCCGGTGTCTGCTGCCCGTTCAGGTACCACCAGGGGTTGCCGTGCTCGTCGTTCACGGGCGACCAGTCGCGCACCCACTCGATCATCAGCGGCAGGTTGCCGCCGTAGCCCGACATCGCTGGGACCAGGCCGACCGCGTTGCCGTCCGTGACCGTCGCGTACATCGCCTGACCGAGCCAGTTCTCCGTGCCGTACTCCAGCTCGATGTTGCGGAACAGCTCGGGCGGGCTGATCTCCTTCACGGCCCCGGGCCCGTCGGGCCGGTAGAACCGCGGCGTCAGGGTCGAGACGTAGTCGACGATCGTGCGGATCGAGGCGAACACCGGTGTCAGGTACGTCGCGCGCTCGGTGGTGACGGTGACCGGGGTCCCGGTGGAGTCGATCCACTCGTCGCCGGCCGACCGCTTCTCGGCGCCGCCGTTGAGCCACCCCATCACTGCATCCCGAGCAGGAGGGCCACGCCGACGGCGAGCACGCCGACAGCGATCAGGGCCACGCCCAGGCCGACGGCCAGCCACAGGCCGGCGCCGACGGCGGCCGCACCGCCGGCCAGGAGCAGCATGGACCCCTGGTCGCGGGTGAGTCGTCGCTTCACGGTGACCCCCTTCACAGGATCGAGGACATGACGTCGTAGTTCGCTTCCTCGCGCGTCGCGGACAGCGCGCACGCGCACGCCTCGAGCGCGGAGATGTCGCCGCCCTTGCGCGCGAACGCGCGGCGGTCGCCGATCTGCCGCCACCCGGCGGCCGCGACAGCGGCGTCGAGCTCGTCGTACCCGCCGTGCTCGACGGCGCCGGCGTCGACGGCCTGCACCAGGTCGTCGCACGCCTGCACGTAGCCGGGCAGGTCGAGGCGGGTCACGATGACGCCGGCCGCCTCGAGGTAGGCGATGACGGTGGACGCAGGGCCGCCGCCGTCGACCACGACGGGCACGCCCTGCTCGGACTGGATGCGCGCGATCTCGGCGACGGCCTTCGCGCGCTCGCGCGTGGGCCAGCGGTTCACCGAGCCCAGGTGCGGCCGTTCGCCGCCGAGCACCGCGCCGAGCGAGATCCACGCGTGGTCGACGTCGGCGGCCACGCCGAGCGCCACGACGGGCGCGTCCTTCGGCCGCGGCGCGACGAGCTCCGGCCAGCGCGGCATGATCAGCTGGCCGGCCGTGTCGTCGCGCCAGATACCCAGGCGGTCCTCCGCGAACTTGGAAGGGTCGTAGGTCTCGAACTCGCCCTGCACGACCTCGTGGTTCATCCGGGTCAGCCAGGCCGGGTTCGCCGACCAGCACAGGTACTCGACCGCCGGCGTCCACTTCTTCGCCGCGAGGTCGGCCTGCGCGGCCCGGTACTCGTCGCTGTCGACGTTGACGCCCCACTCGCACCACGCCGCGTTCGTCGACTTGCCCGCGAGCGCCGCGCGACGGACCGCGTCGAAGGCGAACGAGTCGTCCTCCTCCTGGGGCGTCGTGCCCAGGAGCCAGACCTGCGGGTTGGGCATCGCGGACATGGTCGAGTTGATCGATGTCCACGCGCGCGAGCCGAGGATCTGCGCCTCGTCCAGCAGCAGGCAGTCGGAGGAGAACCCCTTGCCGCCGGCGCCGCTGCGCGCCTTGAACTGGACCTTGGCCCCGGTGGTGAACGTGACGGCCTCGCGGTTGAGCGCGTTCATCACGGCCTTCACGCGCAGCCGCAGCGCGACGTTGTCGTCCGCCTCGATCAGCTCCATGAGCTTCGCGAACGCCTCGCGCGCCGTGTCCTGCTGGTGCGCACTGACGACGATCTTCTTCTCGCCGAACAGCAAGGCGCCGGCGAGGATCCGCGCGACCATCAACTGCGACTTGCCGTTCTGCCGGGGCACTGTCACGCCGACCCGCTGCGCCGCCCACGTCCCGTCCGCGCGCTCGCCCTGCGCCGCGGTGAGCACCTGCTGCTGCCAGCCGTCCAGGTACAGCCCGAACGAGGCCGACAGGTCGACGACGTCGTCCGCCGAGCTAGCGCGAACGCCCTGCGGCGTGACCCAGGCGCGCGACGGCGCCTCCCCGAGCAGCGCGACGCTCTGCGATCTCGTCAACCGGGTCACCCGCCTTCCCCTTGTCGTCGGCGACCGTCGGCTCGAGGACCGCCTTGCCGACGCCGAGCTGCGCGAGGACGCCCTTGAGCGCGGTCACCTGCTGGCGCGCCTCGGACAGGACACCGTCGAGGGAGACGTAGACCTTCTGCTCCTCGCCGTTCCCGAGACGGAAGTGCATGAGCTGGATCCACTCGTCCTTGCCGGTGACGATGCGGTCGATGTGGTCGAGCCGGTCGACGATCCGGCACGCCTCGACGGTCAGCGCCTCGACGGCAGGATCCGCGGCGCCGGCCTGCTCGAGGTAGGCGCGCAGTCGTTCCGACGTCGTCGATGGCGCGGCCGTGGGCCGATCGGCGCCGGCGCGGCAGGCCCTGTGCATGGGCGTCGCGCTGCTGCGCGCCGTGATCCGGATGGACTCGCCGCAGACCACGCACCATCCCTCGGCCGGAGAACTTCCCGTCTGGCGAGCCTTCTTCACCTGCTCGCCCTGATCCTTCGTGGCCACGCGATCACCGCCCGGGGGTCGTAGTTCCTCCGGTGGAGTACTCCCGAGGGGCCAGCGCGAGTCCCGTCGCGCAGGCATACCCCACGGGGGCACCACCTCTCAGCATCGCCGGAGAACCCTCTGACCTGCGACGACACGGACGAACACCCGGCGAGACTCGAAAATCCGCCCGATCCGTGTGTGAAAACTTTGGTGGTTCGGGGGTGAGGGGGACGGCCAGCCGCAAAAAATCCTGGCGCCGCGAGCGCCGCGGCTCGCGAAGTCGTCAGGAGATTTTCCGGTTCGCGTCAGAGGACGAGTCGTCTCGTCGCGGTCGCGACGTCGTGTCGTTCGCGTCGAGCTCGAGCGCGTCCGCCCTTGCGTCCGCCCTTGCTGGTGTTGCACCCGGCGTGGGCCGGGCCGAGGTAGCCGGCGCCGTCGTCCGTGTGGTCGAGGTGCCAGTCGCTGCCTCGCAGGACCAGGCGCCCGCATACCGTGCACGGCAGCGGCAGCTTGTCCTTCCACGCACGGCGCGCGGCCTGGTGCGCGGCGCCGTACCGCTGCAGCTTCTCGGTGTAGGAGGTGCCGCGCTGCGTGAGGCGGATCGGCTGCCAGGTGCTGTGCTCGTCGAGCGCGCCGGGCCAGGCGGGCACGCGGTCGACACGGTCGTGCGCGGCGTACCACGCGGCCACGCCGCGCAGGCTGTCCGCCACCTGCCGTCGCCTGGCGCGCACCCGCTGCGCGCACACGTCATAGCCCGGGTCGAGGAGATAGCCGTGCGTCGCTCGCACCAGCTGCTGCGCCTTGGCCCGGGCAGTCGAGGACGCGCCGGTGCGGATCACCACGGCCGACGCGTTGGGGTCCGCACCCACGGTGCGGAGCATGGCGCGGAACTGCCGCTCGCTGCGCCACTGGTGGTCGTCACGGTCCAGCACCTGCAGGCCGAGCTGGGCTGCGAGCTCGTGCGCGAGGGTGGACTTGCCGGCGCCAGGCGGGCCGAACAGCAGCACGACGAGACGAGGCACGGTCACCTCCGCCCGGGTACGACGAAGGCCCGGCACCGGGGAGCGGTGTCGGGCCTCTCGTGGGCATGCGTAACCCACTTGGGAGTGAACCTACACGACGAACGCGGCGGGTGTCACGCGGACGCCCGCGTGACACCCGCCGCGCATCGGCGCGGGAGGTGGCTACTCCTCGTCGGTGGTGTCGAGCTCGACCGACTTCCAGTGTCCGGGGGCGTAGACAGCGATGGTGCGGTTGGTGCGATCGCGCAGGTCGAGGTGCCCGTCGCTCACCTGGATCTTCCGGGCGTTCGCGTGCTTGCTGGTGTGGGTGCCGCTCGTGGTGACGGTCGCTGCCATGGCTCTCCTCGGGTCGATGCGGTCTGGGCAGGCGGTACGGGCAGGACCCTAGGCCGAGGTTCTGACATCGCTCCGCAAGCTGCCAACGACGTCGGGCGTGGTGCGACCAACGAGGGCCGCGGGGGTGTGGGCGAGGTACACGTCCGGATCGGAGAAGTCGCCGGCGGCGTGCTCCTGCCCGCACGTCATGCAGGGCCGGCTCTCGATCTGGCGCGCGGTGCGCTCGGCGGCCTCGTGCTCGACGAGGAGCTGCACGTGCGTGCCGAGCTCGTTGATCGTCAGGGAGTCCCAGGCCGTGCCGCACGCGATGCAGACCGCGGCCTTCGGGTTGAGCCGCACCTGCACCTTGCCGTGGGCACCGCACTCCGGGCAGGGCACGTGCGGCTTGAGGGGCGGGTCGGCCCACGTCGTCGCGATCCGCGCGTTGGCCCACCAGCGCATGACCTCGCGGTCGAGGTTCCACAGGGTGTCCTCGGGCAGCAGGCCGGCGGCGCGCGCGATCTGGCGCAGCCGGTCCTCGAGCGTGGCGTTGAGGCGGGCGCTGATGTCCGCGATGTTGGCGCGCAGCGCCTCGGTCGGCCGCTTGTGGGCCAGGGCGCCCAGCCCCTGCAGCGAGGCGACGATGCCGGCGTGCGACCAGCGGCCGTCGATCCGGGAGAGCCAGAGCCGCGCGTCGGCGTCGATGTCCTGCAGCACGGCCAGGCCGCCGAGGTTCGCCGCGGCCCGGGCGCTCGGGTCCGACGAGCCCACGCCCGCCGTCGAGCCGGGCTCGGGGTTCGCGAGCTGGTCGAGGAGCGCGGCCTGGTCGACATGCGTCACCTCGACCGTCAGGCGCCACCGGCCGTCCTCGCCGCGCACGGGGACGCGCTGCTCGACGACCTCGGTCCAGGGATCGACGAGCTCGGCGATCCGAGCAGCGACGCGCTCGCACGTGATCTGCGCGGCGGTCTTGTACTGGTGCTTGCTCATGCCTGGGTGCCTCCTGAGGTCGGACGAGCTCGGCCGCCACGCTTGCCACGACGGCGGCGGGGGCGCGGGGGTTGAGGTTGGTCTGGGGCCGCGTTCGAGGTAGGCGAGCGGTCCCCTGGGGTAGAGGTGGTGTCCGACCCCTCCCGACCCGACCCGACAAGTCCCGTCTCGGGAGACTGCGGGTTCGAGACTCGGGCGGGACTCGGCCGAGACTCCCGGGGCGCCCGGGGGCGCGACGTGGGGCCGTCGCCTGGCGTCGCGGGTCGCACAGCCTGATCAGGGCGTGCGGTACCCGCGCCGGCCGGCGCCTGGCCGTCCTCGTCGCTGCGGTGGTTGGGCGTGGTCGGCCACCCGTTGTTCGTCAGCACCTTGGCGGTGTGGCTGCCGTAGACGGGCTGCTCGGGCACGGGGCGCAGGGCTCGCTTGGAGTCCCACACCTCGACGTCGGCGCCGCGGCCGTGGTTGCACTGCGCGCAGGACACGACCATCGTCTCGAAGGTCCCGGGCTCGCCCGGGTTCAGGTGGTCGAGCTCGCCCGACCGGTTCGTTCGGGGCCCGGTCCAGTGGACGAGGATCCCGCACCAGCGGCAGTTGTCGCCGTCGCGCAGGCGGACCTGCACGTAGAGGCGAGGGTCGCGCAGGTCCTTCTTGCGCTGGGCCGCCCACTCGAGCTCGGCGCGTGTCGGCACGTGCATGAATCCGGAATCTGCCTTCATCATCCAGTGCTGCACGCTGTCGATCTCGACGGGCGTCATCAGGCCGGCGCGCGTGGCGTGCGAGACGAGCTCTCGCCAGCGGGCGCCGCCGAGGGCCATCGCGGTACCCGGGTCGACTGCGTAGTCGGTGCGGTGTCGCGCGACCTGGAAGTAGCACCGGAAGACGAAGCCGGCGACCTCGTTGAGCAGTCGGTCGTCCTCGGGGTCGTAGCCCGCGACCTTCATCAGGTCGGGGTCGGTGGCGGCGCTGTCGCCGCCGCGGGTCCAGGTCACGCGGTGCGGCTCCTTCCGGGAGTCGGGATCAGGCGGGGTGGATCAGTCAGAGCCAGCCGCATTCCCCCGTCTGGGGGTTGATGGGGCGGTCGCAGGAGTCGCACATCGGTGCTCACCTCCTCTCATGGTGGTCGTGGCCGGCGGTCAGATGCCGAGGTCGAGCGCGTCCTGCGCGAGGCGCGAGACTGCGTGCGCCGCGTAGGTCGGGTCGAGCTCGACGCCGATGGCGCGGCGTCCGAGCTGCTTGGCCGCGAGCAGCGTCGATCCGGTGCCGGCGAACGGGTCTGCGATCACGCCGGGCGGTGCCTTCTCGATGAGCATCCGCATCAGGCCGATCGGCTTCGGTGTCGGGTGGCCCTCCTGGGTGGCGGCCTTGGACGAGAGCGGGACGCGCAGCACCGAGGAGGTGCGACGGCCCTCCCATCCGGGTCCGGAGACGTAGATCAGCTCGTAGTTCGGCCGCCACGGGAACCGGGTATCGCCCATGCCGACGCTGTCGCCCTTGTCCCACACGAGCGGCAGGCCGCGGTACGGGACCGCGCCGTCCAGTCGCCTCGGGGAGGCGAACATCGCGTAGGGGCGCTCGAGCTCGTCGCCGCGAGCGCCGCCGGACAGGAACATCGCGAGGGCCTGGTCTCGCACGTCGAGGGTCTTGTCCCACTCGTGCGTGCCGGTCGTCGTGGTGAGGTTGCCGCCGACGCCGTAGGGCGGGTCGGTGATGAGCACGTCAGCCGAGGTCCACTCGGTGATCGTGAGGCAGGAGCCGAGGTACAAGGTGATCAGGTCGTCCTGGTAGTAGGGGGTCACGTGCGGGGTCCTTCCGCGTTGGTCTCAGTGGGGCTGGTGCGGAGGTCCCCGGGAGGCGCGCGGCTCGTGTGTGATCACCCCCCTTCGGTGCGGCGGGTGGTGAAGCTGCTGCCGTCGGAGGCCGGTCACGCCGTGCCCTCGCGGGTGAGGACGGCGAGGATCGTGCCGTCGAGGAGGTCGGCCGGACGCCACACGTGGGCCTCGACACCGCAGCCGCGGAACTCCGCGAGCCAGCGGTGCTGCTCGGTGGAGACGCGCCCGCGCTCGGTCTTGAGCTCGGCGACGACCTGGCCGCCGCGCTTGGCGTGCAGGAGGACCAGGTCCGGGAACCCGGGCTGCGAGCGCCGACTGTCGTGCGTGTGGTACGCCATCCAGCCAAGCTCGCGGGCGAGGCCGAGGACGCGCGTCTGCAGCGCGGCCTCGGACATCTCGCGGGCCACCTGGGCGCGGTACTCGGTGCGGGACACGGGCCTCATCGGCGCCACCGCCACAGGTCCCGGGCGCAACCAGCGATGACGACGACCGCGATGACGACCAGGATCAGCACGAAGAGGGCGGCCAAGCCGAGGATGACCGCGGCGATCCATGCGGCGGCGGTCACCGGCGGCCGCCGGTGCAGAGCGGGCATGCCAGGCCGCGGGCGCGGTCGAACTGCCACCGCTGCCAGCGCGTGCGGGGCGGGCGGTGCAGGCCGCACGCCGGGTCCGTCGTGCGGTGCGCCGGCGAGCACCCGTGGTACCCGCCGCCGCGCGGGGCGCGCCACGGTGCACGACGGCGTGCCTCGCGACACTCCGGGCAGCAGCACAGGCCGCAGGTGACGCACGAGCGGGTGACGTGGCGGCGCAGGCGCGGCCGCCACGTAGCGAGCAGGAACACCACGACTGCCAGCAGCCACAGACCAACCAGGGCGCCGAGCAGGAGATACGGAACGCTCACGCGGCGGCCTCCCACGGCGTGCGGGCGGCGAGCCACTCGCGCTCGAACTGCGCGAGCGAGGGCCGGCCGACCGTCTCGAAGTGCTCGATCAGCTCGGGCGCGGCGTAGGCGGCCACGCGCGACCACGGGCCCGTCAGGAGCGAGAACGGGTCGATCCCCTCCCTGCGGCCGCGGGCGTTGAGCACCTTCCCGTGGGAGCCCTCCTCAGCCTTCGCGTAGGCGGCCTCGAGGACGACGTCGAACTCGGCGCGCATCTCCGACCACTGGGCGGCCGCGTGCGCGAAGATCGCGGACCTCACGCGGCGGCCTCCTTCGAGTGCTCCTTGCGGAGGTGCTCGTCGAGGTCCTCGACGGCGACCTTGAACGTGACCTTGATGCAGAGCTGCACGCCGGCCTTGTGACCAGGGCAGGTCCAGATGAACCCGCGGCCGAGCTCTCCGTCGAGGGTGCGG
The DNA here is from genome assembly GCF_050311655.1 of Isoptericola variabilis. Taxonomy (GTDB): domain Bacteria; phylum Actinomycetota; class Actinomycetes; order Actinomycetales; family Cellulomonadaceae; genus Isoptericola; species Isoptericola variabilis. The sequence continues at coordinate 895,657 of NZ_JBNOZM010000001.1, forward strand.
ACGCGGCGCACGCTCGGCCGAGGGGCTGGCGCGGGGGCCGCGTCCGGCCGGGCGGCGAGTCGCTCGGCGATCTTCGACGGCGGGGTCGGCTTGGCCGCCTGCCGGCGACGCACCTCGACGCCGGCGGCCTTGAGAACGTTGGACACCGTCGAGAGCGAGACCCCGACGCGGTCGGCGACGTCCTGCATCGTCAGCACCTCGTCGGCGGACACGTACAGGGCGACGATCTGCCGGTTGCGGATCTCGCGCGACGCCTTGGACTGGCCAGGGCGCGGACCACGGCGGGGGGCAGGCTTCTCGAACGTCTCGAAGGTGGGCTTCGGGGTGGGCACGGGCACCTCCTCGGAGGCGATCGGGGCGGGCGGCGGCGTCGTGAACGCGGCCTTCTCGTACTCGGTGTCGACCAGGGCGCCGGCGAGCGCGCGGGAGGCCGACATCGATCGGGGCTGGCCCGACGGCTGAGCGAACGGGTTCGTCGCCGCGCGGCGGGCCTTCTCGGCCTCGCGGCGCTCCCGCACGGCGTCCAGGTCGACGTCCGACCGGCCCGTGGGGAGCGCCAGCGGGGCGAGGCCGACGACGCCGCCGGCGGCCGTGCTGCCGGCGGCCCTCACGAGGGGTCCGCCGCGGTCAGGCTGAGCCAGATGGTCAGCAGGGCAACGGCGATGCCGCGAACCCAGCGCGGGCCCACCTCTGCGCGTGCGTCCTCGAGCGCAGAGACGCGCCGGTCGACGTCGGCGGCCGCTTGGCGCCAGGCGAGTTCGATCCTCATCGCGCACCGCCCACGGCCAGGCGCTGACGGTGGGCCCAGCCCTCGAGCAGGGCGACGCACCCGTCGACGCCGACGCCCTCGGGCAGGATCCGCGCGCCCTCGAGGTGCATGAGGCGCGAGGCGACGAACCGCAGCTCGTCCTCGTCGAAGCCCGGGCAGAGCGCGGCGTGCGTGTACAGCTGCACCCAACCGGCGAGCGTCGTCGAGGCGTCGTGCTGCGCGGCCGCGAGCGCCTCGGAGACGATGCGGCGGGCTTCGCGGACGCCGGCGTCGAGGTGCGCGGTGGCCATCGTGCGGAGGCCGGGCACCTCGCCCGTGGCGGGCCGGCGGGCGGGCGCGTGGGCGGCCACGGCCGCGCCGTAGAACGATCGGACGCGGAGGCCGGCGACGTACTCGCGCTCGTTCTCGGTGAACTGGTCGGAGAGGCGCACGGTCAACGGGTCACCTCGATCTGGCCGTCGCGGTGCTTCCTGCGGTGGTAGGGCATCTCGGTGCCGGAGAGGTACGACTTCACGCTCGTAGCCGTCCAGTCGCAGTGGGCGCACGACGCCGTCCACAGACCGCGCGGGTCGTCGGGGTTGACGGGCTGCATCGTGACCTTGGGGCGGCCGATCCTCGTCTTCATCGGGTGGCCCCCTCGCGGGTCGCGGGGACGGCGTCGTAGAGCCAGTCGACGGAGACCCACACTTGCTGGTTGAACGCCTTCTCCTCGGCCGGGCCGTCGTACACCCGCAGGGCGCCGGCGGGGGCGATCGACCAGCGCGTAGCGGTCTCGAAGATCACCTTGCGCGTCGTGGGCGCGCCGGTCACGTCGAGCGCGCGCACCTCGACGACGACGCCGCGGCGGCGGGGCGCGGGCTTCGGCTCGTCGCGGCGGGCCGGCGCGTCGAGCACCGGCGGCAGGGCGCCAGCCGTGCGCACCCGGTGTACGAGGGCGAGGTCGTCGGCGTTGAGGCCGACGGCGGACGCCACGAGGCGGGTGATGCCGTCCACCTCCTCCGGGGTCGCGTCGCGCAGCGGCAGCCCCGCGGGGGCTGCGACCACGAGCTCGGGCGCGTCGAGCGGCCCGTCGTGGATCTGGTCGGTCAGGCCGCGCACGTCGCGCGGCGTCGGGATGGTGGTCACTGGGTTCTCCTCGGGGGTCATGCGTCGTTGCGCGCCGCGAGCGCCGGGACGTCGACGGTGGGCAGCGGGGTGGTGCGGGCGGTGGTGCAGTGCCGGCAGGACGGCAGGGGCGGCAGGGAGTGGTGCTCGCCTGCCCGGTGGTCGCCGGCGCACGCGGTGCACGGGGTGCGCTGGGTGTCGTGGATCGGGCACCAGGCGCCGCGGGGCGGGTCGACGAGTCGGCCGTTGAGCTGCCGCATCGCGGCGACGTGCTCGTCGATCGCGCGGAGGCGGGGCACGGGCTACCCGCCCGACCGGTAGGGCAGGCGCGTGCGGCCGTAGACGTTCACGCGGGCGCCGTGGGCGCTGTGCCCGGTGGAGGGCACGGTGCGCTGGTCGTCGGAGCCGCCGTAGAACACGGGGATCAGGAGTCCGTCCGAGACGGCGCGGGTGAAGAGGCCGGCGCGGGCGCGGTTCGGGAAGCCGATCGCGTCGAGCTGCTCGCGCACGTCGTTCACCGACAACGTCTGGCCCTTGGGCCAGGCAGCGATCACCGCGAGGCCCGCGGCGATCTCCTCGCGCCGCCGCGCCGCGAGCGACAGGGCCCGGCCGCGAGCGCCCGCCTCTGCGGGGGTCAGGGTCGGCGTGCTCATCGGGCACCGCCGTGCCAGTGAGAACTCGCGGCGGCCTCGCACGGCTCGCACGGCTCACCGGGCCCTGCGGTCGCGACCTCGCGCTCGCCGCGCATGTCGGCCCCGCAAAGGGCGAACCGCTCACCGTCGCTCGCGAAGCAGTTTGGCCAGCAGGTCGTGCAGACCTGGTGGACCACCTCGCCGACGTCGGCCGACGCGGTCGGCTCGGGGCGGTCGGTCTGGGCCGGGGTGATGGTCGGCGTGCTCATCGGGCACCGCCCGCGAGGAGCGAGAGCAGGACGTTGGCGCGGTGCGTCGCCCACTGCCGCGGGGCGTACTCCTCGACCGTGCCGATGGGCGCGCCGCACTCGCACTCCGACCCCTCGTCCGGGCTGACGCTGTACGTGTCGTGCTGGTCCAGCAGCTGCACGATGTCGTCGCGGTGCTCAGGCAGCGTGCCGAGCACCGCGGCCGCGATGCGGTAGTCCAGGGCGGTGACGGGACGCTCGTCGTTCAGCGTGTCGCGGACGGCCGTCGCAGCCGCCTTGAGCACGTCGTTGCCCTTGCAGTGCCCGCAATCCGTCGTGCACGTCGCGTCGCACTGGTCGAAGCGGTGAGGCGTGGTGGCGGTCATCGGGTCCTCCGCAGCTGGACGTGCACGAGACGGGCGAGCAGCAGTCCGCCGCCCACGATCAGGACGGGGCCGGCGATCAGCTGGCCGCCCGACATCAGCGGGGCGGTCAGCTCGACGACGACGCCGAGGTAGACGGCCGCGAGCGCCAGGGCGGCGACCATGGCGACGCCGAGGGGGTGCCGGGCGGCGCGCCCCGCGGTGTGCGTGGTCACGCGGGGCGCGCCGGCCGCCCTCTCCTCCCCCTGCGAGGTGAGGTTCCGAGGCTCGCGCTGCTCGAGCGCGAGCTGCACGAGCGGGTTCGTTGCGGCGTGCTCGGCGAGCAGCTCGTCGATGTCGCGGGGCTCCATCGCGGCGGTCATCGGATGCCTCCGCGCAACTCGACGAGACGCGCGCATGCGCTGTCGAGCGAGGCGATGGCGCGCTCCTCGTAGACGCCGGGCTGCGAGCCGAACCAGTCGAGCGCGGCCGCGACGACGTCGTCCTTCGCGCGGAGGACCGCAAGCGCCGAGTCGCCCGACGGCGTCGCGGCCACGTGCACCGCGTCGAGCACGGCCGCCTGACCGCGCAGCAGAGCCTGCACGCCCGCCTGCGACGACAGCGCCGGCACGACCGGGTCCGCGGGGCGGCGGCGGGGCACGCCCGGCACGGCGTCGATCACCTCGGGTCGGGCGGTCATCGGGCACCGCCGAACGACTCGACGAGGCGGGCGTCCTGGCCGCGCGACTCCGACACGTCCGCGGCCTTCACCAGCTGCGCCGCGAGCTCGCGCGCCTGGGCGGGCGTGACGGCGTGGGTGTGGAGGACGCGGCCGCGCATGTCCTTCTCGAACAGGTCGACCGCTGGCTCGGCCGGCGAGCCCATGGTGTCGGGCTCCGCCGACAGCGTGTAGAGCATGAACGGGACCTGGATCGGTCGCGGCGTGGTGGTGTGGGTGGTGGTCATCGGTAGACTCCTCGGTGAGTGCGTAGCCCCCGTCATTGCCCTGGTCGGCGCGGGGGCTTCGTGCTGTCCGCGGTCAGCTCGTGGGACGGAGACCGGCGGCGCCGCGCTTGGTCTGGCGGGCGATGTACGCCTCGACCTGCGCGAGCGGGATACGGAGCTTGGGGCGGCGCAGCTTCTCGCCGCGCCGGGAGATGTCGACGTAGGGCAGCACGCCGTCGTGCATGAGGCCGTACACGTGGTCGGGGGAGCAGCTGAGGAGGTCGGCGACCGCCTTGACGGTGACGTGCGGGGAGGTCGCCGGCGCGGGGGCCGCGCTCCGTCGCGCACTCACTGCTGCACCGGCCCGAAGTCGGTGGAGCGCGCCTCGGCGATCGCCGAGATCTCCGAGGGCTTCTTGCCGAAGAACTGCGCGATGCGCGCGAGCTCCTTGAACCTGATCTGGTCGTAGGGGCCGAGACGCCGCTGCAGGGTGGCCTTGGGGATGCCCGTGGCCTCTGCCAGAGTCTCCTGGGTGATGTTTGCCTTCCGGCGGAGCTCTTCGAGCACCTCCGGGAGGACGTCTGCCGTATCCATACGGATACCCTACCCGGCCCAACCGGGCCGTGCACAGATCCAATCGGATACGAGGGGATGAAATTTCCAGATGGAGTGTCACACAGCCCGGACGGCGCTACTCTTCATCCATATGGACACCAACGAGACCCAGGTTGATGCGCTGACCTCCGCCCTGGCGGACACGTTGACGGCCGAACGCTCCGCAGCTCGCCTCACGCGCGGCGAGCTGGCGAAGCGCGCGGGGCTGTCCGAAGTCGCCCTCGGGCGGTACGAGCGAGGCGAGCGGGACGTCCCCTACAAGACGCTCGCGCAGCTCGCGGGCGCCCTCGGGTACAAGCCGTCGGAGCTCATGGCTGCGGCGGAGGCACGCGCGGAGCGGCGGTCGTGACGGAGGCGAGCATTCTGAGCCAGGCCCTCGGGCGCAGCATCGCCGGCGAGCGTGTCGCGGCCGGCTACTCCCAGCGCGAGCTAGCGCAGGCGACCGGGATCTCCCCCGAGGCGATCCACCGCTACGAGGCGGGCAAGCGTGACATCCCGATCCGGGCGCTCGACCGAGTCGCCGAGGTTCTCGAGCTCGCGCCCTCCGACCTGCTCCTCGCCGCGGAGAAGCGCGCGGGTCGAGCCGGACACCGACGGTCGACTGCGTCCCGTCGATAACGTTCCCGCAACGGGTCAGATTTCACCCGCACTCGCCCCGAGTGGGTCGGGTGCCCCTGCCTACCATCGTTTCACCCGCTCCACCTAGGAGAGTTGGAGGGGTCAAACGCGTGGGGGAACGCTCATTATGTCCATCGGTGTAATCGCTCCGTCTCGTCCAGCAGTCGACGCCGCCGTGCAGGCTGCCCTCGATCGCCGGGAGGAGTTCCTCCGGCGTCTCGTCGAGGGCGAGGTCGGCGCCGTCGAGCTCTGGCAGGTCATCCGGCGCGCCGGTCTGCCCGTCGACATCATGAACCATCGCTCGCGCCAGCTGCTCTTGGCGGCGAGCGGGGCCACGCTGCCGGCGTCGATCTGGCTGTAGCCGATGCCCGCATACCGCCGACTGCCCTCGGGCGTCTGGCAGGCGACCGTCCGGCTTCCGGACGGTCGCCGCGTGACGCAGACCGACCCCCTCAAGAAGGTCGTCAAGGAGTGGGCCGAGCAAACCGCGACCGACGCGCGCCGGGGCACCTGGCGCGACCCGCGGCGCGAGTCCCTGACGCTGGGGGAGTGGTACGACCGCTGGCAGCGCACGCGCGTCGTCGAGGCCGAGACGCGGCGTGCCGACGACACGTCGTGGCGCCTCCACCTGCGCGAGCACTTCGCCGACCGTCCGCTGCGCGACATCACCCGGAGCGAGGTGGGCGGCTGGGTCGCGGCGCGGGAGCGAGACGGCATCGGGCCCGCGGCGATCGGGAAGGCGCTGGCGCACCTCAAGGCGACGCTCGAGGCCGCCACGCTCGATGGGCACCTCGAGGCGAACCCCGCCCGCCGGGTGAAGCCGCCGACGGCCCCGCCGAAGCTGCCCGAGTGGCACACCCAGCGCGAGGTCGAGGCGATCGCCGGCGCGCTCCGCAAGGCGGGGCGCGAGTCCGACGCCGTGCTGGTCGAGCTCATGTGCTGGGTCGGGCCGCGATGGGGCGAGGCGGTCGCGCTCCGCGGCGACGACGTCGACTGGCTACGGCGCACCGTGAGGATCGACCACACGCTCACGCAGCACGGCAAGGACAAGCCCTACCCGAAGAACTCCACCTCGATCCGCGAGGTGCCGGCGCCCGCCTGGCTCGTGAAGCGCCTGGGCGCGCTCCTCGTCGGGCGCCCTGCCGACGCGCGCATCTTCGTCACGAAGCGCGGCCGCGACCTCAACGCCGCGAACTGGCGCGAGGATCTCCGCGTCGTGCTCGAGGAGGCCGGCCTGCCGCACACCCACCCGCACAAGTTCCGGCACACGGCGGCCTCGTGGCTCGTGCAGGCTGGCGTCCCGCTGTACGACGTCAAGACGCAGCTCGGGCACGGCAGCATCAAGACGACCGAGCGGTACGCCCACCTGGCGCCCGACGTCTCCAACCCCGTGACGGCTGCGTGGAAGCGGCTCGAGGCGCCTCGCGCGGCCCCGTCGCTACGTCGTGCGCGGCGTCAGGGGTAGGCGTGACGCACAGGTGACGCACGCCCGGGCCGCGAGCGCCAAGAAATCACCCTCACCTGCATGAACGCTCGGACGAGGTGGTCTCAGTTGAAGATCACGTCGACGCCGGCGTCCTCGGCGCGCCGGACGGCGTCGCGCACCTGGGCGTAGTCGGCGTGCTGCGGCTGGAGCTGGACCCCGATGCGGATCGGGAACGTGGTGTCGGTCACGGCGCGAGCCTACGACCGACTCCCGGGTGAGGCGTCAGGCCGTCCGCGTGGCGACCGCGAAGACGCGCCGGAAGGCCAGGGGCGTTCCGAACGGACGCCGGGGGTAGGCCTCGCGCAGGGCGGCGCCGAGGTCGGCGTCGAACCGGGCGCGCAGGTCGGTGCCGTGCGCGGCGTCGTGCGCGTCGAGCGCGTGCAGCACCGGCTGGGCGCCGGTCGCCGAGATCCACCGCAGCACCGGGTCGTCGCCGTCGAGCACGTGCGTGTAGGTCGTCTCCCAGGCGTCGACCGACCAGCCGGGCCTGGACAGGAGCTCGAGGTACTCGGCGGGGTCGCCGACGGCGCGGCGCTCGACGGGCCCGACGACGGCGGCGTAGGGCGCGCGGCCGGCGACCTCGCGCAGGGTGCGGTGGCTCGGGGCGTCGTGGTTGCCGGGGACGGAGAACGCGAACGTCTGCCGCGCCGTGGCCGCGAGGGCGGGGAGCAGGTCGCGGTGCCCGGGCACCCACTGGAGCGTGGCGTTGCTGATCACGAGGTCGGCCTCGGGGACGGGGCCGCGTCCGGCGGCGTGGTCGCGCACGTCGGCGAGCTCGTACCGGCCGTCCGGGTCGGCGGCCCGCGCGCGCTCGACCATCGCGGGGGAGGCGTCGAGCCCGACGAACGCGGCGTCGGGCCACCGCTCGCGCAGCACGGGGGTGAGGTGGCCCGGGCCGCAGCCCAGGTCGACGACGCTCGCCGGGTCGCGCACGACGCGCGCGACGAGCTCGCCGAAGGGGCGCGACCGTTCGTTGGTGTAGCGCAGGTACGCGGTGGGGGACCAGTCGGCCATGACCATTCCTCTCGACATCAAGTCTCTTGATGTCGAGATACTAACCCGACGGTCAGGGGACGAGCAGCACCTTGCCCGTCGTGGCGCGTCCCTCCAGCGCGCGGTGCGCCTGCGCGGCCTCGGCGAGGGGGAGCCGCTCGCCGATCCGGACGTCCAGGTCGCCCGCGGCGGCGGCCCCGAGCACCTCGGACGCCCGCCACTCGAGCTCCCCCCGGGTGAGGAGGTAGTGCCCCAGCGTGGGCCGGGTGAGGTAGAGCGACCCGCCGGAGTTGAGGCGCTGCGGGTCGAACGGCGGCACCTGCCCGGAGGCTCCGCCGAACAGCACGAGGGTGCCGCGCGGGCGCAGCGACGCGAGCGACGCGTCGAACGTGGCGCGGCCCACGCCGTCGTACACGACGTGCACGCCGCGGCCGTCGGTCAGGTCGCGCACGACCGCGGGCAGCTCGGTCGCGATGTCGTCCATCGCCGCGTAGTCGACGGTGTGCGCGGCGCCGGCCGCCGACGACAGGGCCGCCTTCTCGGGCGAGGACACGGTGGTGATGACGCGACCGCCGCGTGCTACCGCGAGCTGGGTGGCGAGCAGGCCGACGCCGCCGGCGCCGGCGGTGAGCAGCACGTCGTGGCCCGGCCCGACCTCGAAGGTCGACGCGACGAGGTAGTGGGCCGTCATGCCCTGCAGCGGCAGCGCCGCGGCGGTGACGAGGTCCAGCCCCGCGGGGACGCGGACGGCGTTCGCCGCGGGGACGACGGCGAGCTCCGCGTACGAGCCCGGCGCCTCGTTCCAGGCCACCTCGTCGCCGACCGCGAAGCCCTCCACGCCGTCGCCGACCTCCTCGACGGTGCCGGCGCCCTCGACGCCCACGACGTGGGGGTAGCTCATCGGGTACACGCCGGCGCGGCGGTACGTGTCGATGAAGTTGACCCCCGCCGCGGCGACGCGGACGAGGAGCTCGCCCGCGCCGGGCGCGGGGTCGGGCTGCTCGACGTACTCCAGGACCTCGGGACCACCCGCCGCGCGGGCCACGACTGCGTGCATGCGTCCGACCTTATGCTTCGGGCGTGACCCGAGACACCCGCGCCCCGTTCACGATCCGCCCCGCGACCGACGACGACTGGCCCGCCCTGTGGCCGATCGTCGAGGCGGTCGTTCGCGAGGGAGAGACCTACGTCTACCCGCTGGACCTCACCAGCGAGCAGGCGCGGGAGATCTGGATGGAGCGGGCCCCCGGCGCGACGGTCGTGGCGGAGGGGGCCGACGGGACGCTGCTGGGCACGGCCAAGATGGGGCCGAACCGACCCGGGAACGGCGACCACGTGGGCACGGCGTCGTTCATGGTGTCTCCCGAGGCTCGCGGGCTGGGGGTGGGCCGGGCGCTCGGCGAGCACGTCGTCGCGTGGCACCGCGAGCAGGGCTTCCGCGGCGTCCAGTTCAACGCGGTGGTCGAGTCCAACGAGGTCGCGGTGCGCCTGTGGCGGGCGCTCGGGTTCGAGGTGGTCGGCACGGTGCCGGGCGCCTTCCGCAGCCCGGCGCACGGCTACGTGGGGCTGCACGTGATGTACCTCCCGCTCGTCGCGTGACCCGCGGCGCCCGGGGCGCGAGAAACAGGTTCCAGGGGCGCTGCATAGGTATGTATAGTGCTGCATATGGTCAGCACTGAGTCGCGCACGTTCCGCGTCGCCGTCGCCGGTGCCTCCGGGTACGCCGGGGGCGAGTTCCTGCGCCTCGCGGCGCGTCACCCCGCGCTGGAGATCGGGACGCTCACGGCGCACTCGAACGCCGGCACGCGGCTCGGTACGCACCAGCCGCACCTGCGTTCCCTCGCGGACAGGGTGCTCGAGCCCACGACGCCGGAGGCGCTCGCGGGTCACGACGTCGTCGTGCTCGGCCTGCCGCACGGTGCGTCCGGCGAGATCGCCGCGCAGCTGCCCGACGACGTGCTGGTCCTCGACCTGGGCGCCGACCACCGGCTCGCGTCCGCCGCCGACTGGGAGCAGTTCTACGGCTCGGCCCACGCGGGCACCTGGCCCTACGGCCTGCCGGAGCTGCTTCACGCGGACGGCGAGGGCGGCGTCACCGGGACGCAGCGCGACCACCTGGCCGGCGCCCGCCGGATCGCCGTGCCGGGCTGCAACGTCACGGCCGTCACGCTCGGCCTGCAGCCGGGCGTCGCCGCCGGCCTCGTGAGCCCGGCCGACGTCGTGGCGGTCCTCGCCAACGGGTACTCCGGCGCGGGCAAGTCCCTCAAGCCGCACCTGCTCGCCGCCGAGGGCCTGGGCTCCGCGGTGCCGTACGCCGTCGGCGGCACGCACCGGCACATCCCCGAGATCGCGCAGAACCTGCGCACCGCCGGCGCGCCCGCGGTGTCGATCAGCTTCACGCCCACGCTCGTGCCGATGTCGCGCGGCATCCTCGCCACCGTCACCGCGCGTCTCGCGCCGGAGCACGAGGGCGCCACGGCCGCCGACGTCCGCGCCGTGTGGGCGGAGGCCTACGCGGACGAGCCGTTCGTCGAGCTCCTCCCGGACGGGCAGTGGCCGACGACGGCCGCCACGCTCGGCGCCAACACCGCCCTCGTGCAGGTCGCGCTCGACGCCGGCGCCGGGCGCGTCGTGACCGTCACCGCCATCGACAACCTGGTCAAGGGCACCGCCGGCCAGGCGGTCCAGGCCATGAACCTCGCCCTCGGCCTGCCGGAGACGGCCGGCCTCGTCACCGAAGGAGTCGCTCCATGAGCGTCACCGCAGCGAAGGGGTTCCGGGCCGCCGGGATCACGGCAGGCCTCAAGGCCTCCGGCGCCCCCGACCTCGCCCTGGTCGTCAACGACGGCCCGCAGCACGCGGCGGCCGCCGTCTTCACGAGCAACCGTGTGGTCGGCGCGCCCGTGATGTGGTCGCGTCAGGCGATCAAGGACGGGGTCGCCCGCGCCGTCGTGCTGAACTCGGGGGCCGCGAACGTGTGCACCGGCCCCGGCGGGTTCCAGGACTCGCACGCCACGGCGGAGAAGGTCGCGGAGGTGCTCGGGATCGGCGCGATCGACGTCCTCGTGGCCTCGACCGGCCTCATCGGCGTGCGCCTCGCGGCCGAGAAGCTGCTCGCGGGCATTCCGGTGGCGGCGGAGGCGCTGGGCCCGGACGAGGCGTCGGGCGTGAGCGCGGCCACGGCCATCATGACGACGGACTCCGTCCCGAAGACCGCGGTGCGCACGATCGAGACGCCGTCCGGCACCGTGACCGTGGGCGGGATGGCCAAGGGCGCGGGCATGCTCGCTCCCGCGCTCGCCACGATGCTGTGCGTCATCACGACCGACGCCGTCGTGGAGGCCGGGACGACGGACGCGGCGCTGCGCACCGCGACCCGCACGACGTTCGACCGGGTCGACTCCGACGGCTGCATGTCCACCTCCGACACGGTGGTGCTCATGGCCTCGGGTGCGTCCGGCGCGACCCCGGACGACGCCGCGTTCACCGAGGCCGTCACCGCCGTCTGCGCCGAGCTGGCGCGCCAGCTCGTGGCCGACGCGGAGGGCGCGTCGCACGACATCGCCATCACGGTCACGGGCGCGACGACCGAGGACGCGGGCCTGGCCGTGGCGCGGGCGGTGAGCCGGTCCAACCTGGTCAAGGCCGCGATCTTCGGCAACGACCCCAACTGGGGCCGGATCCTGTCGCAGGTCGGCACGGTGCCCGAGGAGGTCGCGCCGTTCGACCCGCTGGAGCTCGACGTCAGCGTCAACGGCGTCATGGTGTGCAAGGCCGGCGGGGCGCACGAGTCGCCCGAGAAGGTGGACCTCGCCGCGTCGCGCGACGTCGACATCACGATCGACCTGCACGCGGGCGACGCCGAGATCACGCTGTGGACCAACGACCTCACGCACGCGTACGTCCACGAGAACAGCGCGTACAGCTCATGAGCAGCGACGTCGTGAACGGGCTCGCGCCCGAGCAGAAGGCCGAGGTGCTCCTCGAGGCCCTCCCGTGGCTCCAGGAGTTCGCGGGCGCGCTCGTCGTCGTCAAGTACGGCGGCAACGCCATGATCGACGACGAGCTCAAGGCCGCGTTCGCGCAGGACATGGTCTTCCTGCGCCAGGTGGGCCTGCGGCCCGTCGTCGTGCACGGCGGGGGCCCGCAGATCAACGCCATGCTGGAGCGGCTGGACATCCACAGCGAGTTCCGCGGCGGCCTGCGCGTCACCACGCCCGAGGCGATGGACGTGGTGCGCATGGTGCTCACCGGCCAGGTCTCGCGCGAGCTCGTCGGCCTCATCAACGCGCACGGCCCGCACGCCGTCGGGATGTCGGGGGAGGACGCCGGGCTGTTCCGCGCCGCCCGCCGGCACGCCGTGGTCGACGGCGAGCCGGTCGACGTCGGCCTCGTGGGGGACGTCGTCCAGGTGGACCCCGGCGCCGTGCAGGACCTGCTCGACGCCGGCCGCATCCCGGTCGTGTCGACCGTCGCGCCCGACGTCGACGACCCGACCCAGGTGCTCAACATCAACGCCGACACGGCAGCCTCGGCGCTCGCGGTGGCGCTCGGCGCGAGCAAGCTCATCATGCTCACCGACGTCGAGGGCCTGTACACCTCGTGGCCCGACAAGGACTCCCTCGTCGAGGAGATCACCGCGCCGGACCTCGCAGCCCTGCTGCCGAGCCTGACGTCGGGCATGGTGCCGAAGATGGAGGCGTGCCTGCGGGCCGTGCAGGGCGGCGTGCCGCGCGCCACCGTGATCGACGGCCGCCAGCCGCACTCCGTGCTGCTGGAGGTCTTCACCACCCGCGGCAACGGCACCATGGTCGTGCCCGCGCCGGGAGCGACGACGAAGGAGGCGGGCGCGTGAGCGACACCCTGCAGTCCGTGAGCGGGGGCGCCCTGGCCGACGCCTCGAACGCCGCCTGGACCGACCGCTACTCCCACGCCGTGATGGACACGTTCGGCCCGCCGCAGCGCGTGCTGGTGCGGGGCGAGGGCGCGTACGTGTGGGACGCCGACGGGCGCCGCTACCTCGACCTGCTCGCCGGGATCGCGGTGAACGCGCTCGGTCACGCGCACCCCACCCTCACCGCGGCGATCAGCGCGCAGCTCGGCACCCTCGGCCACGTGTCGAACTTCTTCGCCACGCCCACGCAGATCGGGCTCGCCGAGCGGCTCCTGCACCTCGCGGGCGCCCCCGACGGCTCGCGGGTGTTCTTCACCAACTCGGGCACCGAGGCGGTCGAGGCGGCGTTCAAGATGGCGCGCCGCAACACAGGCGACGACGGCGCCCGCACCCGGGTCCTGGCCCTCGAGGGCGGCTTCCACGGCCGGTCGATGGGCGCCCTCGCGCTCACGGCGAAGGCCGCCTACCGCGAGCCGTTCGAGCCGCTGCCGGGCGGCGTGGAGCACGTGGCCTTCGGCGACACCGCCGCTCTCGACGAGGCGTTCTCGCCCGAGGCCGTCGCGGAGCGGGGCGGCGTCGCGGCGCTCGTCGTCGAGCCGCTGCAGGGCGAGGCCGGCGTGCGGCCGCTGCCCCCGGGCTACCTGGCCCACGCACGCCGGCTCACCGCCGAGGCGGGCGCGCTGCTCGTGCTCGACGAGGTCCAGACGGGCGTCGGCCGCACGGGTTCCTGGTTCGCGTTCCAGCAGCCGGAGATCGGCGGCGGCGTCGTGCCCGACGTCGTCACCGTGGCCAAGGGGCTGGGCGGCGGCTTCCCCGTGGGCGCCGCGATCGCGTTCGGCGAGCGTGCCGCGACCCTGCTCGGCCGCGGCCAGCACGGCACCACGTTCGGCGGCAACCCCGTCGCCGCCGCGGCGGGCCTCGCGACGCTCGGCGTCATCGAGCGCGACGGTCTGCTGGAGAACGTCCGCCGCGTCGGCGAGGTGCTGCGGACCGAGATCGAGGCGGCGGGCAACCCGCTGGTCGCCGGGGTGCGGGGCCGCGGGCTCCTGCTCGCCGTCCAGCTCACCCGGCCCGTCGCGGCCGACGTCGCGGCGGCGGCCCTCGAGGCGGGCTTCGTCGTCAACGCCGTCGCCCCGGACGCGATCCGTCTGGCGCCCCCGCTGATCCTCACGGCCGACCAGGCGCGCGACACCGCCCGGTTCTTCGCCGCCGTCACCGTCCCCGACACGACTGCCGACCCGACCGCCGAAGGGAAGCCCTGATGCCCCGCCACTTCCTCCGCGACGACGACCTCACCCCGGACGAGCAGCGGGAGGTCCTCGAGCTCGGCATGGCGTTCCGGGAGGACCGGTTCGTGCGCGCGCCGCTCGCGGGCCCGCAGGGCGTCGCGGTGCTGTTCGACAAGCCGACGCTGCGCACGCAGGTCTCGTTCTCGACGGGCGTCGCCGAGCTCGGCGGCTTCCCCGTGATCGTGGACGGCCGCCTCGCCCAGGTGGGCGTGCGCGAGTCCGTCGCCGACGTCACGCGTGTGCTCGACCGCCAGGTGTCCGCCATCGTGTGGCGCACGTTCGGCCAGGAGCGCATCGACGAGATGGCGGCCGTCTCGCGGGTTCCCGTGGTCAACGCGCTGACCGACGGCTTCCACCCGTGCCAGATCCTCGCCGACCTGCTCACGGTCGCCCAGCACCGGGGCGGCATCTCCGCCCTGGCCGGGCAGCGCCTCGCCTACGTGGGGGACGCGGGCAACAACATGGCTGCGTCGTACCTGCTCGGCGGCGTCACCGCCGGTCTGCACGTCGCCGTCGCCGGGCCGGAGGGCTACCTCCCGCCCGACGACGTCGTCGCCCGCGCCCGGGAGATCGCCGCCACGACCGGCGGGTCGGTGACCGTCACAACCGACGCGCGCGCCGCCGTCGCGGGGGCCGACGTCGTCGCCGCGGACACCTGGGTGTCCATGGGCGACGAGGACGAGGCCGCCGAGCGGCTCGCCGCCCTCGACGCCTACCGCGTCGACGACACGCTGCTGGCCGCCGCGGCCGACGACGCGATCTTCCTGCACTGCCTGCCCGCCTACCGCGGCAAGGAGGTCACCGCCGAGGTGATCGACGGCCCCGCGTCGGTGGTGTGGGACGAGGCGGAGAACCGTCTGCACGCGCAGAAGGCGCTGCTGACCTGGCTGCTGGAGCACCGGTGAGCGGCGTCGACGGGACGCCGCCGGTCGGCCAGCCCTCGGGCCAGGCCGCGGGGCCGACCACCAAGGCCGCGCGGCACGCGCGGATCGTCGAGATCGTGCGGCGCACGGCGATCCACTCGCAGGCCGAGCTGGCCCGCGAGCTCGCCGACGCGGGCGTCAGCGTCACGCAGGGCACCCTGTCGCGCGACCTCATCGAGCTGCGGGCCGAGAAGGTGCGCAACGCGGCCGGGTCCCTCGTGTACGCCGTGCCCGGCGAGGGCGGCGACCGCAGCGTGCAGGCCGCGGGCGTGGGGGAGCACGACGTCGAGTACGTCGCCGCGCGTCTCGCCCGGCTCTGCAACGACCTGCTCGTGTCGGCGGAGGCGTCGGCCAACCTCGTCGTGCTGCGCACGCCCCCCGGCGCGGCCAACTACCTCGCGTCCGCGATCGACCACTCTGTCCTCCCGGGCGTCCTCGGCTCCATCGCGGGCGACGACACGATCCTCGTGATCGCGCGCGACCCGCTCGGCGGCGACGACCTCGCGCGCCGCTTCCTCGAGCTGACCCAACCCTGACCCGACCTGACCGACGGCACGGCCGTGGCCCCCGCGGGCCGGCGCTGCCAGACTTGACCCGAACCCCCACGCCAGAAAGAGAACTGTGATGACTGATCGCGTCGTGCTCGCCTACTCGGGCGGCCTGGACACCTCCGTGGCCATCGGCTGGATCGCCGAGGCCACCGGGGCCGAGGTCGTCGCCGTGGCCGTCGACGTCGGCCAGGGCGGCGAGGACATGAACGTCATCCGCAAGCGCGCGCTCGACTGCGGCGCCGTCGAGGCGTACGTCGCCGACGCGCGCGACGAGTTCGCCGCGGAGTACTGCATGCCCGCGCTCAAGGCCAACGGCATGTACCTCGACCGCTACCCGCTGGTCTCGGCCATCTCCCGCCCGGTGATCGTCAAGCACCTCGTGCGCGCCGCGCGCCAGTTCGGCGCGACGACGGTCGCGCACGGCTGCACCGGCAAGGGCAACGACCAGGTCCGCTTCGAGGTCGCGACGACGTCGCTCGCCCCCGACCTCAAGTCCATCGCCCCGGTGCGCGACCTCGCCCTCACGCGCGAGAAGGCCATCGACTACGCCGAGCGCCACGACCTGCCGATCGCGACGACCAAGAAGAACCCGTTCTCGATCGACCAGAACGTGTGGGGCCGCGCGGTGGAGACCGGCTTCCTCGAGGACATCTGGAACGAGCCGACCAAGGACGTCTACTCCTACACGGACGACCCGACGTTCCCGCCGGTCGCCGACGAGGTCGTCATCACGTTCGACCAGGGCGTGCCGGTCGCGCTCGACGGCGTGGCCGTCACCCCCCTGCAGGCGATCCAGGAGATGAACCGTCGCGCGGGCGCCCAGGGCGTCGGTCGCATCGACATCGTCGAGGACCGCCTCGTGGGCATCAAGTCCCGCGAGATCTACGAGGCGCCCGGCGCGATCGCGCTCATCGCCGCGCACCAGGAGCTGGAGAACGTCACGCTCGAGCGCGAGCAGGCCCGCTTCAAGCGCCAGGTCGAGCAGCGCTGGACCGAGCTGGTCTACGACGGCATGTGGTTCTCCCCGCTGAAGAAGAACCTCGACACCTTCGTCGACGAGACGCAGAAGTACGTCTCCGGCGACATCCGCATGGTCCTGCACGGCGGCCGGGCCACCGTCACGGGTCGGAAGTCGGAGTCGAGCCTGTACGACTTCAACCTCGCCACCTACGACGAGGGCGACTCGTTCGACCAGTCGCACGCCAAGGGCTTCATCGAGATCTACGGCCTCGCCGCCAAGCAGGCCGCGGCCCGCGACGAGAAGTTCGGCAACGGCGTGGACCTCGGCACCGGGGAGCTCTGACGTGGGGTCCGAGGTGGCGCCCGGCGGCCCGGACGGCAGCGTGACGCGGCAGTCCGACAACGTGTCCCTCTGGGGCGGCCGGTTCGCCGGCGGCCCGTCGCCGGAGCTGCAGGCGCTGAGCCAGTCGACGCACTTCGACTGGGTGCTGGCGCCGTACGACATCCGGGGCTCGCGGGCGCACGCCCGGGTGCTGCACGCCGCGGGCCTGCTCACCGACGACGAGCTGACCGGCATGCTCGAGGCGCTCGACGTGCTGCTCGCCGACGTCGAGTCGGGGGCCTTCCTGCCCGTGCTCGGCGACGAGGACGTGCACACGGCCCTGGAGCGCGGCCTCATCGAGCGCGCGGGCGCCGAGCTGGGTGGCAAGCTCCGCGCGGGCCGCTCGCGCAACGACCAGATCGCCACGCTCGTGCGGCTGTACCTGCGCGACCAGGCGCGCGTCGTCGTGCGCCAGGTGCTCGACGTCGTGGACGCGCTCGTCGTGCAGGCGGAGGCGGCCGGCGAGGCCGTCATGCCGGGCCGCACGCACCTGCAGCACGCGCAGCCGGTACTCCTGGCGCACCAGCTGCTGGCGCACGCGTGGCCGCTGCTGCGCGACGTCGACCGGCTGGTCGACTGGGACGTCCGCGCCGCACGCTCGCCCTACGGGTCCGGGGCGCTCGCGGGCTCGTCGCTGGGCCTCGACCCGGCGGCGGTCGCGACGGAGCTCGGCTTCGACGGCCCGGTGGAGAACTCGATCGACGGCACGGCCGCGCGCGACGTCGTCGCGGAGTTCGCGTTCGTGTCCGCGATGGTCGGCATCGACCTGTCGCGGCTGAGCGAGGAGATCATCCTCTGGAACACGAAGGAGTTCGGCTTCGTGCGGCTGGACGACTCGTGGTCGACCGGGTCGAGCATCATGCCGCAGAAGAAGAACCCGGACATCGCCGAGCTCGCCCGCGGCAAGGCCGGCCGCCTGGTGGGTGACCTCACGGGCCTGCTCACCACGCTCAAGGGACTGCCGCTGGCGTACAACCGCGACCTGCAGGAGGACAAGGAGCCGGTCTTCGACCAGGTCTCCACCCTCACCGTGCTGCTGCCGGCGTTCGCGGGCATGGTGCGCACCCTCACGTTCGACACGGACCGCATGGCCGAGCTCGCCCCGCAGGGCTTCTCGCTGGCCACGGACATCGCCGAGTGGCTGGTGCGCCAGGGGGTCCCGTTCCGGGTCGCGCACGAGGTCGCGGGCGCGTGCGTGCGGGTCTGCGAGGAGCGCGGCATCGAGCTGTGGGACCTCTCGGACGCCGACCTCGCCGCGATCTCCGAGCACCTGACGCCGGGGGTGCGCGAGGTGCTGTCCGTCGAGGGCTCCGTCGCCTCGCGCGACGGCGTCGGCGGCACGGCGCCCGCCCGCGTCGCGGAGCAGGTGGAGGCCGCCAAGGAGCGGTCCGCGGAGTTCCGCATCTGGGCGGACAGCTGACCCGGTCCGCGCTCGACGTCGGCCGCACGCTCCTCCGGGGCGGGCGGCCGACGTCGTTCCGGGCGCGCCGTACGGTGCGGGTACGGCTGCGGATACGGTCTGGGAGCCGGCGAGAGGAGCGGGAGTGACGACGACCGAGGACGTGCTGGACCACCTCGTGGCGCGCGTGCGTGCAGCGGAGCCCCGGCTCCCGGGCGCGGGAGCGCCCGAGCCGTGGCGCCGGACCAGGCTGGTGTGCGTCGACGGCCCGGCGGGCTCGGGCAAGACGACGCTGGCCACGCAGCTCGCGGTGCGGTTCGCGTGCCAGGTCGTGCACCTGGACGACCTCTACGAGGGCTGGGAGGCCGGGCCCGACGGCGGGGCGCGCCGCCTGGGGGAGTGGGTCCTGGAACCCCTCGAGGCGGGCCGCGCAGGGCGGTACCGGCGGTACGACTGGGTCCGGGGGGAGTACGCCGAGGCGCACGACGTCGAGCCGGCGCCGGTCGTGGTCGTCGAGGGCTGCGGGGCCGCCGCCCGCCAGGTCGACGGCCGGGCCGCGCTACGGGTCTGGGTCGAGGCCGACGACGCGGTGCGCCTGGAGCGCGGCCTGGCCCGTGACGGGGCGGACTCGCGCGACCACTGGCTGAAGTGGATGGCCGACGAGCGCGCCCACTACGCGGCCGAGCGCACGCGTGAGCGTGCCGACGTCCGGCTCGACGGCGTCGGCCGCCTCGCCGACGGTGCGCCCGCCGCGGCCCCGGGGGAGCGATGACCGGCGTGGCGGCGGGGACGGTGGTGCCGTCCCGCGCGTGGTTCGCGCGGGACGTGCACGTCGTCGCGCACGACCTGCTGGGCGCGCTGCTCACGCGCCGCACGCCGGACGGGACCGTCACCGTGCGGATCACCGAGGTCGAGGCCTACGCGGGCGCGGCCGACCCCGGGTCGCACGCCTATCGCGGGGAGACCGCGCGCAACCGGACGATGTTCGGCGAGCCGGGTCGCGTCTACGTGTACCGGCACCTGGGGCTGCACCACTGCATGAACGTCGTGTGCAGCCCGCCCGGTGAGGCGTCGGCCGTGCTGCTGCGGGCGGGCGAGGTGGTCGAGGGCGCGGACCTCGCGCGCGAGCGGCGCGCCGCCGCGGGCGTGACGCGGTCCGACGTCGACCTGGCACGCGGGCCAGCGCGGCTGACCGTCGCGCTCGGGATCGACCGGGCCGACGACGGCGCGGACGTCACCGACCCGGCCGGCGGCCTGGTGCTGCGGGTGCGGGCGACGGCGCCGGAGGACGACGGCAGGCAGGTCGCGACCGGCCCTCGCGTCGGGGTGAGCGGCGACGGCGGCCGCGCCGACCTGTTCCCCTGGCGGGCCTGGCTGGCGGGCGACCCGACCGTCTCCGCGTACCGCGCGGCGGAATCACGGCGCCGACGGCGATAGTCGTCGGGCACACTAGGAGGGCGGCCCGACCGGGTCGCGACCCCCTGTCACGAGGAGCACACGGTGACCGACGTTCTCGACGAGCTGCACTGGCGAGGCCTGGTGGCGCAGTCCACCGACGAGGCCGCGCTGCGTTCTGCGCTGGCCGAGGGACCCGTCACCTATTACGCGGGCTTCGACCCGACGGCGCAGAGCCTCCACGTGGGCCACATGGTGCAGCTGCTGAACATGCGAAGGCTCCAGCTCGCGGGGCACCGCCCCCTCGCGCTGGTCGGTGGTGCCACGGGCCTCATCGGCGACCCGCGCCCCACCACCGAGCGCTCGATGCAGTCGAGGGACGTCGTCGCGGGCTGGGTGGACCGCATCCGGGCACAGATCGAGCCGTTCCTCGACTTCGAGGGGCCGGCGGCGGCGCGCATGGTCAACAACCTCGACTGGACCGGGTCCATGTCGGCGATCGACTTCCTGCGCGACGTCGGCAAGCACTTCCGGGTGGGCACGATGCTCGGCAAGGACATCGTGGCGCGGCGCCTGCGCTCGGACGAGGGCATCAGCTACACCGAGTTCAGCTACCAGGTGCTGCAGGGCATGGACTTCCGGGAGCTGTACGAGCGGCACGGGTGCACGCTCCAGCTCGGCGGCAACGACCAGTGGGGCAACCTGCTGTCCGGCGTCGAGCTGATCCGCAAGACCGACGGCGCGGCGGTGCACGCCCTGACCTCGCCGCTGATCACCAAGGCCGACGGCACGAAGATGGGCAAGTCCGAGGGCGGCGCCGTCTGGCTCGACCCGGAGCTCACGAGCCCGTACGCGTTCTACCAGTTCTGGCTCAACACGGCCGACGCCGACGTCGTGAAGTACCTCAAGGTCTTCACCTTCCGCTCGCGGGAGGAGATCGAGGCGCTCGAGCTCGAGGTGGCCGAGCGGCCGTTCGCCCGGGAGGCGCAGCGGGCGCTGGCCGGCGACCTCACCACCCTGGTGCACGGGCAGGCCGCGACCGACGCCGTCATCGCGGCGAGCCAGGCGCTGTTCGGCCGTGGCGAGCTGCAGGGCCTGGACGAGCGGACCCTCGGCGCCGCCGTCGCGGAGCTCCCGCGCACGACGGCGAAGGCGGGCGACCTCGTCGTCGACGCGTTCGTCGGCTCGGGCCTTGTCACGTCGAAGGCCGCCGCCCGCCGGGCGATCGGTGAGGGCGGCGCCTACGTGAACAACACCAAGGTCGAGTCGGAGGACGCCGCGCTGCGCGCTGAGGACCTGCTGCACGGCAGGTACGCCGTCCTGCGTCGCGGCAAGCGGACCCTCGCGGTCGCCGTCACCGAGTAAGCACCGCGGTCGTGCGATCGAGGGCCCCGGGGGAGCACGCGCTCGCCCGGGGCCTTCGTCGTCCTCAGGACCGCCGTCGCCCCAGGACCGCCGTCGCTCGCCGCCGCCGTCGGGCCGGCCCGGACACGTGTCGGCGCAGGTCAGAGCGCGATTTGGTGCCCCGGCCGGAGTGTGTGTAATGTTCTCGTCGTTCGCCCGACAGGGAGAACGGACACCGAGGAGACAGCCGAGAGGCTGGGTACCGGTGGCCGGCCCGGGGCGGACACCCGAATCCTTCTTCACGAGGGCGACGAGTGCGCCCTCGTTCGGGACCGGGACGTCCGAACCGACACACCAGGCCAACGGCCGGGAGTTGACGGGGCAGGACGAACCGAGTAAGTTTGAGGGGTTGCCCCGGCGGGGCTGGGACGGAAGTTCTGGTTCTGTGGGTGTGCGTCGGTTGTTTGAGAACTCAA